>NZ_CP051774.1:1923623-2564831 GCF_012913485.1 Luteolibacter luteus | reverse complement strand
CCTTGATCACATTGATGGTGCCCGTGCCGGTCCGGACCAAGCTGGTATTCACGTTCCAGTTTCCGGAGCCGGTCAGGGTCAAGGCGTGCGTCGCTCCACCACCGGCACCGAAGCCGACATCGGAAAGGAATGTGACCGCGTTTGACGAGTTGTTCGCCCAAGTATGGTTGAGCAGGGCACCGGAGCCCAGCGTCAGGAAGTCCGTTCCTGCCGTGCCGCCGAAAGTCAGGGCACCCGCCCCGCTAGCGACGGTGAGGTTCTGGATGCGCAAGCCAGCGGTGCCGCTGGTTTCGTTGATGGTAAGAGGGCTCGTCTGGGTGCCCAGGATGTTGAGGAAGATCCCGTTCCCTGCAGCCAACCCGGCTCCGGTGCCGGCGGCCGTGTAGTTCAGGGAAAGATCGCCGGGGACGCTGCCATCCCATTGCGCGGTGTCACCGGGGGCGGCGCCGGTGGGCACCACATCGCCACTCCAGTTGGCGGCGATGTCCATGTTGTTGGTGGGGGTTCCTCCACCGTCCCAAGTCCGGGTGGCTTGGGCGTAGCTCGCGCCGGAAAGAGCGCCGAGGGTGAGGAGGGCAAGTCGGGATGTAAACGTACCCTTAATGGGTTTTTGTTTCATGAGTGGGCAGGGTTTGGGTTAGAGGCCCGCATGAAAATCTGTCTGACAGAAATTACAAGTTCCTTTCCCGTCTAGGAATTCGCCGCCTCGCCCACACTTGCCGGTGGAGTTGAAAGCGTTCATTTGAACGCTGGTAAGATGCCTTTTGGGGATCCGCGGCGAGTCGACCGGCACGCCCCAACGCTGGCCTGGAGAGGGGTCGGCGCGGCCTCCGGATCGGCCGGATGCCCCAACAAAAAAAGCGCGCTCCCCTTGCGGAGAGCGCGCCTTGAAATAGCCGGATCTGATTAGAGTGCCTTGGCCGCAGCGACAACGTGGTCCTTGGTCATGCCAAGTTCCTTCATCACCGTGTTGCCCGGAGCGCTCAGGCCGAAGCGGTCGATGCCGAGCACCTTGCCGCCGAGGCCGACGTACTTCCACCACAAGCCGGAAACACCCGCCTCGATGGCGATGCGCTTCGTGCAGGCGGCTGGCAACACGCTCTCCTGGTAATCGGCAGCCTGGCGGTCGAAGCGCTCGAAGCAGGGCACGGACACCACGCGCACACCTTCGCCGAGTTCATCGGCCGCGGCGATCGCGTGCTGCAGTTCGGAGCCGCTGCCCATGAGGATCAGCTTCAGCTCGCCCTTTTCCTTTTTCGCGATGTAGGCGCCCTTCAGCACGCCTTCGCGGCGCTCGTCTGCGGAGAGTTCGTTCATCAGCGGCACCGCCTGACGGGTCAGGCTCAGCAGCGTCGGGCCATCGGTGCGCAGCAGGGAAGCCACGAAGGCACCGGCGGTTTCCTCGGCATCGGCCGGGCGGATCACATCGAGATTCGGGATCACGCGCAGGCCGCTGACGGTTTCCACCGGCTGGTGGGTCGGACCGTCTTCGCCGACACCCACGGAGTCGTGTGTGAAGATGTAGGTGACCGGCAGCTTGGAAAGCGCGGCGAGGCGGATCGAGGGGCGGACGTAGTCGGCGAAGACCAGGAAGGTCGCACCGCTCGCGCGGAACAGGCCGTCATAGGCGATGCCGTTGCAGATGGCACCCATCGCGTGCTCGCGGATGCCGAACCAGATGTTGCGACCGCCCGGATTCTTCGCCGAGAAATCGCCGCCGTCCTTGATGTAGTTCTTCGTGGAGCCGTAGAGGTCGGCGGATCCGGTGATGAACTGCGGCACAGCCTTGGCCACCGCCTGGATCACCACGCCACCGGCACCGCGGGTCGCATCCTTGTAGTCCGCGGCGAAGGCCGGGATCTTCGCGGAGAGATCGCTCGGCACGCCGGCGGTCAGCTCGGCAGCCAGCTCCGGATTGGCAGCAGCCCAGGCATTGTAGGTGGCCTGCCATGCATCGTAGGTCTTCTTCGACTCTTCCTTCACTCCGGCGAAGTGCGCATACACGTCGGCGGAAACGTAGAAGTGCTCGTCGGCCGGAAGGCCCAGGCCCGCGCGGGCTTCATCGATGAACTTCGCGCCACCTTCACCGTGGGCGGCGGCGGTGCCGGCCACCTGCGGGATGCCCTTGCCGATCACCGTCTTTGCGATGATCACCTTCGGGCGGCCGTTCTTGTCGGCCTTGGCCTTGCTGATCGCAGCGGTGATCGCGGCGAAGTCGTGGCCATCGATGGTCACGGCATCCCACTGCTGCGACTTGAAGTAGCCCTCGGCATCTTCGCCCTGGGTCTTCTCCGCCATCGCGTCCAGCGTGACATCGTTGGAGTCATAGATCAGCACCAGGTTGTCCAGGCCCACATGACCGGCGAAGGCAATCGCCTCCTTGGCCACGCCTTCCTGAAGGCAGCCGTCACCCAGCAGGGCGAAAACGTGCTGGTCGAAAATCACGTGCTCCGCGGTGTTGAATTTCGCGGCGGCGCGTTTTGCGGAAAGGGCATAGCCCACCGCATTGCCCACGCCTTGGCCCAGCGGGCCGGTCGTGGCTTCCACGCCCACTGTTTCAAAGGACTCCGGGTGACCCGGGGTGTGCGAGCCGAGTTGGCGGAAGCGCTTCAGTTCATCCAGCGGCAGCGCATAACCGGAAAGATGCAGCCAGCTGTAGAGGAACATCGAGCCGTGGCCGGCGGAAAGGATGAAGCGGTCGCGGTTCAGCCACTTCGGAGCATCCGGGAAGTAGCGGAGTCCACCACCGCCAAAAAGGACGGCGCCGATTTCCGCGCAACCCAGCGGCAGGCCCAGGTGGCCGGAATTGCAGGCGTGGACGGCGTCCATGGCGAGGCCGCGTGCTTGGGTCGCGGCTTGTGAGAGGATGGCGGTATTCATTGAGCAATAGGGTCGCAAATTGTCGGACAGGGGCCGCAGGGTAGGGGCCCTCAAACCGCTGGCAAGCCGCAAGCGGGGCAGCATCGTTACGCTTCGTTCATAGTCCGGATTCGCCGCTCGCATTTTTCTTTCCGCTTTTTCCTTGCCAAGGGAGCGAGTGTCGTTAGTTTTCCGCCCGCCGCACGCGGCAACGATAGCAAGACCCGTTCGTCTAACGGTTAGGACTCCAGATTTTCATTCTGGCAATAGGGGTTCGATTCCCCTACGGGTTGCCATCCTTTCAAAAGAAAGCCGTTCCGAAAGGAACGGCTTTTTTGTTTCCGGCGGGCGACCTTCGCCCCGCGCTCTTTTGCCGCCCCGCCGGCAGCTGTGCTTCGGCATTCGACCTTTTTCTCCAAAAGCCCTTACATCCATCACGTGAGCAATTTCCAAGAACTCGGCATCCCCGCCGATCTCATCCAAGGTCTTGAGGAGCTCGGCATCCTCACGCCTACCGAAGTTCAGGCGAAGACCATCCCTTTCCTTATGGAAAACGGAGGTGATCTCGTCGCGCAGGCCCAGACCGGCACTGGAAAAACCGCCGCCTTCGGCCTGCCACTGCTCACGAAGATCGATCCGAAGCGCAAGGAGATCCAGGGGCTCGTCATCGCTCCCACCCGCGAGCTTGCGAAGCAAATCGGCAAGCAACTCTTCCGCTTCACCAAGCACTGCTCCGCGAAAACCTTCGTCGAAGTGGTCAGCGGTGGCGACAAGATCGACCGCCAGATCGCAGCGCTCCAGCGCCCGACGCATATCGTCGTCGCCACGCCGGGCCGCCTTGTCGAACTGGTGAACCAAAAGGCGCTCTCGCTCGATGCCGTGAAGCACCTCGTCCTCGATGAAGCGGACGAAATGCTCAGCATGGGCTTCAAGAAGGAGCTCTCGCTGATCCTCGGCTTCACCCGCCAGCGGCTCAGCACCTGGCTGTTCTCCGCCACCTTCCCGCAGTCCATCCAGCAGCTCGTCAAGGACTGCATGTCCGCCCACCCGCACTCGATCGCGGTCGACCGCAGGCACGTGGTGAATCGAGACATCGATCACCGCTTCGCCGTTTGCCCGCGTGATGAGAAAGCGGAGTTCATCGCCGGCTTCCTGAAACGCCGTGGCGAGGATCGCGGCCTCATCTTCTGCCGCACCAAGGCCGGTGCCATTACCCTCGGCAAGCTCCTGCAGAAGGAAGGCCTCCCTGTCGATGTTCTTCAGGGTGATCTCACCCAGCCCGAGCGCGACAAGGTGATGCGCTCCTTCAAGAAGGGCCGCTTCCGCGTGCTCATCGCCACGGATGTCGCCGCCCGCGGCATCGACGTCGACGCACTCGCTTTCGTGATCCACCACCAGCCGCCGGATCAGCTGGAGTACTATACTCATCGTAGCGGGCGCACTGCCCGCGCCGGGAAGAAGGGGATCTCGATCACCCTCATCGAGCCGCGCGAGCGTCCGAAGATCGCACGCATCGAAAACGAGCTCGGCGTCGATTTCAGCGAAATGCGCTAGTTTGGGGCACGCAGCGCCTCCACCTTGGAGGCGCCGCATTTTCTGACAGGTTCACAGCGCCACGCAGACCGCCTTCGTCTCCGTGTAGAGCTCCAGCGCTTCATGGCCCATCTCGCGGCCCCAGCCCGATTGCTTGTAGCCGCCAAAGGGCATCGAGGCGTCGAAGATGTTGTGGCAGTTCACCCATACCGTCCCCGCACGTAGTAGTGCTGCCGTCCGGTGCGCCTTGCTGATATCCCGGGTCCACACGCTCGCGGCCAGCCCGTAGGTCGAGTCATTCGCCTGCTGCACCACCTTCTCGATGTCATCGAAGGGCTCCGCGACAACGACCGGTCCGAAGATTTCCTCCCGCACGATCTTCATCTTCGGACTCGCCTCGGTGAAGACGGTTGGTGCCACGAAGTAACCGCGGTCGCCCACGCGCTTGCCCCCCGTGACGGCCTTCGCGCCCTCTTTCTTGCCGGATTCCAGATAGCCGGTCACGCGTTCCAGTTGTTCCTCGGAAACCAGCGGCCCCATCTCCGTATCCGGATCGACCCCCGGGCCCAGCTTGATCTTCTTTGCCCGGTCCGCGACGCCTTCGAGCACGCGTTCGTAGATGTCCTTCTGAATATAGAGCCGCGAGCCCGCGCAGCAGCATTGCCCGTGGTTGAAGAAGATCGCATTCGCCGCACCTTGGATCGCCGCATCCACGTCGGAGACATCCTTGAACACGATCGTGGGAGATTTACCGCCCAGCTCCAGGGTTACCTTCTTCAGGTTCCCTGCCGCGGCTTTTACGATGATCTTGCCGACCTCGGTCGAGCCGGTGAAGGCGATCTTGTCCACGCCATCGTGAGCCGCCAGCGCTGCCCCTGCGGTCTCACCATAGCCGGTCACCACGTTCAGCACACCTTCCGGCAGGCCTGCTTCCAAAGCTAGTTCCGCCAGACGGAGTGCGGAGAGCGGAGTTTGCTCCGCCGGCTTCAGCACGATCGTATTCCCCGTCGCCAAGGCCGGGCCCAGCTTCCACGCCGCCATCAGCAGCGGGAAATTCCAAGGGATCACCTGCCCCACCACGCCGATCGGCTCGCGCAGCGTGTAAGCATGGAACTTTGCGCCCGCCGCATAGGGCACGCTGATCGGGATCGTGTTGCCTTCCACCTTCGTCGCCCAGCCGGCCATGTAGTGGAAGAGATCGGCAGCCAGCGGCACGTCCGCTGCCTTTGCCACCGCCAGCGGCTTGCCGTTGTCGAGCGACTCGAGCTCTGCCAGCTCATCCAGATGCTCCAGGATCAGGTCGCCGATCTTCCAGATGATCCGTCCTCGCTCGGAGGTTGTCATCTTCCGCCATGGTCCGCGGTCGAAGGCCCGGCGCGCTGCAGCCACGGCGAGATTGATATCCTCGGCCTCTCCCTCGGCCACACGGGCCAGCACCTCGCCGGAGGATGGATCGAAACTGTCGAAGGTCTTTCCGTTGGCGGACTTCAGCCAGTCCCCTCCGATCAGCAGCTTCTTGGGCTTCGCGATGAACTCGCGTGTTTTCTTCGAGACCCGGCTGGCTGGAGCCTCCTTGGTTTTGAGTGACATGGTTTTGCGTCGTTGGTGTTCATCATCATCATCGTCTTCATGTGGAATCGGGAGACATCCCCATCAACCATTGCGGTACGCCGGATGCCCGCAAACTCCACCGGATTCTTTCCGGGCCTGAACGCCCATACGGAGAGTGGACTCACCCCTGCATCCCCAACAAACCCCTCAAGCTTTCCATCAACGCGGTCCCATCGCCATCCCGGCACGCGAATCCCATCTCCAGCACCGGAGCTTCACCTTCCAGCTCCACAAAGGACACGCCGTCTACCCGCAGGCACTGCCCGTGCGCCGCGGAGAAATGCACCCCGGCACCAGACGCGATCATTGCCATGCAGTTCTGCCCCTTCTTCTTGATCAGGACACGAGGGCGGAAGCCCGCCTTCGCGCAGTGGTGCATGATCTC
This sequence comes from Luteolibacter luteus, assembly GCF_012913485.1. Taxonomy (GTDB): domain Bacteria; phylum Verrucomicrobiota; class Verrucomicrobiia; order Verrucomicrobiales; family Akkermansiaceae; genus Haloferula; species Haloferula lutea. The sequence continues at coordinate 2,558,443 of NZ_CP051774.1, read as the reverse complement.
ATGATACATCGCCGGATTCTCCTCGCGCGCATGCACGATGAAAACATCCCTTGAAAACTCTCCCAACGCCACCGGCTCCGCGCTCCCTGCCAGGGGATGCGCCGCCGGCACCGCCATTCTCATCCGCATCCGGGAAAAAGGCAGCACTGCGATTCCCGGGCGCCGCACCGGCATCACCACGATCCCGGCATCCAGTTTCGCGGAGGCGATCCCATCGAGCTGGGCATCGGAGTTCATCTCGTGCAGCTCGATCTCCACCTCCGGATGAAGCTCCCGCAACCGCGCCACGATCTGGGGAAAGGACGTGCAGTAGGCCGCGGCCGTGCAGCCGATCTTGAAGCGCCGTCTCACTCCGGTCTCCCGCTTCAGCATCCGCGCCAGTTCATCCGCCCGCTCCAGCAGGCCGGTCGCCTCCCGATACAACAGCTCGCCCGCCTGGGTCAGGCTCACCTGACGCGTGCTTCGCTCGAAAAGCCGCGTCTCCAGTGTATCCTCCAGCGCCGCGATCATCCGGCTCAGCGGCGGCTGGGACATATGGAGACGTTCCGCTGCGCGACGGAAGTTCAGCTCCTCGGCCGTCGTCACGAAGGCCCGCAGGCTGCGGAGGTCATCGATCATTGATGCTGATCCGGTATCAATATTGTTCCCGCAAGGGAAATTCAAAATCCGCCTCCGCTGGCTCAGGCTCTCCGGCCCATGAGCACCACCGACCCCGTTTCCCCACCTTTGGTCTCCCGCCGCGATGTGTTGAACGGACTCGCCAGCATGGCCACGGTTTCCTCCCTCTACGCCGCCTCGCTGGAGGACGCGGATCCTGACGAAATCTTCGAACTCGTCATCATTGGCGGCGGCCCAGCCGGTTTGTCCGCAGCCATGGTCATGGCCCGCGCCCGTCGCCGCGTCCTGCTGATCGATGGCGGCACACCCCGAAATGCCGCAGCTCCGGCAGTGCATACTTTCCTCACCCGGGATGGCGTTCTTCCTTCTGACTTTCGGAAAATCGCCCGCGGCCAGCTCGCCCGCTACCCTTCCGTCGCCTTCCGCGAGGATCTGGTGGCTTCCATCACCGGTGAACCCGGCGCCTTCGAGGTTACCACCGCCTCCGGTGGTAGGATCCGTACCCGCTACGTCCTCCTGACCCTCGGCCTGGTCGACGAGCTACCCGCCATCCCGGGCCTCCGGGAAAACTGGGGCAGGGGAGTCCACCACTGCGCCTTCTGCGATGGCTACGAGCATCGCGACGAGCCATGGGGCTTGCTGGTGGAGGATCCTGCCGTGCTGGAGCACGTCCCTTTCTTCCTCGGCTGGACGGCGAATCTCACCATCTTCGCTTCCGGGCTTTCGCTCCCTCCGGAGGCGCTATCGGGCTTGGCGGGGAGGGGGATCAAGGTGGAGTCGCGGAAGATCCGCCAGCTACGCCCTGCCGGGAATCTTCACTCGCTGGAAGCCGCCCTGATGGAGGACGGTTCGGCGGTTCTACTCTCGGCCTTCTTTGTCCAGCCGAAGCAAAGCCAGACCCCGCTGGTTTCCGCCCTCGGTCTCACCCTCCGGGAGGACGGGGCAGTCCTTCGCGAGGAAACCGGCGAAACCAGCCGTCCCGGAATCTTCGCTGCTGGTGACCTCAGCGCCGGTCGCATGCAGCAGGCCCTGCTCGCCGCTGCGGATGGGGCTCGCGTGGCTTATTTCCTCGCCAAGCTTTCGGTCGAGGAATCGCTGGATCGGTAAGAAGGCCGCCCACAAAAAAGCGGACCCCCCTTCCGGGGATCCGCTTTTGGAAAAAATGCTGCGATTTTTAGGAGCAGCGCTGCCGGGATTACCAGCGGCGGCCACCACCACCACCGCCGCCACCGCGACGGTCATCGCTATAGCCACCACGACCACCGCCGCCGCCACCACCGCCTCCGCGGCGATCGCCACCGTAGCCGCCGCCACCACCACCGCCACGGCGATCACCACCGTAGCCGCCGCGGCCACCACCACCACCGCCGCCGCCACCGAAGGACGGACGGTCTTCACGTGGGCGGGCTTCGTTGACGGTCAGGTTACGACCACCGAAATCCTTGCCATCGAGACCGCGGATCGCGGCTTCCATGCCTTCCTTGGTCTCCATCGAGATGAAAGCGAAACCACGCGGGCGACCGGTTTCACGGTCCATCATCATGCTGACCTCAGCCACGGGGCCGAATTGACCGAAGGCTTCGCGCAGCTCGTCTTCGCTGGCGGAGAAGGGGAGATTCCCCACATACATCTTGTTACTCATTGCTAATCAGTGGCCCGAACTATCTCTGTCTCTTCTTCGACTGTTCCCGCGAACCGGGATTCAAATCACCACTGAATGCAATCCACTCATTTGATGACCCTCCATGCCTTGATTTGCCAGGGCGGCGAGCGCGATCGCACCATGAAGAAGAATCCTTAAGGAGCAAGCTCTGAATTTTTGAAGCAATCCTCCGTGAATCCACGCAATTTGCCACCAATTTGCGAAAAGAATCCGGACCCACCTTGCTGGGACATTGACCTAAGCCTCTAATGGTAGTATCCCTCCGCGCCCTTTTGGGGCATCCTTCTACATGAAATTGAGCATCCCTTTCGAGCGGGTGGACTGGATCAATACCGTCTTCCTCCTGATCATCTCCCTGCTCGCCGTGATCGCGGCTCCGATCTACCTGTGGAATCACGGCATGAATGGCTTCCTCGCCGGCATGTTCGCTTTCTACTGCATCGCGACCGGCATGAGCATCACGCTCGGCTACCATCGCTTGTTCTCGCACCTCTCTTTCAAGGCGAAGTGGCCCGTCCGGCTCTTCACCTTGGTCTTCGGTGCCTGTGCTTTTGAAAACTCGGCGCTGAACTGGGTTTCCGACCATCGCCGCCACCACAAGCACACCGACCACGACGACGATCCATACGATATCTCGAAGGGCTTCTTCTGGGCCCACATCGGCTGGATCCTTTTCAAGGTGCGCCCTGAGCCGCCGCTGGACAACGTGCAGGATCTCCGCAAGGACCCGCTCGTCATGTGGCAGCACCGCTGGGACAAGATGATCGCCCTCGTCGTGGGCCTGATTCTGCCTGCCGTCCTCGGCTACTTCTTCGCAGGTGGCTGGAATGGTGCCCTCGGCGGCTTCCTGATCGCCGGTGTGCTGCGCGTTTTCTGCGTCCAGCAGTGCACCTTCTTCATCAACTCGCTCTGCCACACCATCGGCCGCCAGCCCTATTCGACCCGCTGCAGCGCCCGTGACAGCTTCGTGATGTCGCTCTTCACCTTCGGCGAGGGCTACCACAATTATCACCACGAGTTCCAACACGACTACCGCAATGGCGTGAAGCCGTGGAACTTCGACCCCACCAAGTGGGCCATCTGGGTGCTTTCCAAGATCGGGATGGCCAGCGACCTGCGCCGCGTGCCGGACACCAAGGTGCTCCTTGCAGAGATGGCGGAAGCCCGCCGCCGTGCCGATGTCGAGCTGGCCCGCCTCCATGCCTCCGATCATCCGTGGCGTGACAAGGCCGTGGAGTCCATGAACTCTCTGATCGAACGCCTCAGCGCGAATTACCACGATCTGGAAAAGGCCATGGCCGACCGCGTGGACCTCTCCCGTAAGGCTCTCCGCAACTGGAGCCGCGAGACCAAGGAAATGCTCGATCACCTTTCCGCGATCCGCCGTGGTCGCTCGGTGCCTGCCTAAGCAGCGGCTCCGTCACCGTCTGATCTTCAAAAAGGCCACCCGGACCACCGGGTGGCCTTTTTCCTTGTAGCTCCATCCCATCGGCGGCTCTTGCCGGGAAAGCGGACCCTCTGGCCTGCAGATCGGTCCCTTCGTGCCCTCTTTGGATCCGTCGTTGGCCCCGAGACTTGGCGGCGCGTTCGGGGACATCGTTTACACCTCCATTCTCCCGCCTGTCCTCGGCTAAGAATAAAACCACCAGTGTGGGGGATCCTGCCTTTTCTTTCTCGTGCACTTTGCAATTCGCCTGATGGGCGTGTAGCATTATGCACGCCGCCCACCCCAACCATTGCCTCCTGCACCCTTCCGAACCGCCTGACTTTCAAAAGCTGGCATTTCGCATGAGCCCGCGGCATGGGGATTGTTAGGAGGATCTGCAAGCCAAGCGTCATGGACATCCTCATCGTAGACGACGAACAATCGATCCGCCTCACCACCTCTGTCGCCCTCGAAGCCGAGGGCCATTACGTCGAAACGGCGGAGGATGGGGACTCGGCGCTTCAGCGCCTCAAGGAAGAAGACTTCCAGTTGGTTTTCCTGGACCTGCGCTTGGGCGACGAAGACGGGCTCATGGTGATGCAGGAGATCCTGAAAAAGACTCCCCGCCAGCTCGTCACCATTTTCACGGCTCACGCCTCCGTCGCCACCGCCGTGAAGGCCACCCAGCTCGGGGCCTTCGACTACTTGGAGAAGCCCTTCACCCCGGACCAGCTTCGCGCCATCATCGCGAAGGCCCAAAAGGCTCTTCAGACCCAAGTGGAGGTCGTCCGCCTTCAGGAAACCGTTCAGGAGCTGAAAAGCGAGGTGAAGCACAACGCCCCGCCGCTCCAGTTCGACTCCGAGGACGAACGCACGCGCGTGGAGTTGGAGACTCTCTTCCGCGCCGCCGCTTCGCCTGCCTCCGTACTCATCCTCGGGGAAAGCGGCACCGGTAAGAGCGTGATTGCCCGCGAGGTCCACGACCGCAGCCATCTCCGCGACAAGCCTTTTGTCACCGTGAGCTGTCCGAGCCTTTCCAAGGAATTGCTGGAGAGCGTGCTCTTTGGCCACATGAAGGGCTCCTTCACCGGTGCGGTGAAGGACACTTGGGGAAAAGTTCATGCGGCCGATGGCGGCACCCTTTTCCTCGATGAGATCGGGGAGCTGCCGATGGAGATCCAGCCGAAGCTCCTCCGCCTCCTCCAGGAGCGCGAATACGAGCGCCTCGGCGAAAACAAGGTGCGTGAGAGCAATGTCCGCATCATCGCCGCGACCAACCGCGATCTTGCCGCCTGCGTCGCCGCCCGCACATTCCGTGAGGACCTCTTTTACCGCCTGAACGTCATCAGCGTCACGGTGCCGCCGCTGCGCGAGCGCCGCGGGGATCTGATCCGTTTCGCGAACGACTACCTCTCCTTCTTTAGCAAGCAAATGGGCCGGAAGATCGAGGGCTTCTCTGAAGCCGGTCGCCAGGCCCTTGTCCGCCACTCTTGGCCGGGAAATCTCCGCGAGCTCCGCAATGCGATCGAGCGCGCGGCCATCCTTGCCCGCGGTTCGAAGATCGAGGCCGAAGACTTGCCGATTCCCGTCGCCGCCGACGCCGCAGCGACGACCGGGGGCAACTCTACCGGACCCGTCATCGGAGGTGAATACAGCATCGACGACATCGAGCAAACCCACCTCCGCGAGGTCCTGCGTTGGGCGCCAACCCTGCAGGACGCCGCCGCCATCCTCGGCATCGACAAGGCAACCCTCTACCGCAAGCGCAAGCGTTTCGGAATGGACTGATCTCTCCCCGGCTAAATGCTACGGACCCGACTCTTTTTCGGACTGCTGACCCTCATTCTCCTCCTCTGGGGAGTGGGGGCTGCAGCCCTTTTGCTTGTACGGGACGCGAGCAAACGCTACGATACGCTCGTTCAGGAAAGCTATCCTGCCATCAAGCTCAGCCGTGGCTTCCGCACCATCACCACCGGGCTGAACGTTCACTACCTCCCGGCCCTGGCCAGCCCCCCCGGCACCCAGGTGCCGGATCGCTCGAAGTTTGATGCCGACAAGGAAGAACTCAAGGACCGGGTCAATGCCCTGCGCCTGCAAACCAGCAGTGATGGCGGTTGGGACGATCTGCAGGCAAGGCTGGACCAAGCGGTCGAAACCTACCTGCAAGGCTATGAGCGCTTCTTCGCCGAGAGCCTTTCGACCCAGGAGGATCGGTCGAAGCTCATGTCCTACATGAGCACCCAGACCCAGCGCATCACCGATCTCTCGGATAGCATCTTCGCCCTCGCGGATGCGAAGATGATGGGCAGCAGCGTGAAGTCCGGCGCGGAGTCGTCGAAGAATACCTTCTTCGTCCTCACCCTCGTTTTGCTCGGCACCGGCATCGCGATGTTCATCTACTTCCAGCTCGTCCGCCACATGGTCGATCCGGTCGTAGGCCTGCGCCGTTCGATCGAGGAGATCCGGAAAGGAAACTTCGAGCTCACCCTGCCGGAGCCGGGCGCGGACAGCGAATTTCGCTCCGTCGCCACCGCCTTCAATGACATGGCCGCCGAGCTGCGCGTGCGCCGCGGCGAGACCAATGAGCGCCTGCTGAAGACCAATCTGGTGAACCGCGCCATTCTGGAGGCGATTCCCTCGCCCGTCTTCGTGCTCGGGGATGACGGCCGCATCCTCCAGATCAATCCCGCCGCGGAGCGCCTCACGGAGAGCCTCGGCGTTGCCGGTCGCCTGCCGTCGAAAATCCAGCGCATCCTCAACGAGTCGAACGACCACGGCGAAAATCACCTGCCCGAAGACCCCCGCGAGGCCCTGCTCTTTCGTATCGAGGAGCGTGAGTTCTTCTACCTTCCCCGCATCTTCAGCTTTACCTCGGAGGACGGTGTCTACTCCGGTCGGGCCGTGCTTCTCCACAATGTCACCCGCATCCGCTGGCTGGATGACATGAAGACGAACCTCATCTCGACCGTCAGCCACGAGATCAAGACGCCCCTCACGGGCATTCGCATGGTCCTGCACCTGCTCTTGGAGGAGCGCTCCGGCGGGCTGACGGATGTGCAGAAGACCATGGTGTCCTCCGCCAATGACGATTGCGAGCGGCTCCTCGTCACCCTGAATACCCTCCTCGATCTCTCCCGCTCGGAGAGCGGCAGCACCCACCTCGAGCGCGTGCCCGTCGCCCTGCGCGACGCCATGCTCCGCGCCGAGCGCATCTTCGAACCGAGGGCCGCGGAAAAATCCGTGGAAATCGATGTCGAAGCCGCCGATGGGATGCCGGAAGTCAGCGCCGATCCGCTGCGCCTTGATGAAGTGCTGAACAATCTCGTCTCGAACGCCATCAAGCACAGCCCCACCGGTGGAAAGGTCACCCTCCGCGCCAGCCAGCCGGACGCCGAGCACATGCGCGTCACCGTCATCGACCAAGGCCCCGGCGTCCCGGAGGAAATGCAAAACCGCATCTTCGAGCGCTTCTTCCGCGCCCCCGGTCAGGATTCGGATGGCGTCGGCCTCGGCCTCTTCATTTGCCGCGAAATCATGAGAGCCCACGAAGGGCGCATCGGGCTGAAGGAAAGAGCCCACGATCAGACAGAATTCTTCATTGATGTTCCCATCGCCTGATAGCGGGGCCACCCAAGCCTCTGCTCGCTACAAGGTGCTCGTCGTTGACGATGAGCCCACCTTGCGGCTCGGCTTTTCGTACGCGCTTTCCGACCACGATACCGATACCGCGGCCAATGGCTCGGAAGCCCTCACCAAGCTGGATTCGGGCGATTATGACGTCGCCATTCTCGATCTCCGCATGCCGGACATCGATGGCCTCCGGGTGATCGAGACCCTCCGCCGCCACGGGAATTATCTCCCCGTCGTCCTCTGCAGCGCCGCGATCACCCCCTCCGCAGCCCTCCGCGCCATCACCGGCCAGGTGGTCGATTTCCTTCTCAAGCCCGTCCGCCCTGCTGAGCTGCGCGGCGTCGTTCGCCATATCATGGCCCCGGAGGAAGATCCCTTCGCAAGAGCCATGGCCCACGCCCGCGAGGGCCGGCATGAGCTCGCTATCCAAGACTTGGAGAGAATGGATCCCGGTCCGCGCGTCACCTCTTGGCTTGGCATCCTCCGCGCCATCCGCACCGGCAGCCTCGAAGCCGAGGCTGCTGCCTTCAGCCGCCTTGAGCGGGATGGCCTCTCCGCTCTCGCCTATCGCGTTCCCGAGTAGAGCGTCGCAGGGGTAGGGGACTCGTCCCGAGCCCGGGAATCATCGGCCGCAACCCCGCCGTCAGGTGGTCGCGTCAGTTCGCGCCTTTCCGACCCCCGGTTGAGCATCTCCGGTATCCCGTGGAACCCGCCTACTTCTAGGCTTTCTCCAAAATGCCCCGGAGCTGGCTCGGAAATTTTATACCGCGTATCCCGTTGGAAGTGAATCCATAACAGGCATTTCTAACTATTTCCGTATCTAACATTTTAGAATTTCCCGCTGCCCTCTTTCCCCCCGCCAAAAGATCCCCCCGCCCGGAAAACTTTCATGCCCCAAGGGATCGCCGCGGGGTTTTTTGCTTCCTTTCAAAGAAGCCGTATTTTTCAGGCGCTTACGGATTCTGACGAAATTGTCAAGATCGCCGCAGAAAAGGAGTACACCACCGGTAGTATTGTTAATAATTTGTGGATACCATATGAACGAAATCGACTTGAAGGCTCCACCCCTTTCAGGCCAGTATCTCGCCCGCTGTGCCCGCGCCGCCAGCCGCCACTGACCGCGCGGGATCCACCCCGAAAATTTCCCGAAAATCTACTGCCCAGCCCGTCGCCTCTCCCCATGTCAGCCACCACCACCGTCACCCTCGGAAATCGCACCTTCGTCCTGGATCGCGAGAAAGCCGAGCAGGCCTTCGCCGCCAAGAAAGTCATCAATGGCCGCGACACGATGTTCTTCAACATCCTCCCGCTGAAGTACCAGTGGGCGTACGACCTGTACAAGACGATGAAGAACAACCACTGGGAGCCGGAAGACATCACCATGCAGAAGGATGTCGAGCAGTGGCGCTCCGATGAAATCTCCGAGGTGGAGCGTTGGATCATCAAGATGGGCATCGGCTACTTTTCCGCCGCCGAAGGCATCGTCGGGGACAATGTCCTCCACGTCGTCCGCGAGGTCGTCACCGCCCCCGAGCTGAAGCTCGTCCTCGGCCGCCACGCCCATGAGGAAAACATCCACGCGGACAGCCTCGTCTACATGCTCTCCTCTCTCGGCCTGAATCCCCACGAGTGCGAGGCCATGTTCGAGGACGTCCCCTCCATCACGGCAAAGAACCACTTCGTCGTCTCGAATTCCCGCGCCCTCCGCCGCGATATCGACCTCACCCAGACCGCCAACAAGCAGGCCCTCGCCAAGAACATTTTCATGTTCGGCCAGGTCATGGAGGGCACCCAGTTCTACGGCCTCTTCGGCATGATCCTCAGCCTCTACCGCCAGAACAAGTTCCCCGGCATCGGCCAGATGTTCCGCTACACCCTGCGCGATGAGTCGAACCACATCGAAGTCTTCCGCAATCTCCTCATGGACCTCGTCGATGAGAACCCGGACATCTGGACGGAGGACTTCCGCGAAGACCTCCGCGCCACCATGAAAGAGGGCATCACCCTCGAAAAGCAGTTCATCCGCGACTGCCTGCCCGTCGCCGGCCTCGGCCTGAACTCCGCCGACTTCGAGCAATACATCGACTACATTGCCGACCGCCGCCTCACCTCCTGCGGCCTCGCCCCGCTCAATGAGTCCGTCTCGAACCCATTCCCATGGCTTGCCGAGATGATGGACATCAAGAAGGAGACCAACTTCTTCGAAGGCCGCGTCACCGAGTACCAAAAGGCCTCCGCCCTCTCCTCCGTCGACGACGACGAGCTCTGATCGGCGCGCTTCGCGCCGAAAGGGCAGGTGCCGAGTGATCAGTGAAATGCAGAAGAAGCGAAGAATACCATGAGCGAGATCAAAACATTCAAGGATTTGGACATATGGCGCCGGGGCTGCAATCTGACGGTTGAGGTCCACGTCGCTTTGTCCGAATCCAAGGATTTTGCTCTCCGCAATCAGATGGAGCGCGCATCGCTTTCCATTCCTTCAAATATCGCCGAAGGCTGCGAACGTGATAGCACCGCAGATTTCATCAAGTTCCTCCGCTACAGCAAAGGCTCCTGCGGAGAACTCCGCACCCAGCTCTACATCGCTGAAAAAGTCCGCAAACGCCTCGGCGCGCCTCCGATGGAAGGCTCCCGCGACATGATTCAGGAGACCCGCGAGCTCTCCCGCATGATCCAAGGCCTCATCAACGCCCTCAAGCTTCGCCTCGACGGCTCTTCCACTGATCACTGATCACCGATCACTTGGCACTCTGCCTTTCCCTTTCCCGTCCGCTCACACACGTCCGTAAGTAAAAAACCTCCCCGTCTTTTCCCTACCCACTCACACACACCATGTATCGCGCTGTTAACCCCGACGAAGACTTCATGCTGAAGCAGGTCATCACCGACCGCTTCTCTCTTCCCGCATCGGACCGCGCCTTTTTGTGGCGCGACGTGCTTCCCTCTGAGAAGCGCAAGCCGATCACCGAGATCATCGTGACCCGCGGCAATGACGATACCCACTTCTCCCTGGAAGACGTCGCGGACGCCATCGGCGATTCCCTCGCTGACCTCCTCATCTCCCGCCAGGCCGACGAGAAATCCATCTTCTCCGACGTCAACCGCAAGTTCGTCTCCGACGTCGCCCACGCCGTCGCCAATTCCCTCACCAAGTCCCTCGACGAAGGCGGCCGTTTGCGCCTCTCCGAGTCCGACCTATACTTGCTCATCGAAAAGGCACTCCTTGAAAACGAGGCATACGATGTCGCGAAGTCCCTCGCCTTCCGTCGCTCCATGGAGAAGACCGGCAGCGTCGATCTCCACGCCGGCCCTCACGCCCTGCCCGTCCGCCTGATCCGGCGCAGCGGGAACGTCGTCCCGTGGTCGGAGACGAAGATCGAGATCGCCGTCCGCAAGGCCTTCCTCACCATCAAGGAAAACCCCGAGCCCGCCGTCGAGATCGCCAAGGCCGTCACCGAGCGCATCCGCCGCGGTGACCAATCCTTCGTCCACATCGAGGACGTTCAGGACATGGTCCAGGAGGAACTCATGCGCCAGGGCAAGTTCAAGGCCGCAGAGCACTACATCCTCTACCGCGCCCAGCGCGCCCGCCTCCGCATCGAGCAGGAAGAAAGCGCCGAGGACCCGAACCAAGAGTTCATGGTCACCGTCTCCACGGAAGACGGCAAATCCTCCTTCTGGGACGGCACCGAGCTCAAAAAGCGCATCGCCTACGCCTCCACCGGCCTCGACCTCTGCCTCCCGGAAGCCGAGATCGAGCGCGAACTCCGCCGCTCCGTCGGCTCGGAAATCTCCGAGAAAGACCTCAAGAACACGATCATCCTCAATGCCAAGGCCCTGATCGAAAAAGACGCCGACTTCGCCAAGTTCGCCGGCCGCATCCTCCTCTCCTACATCTACGAGGAAGTCCTCGATTGGAGCATCTCCCGCGATGGCATCCACAAGCTCAAGGCCGCCCACAAGATCGCCTTCAAGAGCTACCTGAAGCACGGCGTCGCCATCAAGCGCCTCCATCCGGACCTCCTCGATGTCTACGACCTCGATCGCCTCGCCGAGGCCTTCGATCCCACCGCGGACCTGGATTTCGACTACCTCGGCATCCAGACGATGTATGACCGCTACCTCATCGTCGACAAGACCGGCTCGAAGCCACGCCGCATCGAAACGCCCCAGTTCTTCTGGATGCGCGTCGCCATGGGCCTCTTCAAGCGTGAGGAAACCGAGCGCGAGAGCTGGGTCATCCGCCTCTACAATCTCTATAAGGGCCGCCGCTTCTGCTCCTCCACGCCCACCCTCTTCAATTCCGGCACCCTCCACAGCCAGCTCTCCTCCTGCTACCTCTACAAGGTGGATGACTCCATCGAGAGCATCATGATCCGCGGCATTGCGGAAAATGCCTTCCTCTCGAAGTGGGCCGGCGGCCTCGGTGGCTCGTGGACCGCTGTCCGCGGCACCGGCGGCTACATCCAGGGCACCAATGGCGAGTCCCAGGGCATCATCCCCTTCCTCAAGCTGCACAATGACCAGCTCGTCGCTGTCAACCAGGGCGGCAAGCGCCGCGGCTCCGGCTGCGCCTACCTCGAGACCTGGCACAATGACATCGAGGACTTCCTCGAGCTCCGGAAGAACGTGGGCGACGAACGCCGCCGCTGCCATGACATGAACACCGCGAACTGGATTCCGGACCTCTTCATGAAGCGCATGGAAGACCGCGGCGTCTGGACCCTCTTCCGCTCGAATGAAGTCCCGGACCTCCACGACCTCTACGGCAAGGCCTTCGAACAACGCTACACCGAGTACGAAGCCATGGCCGCGGAGGGCAAGATCTGGTCCCGCCAGTTCCCAGCCATCGAGCTCTGGAAGGGCATGCTCAAGATGCTCTTCGAGACCGGCCACCCATGGATCACCTTCAAGGATCCCTGCAATGTTCGCTCCCCGCAGGATCACGCCGGCGTCATCCACTCCAGCAATCTCTGCACGGAGATCACCCTGAATACCTCGGATGAAGAGACCGCCGTCTGCAATCTCGGCTCCGTCATCCTCGACACCCACGTCACCCGGGACGGCGCCCTCGATCACGAGATGCTGAAGGAGACCATCACCGTCGCCATCCGCGCCCTCGACAACGTCATCGATATCAACTTCTACCCCACCGGCGCCGCCTACACCGCCAATAGCCGTCACCGGCCGATCGGCATGGGCGTCATGGGCCTGCAGAATGCGCTCTACAAGCGCGGCCTCTCCTTCGCCTCGGATGCCGCCGTGGAGTTCAATGACGAGTTCATGGAGGCCATCGCCTACTACGCCTATAGTGCATCCTCGGACCTCGCCGGGGAGCGCGGCACCTACTCCTCCTACCAGGGCTCGAAGTGGTCACGCGGACTCCTTCCGCAGGACACCCTCGATCTCCTCGAGGACGAGCGCGGCCGCAAGATCGATGTCCCACGCGGCGGCAAGATGGATTGGTCCGTCGTCCGGGAAAAGATCGCGAAGAATGGCATGCGGAATTCGAACGTCCTCGCCATCGCCCCGACGGCCACGATCTCGAACATCACCGGCACCACCCCCTGCATCGAGCCGAACTACAAGAACCTCTACGTGAAGAGCAATCTCAGCGGCGATTTCATCGTCCTGAATGCCGAGCTCGTGAAGGACCTCAAGAAAGCCGGCCTCTGGAATCAGGAAATGCTCGATCAGCTGAAGTACTTCGATGGCGAACTCGATAACATCGAGGGCCTCCCCGAGTCCCTGAAGCACAAGCACCGCACCGTCTTCGGCATCGGCCACGAGTACATCATCGATGCCGCCGCCCGCCGCCAGAAGTGGATTGACCAGAGCCAGTCGGTGAATCTCTTCCTCGCCACCCCGGACATGAAGACCCTGTCTCACATGTACCGCCGCGCCTGGGACAAGGGCCTGAAGACCACCTACTACCTCCGCACCCTCCAGGCCTCGAACATCGAAAAGGCCACCATCGACGTCAAAAAGGAAGTCCGCGGAGGCATGGCCGCCGCCAACGCCGGCAAGACCTACACCGCCGAAGAACAAATGGCCTGCTCCATCGAGGCCATGATGAACGGCGGGACTTGCGAAGCTTGTCAGTAATTTGAATTAGTAGCGGTGGTCGGAAGCCCACCGCTCTCCTTTGCTCTTCCTGAAAACTAGCAAACTCTGATGAATAGGACCCCCGAGAAGACGGTCTGGCCTGCCGCCAAATGGTTGGCATGCGGCGCTGAAAACCATGGTGGATCTGTGGAGTGCATTAATGAAGAAATTCTAGGGCTATGATTATTCTTCGTAGGGAATTTCAAGACAGAGGCATCGAGATTGATCCCCTTGTCACTGAGGCCAGAGAAGAGGTCTGCGCAGACCTGCACGTGGGGACAATCTACATGGAGGCGGGGTCCTCAGAAAATCTAACAATGCCTGATAAATTCCAGCTCAAACCAGGCAGATGCATAATTATAACAACCCAAGAACGGCTAGCGATTCCTAGTAGAGTTTTTGGAAATTTATACTCTCGGGGTTCACTTGCCGCTCGAGGAATGTTAGTTGCTAATACCAAAATCGATCCTCATTTTAACGGTGAACTTAAGATCGCAGTTTTTAATGCAGGGAAACAAACGCTAGAAATTGAAAGAGGAAAGCCATTCTGCAGCATTTCATTTCAGGAGCTAACAGACCGAATAAATTCCGTTAGTCCTCGCGGAGGGCCCGATATATCTAATGAAAAAAGAGGGAAGTTGGAGCGCTTCATAAGCGAAAATATGGCAAATATCGTTACGATTATTATTGCGGTCGCGGGATCGGCGGCCGTGACTTACGTAACGATGAAGCTGGCGGCTCCATAATCAGTAAATACAATCTATGATTTTATCTCAAGGAGATCTTGTAGAATTGGTGAAACAGGGTGGGGTCACTCGAGAAGATGGCTTGGACGTTTCTATTGATCTGGTATCTATTGGACTTCATCTAGGGACAACATTCCTTCGATACAAAGACGTCGCAGGTGCCCGCTCGCTACCTTTCGAGGCTCCTGTTGAAGCGGTAGAGCTAAATTCCAATGGAGAGATCGATTTTCGTCCCGGAGCAGGGATTTTGGCTACTACAGCAGAAGTAGTGGATATTCCTTTGAACCGGATGGGGTTTATTCAAACTAAAGGAACTATTGCTCGCGGCTTTGTCACAGTGCACTTATGTGATGGGCAAATAGATCCGGGTTATCGGGGTAGGATTACTTTAGAGCTTGTTAACTTCAGCAAGTTTCACTATACTCTTCGGCCGGGTATTCCGATTGCTCAGCTTTTTATTCATCATCTGACTGGATCGCTTCAAGTTGGATACTCTGGGCGATATCAATTTGCCGAATTTCCCACTTCAATGAGATGCAAATATTGATTTGATGGTTTAACTTCATCAATTTGAGTGCATTTTTAAGAATCCCTTTGTCATGAAACTTCTGGCTTCCGATCCTGATATTAAAACAATAATGGGACGGATTGATGGTAATGAGCTTGACCTTCAACCCGACTTCCAACGTGGAGAAGTTTGGGCAGACAGTAAAAAACAGAGACTGATTGATACAGTTTTAAGGGATTGGCATATTCCGCCTATTCACGTGATCGAGAGGCCTTCTGGGAAACAAGAGGTTTTAGATGGTCAGCAACGTTTGGTGGCCATCAGAGATTTTGTTCATGGGAAAATCCGAGTTAACGGAAATACAGCACCTTTTAACGCTGACCTTGCCTCTATTAACGGATGCAGCTACCACGATTTACCGCAACATTTCAGATGGCGCTTTGACCGATTTACTATCCGCGTTTTTCGCTTGGTAGATTTTGAGCCGGATGAGCCGGGAGAGTTATTTTTCAGATTGAATCAACCTGCGGCACTAACGGCGTCGGAGCAGAGAAATGCTTTTTTCGGTCCCGTGAGGGAACAAATAAGATCTATTTGCGAACGATTTGAACAGTTCGGCCTTTCAGAGCACTATTTAGGATTTTCTAACTCTAGGATGGCGTTCGATGATATTGTCGCTAAACAATGCTTAATAGCTGAGAATAGATCTTTTCGTCAAAAAATAACCGCAACTGCTATCACCGAAAGATATCGCAGTTCAGATCCGTTCTCTAATGACGTCATTAGAGCCGTGGAAAATTCTTTAAGAATATTCGGCTCGGCGTCTAGTAGGGCGTTTCTGCCTATTAAATTTAACAAGGCTACCGTATTGAGTTGGCTCTGCTTCATAGCGAGGTGGTTTCCTCACTTCAATCGAGCTTGGTTTGAAACTGAATTCATTAGGTTCTTGGAAGAATTTGAACATGATCGATTGGATTCAAAGTTACTTTCAAATGGATCAAAAACGCCTCATGGCTATTCGGTTAGAATCTTAAATATTTTTACTGATCGATCGTCTCTGCGTGTTGGGGATGTGTCTTCTCTGATTCTGAGGGATGCTGCAATAGCATATTGTATGATGGCATATCTAAGTAAGAGAGGAGGGCTGGAATTTGTGGAGCACATGCCATCACTTCAGCTTCGTGAAATGCGAAACATTTTTCGTCAAGATGTCATCATAGGCGAAGAATCATTTTATCAGCTCCTCGAAGCGATCAACTGGGGGGCTTGGGGATGAGGGATGCGAAAATATCAGACAACTGGAGAAATTTGTCCAATCGGCCAGATAAATTCCCGAGAATTTACTCTATAGAGTCACGATGTTTTCCGAATGTTCCGAATGAAGAAATCAAGTTTAATGGTCCCATTTCGGTTATAGCGGGCCTGAATGGGGTGGGGAAGAGTACGTTGTTGCATTGTGTGGCACTTCTTCTCGGGTGGGATCAGAAGCAATTGTGCGATAATTTTGATTTTAAAACTTCAGGTGGCACTTTTTCAGTGAAAATTCTGGAAGGTGATAAGGTGACGGATTTTTCTGCTGATCTCTCAAATGGGAATATCGATTTGCCGGATCTAGGGTGCCCTGCCGTGGTCTGGATCAATACGGGGGCAGACGTTCCTGAGATTGTTAGGAAGTTCAGGCGGGAAACCAACTTGGAGGAATTACTTGCTCAAGTTTCTCCTGTTCAATATTCCACGGGCGACGTAGAGTTAGCCTCTGCTGCCGTGGGTAAGGTATATAATTCGTGCGAAGTTTACGAATTGGAAGATTTTGGCATGCCATTCCCCGTTCCTTATTTTCGTGTGACTGCACACGGGGTGACTTACGGTACGGAGAGAATGGGATTGGGAGAAGCTGCGATTCATTACATTTTCTGGCATCTCAGGAGGCTGCAGAAACGGTCAATTATTTTATTGGAGGAGCCGGAAAGTTACATTTCGTCCCGTTCCCAGAAATACGTGATAGATCTTTTGGCTAAAGATTGTCTTAAAAAAAATTGTAGCGCGTTGTTGACTACTCATTCGCCGCAGATAGTATCTAATGTTCCAGTAGAGTGGACTATAGTGCTTTCTCGATTGGGAGGTTCCCAATATTTGATCGCAGAATCTCAAGAAAGCCTTCGAGAGATGTTGGGAATGCCTCCTGTTCAGCGTAAATCCGGTCTTATTATAGTAGAGGATGAATGTGCGAAGCTTCTAGCGTCCGAATGGTTTAGGAGATTTAGCTTAGACTTTCTCAAGTCGTGGAAGATTGTTACTCATAAATCTGCTGGAGATATTTTGAAGGCTGTCAGGGAGTTTCCGAATCGTCAGCGCTATTTCAAGCTCGTTGGATTACTTGATGGAAATGAAAGAGGGAAACACGATTTGACCGGATTGATGGTAACATATCTGCCTTCGATATTGCCTCCGAATGTATTATTTCAGAATGTTATCCAGAAGTTTTCCGATCGCGTTGCAACTGCGTTAGGTATTTCTCATTCAACGTGGGTTGCGAAGCTTTCTACAATGATTGCCTTGGATCATCACGATTGGTTTGACAAACTAATTGGTTGGTTGTCAGCCAACCATATTCCGCCGACTAGGGTCGTGGAGGTTGCTTTTGATCTCTGGCTCGAATCAGGCGGTAGAGACGAAGCTGAGAAGCAATTTATCGAGTTGTTGATGATGATTCTCCAGGAGCAATGACAAAGGCCGGATGAAGCGGAGTGCGCTCCCCTTGGCCCCGAGGCGGGGACGCTTGAAGGAGAAGCTGGTGGAAGCACTTGCCTCTCACCTCCACCACTGCGGGGCGGAGCGGGATCTCAGAGCTTGGGGCCGGCGGATCGCGGCCCAAGGCATACCCCATGTAGTTGCTCACCGTTGTTATTGGAGTCCGCTTCCTTGAAGCAGAGCGCCCCACCCATTCGCAAGGTTCCCCTCCTTCGAACCGTTGAAAGCATTCCGATGACCCATCCCGTGAAAGCTTGGACCCTCGCCCTCTCCCTCTCGCTGGCCGGGATCGGCATTGCCTCCGCGGAGGAACCCGCCGTCTACGTGCCACGCGCGCCCTTGGCCAAGCTGGATCTCCACGAGGGCGACACCATCGTCTTCCTCGGCGATAGCATCACCCACCAGTGCCTCTACACCCAATACGTCGAGGACTACTTCTACACCCGCTTCCCGAAGATGAGGCTGCGGCTGCACAACGCCGGCGTGGGCGGCTCCCGTGCCTGGGACGCCCTCTTGCGCTTCGATCAGGACGTCGCCGCCTACAAGCCGAAGTACGTCACCGTCTTGCTGGGGATGAACGACGGCAAGTATGCCGAATATCTGGATGACGTCTTCACCAGCTACAGCACCGAGATGAACCGGCTGCTGGAAAAGATCGACGCCTGCGGCGCCACGGCAGTCCTGATGACGCCCACGATGTTCGACGCCCGCGCCAAGCGCATGCAGCCGCCCGGTGGCTTCATGGGGCCGAAAGCGGTCACCTTTTACAACGCCACGCTCGCCTACTACGGCGCGTGGTTGCGGGACACCGCCAGCGAGCGGGGCCTCGGATTCGTCGACATGTGGGGCCCCTTGAATCAGACCACGCTTCACGAGCGCCAGAAGGATCCGGCCTTCACCCTGATCAAGGATTCGGTCCACCCGGACGCGCCGGGCCACGTGATCATGGCGGCCGCGATGATCGAGGACCTGAATCTCCCGCGGATCGTCTCGGAGATGAAGTTCACCCTTCAGGAGGAAAAATGGACCTCCACCGCCGAGTCCGCGGAGATCACCGGCTTGGAAGGAACGGCGGACGGGCTCTCTTTCACCTCCCTCGAAAACGCCCTGCCTTGGGTGCTGCCGGAAGCCGCCCACCCCGGAGTCCGCCTCACCGATCTCGGCCAGAAGTTCAGCCGGCAAACCTTGACCGTATCGGGCCTCCCCGCCGGCACCTACACCGTGTCGATTGACGGAGCGGAGGTCGCCCGCGCAACCGGAGAGGAGCTCCAGGCCGGCCTGCCCCTGCATGACCTGGCGAAGGCCCCGCAGTATCAACAGGCCGCCAAGGTCGCGGAGCTGAACAAGCAGCGCAACGAGGGACCGGTGAGAACCCTCCGCAACGAGTGGGTCAATTTCCAGGCGGTGAAATTCCTCCAGGGCCAGGTCGAAAAGAACCCGGCGGATGAAGCGGAGAAGCAGCGGCTGGCCGACGCGGAAACCAAGATGCCCGGGATGGACGAGCGGGTGAAAGCAGCGGAAGCCGCCGCGAAGGCGATCGAAGATGAGATCTTCAAGAGCAACCAACCTCAGCCGCACCGCTTCGAGATCCGGCCCGCCGAACATTAAGTGTCACCCGCGGCCCGCCTTTCCGGGCGGACACGCGCCAGTCACTCCGGTGAATCCTCCCTCCTAACCAGGCCTGAAGCCCACCAATCCTCATTCGCTGATCAGCCGTGCCCGATAGAAATGCCGGTTGATCGGCACGACGGGGTCGGTGTGGTCCTGCGAGGGGGTGGCCAAGGTGTAGTCCACCATCGTCGGCCAAGGCGACGAGGCCGTCAGATCATCCGTATGCTCGATCCGGTAGGTGGAGCCGACCGAGCCGGTCAAGGTCAGCCGTGGCAGGCCTCCCACCAGCGCGATGCCCAAGGTTGGATCCTTCACCTCGATCACCGAAGTGTGGTCCAGACCGATGTAGGCCCCGCCAGCGGTGGATTGACCGATGAGGCTGATCACCGTGCTCGGGCCCTGCGCCACGAACACCAGCTTGAACTCCTGCCATTGGCTGCCGGTCCCGGAAGGATCGTAGGTGAAGGTGGACGAGGTCGCCCCCGCGCTCGCGCTCACCGAGATCGGACCGTGGGTGAAGGGCGAACCCTCGTCCTGCTGGGTCCCCAGGCTGAATCTCAGGACATATTTTTTCCCCGCGGTCGTGGCGATGCTTTGGGACACGCCGCCGAAGGGAGCGTTCTGCAAGCCGTCCCCTTGGAGATCCAAAAAGAAAGTCCCGTCGCGCGGCACCGCCGGGTGAACATTCACCGCGGAGTTCGGGAACTTGCCCCACGCCAGGCTGTCATTGATCACCGTCCAGCCGGTCATCGCCGTGGAACCGTTCGGCAGGATCTGGAAGCCGTCCCCGCGATCCACGAAGCCGCCGAGCTCGAAGCTCGGATTCGTGAGGAGGTTCTGGGCATCAGCGGCCCCGGAAGGGATTAGGCAGGCGAGGCACACCAAGGCCGGACGGAGGATGGCAGGGGAATACTTCATGCGGGAGGGGTAGAATTTAGGGGTGGGGAAAACCCTCGGAATCCCTTCCAAGACGAGAGCAGGAAAGGGGAGGGGGGAAGGGAGAGATTCGGGAAGGCTGGCCCGCCACTGGCGATCAGGAGACCCCGGCACGAAAAACCAGTCGCACTGAAAATAGCGCCCACCCCTATCTTGCCAAGATCCATCTAGCAGCCGGAGATAGGGGGCTCTCCCACCTCTCTCCAGCCGTCCCCCCGCCTTCCCTCTCTTATCTCCCCCCAGCGCTCAGCGCCTTCTTCCACGGATCACTGCTCACCGATCACCCGGCACTCTGCCTTTCCTCCCTCCTCCTGTTTCACTTGCCAAGTCTCGCGCCCTCGCTCTAAGCCCGCGCGACACGAAAATGTTTTCTCACGAACCGATCGAATGGCCGGATGAAGTGGAGTTGCTGGTCGATCGTCTCGAGAGCGAATCGGCCAAGCGGGCTCTCACTCGCGAAGAGCGCGCGCTCATGGATGTCTATGAAACCGTCCCACTCCTTGAGAGCCAGGATGGCCTGCACGCCTTCTGGCAGAGCGGCGTGAATACCCAGCGCGTCATCGCCTCCTTCGAGCTCATCGGAGCCAGCACCCTCGTCGATCCCCTCAACGCCAGCCAGTGGTGCGAAACCCGCCCCGAAGACCGCCTCGACTACAGCGAGACCGAAGAGGAATACCTCTCCACCATCGAAGAAGAACTCTTCGAAGGCATGGGCGAACTCGTCGACCTCGTCCTCGTCTTCATCCACGAGGAGTTGGGATAACCCATCAGCGGACGGAAGCCCTTCATGGGGCTTCCTTCCCATCGGGCCGCTGGGCTGGGGCTGGCGCAGGCATGGTCCGGATTTCCCTGTCTTCAGCGGATTCCGCGGTTCTCCCGGCTTGGCCCCGGTGCCAAGCTACGCGAAAGCGTGTGACTTGATTCTTGAGCGCAAGATACGGGCTTTCTGAATATCCGGCCCATGAAATCGTTCGCGCTCCTCACCGCCTTCGCCGCCCTGTCCTCTCCGCTCTCCGCCGCGATCATCATCGCGGGCGATGTCGGAACCCCGGGTGCTCCCTGCACCTTGACGATCACCACGGACATCGTCAGCGAGATCACCGCGGACCCGATCAATGGCATCACCTGCCTGGTTTTTGACAACTGGGTCACCGCCGACGCCGCCCAGGATTTCGCGAGCCTGGCTCCGGAGCTCGCCTTCACCGTCAACGATGGCCCCACGGTCTCCTTGGAGAGCATGTTGGCCGACAACTGGGTGGACGGACCTCTCCCGGACATGGAGGCGGGGGACGGCTACCTCTACGTCTGGTTCGGCGATACCCCCTTGCAGACGGGCGATATCTTCACGATCAAGGCTGGCACCTACACCTTCAACAGTGTGGCGGGCATAAATCCCCAGATTGCGCAGACCTTCGAAGGCAACTTCTTTATCGCCGACGAAACGGGGACCCGGATTGCCAATATCGTGGACCTCAGCGTCCCGGAGCCCTCGGCGGCACTTCTCGGAGCGGTGGGATCGCTGGCCCTGCTCCGTCGCCGCCGCTGAGCCGGCGGACGCCCATCAAAGAACTACCCGCGCGGGGACCACTGCCAGCAGTCGATCCCCAAGCGTTCCCATGGCATCGTCCGCGCCTGCCATGTGTCCCGATCCCTTTGCCGCGACCTCCGGAACCCTCCCTTCCGGGGAAAAATTTTTCCCCGTTGCACCGTCCCCAGAGGTCCCCGGGCACCTGTTATTTTTCCAGTTATAACAGGCATAACAGGCGCTTTTTCCCCCGCCTCGGGGTCCCCGCCGGCTTGGGGACCTTTGATTTCGCGCCGCTCCGCCCCAGGGGCCCTCCCACGGATCAGTGCTGACGGATCACCCGGCACTCTTGCCTTCCCCCTCCCGACCCCAACTGCTAAAGCTCATGCATACCGGCGTCCCTCCACGCCGCTCTCCCACCCCCCAGTCACATGAGCTTCCCCCGCTCCTCTCGGGTCGCCCTCCTCGCGTCCCTGGCCTTTGCGTCGAATCTCCCCGCCGCTCCGCTCTTCGAAGTCGTCGAGCTCGCGATGATCGATGGCACCTCCGGCAGCCTCATCGACGGCAGCTCCGGCCAAAGCGTCAACAATGCCGGAACCGTCGTCGGCTCCGTTACCCTTCAGACCGGCGGCAGCTACGGGGTCACCTTCCAGAATGGAGCCACCGCCTACATCGGCACCAAGAACGACTCCCTTCGCCGCTACCCCAACTGGATCACCCCCGGCGGCCTTATCGGCGGATCGGAAACCAGCCGTGGCTTCCTCTTCCAGACGAATGCCTACACCATGATGGCCAGCGGCACGAAGATCAACGCCGTCAATGACAACGGCCTCTTCGTCGGCAGCTCCGGCAACTTCGCCGCCTGGGGAAGCGGGACCTCCTTCAACCTCGTCCTCCCCGTCACCGGCCAACCTGCCTTCGAAGGCGGCATCCTCCGCGCCGTCAACGGTGCCGGACAGATGGTCGGGGAGTTCAATCGTGCCCCTTCCGGCGTCTATAAGACCGGCATCTACCGCAATGGCGGCGACCCCATCCTCATCGCGCCTCCCGGCGGCTACGTTTCCGCCTTGCCGAATGACATCAATGCCTCCGGTGCCTTCGCCGGCCAGCTCTTTACCGAGTCCTCCGGCAGCAATGGCTTCTACTGCCCGGGCATCAATCAGCCCTTGCAAGAGCTGAGCTCCTTCGTCCCCACCGCCTTGGCCGATGACGGCAGCATGGTCGGCGGCACCCGCCTCTATCAAGGCGGCACCCTTTACCAGCTCTCGGCAATCGTGAATGCCACCGGCTCCGGCTGGACCTTTGAAGAAGCCTACGACATCAGCCCTGATGGCCGTTTCATCACCGGTGTCGGCTACAAGGGCGCCTACCGCCGCGGCTTCCTCCTTCGTCCTCCCGCCGCCACCTCCCTCCCGCAAATCACCGCTACTGCCAAGAGTGGCAATATCCTCAACGTCGACTTCAAGGGCACCCCCGGTATCACCGGTTGGAAATTCCGCGGCTCGACCGACCTCGTCACCTTTCCCCACGACCTAACCCCGGCACTACCCTCACCGAGCCGACCCCCGGAAACTACCGAGCCGTCGTGAACCTCGCCCCAGCTCCCGCCCGCTACTTCCTGCGCATCGAAACCCCGTGAAGCCAGGGACACGGATCACCCGGCACTCTGCCTTTCCTCCTCGCTCTTAGCCCTCCGCCCTTTGCGAACCCCGAAGATTGAGCTAGGTTGACAGCCTCATGACCCGGACCTTCCCAACGGGCTTGGCGGCAGCTTCGTTAATTTTCGCCGCCTCCTCCTCCGCCGACGACCTGAAGATCGCCCGCACCGCCGTTCTCAACGGCACCTTGCCAAGCTCCACCAATTGGCAAGTCGATATCCAGCAAGGAGGCTCCGCCGCTTGGATCTCCACCGGCGTCGTGCTCCCCGGCCGCGGCATCCCTATCACCCTCCGCATGGACGGTTTGCCCGGCGAAGCGGCCTTCCGCTTCCGCCGCATCGATACCGCCGCCACCCTCACTCCCACCCTCGGAGCCCCTGCATGGCACCTCTCCGGTACCACTGCCGCCGAGCAGCCGCTCGCCATTCAATCCTCTCCCGATCTCAACTTATGGACCCCGCGGGAGCTTGCCTATAGCGGGCTGGACGGGCGTTACGTCTGCGCCCTCGACGCTTTGTCCGCTCCCCGCGGCTTCTTCCGCGCCCAAGCTCCAGCCGTGGGCATCCGCGATGCCTCCGCCGCTTCCCACACGCCCCTCCCGAACTACGAAGGCGCCGCGGGCTTCGGTCCCATCTACGATGACATGCCGCAGCTTTTCAAAGACGGCTTCGTCGGGGCGCTCGATCCCGCCGAGTATCATCGCGATGGCAAGAACGCCGCCGCTGCTGGGGAGTGCTACGAACTCGCCGGCCCCCACGGTCGCACCACCGTGATGATTACCGATACCACCACCGCTCCGGCAGGAACGGTGGATGCTGGCCGCAGCTTTTTCGATCTCGGCCCGAATGGTTTCAAGGTCCTCAGCGGCGGCACCACCGATGGTGGCTTCACCGCAGGCGTCCGCCTCGTTCCCGCACCCGTCACCGGGAATCTGAAGCTCTTCGTCGTCCCCGGCTCGAACCCCTATTACACCCAGTTGCGCCCCTACAATTACCGCGCCGGCGTCGACAAGGTGGAGCTCCTGAACAACGGCGCCACCACTTGGATCGACCTGCCGCGCACCCCCTTCAATACCTTCGTCTTCCAAGCCACGACCACCCCTCTTGCCTTTCCTGTCGCCGTCCGCGTCACCAGTCGCTTCGGTGAGGTCGTCACCTTTCCTTCCATACCCTCCATGGCGGATAGCCAGAAGATCACCGGCTCCGCCCAATTCACCACCTTTCCCGATCTCGCCCCCGTTCCGGAACACCGCCTCCGTCCCGTCTACCACGACGCCTTCACCAGCGTCCCCGGCGACATTTGGTCCTCCGGCGCCTACGGCGGTGCCGCGATCCTCGCCGCGGATGGCTCCCTGGCCTACTCCGGCTCCGCCAGCTTCCGCATCAGCAGCTTCGCGAATTTCGCTGGCGTCACCTTCTCCAACTACCCCGGCTTCGCCCGCCCCGGAAACGGTATGCTGAAAATCGTCATCAGTAGCGCCGCCGCCATTCCCGCCGGCCAGGTCGGCATGTGGATCCACGGCTCGAACACCGTCGGCGGCCCCCAAGTGATCTCGCCCTACGTCCTCCTTCCCGCGCTCACCAGCGGCTGGCAGGTGATCCGCCTTCCCCTCGAAGCCTCCGGCGCCCCGCCGATCATCTGGGGCTTCGGCATCTCCGCCAATACCTCCGGCTCGCTGCCCAACGTGTGGCTCGATGAGATGGAGTTCGAAGTCCGCTAAGCCCGCCGCGCGGTGCTGGTTTGACACGCCGGGGCGAACGAGGAGCATGCCGCATCATGAAAAACCGGGCCTTGTTTGTCGGAGCCTTGATCACCTGCAGTGCCGGAATCCTCGCTGCCGAGCCTCTGCCTCGCACCGGATCCCCGGAAGCCCAAGGCGTTTCCAGTGATGCTCTCCGCGAGTTTGTCGAAGCCCTCGACCGCATCCCCTCCATGCACAGCGTCATGGTCCTCCGCCACGGCCAGGTCGTCGCCGAGGCATGGTGGAAACCCGAAGCCGCCGACAAGGCGCACATCCTGAACTCGGTCAGCAAGAGCTTCTGCTCCACCGCGGTCGGCCTCGCCGTCGCCGAGGGAAAGCTCACCCTCGATGACCGTGTCCTCGGCTTCTTCCCCGACAACGCGCCTGCCGAGATTTCTGAAAATTTGAAAGCCCTGCGCGTCCGCGATCTCCTCACCATGAGCAGCGGCCACGACCCGGAGCCGAAGGCCGCGCCCGGCAGCGGCCCCACCGTGAAGCAGTTCCTCGCGACGCCCCTCGCGCACGCTCCCGGAACCCATTTCCAATACAACACCATGGGCACCTATGTCCTCTCCGCTATCGTCACGAAGGTGACTGGAGAGAAGGTCGTCGATTACCTGAAGCCCCGCCTTTTCGATCCTCTCGGCATCGAAGGTGCCAAGTGGGACGAAAGCGCGGAAGGCTACTCGCTCGGTGGCTACGGTCTCTACCTGAAGACTGAGGATCTCGCGAAGCTCGGGCAGCTCTACCTCCAGAAAGGAAAGTGGAACGGCAAGCAACTGATCACCGAAGACTGGGTCGCCCAGGCCACCAGCAAGCAGGTCCGGAATGATCCCGGCTCCCACACCGGCATGGGTCCCGACTGGAAGCAAGGCTACGGCTTCCAATTCTGGCGCTGCCAGAACGGAGCCTTCCGCGGCGATGGTGCCGGCGGCCAATTCTGCATCGTCCTCCCTGAGCAGGACACCGTCATCGCCATGACCGCCGGTGGTGCCGATATGCAGGCCGAGCTCAATGCCATCTGGGACAAGCTTCTTCCTGCCCTGAAGAATTCCAACCCACCGATCCCCGAAAACCCTTCCGCCCAAGCGAAGCTCAAGGAGGCCATCGGAAAGCTGGAAGTGAAGACCCCTCCCGGCAAATAATCTCCGGGCCATGCCTCACTGTTTCCGTACCATCGACGGCAAAATTCGGAGCGCTGCGAAAGGCTCCCTCACTCCCTTCGTCCAGCGCGATGGAACCCTCGTCGAAGCGCAATGGGCGGGCTCTGCCCAATCGGAGAAACTCGGCTGGTGGGAACGCAAGCCAGGCTATCAATTGGTGCGCACCGCCGAGTTGGTCGCAGAGATCGGCATCAAGGCGGAGGATGACAATGAACTCAATTGGGGGGCTGTACCTGCGGGAGCCTACATGTTCTTCATCCTCCAACCGGTGACCGTCGGAAAAAATGGCGAGCCCTATCGCTTGGCTCAACTCGTCACCGCGGAAGCTACTCCCGCGGAGTTCGCCTTCTTCCGGGACACGCGCTCCGCCCTCTTTGGAGTCTTCGGACCGGAAGGGCAGATCCTGAAAATGGAACCGCTCGAACCGCCACCTCCCAAGCCTCCCCCTCAAGGCGAGCTATTCTGAGGCCTGCGGTTTCTTCACCGGATTGCGCCCCTTGATCGAAGTCTTGTCGTAGTCGTCGTTCTTGTAGGAGGTATCCACGTTCGCGTGGTCCCAGCGGCGGCCCATGTCGAGATTCGTCTTGTTGCCGAAGCTTGCATCCCGTGCGGGTGCATGTGCTTTTGCCGTTGGCGGCACCGGCTTCGGAGCGGGGTCCTTTGCCGCGCCTTCCTTCGGCCGGACCACGATGGCATGTTCATCCAGCTTCGCTTCGATTTTCCCCTGCGCGACGATCTCGTTGAAGAGCTTCGCGGCGGTGATCTTCTTTCCATTCAGCGTGATGAGGTTCGGCCACTTGGCGGGATCGATGTCCTTGTAGACCCACTGGACCTCGATCTTTCCCTCGGTCTGCTTCTTCACCTGGTCATTGAAGATCGCGATCGCCTCGGCCAGCGTGACCTGGTCGAAGGTTAGCGAAGGAATGACAATGCTGGTGAGAGGAGTGGCCGCGAACTGCTGCCTTAGGCTTGGCGGCGCGGCGGCGTCTGCTGCCAGACACGGCGGAGACCCTGCCAGGGAAAGGAGAAGCAGCGGCAGAAGAAGTTTCATCCCGACATATCATCACGGAGAGAAGGGCAGGGGAAGGGGGAGTTTGTAAAAATCCGCGATGGCAGCCGCCCGAATCTTCAGCTTCGCTTCCCGCCAACCTTTCCCCATGCCTGCCTCCGATCTTCCTACGCGCGCCGCCATCGAAACCGCCAAGGCTCATGGCATCGCTCCGGACCGTTGCGATGTCCTGCAAAATGGCAGCACGCTGGTCCTGCGTTTGACCGAATCCCTCGTGGCACGGGTCGTGCAGGACCTCGATGGTCCGCGCCAGGGCACCGCGTGGTTCGGTCGGGAAAATGCCGTGGCCCAGCATCTCGCAAGCGAAGGAGCCCCCGTGATCCCCATGCATCCCGCGATTGCCGCGGGGCCGCACGAGCACTCGGGCTATCCCATCAATTTCTGGCAATTCGTCACGCGTATCGATGAAGAACCCGCCCCCGATGCGATTGGGCGAACGATGTTTCATTGCCATGAGGTGTTGCGAAAGTTTGACGAAGAATTGCCGGACCTCGCGATCCTCACCGAGAGCGTCGATCTGCTGGAAGCCCTCGTGCAGCGGAAACTGTTTCCGAAGGAGTCGATCGAACTCCTTCGCGATTGCCTCCTCTCCTCGATCGAAGGACTCGCCAGCTATCCTCGCCAACCGCTGCATGGTGACGCTCATCTCGGCAATCTGATGAATACCACGATCGGCCTGCTGTGGACCGATTGGGAAGATACCTTCAGCGGGCCGGTCGAGTGGGACCTCGCTGCAATGATCTGGAACGCGCGTGTTCTCGAAGAGGATCACGCCACCGCGGACGGCATCCTTGATGCCTATCGGGCCGCGGGAGGAAACTTCGACGAACGGGCGATGCATCATTCCATGATCGGGCGCGCCGCAGTGATGACGGCCTGGTATCCCATCCTCTATCCGGATATGGCGCCCGAACGACGCGAGAGGCTCCGGCGTCGTTTGGAGTGGATGGAAGCGATGCGCGGCCAAGGCTGAAGCTGCGCGAGCGATTGGCAGGAATTGGGAATGGGATTGTCTCGTTAGGACGAGGCGATGAGGGGAAGGTGAGGACGAACTTGTTTGTCTCTCCCCAAATGACCTCCCGCTTCTCCCTCTCGTCTGCCGTCTTGCTGGCAGCTTCCCTCATGGCTCCATGTGCACCCGCCGCGGTGCTCTTCACGGACAACTTCACGGTGGATGCCAACGTGAATGATCCGAACTATCAGTACAATGTTTCCGGCCGGCAGGGCGGAACGCTGTCCACTCTCACCTACACCGCCCGCTTCCCGGACTTGGGCAGTCAGGAGCAGGTAGGAAATGCGAGCACCTTCCCGGGCAATTCAAATGCCCTGCTGCTGGCCTTTGGTGGCGCCGTGCGCATCGACTATGATTTCGCGACAGTCCCGGCACCCATCGAGATCAGCTTCGATGGCATCATCAGCAATGGAGTGAGTGGAGACGACACGAATTGGATCAGCTTGAACATCGGTCGCCTGGATCAGACGAACTTCGTGACCACCGGTGAGTTCGGCATCTTGTTCCGAGCCAATGGCGGCACGCAGTATTTCGATCACAGCGGCAGCGGCATTACCGGCGCATCCGGTACCAACATTGGCTTCAATGCCTTCACCGACTACCGCGTGATCCTTTCCGATACGGAAGGCACTGGTTCTCCCTTCGGAACTAACGGAAGCAAGGTGTCCTACTATCAGGGTGGCAATCTTTTGGGCACGATTGACATCGGGCAATTGAGCGCTACCAGCGGCTACATCGGGCTCGGTGCGACTTCGGTGGGCGGCATGGACAACTTACGCATCTCCAGCGTACCAGAGCCGTCGGTCGCAGTAATGGCGGGCCTCGTCGGACTGCTTTCGCTGAGGAGGAGACGCTGATCCGCAGGGCCCGGACCGGCCTATTGCCTTGATTTTCCTTAATGTTCTGCGACATGGGAAGTCCTCCCCCATGGATCGTCGCCTTCGCTTCCTCATCCCTTGGCTTGCCGCCCTTTTGCCCGTGATGGCAGGAGAACGCCTGGTGGTGGATGGCTACGCCCGCTCGGTTGATGGCGGCATCTTGCTCGGGTTAAGTCCTTCGAGCACCCGGGGCTTCTGGCTCGCTTCCGCTCCGGGCGATCGCTTCTTCGCGCCGCCTTCACGCGTCCGTTGGGAGATCGAAGCGACAGGCGGAAGATCGGCGGGAGGTCAGCCTGTGGCCAAGGCATTGGGCTCAGCTCCCAAAGACTTCGTCTGGCCAAGCGGGGAAGAATTCTCTCCGTCGAAGTTCGCAGGCGCAGTGACCTCGATGAATCCTTTCGAAAATCCCTTGGACCCGCTGGGCGTGCGGACCGGGGCGCCCCCGGACTTTGATCAAGACGGCATTTCAGATGAGGAGGATGCCTTCCCGGATGATCCTTCCGAGTCGATGGATACCGATGGCGATGGCACGGGGAACAACGCCGATCCGGACGATGACAATGACGGCCTGCCCGACGCTTGGGAGATGGCCTATGGCTTGGATCCTTTCGCTGCCACCTCGACGGGGGATACCGACGGGGACGGCTTTTCCAACTTGGCCGAGTACGAAGCCGGAACCGCACCAAATGATGGCGGCTCCCGCTTCCACGTGAAGAGCATGAGCCTTGTGTCGCCCGGCGTGCTGCGCCTGGAGTGGGACGCAGCCCCGGGGAGGACTTACTCGCTCTGGCATTTGCCCGATCTCTCGCCGGGAGCAGTGATGGTGGAGAGCGGTATCCAGGCTGGCGCCGGCGGCGTCATCCGGCGTGAGTTGCCGATGTCTTCGCCGCGAGATTTCTATTTCCTCAAGGCAACCGTCACCCCCGATCCCTAGAACCTGAACTCCCAAGCGATCATGAAACGTCTTCTTCTCCTGACCACGGGCTTCCTGCTGGCCCTCACCTCGGCCCGCGCGGCGGAACCCATCCAGGTTACCGTTGTTGGAAAATCGACCGGCGATATCGCGGGCAGCGCAAAGGACGGCAGTATCGAAGGCCTGGCGATGGAACACGAAATCATCACCCCGCGAGACGCTTCGAGTGGACTGCCAACCGGTCGTCGCCAGCACAAGCCACTGACCATCGTGAAGCCGATCGATAAGGCGTCACCGCTGCTGATGAAGCTGCTTGCGAACAATGAGTCGGCCACGGTGACCCTGAAGTTCACCCGTCCTGATCCCAACGGCGGTGGAAAGCCACAGCAGTACTACACGATCAAGCTGACCAATGCTGCGGTCAGTTCGATCCGTGAATGGAAGCCGAATACCCGCGATGTCTCGGCAGATCGTGCGGGAGACCTCGAAGAGATCTCCTTCATCTATCAGAAGATCGAGTGGACCTGGACAGAGGGGGGAGTCACCTTCGAGGATAGCTGGTCTTCTTCGGCGACCTGAAGGGTCATATTTTGACCGCGGATCGAGGCTGTGTAGTTTGATCCCATGCATGGAGTCACTGACAACGTGGCGCGGAGCCGCTTCGAGCTGGAGGAGGAGGGCAAGCTAGCGTTCTCCGAATACCGGCAGCAGGGGAACGTTCTCGTTCTGCCACATGTCGAAGCCGATCCCGCGCTTCGGGGCAAGGGGACGGCAGGCAGATTGATGGAAGGAACCATGGCCCTTGTGAAAGAGCGTGGCCTGAAAGTGCAACCGGTATGCGGCTACGCGGTGGCGTGGCTGCAGCGGCACCCGGAGTGGGCGGAGCAAGTTGAAGGTTCCTGAGCCGCCGCATCTGCAATGCGGCCTTGCAGATCGCCCCGGCTGACAGCGGAAACCGGGATGGTGAAAGGGGAATCCGCCCGTGCCGACGAAGCGCAGGCGGCCTGCCTGGGGGTGGCATGTCTTGTGCGGGGGATCTCGCATGAGCACGAAGACGATTGACCCGAAGGTAAAGGACCAGGCTCTGGATCTGAACCGGGAGTTCCCCCGCAGCCCCCGCACGAAACTGGGAGGCTATGTCCTGGCCGCACGAGCGCTCGACAAGTGCCGGGCCGAGCTTTCCGGAACCCAGGGCGAGTACCACTACGCTTGCCCCATGGACAGCATGTTTCTGGGCTTCGCGGGTATCGATCCGAAGGACTTCAAGAAAGCGGTGGCGGAAGGCCGCAGCGATGACGAGATGGACCGCTGGATTCGCGAGCACGCGAAGAATACTAGTAAGGAGGAGGTGATCCGCTGGAACAACGAGCTACGCGACAAGCGGCTTAGCGAAATGGATATCGAACTTCAGGTCTTCCTCGAAGACTACATCGATGAATTCATCCCCAAGGACCGCGTCATCTACCATTGGTTCGACGTCTACGACATCGAGGAGGGACGACTTTAAACCCGCACCGAAAGGAGCAGATGATGAAAGCGAAGACTTTGAAGAAAGGCGATCGCGTCGAGTGGGAAACCTCCCAAGGGAAAACCACCGGCAAGGTGGTGAAGAAGTTGACCTCCCGCACGAAGATCAAGGGCCACCAGGTAGCCGCATCGAAAGAGAACCCGGAGTATCTGGTGGAGAGCGAGAAGTCGGGAGAGAAAGCCGCTCATAAGCCGGAGGCGCTGAAGAAGCGGTCCAAGCGATGACAAAAATCGAAGGGCCAAAGGAACGCCGCGAGACCGTGCACGACTTCAGGGAAGCGGTGAACATGACTTCAGCGCAATTGGAGAAGTGGTTGGATACCGAAGAGTCTCGTCAGGTAGGCTGGAAAGGATCAGATGGAAAAGGCAGCGGCGAATCGGTTGGCCATCGCTCTGGAAGAAAGATCATCACCCTCCTCGGCAAGAAGCAGGCGGATCTCACCGAAGCAGACCTCAAGCACATGCGCAAAGTGGTAGGCTATGTGAACCGGCACTTGGCTCAGCGGCCCGAAGGAGAGGTGAGCGAGACGCCATGGCTCTACAGCCTGATGAATTGGGGACACGATCCCCGGAAGCATTGATCCCAGCGGCAACTCTAAAAGTTCAGGCAGGACCCGGCGCGGTGCGCTTCACCGCTTGGATACCGATCCAGATGAAGCCCAGCAGCAGGAGGATCTGGGAGATCCCGAAAGGTGGCTCGCTCTGCGTCGGGGCGAGCGCTCTGAGCGCGGGAACCTTTTGGAAGAGTTGCGCGATCAGGACGAAGGTATTCAAGAACTGGGCCGTGAGCGCCGTGATGATGTAGGTCTTCCTCCAACCGCCTCGGACCTGCTTCACTATTAGCGAAAACATCGCGAGTGATAGGACCACCAAGGATAGGACTCCGAAGATGAAGGCCGGGGTGGCACCCTTGAACGGAAAGAAGAAGCCGGTAACGCTGGTCGCGATCGTTGCGGCGAGAAAGACGCAGGTCGCAGGCGGCCGGACCTTACCTCCCAGCATGCCACCGATGACGACAAAGCCCGCGGCGATGCCGAGGATGCTGATGAGAACGTGGATGAGCGTGAACATGTCAGGAGGGTGCGCCGAATAGAGACGCTATGAGTGGGATTGGGGAACGCCCTGGAGATGGGACAATCTTTTTTCCGCGCCAGCCCCCTAGTAGAACACCTTTTGCAGCACCAGGCCGTGCGCCGGAGCATTCATGCCGGCCACACGGCGGTCATGGCGGGAGAGCATCACCTCCACCTCCTGCGCTGGAAAGCGGCCCTCGCCGATTTGCACGAGGGTCCCCGCAATGCCACGGCACATCTTGTAGAGGAAACCTTCTCCCTCGATGACCAGGGTGATCGAGGGTCCGCGGCCCTGGATATCGCAGCGGGAGAGCGTTCGGACCGCATCCTTCAGCTCGCCGCCGCGATTCGCCGTGAAGGAACGGAAATCGTGGCGTCCCACGAAGAGCGGCGCGGCCTCGCGCATGGCCGCGAGATCAAGCGGGCGCGGGACATGCCATGCCCTCGCCCGGAGCAGAGGGTTCATCACCGGGTGATTCCACAAGTGATAGCGGTACTGCTTCCCCTTTGCATCGAAGCGCGCATGGAAGTCCGTCCGGGCACGTGCCGCCTTGAGCACCCGGATATCCTCGGGGAGGCAGGCATTGATCGCTAGCGGCAGGTGCCGCAGAGGCATCCGGAACTCCCCGTCCGCGACCTCGAAATGAGCCACCATCCCGAGCGCGTGGACCCCCGCATCCGTGCGGCTCGATCCTTGCACCTTTGGCGCGGAGGGAAAAAGCCGGGCGAGAGCCCCCTCCAACTGGTTCTGAATGCCGCGCCCGGACCTCTGGGACTGCCAGCCATGATAGGCCGAACCGTCGAAAGCGAGGGTAAGTTTAAACTTGGGCATCGGGTATTTCCGGGGGGATTTCGACCCTCGGAACGGCCAAGCTTAGGGGGATCGAGCCTCGTTGAACAGTCGCTCTCGCAATGGCTTGTGGACCGATTTGGCTTGCGGGAAACTTGGATCGAAACGGCATTCGTGAATTTTGCAATCTAACAACGCGCTAACAACGCGTGGACCGGCTTGTCATTTTCCAAGGAGGCTATCTAGGATTCCGCCCGGCTGCCAACACCTAGCGGAATTATGAACCTTGCGCCACGGCTGCTTCTCCAGCTGTGCGGGGTTCCACTGCAATTCCCATTTCCTGCACGCGTTTCATGACGAATGAACTTCTGGTCCTGATCGGAGAAGCGATCGGCGTGTACTTCCTTGTGCTCTGGGCGCACTCTCTGCGCAACAAGCTGGGTCTCTCCCACTTCTATGCCCTGATCGGTAGCCTTACCGCCGTGATGGTCTGGGTAACGGATGCGGGGGTGCGCGTGGAAGTGCCCGGGATCGCGTCTTTCATGGTAGGCTCCACCGTTTTCTACACAGCGCTCTTGCTCGGAGTCTTTGTCGTCTACGTCTTCGATGGTCCGCGGGCGACCCGGATTGCGATCTCCACGATCATCGGGGTCTCGGTGATGGTCCCGCTGGTGACCCTGATCCTTCACTGGCAAATCCGGATCTCGAATAACGGGGAAAATCCCCTGGGCTACTTCCCCCCGCAGAGCCTGCGGATCTACTCGGCCTCCATCTTTGCGGCCTTCGCCGATCTGATCTTCCTGGCGATGGCCTGGGAGTTCCTTGGGAAGCCTCAGCTCAACATGCGGCTGTGGCTGCGGGCCTTCCTGACGCTGCTCGGGGTGCTTTGGCTGGACGTCCTCCTCTTCGCTACCGGTGCCTTCGCGGGCGAACCGGACTACTTCAAGATCATGACCGGGACCTTCGTGACCCGTTTCGTGCTCAGCGTCTTCGCCTTCCCCTTCCTCTACTGGTACATCTCCTGGCAGAATGGAAAAAACGGGATGGAAATCGAAAACCGTCCCGTCCTGGCGATCTTGAGAGAGGTAACGAAGGTTCGTCTGGAGCTGAGTTTGGCGCAGCGGGAAATCGAAAGACGAAAGGAAGTCGAACGCGAGAACGTGCAGCTGATCGATTCACTCCAAGGCGCTCTCCTCGAAGTAAAAACCCTGCGCGGGATTCTGCCGACCTGCTCGTACTGCAAGGATATCCGCGACGAGGATGGAAACTGGCACCAGCTGGAGTCCTACATCCAGCGGCACAGTGACGCGAAGTTCAGCCACGGAGTCTGCGACAAGTGCATGAAGGAGCATCATCCCGAAGCGACTCAATAAATCTCACTTTTTTGGAATAAAAGAGCGGTTGAGTATCGTTTAAGGTCTCATGCACCGCACGCTCTTCCCCGTCCTGCCTCTGGCGCTTGTCTTGGTTCCGTTCCTCTCGTCCGCCGCGAATGGAGAAGGAGCCAAGGTCTGGGAAGTGCCCATGGGAGGAAATGCCTACGTCACCAAGGCTGTTCAAGAGCAGTCGGGCAGACGAGGCGGGCGGGGGATGGGCCGCTGGGATAGCGCGGACACGGTGCAGTCGATTTACTTCCGGGTGGATCGCCCGGCGGAATTGGAACTCTCCCTGAAGGCGAGAGCGGAAGGTGAAGCCCGGATCCGCGCCACGGTGAATGGAAAGCCGATCGAGAAGGATCTGAAGGGAGCCGGAGAGGTATCCCTCGGAAAGGTCACGGTGAGGGAAGCGGGCTACGTGCGCGTGGACCTGCAGGGATTGAAGAAATCCGGAGAAACCTTTGCCGAGGTGGAAGGGCTGACGGTCAGCGCACCGGAAGCGGTGGAGTTGAACTACGTGCAGAATAACGAAGGCAACCGCTTCTACTGGGGACGCCGCGGTCCCTCGGTGCACCTCGGCTACTCCTTGCCAAAGGGCGAACCGGTCGAGTGGTTCTATAATGAGATCACCGTGCCGGAGGGCAGTGATCCGATCGGCTCATACTTCATGTCGAACGGCTTTGGTGAGGGCTACTTCGGCATGCAGGTGAATGGACCGGAGGAGCGGCGCATCCTGTTCTCGGTCTGGAGCCCCTTCACCACCGACAATCCAAAAGAGATCCCGGACGACCACAAGATCACGCTCCTCAAGAAAGGCGAAGGCGTCCATGGCGGGGAATTCGGGGGCGAAGGTTCCGGCGGCCAGAGCTACTGGCTCTACCCGTGGAAGGCCGGCGAAACCTACCGCTTTCTCAACCGTGTGAAGCCGGATGGCCAGGGATCCACCGATTACACTGCTTGGTTCTTCCTTCCGGAGAAAAAGGAGTGGAAGCTGATTGCCAGCTTCAAGCGCCCGAAGACCGACAAGCACCTGACCGGCGCGCATTCCTTCCTTGAAAATTTCTCGGATCGCCAAGGCTACATCACCCGTGGCGCGTTGTATGGAAACCAGTGGGCATGCGATGTGAAGGGCGAATGGCACGAGGTCACCGAAGCTCGCTTCACCGGAGATGACATTGCGCAGAGGAAGTATCGCATGGACTACGCCGGCGGGGTGAAGGGGAAGGAGTTCTTCATGAAGAACGGCGGCTTCTTCGCGGACAACGTGAAGCTTGGCAGTCAGTTCCAGCGAGAATCGACGGCTGCCAAGAAGCCCAAGGTGGATTTCGAGAAGCTGGAGGGCTTCTAACAAGGGAGGGCTGTTCTTAGGCAGGGCGGGGCTGAGGAGCATTGGCCGCGATGAGCTTTTCCTCCTTCAGTGCTCTCCAGAATTCTCCCGGGATCTTGGCCTTCATCGATTCCGCGTTCTCTTGGATCTGCTTTGCGGAGCGGGCACCGGGGATCGTGGCGGCCACGACTGAAGGCGCCGCCGTGAATTGAAGCGCGGCAGTGCGCAGGTCGGTGCCGTGGTCTTTGGCGATGGCGCGCATTCGCTCGCGCTTCTCCTTGAAGCCCTCTGGAATGGTGCCGCCGTAGTTGTAGCGGTCCACCCCGGCGAGGAATCCGGCATTCAGGGGGCCGCCGATCACCAGTGACACACCATGCTCTTCGCAGGCGGGGAAGAGCCGCTCCAGCGAGTCCTCATGCTTCATCAGCGAGTATTGGATCGCGGAGAGGAAGATGTCCGGCTCGGAGATCTCCAAGGTCTTGAGGATTGGCTCGATGGTGTTCACGCCAAAGCCCCAGCCCTTGATCAGGCCTTCCTCCCGCATCTTGGTCAGCTCCGGGATCGCGCCCTTTGCCGCGATGTCGAAGTATTCGGTCCACTTGTCCTTCATATCGCCATTGTCCGGCGAGAGGTCGTGGATGAAGACGATGTCGATGCTGGGGATGCCGAGCCGTTGCAGGCTATCTTCGATCGAGCGGCGCGTTCCGGCAGCAGTGTAGTCGTACTTGTAGTTGAATCCGAGCTCGCCCTTCCACATGCCATGCTTGAAGTCGTGGTCTGGTACCATCAGCCGCCCGATCTTCGTGGAGATCACGTAGTCCTCCCGCTTCTGCCCATCGAGGAAATGACCGAAGCGTCGTTCGCTCAGTCCGAGGCCATACCAAGGTGAGGTATCGAAGTAGCGGACGCCCGCGGCCCATGCGGCTTCGAGCGTTTCTTCGGCTTGGGCATCCGGCGTGACGAAAAAGCCATTGCCGATCGCTACGCCACCGAGCCCGAAGCGGACGGGTGGCCGATAACGCTTGCTTGTAACCGTTGCTGCATCGGCCTCTTGGGCGCGCAGCGTGGCGCTGGCAGCAAGTGTTGCAGTGGCTGCGGACAAGAATTGCCGGCGGGTAGTGATGTTCGTGCTCATGATAGCCAGAGGGGCGGATCCCGGAATGATTCCCGGCCTTAGTACTCAAACTTCCCGAACTCGAAGGGCTTGCCGCTTTCGGCGGCTTCCATGATCCCGCGGATGACCTGAATATCACGGCGGCCCATCTCGCCCGGCACCTTGCTGGGTTCGCCGGAAAGGATGGCTTTCACCTGACCCTCGATCTGAAGCTTCTGCTGGTGCACGTGTTCGAATGGCATCTCCCCCTCGGGGGTGCTGCCTTTCTGGCCACTGTAGCCATAGGCCGGATCGATTTGAATGAGACCCTTCTCGGTCTCCACGCGGATATGGTTGCCGTTCTTTCCGTAGCTCGCGAAGCCTTTCGCCTTCCGGCCGCCTGAGAATTCGAGTTCCCACTCCCAATGCTCGGGGACCTCGCTGAATTCTTCTTTCCGGTCGGTCCAGCTCTTTGCGGTCACACGGACTGGATGTTCTTGTGCGGAGTAGAGGCAGGCTTGCACGGCATAGACACCGAGGTCGTAGAGTGCTCCCGCGATTCCCAACTGCTTGTTCACGCGCCACGCATTGTGGCGGGTGAAATCCGTCATGCGTCCCGCATCGGAAGCGTCGATCGATTTCCAATCTCCGAACTCCTTCGTCTTGATCGCCTGCATCAGCTTCAGGTGAAAGGGGTCCCAGTGGAGCCGGTAGCCGATCTGCAGCGTCTTTTTTGCTTCCTCCGCGGCCTTGATCATGCGGGTGCATTCTTCCGCCGTCGGTGCCATCGGCTTTTCGCAGATCACGTGCTTGCCCGCCTTCAGGGCACGGATCGTGAATTCCGGATGCAGAGCGGTGGGCGTGACGACGTAGATCACGTCGATCTCCTTGTTGTCCGCGATCTTCTCCAGGCTCTTGTAGTCGTAGATGTTGCCGTCCGGGATCTCGTATTCCTTCTGCCAGGTCGGGATCTTGTCGGGGGAGCCGGTGATGATCCCCGCCAGCTTGGCATTGGATGTCTTCTTCAGCGCGGGTCCCAGCTGCTTGGTGGCGTAGTCACCGAGGCCGAGCAGGGCGATACCAAGTTGCTTTTCACCGGACTCCTGGGCCCGGAGTTGGAGAAAGGGAGCGGCAGAGGCAGCAGCACCGAGACGGAGGGCGGATCGACGGCTGAAGGATTTCATAGTCGTCGAACCAAAGAGAGGAAGCCGGGAGGCGCAACTTGAAATCAGGGTGGATTACTCGTCCTTTCCGGTGGATAGGACGAAGCTTGGCATGCCTCCTTCCAAGAGTACCCGGCCGGTCTTCGAAAGTTTCAGATGCGCGGCGTTCCGTTCATCCCAGTGGATAGTGAACTCGTCTGCCTTCGGAAAAGACATCCGCCACGTGTCTTGAAGGCGGGCCTCGGTGGTGTAGGTGAACTTCCACGTGACCTCCGGTTTGTTGTATTTCCACCAGGTGGTGCCTGCGATGTCGGTTTCCGGATTGACGATCGGACCAATGACTCCGCTTGTCAGCGCGCGCTTCTCGCTTGCGACTTGTTTGACCAGCAGTCCCGTGGCGTTCTGCCCCAGAGGAATTCTGTTCAGGTCCGCAAGGTAGCTCGCATTGATCTTTTTTGCCTCGCGCTCCGCCTCGGATTCGGCCTGTTGGAGAGATTTTTCAAAGGCTTTGCGGGCGGTGATGACTTTGCGCGGGAAACCCTCTGCCGAAGACAGGCAATCGAACTTCACGAAGACCATCTCCTTTCCGAGGGCCTCCGCCACCTTGGAATCCTTTCTGAGGGTCGCTTCTTGCTCGGCACTCTCCAGTGACGCGAGATAAGCATCTTTCGGGGCCTTGATCGCGGCATCCCTTTTATCAGCGATCTTGGCGAGCTTGGCGCGGTGTTCTGTGGCGAAGGGGGCGAGCGTTGGATCGTAATTGTGGCCCTGACCTACCGCGGCAACGAAGATAATCCATGGGGCGATAAGTAAAGGTTTCATGGCGAAGGAGGGTGGCAGGCATGCCTTCCGGCATCGTGTCAAAATGAGAGGCCTCCGGAAAGGGTGCCTGTTACTTAGCGGAACTGGTTCTGCGTCGCCTGATAGTCGTAGCCTGCTTTCCCGAGGACCGTCACGAGCTTCTTCTCATCAAGGCCATGCTTCTTCACGAGCTCATCGAGCGAATCGCAATGGTTGCGCAGCTCGGTATTGATGAGTCCCACCAGCATGTGGGGATCCATCTTG
Source organism: Luteolibacter luteus (assembly GCF_012913485.1). Classification (GTDB taxonomy): domain Bacteria; phylum Verrucomicrobiota; class Verrucomicrobiia; order Verrucomicrobiales; family Akkermansiaceae; genus Haloferula; species Haloferula lutea. Next base: position 2,519,076 of record NZ_CP051774.1, on the reverse strand, counting down.
CGGTAGTTCGAAAGGTCCACGCGCGCGAAGATGGTGCGGGGGAGCTCGACAGGCAAGACGCTGGATTTCGCGGTCCCCAGCGCTATGCTGGCGGCATGTCCGCCCTTTCAAAGCTCGGCGAAGCGCGCATCGATGAAGCGATCGCTTCGGGCGAATTGCAGCCTCCGCCACCGGGCACGGAGCTGGATCTCGAGTCCTACTTCAACACGCCGGAAGGATGGCGGGCGGCCTTTTCCATGCTGAAGGGGAATGGTTTTCTTGCTCCGGAAATGGAGATGTTGAAGAAAGCGGCGGAGTTGGAAGAAGAACTCTCCAGCTGTGCCGATGCCCAGACCCGGCTCAAGCTGCGGCGGCAGATCGAGGAGCTGCGTACCGGCTTCCGGCTCGCGCGCGATCGGATGGCGCAGGACTTATCGGGGATTTGACTTGCCCGGAAGCTGGAATGGTTGGTTCGTTGCCTGTCATGGTCATGGCAGCCTCACTGGAAGCGAGCGAAGTGCTTGGAAGCCCGATTGCATGGGGCTTCGTGGCGGCAGCCTTGGTGTTTGGCGGCATCTTTTTCATGGTCTCGATCGTCAAGGCCTTCACCCGGCAGACGACGGGATGGATCGTCACGGCGGTGGTCTCGGCCATTGTTGCCCTGATCGGATTGTTTGGAGCGATCAGCATGTCGGCGAAGGCCGCCACCCGGATGGTGCAGGCCAAGAAGGAGCGGGCCGTTCCCAAGAAAAAGCACCTCGTATCCGGAGATGGGAAGTTCACGCTCGATGTCCCGGGCACGTGGACGGAAATGCCCGGTTTGCGGCGGGAAGCATCCATCGCGGCGGGAGATGATTCCCTTGAGTGTTACGTTCTCGTGATCGAAACGCCGAAGTTCGTATTTCTGGGAAGCCTGGCCGAGTACGAAGATGCAGCGAGCCGCTTGATCGGAGGCAAGATCGACAATTCAGAGCTCGGTGAGCCTCGGAAAACCCAGATCGGGGAGCTTCCGGCCTTGCGTCGCCGCTTCACCGGATCCTCAGCGAACATTGGGGCCGTCTATCACCAGGCAGCGATCGAAACGAAGACGGCTTTCTACCAGGTCCTGACGTGGACAAGCCGCTCAAGGGAGAAAGAGGCGAAGCCGGTCTTCGAGGGAGTCATCAATAGCTTCACCTCTCATGCCGGACCGCCCGGCGCCGCCGATGCAAGCCTTGCTCCGGAGGTCGCGGAGCTCGACCACTTCGGACGCATCCGCCAGATTGTGGTGGATCATCTCGGGGTGCTGCCACAGCAGGTCATTCCGGGAGCGCGCTTCGCAGAAGAGCTTGGCGCGGAAGGTCAGGATACCTTCGAGATCGTGGCGGAAGCGGAAGGGGAATTTGGTGTCACCATCCCGGCTGAGCTGTCGGAAAAAATCCGCACCGTGGGCGAGCTGCAGGACCTCTTGGAGGCGGAGTTGCGGAAGCAAAGCGGTGGCGAGTGATCACTTCTCGGCGATGAAGCCATCGAGCGCTTTCCAATAATCGTCGAAGGCCTCGTACTGCGGCACGTGACCGATGCCGGGCAGCGCGACCAGCTTCGCGTTGGGAATCGCCTTCGCGGCTTCCTTGCCCAGTTCCTGGTATTGCCCGAGCTTCTTCGCCACCTCCGGCGTGGCGCGTTCCTTGCCAATCGCGGTGCGGTCCCGTTCGCCGATGATCAGCAGGGTAGGGACCTTCAGGTCGCCGAACTCATAAACCACCGGCTGGGTAAAAACCATGTCCGAGGTCATCGCGGAAACGCGGGCGATCCATTCCCGGTCGGGACCAACAGCCCATCCAGCCTGGAGGTCGAGCAGCGGGTCATACTCTGCCTTCCACTTTCCATCGAAGTAAGCCTTCGTCATGTAATCGCGAATCGCATCCGGCCCTTTCTTGAGCTCCGCGGCGTAGTTCGCATCCACGCTCGTATACGGCACGAAGCGCTTCCAATCCTCGAGGCCGATCGGGTTTACCAGGACCAGCTTCTCCACGCGCTCCGGAAACATCAGCGCGAAGCGGGTGGCGACCATCCCGCCCATCGAGTGGCCCGCCACTAGGGTCCGCTTCACCTCCAGCTTATCTAACAGATCACGCATGTGCAGCCCGTACGCGTGGAAGCTGTATTGATAATCCACCGGTTTGCTGGAACGGCCGAAGCCGATCTGGTCCGGCATGATCACCCGGTAACCCTCCGCGGCAAGCTTGTCGGCGGTGGGCTTCCAGTAGGCGCCGGAGAAATTCTTCCCATGCAGCAGCAAGACACTTCGGCCATTCGCCTTCTCCGGCTTCAGATCCATGTAAGCCAAATCGAGTTGCTTCGCCTGATCTTCGATCCGGAGGGTCTTTACCTCGTAAGGGTAGGGGAAGTCCCGCAGCGCGGCATCGAGCGGCTTGATCTCGTCCGCTGCGGAGAGCGGAAGCGCCAAGGCGAGGCAGAGGAAAAGGAGCTTCATCCCATTCGCTAGGCGTGCCTGATAGCAATCGCAAATGGAAACAGGTGCTGGAAATTCAGCATTTAACTTGCGTCGGCCGGGTCTAAAATGCTATTTTTCCAGCATGAAGAGCACGCGCTCACTCCGCTGGTCCACAGCAGCGTTCTTGGCCACCTGTCTGCTGCCCTCATGCATCAGCCTCTGGAGCAGAAATCCGGAGCCACCCCCACGACTGGTCGGGCCACCGCCCGAAACCGGAACCTACACCCCGGTTCCTGCGGCGGAAACGAAGCCCCAGCCGCCCTCGGTCAAAGACTCGCCCGCACCCCAGGTACCGAAAGAATCCCCGCCGCTGGTTCAGGAAAAACCGCGCGTCAAAATTCCGACAGCGGTTCCCGTCCCCGGAAAGGAAGGCGTCGTCTTCAGCCCCTTCAACAACAAGCCGGTGGACGTGAAAGGCTTCGCCAGCGGCACGCTGGTGGCGGATCCCACCTTCCCGCTTGATCAGAAGAAATACTTCCGCGTCCCCTGAATCGCCTTAGCCCTCGCCCTTTGGCGTGTCCGCGGACTTGCTCGGCGGAGTGGAGTAGCCGTAGTCGCTCACCAGGTCGGCGTGCGTGTGGTTTACGAAAACCGAGCTGCCGAAAGGATGATGATCGCCCAGCACGCGCTTGATCGCTCGTTGCCAGAGGTCGAGTGCCTTGGAAGCGGCTTGGGCGGCAAGGATCACCGACGAGGGATTCGCCTGATGAAGGAAATCCGCTTCGTGATGCACGGAGGCTTCCTCCCTTTCGATGTGATCGAGAAGGAGCTCGATCTTCTCGAGGCGCACCGAGTCTGGTTCGCCGCGGGCCATCGACTCCTCGAAGTTTCGCCGGAGAGCCTTCTCTTCGACCTTGAGCGCTTCGAGTCGCTTGCGCAGATCATAGTCCGCCGGAGGGCCGATTTCGAGGATCTCCTTTTCGAGCGTTTCAAGCTTCGCTTCGACTTCGGCAATCTTGGCTTCGAGCAACGATGCAATTTCCTGACTGGATTTCATGGGATGCTTGCACTGGTTTCCACCTTTCACGTTAGCCGCAAAATCCAACCCGCACCATGTCTTTTTCGCCCGTCGGAGCTTCAGCTGTGCTGAGTGAAGCACTTCTCCACCGCCCATCTGACATTCAGGAGAGGAATCCGCCGGTTCTTCCGACCTTGCCGATTTATTGTAATGGGCACCGGCAGAGGGTGTAGGTAGAAGGGAAACCATGAAACCCTCCCATACCTTCGGACTGGTCCTGCTCGCGATCGCCGCCACCGTGGCGATCGAAGAAAGTCGCATGGCTCAACTCCGCGCCCACCTCGATCGCGTGGAAGCTAGCATCGCGAAAACGCCCGCCGGCGGCAAAGCCGAAGCTCCCGCGACCGCGTCTCTCACGGCAGACGACCAGCCCACCCGTGTCCGTGAAAGGCCCGATGCCAAACCGGATGCCACCGCGAAGAAAGCGGGGGAGGACGATGGCTCCGAGGACCTTTCGAAGACCGTCCGCAAGATGTGGGAAAACCCCGCGGGACGATCCATGATGAACCAAGGGGTGAAGATGGCCGTCGCCATGATGTATGGCGACTTCATCGATGGCTTGGAACTTTCGAAGGAAGAGACCGAATACTTCAGGAATCTGCTGGGCCAGGAAATGGCGGATCAGCAGGAGATCGGGATGAAGATGATGAGCGCCTCCCCGGAGGAGCAGGCCAAGCTTGCCGAGGAGATCTCCAAGCGGGCGAAGGACAACGAGGAAGAGATCAAGAAGTTCCTGAACAGCGAGGAAGACTACAAGAAGTTCCAAGCCTACAAGGACCGGCTGCCCGAGCGGCAGCAACTCGATGGCCTCCGCGCCACCATGGCTTCCAAGCAAGTTGCCCTCGATCCCGCCGATGAGGAGAAGCTGGTCGAGGCCATGCACCGGGCCCGCACCCAGCCGAACGTCGTCGATTACAGCGGCGCGAAGGGGTTCGAGGAAATCTCCAAGGGCAATGCCGTGGAAGCCTTCGAGCAGAACTGGACCCGCCAGCAGGAAAACCTGAAGAAAGAGGTCAGCGGAGTGCTGAATGAGAAGCAGATGGAAGCCTTCACCGAATACCAGGAGCAGATGAAGGAGTTCCAACTCATGGGCATCAAGATGGTGGCCGGAAAGAAAGGCCAAGCCGACGAAGCGGAGGACTAGCAGGAGACGGCATGGGTTCCGCTCCCGTCATATTCCCGGCCGTCGCGCCCACTCGCCCGAGTTCGTTCTCTGCGCGCTAAATCGCGAATTTCCCGATGAAGTCTTGCCTCCCGCCTCCACTTCCCTACCGCTTCCCGCGTTCTGGAAATGAAGCGAGTGGTGATCCATACCGACGGTGCCTGCAGGGGCAATCCCGGCCCCGGCGGCTACGGGGTGGTAATGGTCTGTGGCAGGCACCGGCTGGAGCTTTCCAAGGGCTACGCCCGCACCACGAACAACCGGATGGAGCTGCTCGCCACCATCGTGGCGTTGGAGACCTTGAAGGAGGCTTGCGAAATCGAGCTCCTCTCTGACTCCCGCTACGTGATCGACGCCATGACCAAGAACTGGATCAAGGGCTGGAAGGCGAAGGGGTGGAAGACGGCTTCGAATCAACCGGTGAAAAACCAGGACCTCTGGACCCGCCTCGCCGATGCGAGCTCCACCCACAAGATCACCTGGAAGTGGCTCCGCGGCCACGCCGGGCACAAGGAAAACGAACGCTGCGATACCCTGGCAGTCGCTGCCGCCACCAAGCGCGACTTGCCGGATGATCACGGCTACGACGGCTGATTCGACTTGCCAAGATAGGTCATCTTCCAATGATGCCTATCATGAAGAAGTGGCATCTCGTTGCGTGTCAGGTTGTCCTAGCCGGAGGCCTCGGGCTTTTCACCGGCAGTTGCGCTCATCGGACCCAGCGGAGCATCGAGGAGACCTATGGTCTCAAATCCACTCCCGATCCCGCGCACTTCAAGCATTTCTATATGCCGGATGCGGTGGATGTCCGCGGCTTGGACACGAGCGCGGCGCTTGAGAAGGTTCGGACGTCTTACGTCGGGATCTGCGAAAAGGCCGGCGAAGAACCGCGGGATCTCGCCTTCGAGGTGCCCGCCGGGCATGAGAAGCCCCTTCGGATCAAGTTATCTGGCGGCACCTTGGACAGCTCGGTCCGCCACATCGCAGCCGCTTCAAAATTGGAAGTCTCCCTCGATGGGACCACCTACCGGTTCAAGCAGCCGAAGGAGACCGGAAGACTGGTGAAGAGGTCCTTCCCTGTGTCCCCCGATTTCCCATATATCCTCGGCGAAAGCGGAGATGCCAAGCTCGCCTCGGAGATCTCGCGGGATCCTCGCATCGGCTTCCAGCGCGCTGGGATCGATCTGGATGAATCAACGAAGCTCTCGCTTTCAGATGCCACCACACTGTCGATGGAGACCCGCAGCACCGCCGATCAGGTCGCCGTCGCCACCCTCCTCTCCCGCACGGGACATCCGGTCCAGCAGAGCTTGACCACACGGGTTTTTGAGATTGCACCGGGGTCGACTTGGAAAGGACCCCGTGAGGGCAGCTTTGACGCTGAAACCGCGAGCCGCATGCTCGCGGATCTATCCGCCCGCAGCGATGTGAAGGCGAGCGAGCTCCCTGCGGCGACCAGTCGAAACGGAGAGACCATCACGCTCCTCGCCGATGGCCGCGTCCTCCGCATGAAGACCAGTTTGGTCGGAACCGGCCACGCGGTCGAAACCAGCTTGAGCGCTTCTTCAAAGAGGAAGCATGTCGAGCTCCAGGACAGCGGCTACACCCGTAATACGGGCACGCGCTTCACGGTGAAGACCCGTCCCGACGGTTCACGCGTGGTATTCGCGGTGACGCCGACCCTGATCGATGCCACCGGACGTCCGGTGTATGGTCAGGAGCGATGAGCTTTCAGATTCTCTCCCAATGAACCCCCCTCGGTCCTCCAAGGCTTGGAAAAAGGTTTGGCTCTTCGCCACTCCGGTGCTGCTGCTGCTTGCGATCCTCCTTTGGAAGGGCGGCAGGTTCGACGGCTTCTCGGAGTCTGCCAAGGAAGCAGGAAATGCCAAAGGTGGTGACAAGGGGCTTTCCTCCGGCGACCCGGCGGGAAGCCACGCCGTGCTCCGCTCCAAAGTATCGGAACGCGAGCAGGTCCTTGAAAAGCTCACCCACAGCGTCCTTCAGCTGAAGGATTTCTTCATCCCTTCGATCGAGATCGATGGTCTCACGCTCGGCGCTGCCTTGGACAAATTGAGGACAGCCTATGAGGAAACCTGCCGTGAGACGGGTGAGGTTCCTCTCTCCCTCGCATTCGATATCCCCTCGGGTCACCGCGAATTGTTGCGCCTCACCCTCGCTGCAAAAAATCTGGATGCATCAATCCGCTTCCTCGCGGCGGTCTCCGGCTTGGAAGTGAAGCGGGAAGGCTCCACTTATCGCTTCAGCGAGCCAGCCAAACTTGCCGGCGAGACCAGGAAGGTCCTGACCGTGCCTCCGGACCTGATGGCGCGCTTCGGGGAGTACACCGGAGGCTCCTCAGGAGACCTGCGCGAGATCCTTGCGGCGATGGGGGTCGCGCTCGATCCATCCACCTCGGTGGCCTTCAATCCCGCTCGCGCTACCCTTGAGATCAGCACGGCGTCCGCAGCCGACTTGGCGCGGATCGAGGGCCTGAATCGGATCCAGTCGAATCAACTGCCGGTACAGCAGAAGTTCGAGACCAAGATGCTGGAGCTTCCCCCGGGCATGGATTGGTCCGCACCCGATCTGTCCGGCCAGTATAGTGACGGGCAGGTCCAGCTCATGATGCGGGAGTTTGCCCAAAAGAGCGGAATTGATCTCGTCGGCCTTCCTGCCATTACCGCCCGGAGCGGGGAGACGGCCACGATCGAAATGATCAGGGAATACATCGTGCCGACCGATGACAGCGGGAAGAACTTCGAGTCCTTTAATCTGGGGCACGTGATGAAACTGGACTCCTCCCTGCTTGGGCTCGGGCAGAGGATGACGGTAGCTTACACCGATACCGAGGCAGTCCCTGACCCCGAGACGGGCAAGGTGGAGATTGACGTCAAAGCGGACATCAAGGGAACAAGCTTCATCGGGGATGGATCCACGAAGCTTTACGTCCATACTCGCCCGGATGGCAGTCGCCGTGTCATGATGACCACGGCGACCAGGATCGACGCGACCGGTAGACCGGTGAAAGAGACCCGCTGACCGGCTTCACGCCTTTGCCTCGATCATCTTGCGGCGGTAGGCTTCGTCCAGTCGCTCGTCAATGCGTGCGGCCTCCTCTTCGGGAAGGTAGTTCGGGCCTCCCATGGCAAAGGTTCCCGCGAGGACGCGTGCCCATTTGTCGAGCATCAGCATGATGTTCAGCACCTCGCTGCTGCTCGCGCCTAGTGCCACAGGACCGTGATTCTCCATGAGGATCACCTTGGGAGTCTTTCCGTATTCGGCGCGGAAGTGAGCCAGGCCCTCCTGCACCGCGCGTGCGAGCTCCAAGCCCGGATTGATGTACGGGATGGATAGTACATGCCGCCCGCAGACCACGATCGCGTCCGGGCAGACATGGCGGAGAAATGGCTTTGCCCCGTGTTTGCTGGCCAGCACCGACAGCACCGAGGTCGTGTGCGTGTGGCCCACCCATTTCACTCCCGGTTGACGCAGGCAGATCGAGTGCAGGAAGGTCTCCACCGAGGGCTTCTTGTGCGCGGCGTCGGCCAGGCAGCTGACGAGTCCGTCCTCAATGTCCTGCTCCGTGAGATGCTTCTTCGCCAGCAGGGCATCCACTTTTGCATGGGAGACCCGGGAGACTCCCTCTGCGGTAAGCGTTCCAAGCGAGGTCCCCGAGGCCTTCACCAGAAAGGTGCCGTCGCCGAGGTCCGTGGAGGTGTTCCCTTCGCCCAGGATGGCGAGATGGCGATCCTCCCTGCCGAGTTCGCGGGACAGGTGGACCAGGTCGTGGGTGGTGCTCATGGTGGATGGGTTCGGTTCAGCGGGGTTGCTTGTCGTGCATCGCTTCACGGAAGCGCGAAGGCGGCACGCGGTGGATGGATTTGAAAACGCGGGAGAAATGGAAGGGATCCGGGAAGCCACTGGCAGCCGCCGCTTCCTTCACCGAGATGTCACTCTCCAGAAGCAATGAGGCGGCATGCTGCATCTTCAGCCGCGTGAGGAATTGGTAAGGGCTCTCATCATGGAAGCGTGAGAAAAGCCGGCAGAGATACGGCGCATCCAGCTCGCACGCACTGGCCACGGCATCCAGCGACCCCAATTCCAGGAAGCGGCTCTCGATGCACTCCTTCACCCGGCTGAAAGTGGCGAAGGCCTTCGTGTCGGTGCTACGGGCATCGACGGCGTCCTCCCGGCACATCAGCAGAAGTTGTTGGACGATGGCACTGCACAGCGGCTGTGAGTATTTCGAGTTCCGCGAGCCGCGCTCGATCAAGGTATCGAAGGCCCGGCGGATCGGCTCCGCCTTCAGGCATTGCGAGACCATTCCCGGCTTCAGATCGTGCTGCTCCAGAAAAGCAGCCGCAGCGGTTCCGGAAAAACCGGTGAAGTACTTCACCAGCGGTTTGTCCGGATCGCTCTCGATCCGGTGAGGCATGCCGGGCCCGTAGAGGAAAAACACACCGGGCTTCAGCGCGGACTCCACCCCATCCAGTTCCACGCTGCCGCGTCCGCCATGGACGAACTCAAGTAGGAACCAAGGGAAGCTCGCGCGGTTGATCCGGTAGTCCGCTTGGCAGCGCTCCAAGCCCCCGCATCGAACCTCGAATGGCGAACGCTCCGTCTCCTCGAAAAAGAACACGCGCGAGGACTCCACCTGCCGCGACAGGAAGGATGGATTCGCGGGGGATGGTTCCGGATGCTCGGCCACGATGACTTTTCTTTCTCTCCGATCAGATCGAATGAAAAGCAATAAAATCCATTTCTCTGGTAAGCGGTAGCTTATTATCCGATGAATCGGGGTGTGATCGTGACAAATTTCTCCATTTCATGAGTGACAAAGGCGGGCCGCCTTTGCAGCGTGAACGCCATGAAACCCTCGTCCTATCCCAAGGTGGGCATCCGTCCGACCATCGATGGCCGCCTTGGCGGCGTGCGCGAATCTTTGGAAGAGCGCACCATGCAGCAGGCTCGTGCGGTGGCGGATCTGATCGCGAAAGAACTGCGCTATCCGGATGGCTCGCCGGTGGAGTGCGTGATCGCGGACACCTGCATCGGCGGGGTGAAGGAAGCCGCCGCCTGTGCGGATAAGTTCAAGCGTGAGAATGCGGGCGTCTCGCTGACCGTCACCCCTTGCTGGTGCTACGGCTCGGAGACCATGGACATGGACCCGCACCTGCCGAAGGCAGTCTGGGGCTTCAATGGTACGGAGCGTCCGGGCGCCGTCTATCTGGCCGCAGTGCTCGCCGGGCACACCCAGAAGGGACTCCCGGCCTTCGGCATCTACGGCAAGGATGTGCAAGCGGCGACGGATACCGAGATCCCGGCTGACGTTCGCGGGAAGCTCCTGGACTTTGTGCGCTGTGGCCTGGCCGTCGCGCTCATGCGGGGGAAAAGCTATCTTTCGATGGGCGGCACCTCCATGGGCATCGCGGGTTCCGTAGTGGATCCGGCGATGTGGGAGAAGTGGCTCGGCATGCGCGTCGAGGCGATCGATATGAGCGAATTCGCCGGGCGCATGCGGAAGGGCTGGTATGACCAGGCTGAGTACGGAAAGGCGCTCGCCTGGGTGAAGGCGAACTGCCCGGAAGGAAAAGACTACAATTCCCCCGAAGCCACGCGTAGCCGCGAACAGATCGATTCGGAGTGGGAGGACAGCGTGAAGATGGCGCTCATTGCCCGCGATCTCATGACCGGAAATCCGAAGCTCGCGGAGATGGGCCTCGGTGAGCAGGCGCAGGGCCATAATGCGATCGCCGCCGGTTTCCAAGGCCAGCGCCAGTGGACCGATCACTTTCCGAACGGGGATTTCCTCGAGGCGATCTTGAACTCGTCCTTCGACTGGAATGGCAAGCGCGCGCCCTACATCGTCGCGACGGAGAACGACGCGCTGAATGGCGCGGGCATGCTCTTCGGCCATCTGCTTACTCACACCGCCCAGATCTTCGCGGACCTGCGCACCTACTGGAGTTGCGAGGCGATCGAAACTGCGAGCGGCAAGTCATTCTCCCATCCGCTGGTGAAGGACGGCATCCTGCACCTGATCAATTCCGGTCCAGCCGCGCTCGATGGTACCGGCGAGCAGGAGATCGATGGCGTGCCCGCCATGAAGCCGTTCTGGGACATCGCGGACGCCGAAGTGGAAAAGTGCCTGAAGGCCACCACATGGCATCCCTCGATCACCGAGTATTTCCCCGGTGGCGGACTCAGCACCCGTTACCGCACGCGGGGCGGCATGCCTGCGACGATGATCCGGCTGAATCTGGTGGATGGGCTCGGCCCCGCGCTGCAGATCGCGGAAGGTCACACCGTCGATTTGCCGGATGATGTTCACGATGCGCTCGACCAGCGGACCAATCCTACTTGGCCGACCACCTGGTTCGCGCCGGTCCTCACCGGACAGGGTGCCTTCCGCAGCGCCTACGAGGTGATGAACAACTGGGGCGCAAACCATTGCGTCATGAGCCACGGCCACATCGGACATCTCTACCTCACCTTGGCTTCCATGCTCCGCATCCCCGTTTACATGCACAATGTCAGCGAGGAGCGCATCTTCCGCCCCAGTGCATGGCGCGCCTTTGGCACGGCCGATCTGGAAGGCGCCGATTTCCGCGCCTGTGCGAACTACGGTCCGCTCTACGGGAAGGTCTGAGCTTTCTTGTCCCGCTAGGCAGTAGAACCGGCACCGCCGCCAACCTATCTTCCTTCCATGGAGAACTCTCCCGCCTCGTTCAACTCATACGCAGGAAGCCGCTGCGGGAGGTCGAAACCTTTCTACTGCCAACCGCGGGAGGCGTGGGCCAAGTTTCACCTGTTATCGCCCGAAAATTTCCCGGTTTTATCAGGCGTATCAGGCGGGAAATGGGGACCGGTGAAATGGGGGTCTCCGCCACCGCTTCCCTAGCAGCTGCTCTTCCTTGTCCCCGAAAGCGGTATTTTCCGCTGAAAGCACCCGGATGCACGACTTTCCCATGTCCCACCCTCCCGATTTCCGCTAGATCGCGAAGCCCACGAACCCAAGATGAAATCCACACCAATTCTCGCCCTCGCGGTGGCCGCGCTTCTCTGCGGCGGCTGCAACAACAAGTCCGCTGGCACTGGCAAAACCCGTGTCGCCGTCATTCCCAAAGGTACCACCCACATCTACTGGAAGTCCGTCGAAGCGGGTGCGAAGAAGGCCGCTGATGAGCTGGGGGTGGAAGTCACCTTCATCGGACCCCAGAAGGAGGATGACCGCTCGCAGCAGATCGATCTGGTGAAAAACCAATCGCTGCAGAATGACGCGATCGTGCTCGCTCCCCTCGACGCCGTCGCCTTGCGCGATGTCGTAAAGGAAGTCAGCGCGAAGAAGCCGGTGGTGATCATCGATTCCTCCCTGGCGGACAGCGAGGGCTTCATCGCCAGCTATGTCGCCACGGACAATCGCGAAGGCGGTCGCATCGCGGCACGCGCGCTCTCCGAATCGCTGGGGGGCAAGGGCAAGGTGACCGTGATGCGCTACATGCAAGGCAGCGCCTCGACCGAGCAACGCGAGGAAGGTTTCTTCGAAGAGATCAAGAAGTCCCCGGGCATCGAAGTCGTGAGCTCCGAGCAGTACGCCGGTGCCACCGCGAGCCAGGCGCAGGACACCGCGACCAACTTGCTGACCCGTCTTGCCGAAGGCGATGGCCTTTCGGTCCAGGGAATCTTCACCAGCAATCAGACCAGCACCTACGGCATGCTTCAGGCGCTGCGCGGCAAGAACCTCGCGGGCAAGGTCAAGCTGGTCGGCTTCGATTGCGATGCCACCTTCATCGATGCGCTGAAGAAGGGCGAGATGCAGGGCAGCGTCTTGCAGGACCCGCTGAACATGGGCTATCTCAGCGTGAAAACTGCCGTGGCCAAGCTGAAGGGCGAGAAGGTGGAAGCCACGGTCGATACCGGTGCCACCCTGATCACTCCGACGAATCTGGAAGATCCGAAGATCTCAGCCCTGATCAAGACCCAGCTTCCCTGAGTGAGGTTGTCGCGATGTTCCCCGCAGGGTGGTCAGAGGATGTTTGTTGAATGATCTGGAATCTAACGAGATGTTTTCTGGTCTTCCTCTGCGGGTATCAGCTGCTCCAAGCCCTGACCGATGTCCAGATGGCCCGCCGGATTCTCGTCGATCTGAAAGAGGGGCCTCGCCAAACCACGCAGGATCGCGCCGCCACGGCTCCAGATATGGAGCTTGTCATCGAAGTTCTGGGTCGGAAGAGCGGCTCTTCTTTTTTCTGGCTCGTCGCATTAGTGGCGGTCGCCTTTGCCCCTTACAAAAGTATCCGACGGCTAGGAGGAGATCCCTCGTAGCCGTGGCTTGATCCGCGGCTTTTCCAAGGCCTGACATTTCTTATGCAATCTCTCCCACCACGCCTCGTCATGCACGGCATCCGGAAGACCTTTGGTCCGACGGTGGCGCTGGGTCGTGTCGATCTGGAGATCCTTCCGGGAGAGGTGCACGCCTTGGTCGGTGAGAATGGTGCGGGCAAGAGCACCCTGATGAAGGTGCTCTCCGGTGCTCATTGCCCGGACGAGGGTGAGATGCACTTCGATGGGAAGCCCTACAATCCGAAGAATCCGCTCGATGCCCGGTCCTGCGGCGTCGGGATGATTTATCAGGAGCTCTCGATCGCGCCGCACCTCACGGTGGAAGAGAACATTGTTCTCGGCATGGAGCCCATGAAGGGCCCCTTCGTGGATCGCAAGGTGATGCGCCAGCGTGCGACGGAAGCGCTCGCCCATTTCGACCACCCCGAGATCCGGCCGGAGGTGCGCGCCGGTTCGCTTTCCGTTTCCGCCCAGCAGCTGGTGGAGATCGGACGCTCACTGGCGATGGGCTGCAAGCTGCTCGTTTTCGATGAGCCGACCTCTTCGCTCGCGCAGAAGGACATCGAGCGTCTTTTCCTTTTGATCGATCGCCTGAAGGCGCAGGGCATCTCGATCATCTACATCTCGCACTTCCTTGAGGAGGTGAAGCGCCTCGCCTCGCGGCTTACGGTTCTGCGCGATGGCTCGGTCGTCGGCACGCGCGATGTCGCGACCACCGAGCCCGAAGAAATCGTGTCTCTCATGGTGGGTCGCGATGTCGAAGATCTCTATCCGCGCACCGAGCGAAAGCAGGGTGAGCGCATCCTCGCCATTTCCGGCCTGACCGGGAATCGCAACAAGCCCGATGGTGCCAGCCTCGACTTGCATCGCGGCGAGGTGGTCGGCATCGCTGGCTTGGTTGGCTCGGGCCGCACCGAGCTCCTTCGCGCGCTCTTCGGTCTGGACCCGGTGAAGGGTGGGACAGTGGAGGTGGCAAATGGCACAAAGGGCGACGCCACCCCGCGCGGTCGCTGGCAGCAGCGCGTCGGCATCCTCAGCGAGAACCGGAAGGAAGAGGGCCTCGCATTGAATCTCTCGATCGCGGACAACGTCACGTTGCCTTGCTTGGAGCGCTTCGGTAGCGCCGGAGCCGTTTCGCCTGCCCGGCAGCAAAAGGCCACGGCAGCATGGATTGAACGCCTCGGCATCAAGTGCCAGGGCCCCGCCCAGCCCATCGGCGCGCTTTCCGGCGGCAATCAGCAGAAGGCCGCTTTTGCCCGGCTGCTGGAATACAATGTCGACGTGCTCCTGCTCGATGAGCCGACCCGCGGCATCGACATCGCGGCGAAGGCCCGGATCTACGAAGCGATCAACGAGGTCGTCACCGATGAAAAGCGTCCGCGGGCGGTTATCATTATCTCCAGCTATCTGCCCGAACTCTTCGGCGTCTGCGATCGCATTGCCGTGATGAGCCAGGGTCGACTCACCCGGGCCCTGCCTGTCGGGGATCTCACACCTCACGACGTGATGCTGGTGGCCACGGGTAAGTCCAAGGAACTCTGCGAACACCGAACCTCGAACTAAGGCATCCCTTTCGCCGTCCCTTCGACGTCCTCCCTCTCTTTCATGCGTCTCAAATCCATCCTCACTCTTCTCGGCCCCTTCATCGCGCTGCTGGTCGTCTTTGGCATCTTCGCAGGGAACAACCCGCGGATGCTGAGTGAAGAGGTGCTGCTCAACATTCTCACGCAAACCGTGATCGTGGGCATTGCCGCGATCGGGATGACTTTGATCATCATCTCCGGCGGCATCGATCTCTCGGTGGGCTCCATGATCGCCCTCTGTGGCGTGGTGGCCGCGATGCTGATCACAAAGGGCATGGCTCCTCCGCTGGTCTTCCTCGGTACGATCGCCTTCGGCGCTTTCTGCGGCTTCGTCAACGGCGGCATCACGACCGGCATGAAACTCCTCCCATTCATCGTCACTCTAGGCACCATGCAGGCCTTCCGCGGGGCGGGAAAGGTGGTCACCCACGGAACCCCGGTGAACCTGCCCTTCGACGTCACCGCGTATAAGCCTTGGATGGGCGGCGCAGGCATTCCCATCGGCGTATGGTTGATGGTGGCGCTGGTGATCGCCTTCACTCTCGTCCTGCGCTACACGCGCTTTGGTCGCCATGTCTTCGCGGTCGGCTCGAATGAAAACACCGCCACTCTTTGCGGCGTGCATGTCGCGAAGACGAAGATCTTCGTTTACACCATCGGCGGCGCACTCGCCGGCCTTTCGGCCCTGATGAATGTCGCCAAGTCCTCCCAAGGGGATCCGACCACCGCCATGGGGCTGGAACTGGACATCATCGCCGCTGTGGTCATCGGCGGTGCCAGCCTTTCCGGTGGCGAGGGCACGGTGCTGGGTGCTCTCATCGGTGCCCTGCTCATGACCACCATCCGTACCGGTTGCGTGCTGAATGGCATCCCCACCCCGTGGACCGAAGTCATCACCGGCGCGATCATCGTGGTGGCCGTGATCATCGACCGCCTGCGGCACCGCAAGGCTTGACTTCCATCCTATCTCGGATGGCATGTCAGGCGCGTGAATCGCTGGACCAGACATGGGATTCTTGCTGCCGGCCTCGTGGGTGCCTTCGCCCTCGGGCGCGCGAGCCTGTCCCCTGCCGGGCAGGTGAATCTCAAGCAAGGTTCCCCGGCGGCTGGAGTCCAAGGAGGGCCTTCGGTGGCATCGATTCAGGCGGCTCTCGCGAGCGACCCCGGAGAGGCGGTCGCGCGGATCCAGTCCGCGAGTGCCGAGGATTGTCTCGCCCTGATTGGCACCGGGCCCTTGTGGGAACTCCCGCCCCTCCTCCGCGAGTCGGTATTGCTACGCCTTTCCGAGATCGATCCCGAAGCCCTTGCACGGGTGCTTCTCGACTCTCCCCTCAGCAGCTTCACCTTTGACCGGAGCGGCTACGAATGGCTTGTCTGGCTGGCTCGCTCCAGGCCAGACCTGCTACGGGCGAGAATAGAGGATCCCTCGACCGAAACGAAGCAGCGCGAGCTTCTTGAAGGGATGCTCCGGCAGGCGGAGCTCGTGAAGAAGACCGATCCTTTGGAGGTCTTGGACACCGCCTTGACGCGAGGTGACCTGAACAGCATCCCACAGGCGCTTGAGGAGCTCGCCAAGCTGGACCCGAAACTAGCCGTCCGCCAGCTCTCGAAGCTGCTCGAAAGCGGCGCCTGGTTCCGCGCCTACAACCCCAGCGTCTTCACAACCCTTGCGGCGGAAGATCCCGAAGGCATGAAAGCCATCTTCGCGATGGTGAAGTCCCCGGAGCTCCAGATGCCGATGGCGACCGCGATTGCCCGGAGCATCGCCAAGGATGATCCCTCGCAGGCAGTCGCTTTTTACAACTCGATGCCGACCTCGCGGGCGCGCAGCTTTGTGGCCGTCGAGATTGCCGCGATGTGGGCGAAGAAGGATCCTGAGGCGGCCTTGGCCTGGGTGGAATCGGCCCTGTCCGATGGACCCGCGAAGCGTTCCGCGATCGCCTGTGCGCTGGCACCGCTGGTGGATACCGATCCCGCTCGGGTCCTCGCCGCGATTTCTCTGGGCGAGCGCTACGGTAATACGCTCGCCCAGATGATAACGGGTCAGGGATCGATGGGCCTGAACGGGCCGGGTGTGATTCCTGCCAATACGGTTCGAGAACGGGCTGCGCTGGCGCTCGTGGCAAAAGACCCGCTGCAAGCGATGACGATCTTGGGCGAACAGGAGGCGGTTCCCAAAGACGATCGCTCGGGATCTCATTTCAACAAGGCTTCACTTCTCGGGCTCGCTGCCGCTACCTGGATGAAGAGCGATCCCGGAGCCGCGGTCGCATGGCTTTCTGGCTTGGAGAAGACCGAACGCGGTAATGTCCTGAACCAAACCGAGCTGGCATCTGCCTTCAATGGTCTCCCTTTCGGCGAGATCTCAAAGGCGGCATCGGCGGTGGCCAGCATGGAAGACAAGCAGTCTGCTGACCGCTTGCTCTCGCTGATGGCTCAAGCGATGACAGAAGCCGATCCAGCCGCGGCCCTCCAGTTTGCCAAGCAGCTTCCCGATGAGGTCAGGAACAGCTCTCTCCAGCGGATCATCGGTGAGATTGCCAAAGCGGATCCGGAGATGGCGATGCAGGAAGTCGCAGGGCTGCCACCCAAGCTGCGGGCACGTACTCACGGGACTATCGCGCAGGCCATGACGGCCAACAATCCTGCCGAGGCGGTCCGCTATCTCGACTCCGTACCAGCGGAGGAGAGGGATGACTTCAGCTATCAAAGCTGCCTGGCGTCCTGGGTTTCGCAGAATCGTGAGCAGGCAAAGGAGTGGTGGAGCAATCTGCCTGAAGATGACAGCATGCGGCGAAAGGCGGCGCTGAACGCCATGGCAGGCGAGATCTACGGAGCCGATCCCTCTTCCCGTCCAGGGATCATGAAGGAAGTCGGAGGGCTCTCCGATATCAATGAGCGCTCCCGGGTTTTCTCGAGTCTCATCTTTGCCATTGCCCGGCAAGATCCGGAAGAGGCGCAGGCACTCATTGACGATCCAGGAATGGTGCTTTCCGAATCCACAATCCGAAACGCCAAACAACAGGTCGAATTCATGCGGGGGGCGCATTCGCGATGAAAGCGCGGCTCGTCATCTCCGCTCTCCTGCTGGTGGCCGCATTCGCCATCGGGAGGATGAGTGCGCCTTCAGGGAACGAAGCAGCGGATGCAGGAGAGTCAGCAAATCGGAAAAAGCAGGCGCTTGGAACGAAGGCGGCGGAGCGGCGGGTTGAGAGTGGTCGGGAAAGCAAGTCGCCGACCCCTTCAAATTGGAAGATGATCCGCGAACGGGCCAACCGCTCACGGGAGGAACTTCTGGATGACCTGCTTGCCACCCTTCGGGCTTCGCCTGGTAGCTGGACCTACGGCAATTGGCTGATCGAGCATCTTCTGAGGACCGATGCGGAGTGGACCGTTGGCAGGATCAAAGCGGAGATGGGGAGGATTCCGGAAGGCATCATGTCGGAATGGTGCACCATCGACCCGGAGCGGGCCTTGCCCTTTCTCCTGGCTCAACCGGCCGGGTCTGACCATGCCTTTGATCCCCGGTTCGGCGGGATTCATTTCCGGGGAATGGGCGCGAAGGATCCGGAGAAAGGGCTCGAAATGATCCAAGGACTTCCTGCCTCACGCCGGGGCGGTCTTTATGCGTCGTTGCTTGGTGGCATTGCCGGAAGCAATCCCGATCAGGCCTTCGGTTACTTCGAGCGGATCGTGAAGTCAGGCGATCTTCCGGACAAGGACCTGCCTGAAGCGCTGAGAAACCTGGCAGGCGCAGCGCCCGCGCAATTGGTCGCATGGATGGAAGGTCGCGAGACCCCACTGCCGGACCGGGCAAAGGCCGAGCTGATTTCGGGTTTGGCCTACTCCGACCTTGAGGCGGCGAAGCGGATCTATGCGGACATCGCGGACGAGGAAAAGCGGAACGCCGGATTCTACATCGCCACGCAGATCTCCCGGAAGAACTCCGATTTCGGAGAATGCGTCGCTTGGCTTGAAGCGAATGCTCCGGAGAAGATGCGCGAGGATCTGAAAGGCAACGCACTCAGCTCCTGGGCCCACACCTTTCCCGATCAGGTGATGGATCAGGTCCGGAGATACCCTTGGATTCTTGGCAGCCAGAGGTCTCCTGAAATCATCAGTCTCCTGAAGAGCAGGGGTGAGGCCGAGGGGCTTGTGGAGATGCTCGGAACGATGGATGCCGAAGATGGGGCTCCTTTCCGGGAGAAGCTGGTACAAGCCGGAGTCATCGAGGAGACCCCGGGCGAATTCGCTTCCTTGGATCGAGCCATGCTGAAGATGGCAAAGGATCCCGAGGAGACGATGATGCTTTGGGAAGCTCTGGATCCGGGGAAGAAAGAGCAGCTGTTTCTCGGGGCTTCGGACATGATGCAGTCCCAGCCTCCCGAGTTATTGCTCAAGCTCTGCCAAGGGGTGTCCGAGCAAACGACGGGAAAAATCGTTCCCCAGGCCGTAGCCAGGCTGGCGATCATGGATCCCGCCAAGGCTGCCGATTACGTGGAGACCATGCCCGATGGCCCCGCGCGGGAGGCCGCCATCAAGAACCTGCATTCGAACTGGTCGGTAGATGACGCGGCCGCGGCGAATGCATGGAAAGACAAGGTGGCCGGGAGCTCCTGAGCTCGCGGCTTGTGTGCCGTGGGGCAAGGACGGCAGGATGCGGGGATGAAATGCTTGCCCCTCCTCTCTGCCGGATTCATCGCCATGGCTCTCGTGCCCGTTTGCCGGGCTCAGTCGCAGCAGGAGATGAATGCCCAAGCTGCTGAGGCGTTCAAGAAAGCCGACAAGGAGTTGAACGAGGTCTACGCCAAGGTGATTGGCGTGCTGGATGACGAGGCGAAGGAGCGGCTGAAGAAGTCACAGCGTGCTTGGGTGGCATTTCGTGATGCGGAGGCGGAATTCCGTGCGGACGCCGAGGCCCGCGGCGGCAGCATGTGGCCGCTAGTCCACGAGGGCGTCCGCGGCAAGCTCACGAAGGACCGAGTTGCAGCTCTGCGTGAGTATCTGATCGAGGAGCGGGAGAAGTGAAGACCTCGCGGCGGATCTTCCCGATGTCCACCTTCTCCAGATACTCGCGGATGTTCGGGAAGTAGTCGGCGTGGTGGCCGTACTTCGGATCCATGAATTCATCGATCGCCTTCTGCCGTGGCCATTCCTGCACCACCATCCGGTACATGGCGATCACCGCTCCGGTGCGATCGGCGCCGTGGAAGCAGTGAACCAGAATCGGTTGGTCCGCGGCGAGGATTGCCTGCAGGGCCCTCACGATCTGCTCGTCCTTGATCTTGCCCGCATTCATCCTCACATGATGCAGGTCCATGCCGGGAGCCTCATCGATGTCCGAGTGCCACCGCCGCAGGCACAGCACCTCCCCGACCCCTTGTTTTTTCAGCTCCCGGAACTGGTAGCGCGCCGGCTGGCCGGAGCGCCAGACCTTGTCGTCCACCTTGTGCAGATTCGCCGGTCCTGCACAGCACGCCAGCAGCAGACTTAGGAGAAGCGCAATCGATGCTTTCCGGATCATCATTCCGAGCTTACCCAGCATCCGGGCATGGACAAGCAAGTGATGGCATTTGACGCGACCGGCGAGGAGGTTCCCGACCGGATCGTGGTGGAAGAACCGCTGCAAATCGTCGTGGATGGCCATTCCGTCGCGATCACCATGCGCACGCCGGGGCATGACGAGGAGCTCGCGCTCGGATTCCTGCTGACGGAAGGAGTCATCCTTTCCGCGGCGCAGATCAGGAGGATCGATACCGGCTCCAAGGAGAATCACGCGCTCGTTTTTCTGGCCGATGGCGTGGAAGTGGATTTCTCCCGGCTGACTCGTCACGTCTTCAGTGCCTCTTCCTGCGGGCTCTGCGGAAAGGCGACCATCGATGCCGTGGCGGGAATCCTTCCTCCTCTCGAAAGCTCCGGAGTCTTCTCCAGTGATGTCCTGCTTTCAGCTCCGGCACTCTTGGAGGTGGACCAATCAATCTTCTCCCGCACCGGTGGGCTGCATGCCGCGGGGATCTTCGACCGCGAAGGGACGATGGTTGTGGTAAGGGAAGACATCGGCCGGCACAATGCCGTGGATAAGGTGCTGGGCCATTGCCTGAACGCCGCAATTGATCTCACCCAATGCTTCCTGATGGTTTCGGGTCGCGTCTCCTTCGAGATCATGCAGAAAGCCTTGGCGGGTGGAATTCCCCTTGTCGCAGCGATTTCTGCGCCGTCCTCGCTAGCGGTGGAATTTGCAGAGAAATCCGGCCAAGCTTTGGTCGCCTTTCTCAGGCCGCCGAAGTTTCGGGTGTATGCGGGAGCGCGGCGCATCAGCTTCAAGGAGGTGGCACAAACTCCATGAGATTCTCGGTTCCGGATTGGCCGAGGAATTTGTAGGTGATCGTCCCTGCCACCGGCTCCCATGAGTCGCCGGTCTTCTCGAATCGCAGGCCTGTCAGGATCACCGTGGATTTTTTGTCAGGAGCGTCCGGATCGGCTGAAATGTTCGTGCCTTTCTTGAAGGTGATCCTATAGCCCTTCTGCTCCGAGTATTTCACGATCTTCTCCGGATACTGGATGATGTCGCCGTTCGGCAGGACGAGCTTGGCGGATGCCACCGTCCGTTGCTTGCCGTTGATGGCTTTGAGCGCGATATCGAGGTCCAGGGACCAATCCTGCTTCAGGTTGTCCAAGGCTTCCGGCGAGGCGGGCACTTCGATCTGCATGTTCTTTCCGGAAGAGGGCACGCCACCGACCTTGCTCGTGAAATTGCCGCTGCCTTGGATTCCTTGTTCTCCCGGGTCCAGATCGACGACCTCCAGTGGTACGCTGGCATTCCCTTTGAAATGGGTGCTCAGGCCGTCCAGCTCCCCTTTGAAGCTACCTTTGAGCTGAACGAACGGCTCCTCGTTCACGGTCTTCACGGAGCCGACGTCCATCGCGATGGTGGGACTTCCATTCTCGTCCAGGATACCCTCCATGGTTCCCATCGCGGAGACCTTTCCGGATTCATCCTGCGCAAGGTCGATCGAGTAGGCCCGCTGGCCGGGACTCGGAGAAATGCCCTGATAATTGCCGGTAATACTCAAGATCCGGGTAAGGGCGGCATTCCCGCCGGGAAAGACGAAAGGAAAGTTTCCCACAGGTTGCGGGCGCGTGCCCCCGCTGCCGCCCACGCCGCCGGTCTCACTGAAATTATCCAGGTGCATCTGACCTGCGGGGACGCTCATGAATGCGGAAAAGCCGTAAACCGAGAGAAAGAATTGGTCCGTGCCCGCGAGGCCCCAGTTGGCATTCGCGTCGTCACCGCCCGATCCCTCCAGTCCGAATGTCCCGAGAATCGTCCATTGGTACCCGTTTGCGAGATTCGTGTCGTAATAGGTCGTGAGAACCTTGGTCTTGCTGTCCCAAGTCATGCGCAAGCCGATGCGATCGACCGCCAGCTCGCTCGAATCGGCTCCGCCCAAGGAACTGCCTCCGAAGGTCATGTCGGCATTGGCACCCTGACGGGACGGCCCGCCGATCGCGGAATTGTAGAACTCGTGATAAAGGTAGTCGCCTGCCGAGTGGGGACTAAGGAGACGGATACCCATGCTATTGACCTGAAGTGGAGGGCTAGGCGCGGTGTTGTTCACCGCGTCAATCTGGACTTCCCAGTTTGCATTGTAGGGAAAGCGGGTGAGCTCCCAAGGGCGCTCGGCGCTGTCGTCGAATGTCCCGGTGGGGCAAGTGTACTGCAACCGCTGGGAAGTTTCCGTCAGGGCACCATTTCCGCTAATGCCGTCGGTACCCCAATTCACGGCGCTCTTCGAGTTGTCGTTGAAATTGTCGGCGCCGTCGGCAAGCGCCGCGGCGCTCGGGAGAACTTGGATCGCGCCCGCTGTAATCGGGCGGAGTAAGGAAGGAATCGTCTTCATGGCATTCAAGGGTTTGAGGTCCTCAAGCCGTTTCTCGCCGCGGTTGAGATTTGCGGCGCGTCACAATGGGAAAGCGTCTTCAACGCCTGTCGCGCGGCCGGAGTGTTCGCCCGGCGGAGCGCGAAAACGGCGCGCATCCGGAGATTCAGGCTGTTCGGCTGGTTCGCCGTGCGAAGAAGTTCGGGGATGATTTCGGCGTCGAAGACAGCTGCTGCTTTGGAGCCGGGCATTCGCCCTGCCACCTGGCCGGCCGCATTGAAACCCGCGATCCTTGTTGCGGGCTCATCCTCTTTCAGCGCTGCGGACAGCACCCGGTCCGCAGGCAGGGAAGCTTGCGACAGCATCGCTTCATAAAGCCTGCGCCTCACCTCGGCTTCCGGCTCTGTTTCTGCTAGATCCATCAAGCGCGGCGCGAGATAACCCGCGGAACCATGGGCGCTAACGGCCCACGCTGCAGAAGCGCGAAGATCCGGTTCCTCATGATGGCCGGCCACTTCAATGAGGTAAGGAATGGCATCGCTCGACGATTCGGACAAAGCTTCCACTGCCACTGCGCGGAGTTCTAGCGGCGCTTCCCTTGAAGCGATGAGTGTCTCGAAGACCGGTGCGACTTCATGGTATCTGGTCTTGCCCAAGCCATGAAGGATCTCCGCCATCAATTCGTCCGAAGGGTTTTCCGAGAAGGCCTCCAGTAACGCATCTGTGGCTGCTGCAGATCCCATGGATCCGAGTGTGATCGCGGCTTGGACCCGCACTGCTTGGGGGCGGGTCCCATCTTTGAGTATCAAGTCGAGCTTCCGGGAAACATCGTCGCCTCCCAGAACTCCCAAGCCGCGGATCGCAGCCCGAACGATAGCTTCATTGGGATCGCTAAGGAGGGGTTTAAGCCAATCTTTGGCGTGGGGATTGCCGCTTCGTCCAATTAGGCCCGCCATGTAGATCTTGTGCCCGGCAGGCGCGGAATCGAAGATCTTTCGAAGGGCGGCAATGGATTCAGGAGTGCCTTCCCGGGCCAGTCGGTACACATGAAAGCGGCGCTGGTGAAGATCGGTGCTCTCGTCCAGAAACAGCGTGATGGTTTCTTCCAGCGAGAGGCCGGTCTTCATGAATTTTCCTTCCATGTGCCTTCGGAATCGCGCTTCGACTCCCCGGCTGATCGTTTGCACGACAGGACGCGTTACCATTCTCTGGAAGCTCGGGAAAAGAACTCGTTGAGGATCATCCGAAGGGTGCCGGTCCTCGATCCAGAGGCTGCTGGCGATGATGCCGGCGATTGCCAGCAGGAGGAGCAGGCATCCACCACAGATGGTCCAAATGCGCCCGTGGATGGTCTTGGGAAGGAGTCTCCAATAGCGGCGCCCGGAATGACCCCGCGCTCTCATGGGACTGGCACGCTTGCACTGCCCGAAGTGCTTTGCAACGGGCATTTCCTTTCACGACAGTCGCCCTTTTCGATCGGCCAAAGATCATCTTTTGGGAAGGAACAGCCGGCAGAACTTCTCGGCTATCGCTGCCGCCTCGCCAGCCCGATCAAGAGAGCTATGACATCATCCTCGTGACGGTGTGATGCTCACCTCGATGCTTTTGCTTGCGGGGGTATTGCTACCCTTTGCCACATGGCCTACTGGCACCAGCACGTTCGCCTCCGGGAAGTAGGCCGCTGCCAAGCCGCGCGGCATCTCGTAGGGAATCGCGCGAAAGCCGTTCAAGTGTCGCTCGCCATCCTCCCAATGGCTGGTCACATCCACCCGCTGGCCGGGCTTCACACCGAGGACGTTCAGATCTTCCGGATTGAGGAAAATGATGTCCCGCATGCCCGAAATGCCTCGGTAGCGATCGTCCAGGCCATAGACCGTGGTGTTGAACTGGTCGTGGCTTCTCAGGGTCTGCAGGAGGTAACGCCCCGGCTTGACTTCAAAGGCGTCGATGGATGCGGCGGAGAAGTTCGCCATTCCGTTTTCCGTGTTCCAGCGGCGCTCCTTGGCGGCATTCGGCAGGTAGAAGCCGCCATGTTCGCGGACCCGATCATTGTAGCGGTCGAAGCCAGGGACCACCGCCTCGATCCAATTTCGGATGCGATCGTAATCCTCCGCCAGCCAGCGCCATCGGACGGCACCGCGATCACCGAGTGTCACTTCAGCCAAACGGGCAACGATTTCCGTTTCACTCAGCAGGTCTTCAGAAGCGGGAGAAAGCTTGCCTTGGGAGGATTGCACGACGCCCATCGAGTTCTCCGTCGTCACAAAGCGTGGCCCTAGGGGCCCCTCATCGCGCTCGCTCCTCCCCAGGCATGGCAGGATCAAGGCGCGGCGGCCGTGGATCAAGTGGCTGCGGTTCAGCTTGGTTGAGACATGGCAGGTCAGGCGGCATCGGCGCAGTGCTTCAGCGGTGAAAGCCGTGTCCGGCGTCGCTTGAGCGAAATTGCCGCCCAGTGCGAAGAATACCTTTCCGCGCCCTTCCTTCATCGCGAGGATCGAGGCTACCGTATCGAAGCCATGCGCCCGCGGGATGGGGACGCCTGCCTGTCGTTCCAAGGCGGCCAAAAAACTTTCCGGCATCTTTTCGAAGATGCCTACCGTGCGATCCCCCTGCACGTTGCTGTGGCCCCGCACTGGGCAGAGGCCTGCTCCCGGCTTGCCCACCGCTCCCAGTAGCAGGTGGACATTCGCGATCTCGCGGATGGTGGCGACGGCGTTGCGGTGTTGGGTCAGCCCCATTGCCCAGCAAGTGATCAGCTTGTTGCTGCCTGAGGAGATGCTGAGGGCGAGCGACTCGATCTCCAGCCGATCGATTCCGGATAGCGCCTCGATCTCGTCCCAAGAAGTCTCTTCGACGGATCGACGATATTCTTCGTAGTTGGAAGCGTGGCGCCTGATGAAATCCTTGTCGGTATTTCCTGCCGCGATCAGGGACTTGGCGATGCCCCGAAAGAGCGCCATGTCGCCGTTCACCTTTACCTGCAGATAGGTCGAGGCGAGAGCCGTGCCCCTTCCCAACAACCCGGTGAGATGCTGTGGCTGCATGAAGGAAAGTAGGCCTGCCTCCTTGAGCGGATTGATCGCCACCAGCTTCGCGCCCTTCTTCACCGCCAGTTCCTGCGTGCTGAGCATGCGCGGGTGATTGGTCCCGGGGTTCTGCCCCACGCAGATGATGGTTTCGGCCTCCAGGAAATCATCAAGTGTCACGGTGCCTTTGCCGACGCCGATAGCTTCCTTCAAAGCGAGCCCGCTCGACTCGTGGCACATGTTCGAGCAATCGGGCAGATTGTTCGTCCCATAGGCCCGCACGAAGAGTTGGTAGAGGAAGGCCGCCTCGTTGCTCGCCCGGCCGGAGGTGTAAAAGATGGCTTCGTTCGGCGAGGCCAGTCCGTGAAGTTCCTCCGCGATCATCGCGAAGGCTTCATCCCAGCTCACCGGCTCGTAGTGGCTCGCGCCCTCCGTCAGCAGCATCGGTTCTCCCAAGCGGCCCTGAAGATCGTGCCAGGCATCCGTCTGCCCCATCAGTTCAGCCACGGAATGTTTCGCGAAGAAATCCCGGCCGATCGTATGCTTCATCGCTTCCGACGCCACGGCCTTCGCGCCGTTCTCGCAAAATTCGGCGACCGAGCGATGATGATCCGGGTCCGGCCACGCGCAGCTCGGGCAATCGAAGCCGCCCATCTGGTTGAGTTCCAGCAGCGCCTTGGTGCCGCGTCCCAGCCCGGCTTTGCCGATGGTTTGCTTCATCGCCTCCACCACCGCCCGCATTCCCGCGGCCCCTGTCTTCGGCTCCTTGAACGCTTCACTCACAGACCCAAGCTAGCGGCTGCCGCGCGGGCCGCAAAAGGAAAGGCGGCCGAACTTGAACATCTCATGCAAACCCGCTTGCATGGTGGCTCATGCTTCCGCGAGTGTTGCGCTTCGCTCCCCTTCTTCTTTCCGCCACGTTGGGAGCGGGTCTCTGGGCTGTGACGCATCAGGAGGAGAAACACGGGGCAGCTCTTTCAGGCACGAGAGAAGTCTCCTATGCCGCCCGCAGGGAGTTCGTCCGCGAAACCGTCCGGGAGCGCTTGAAAGAAGCGCCGCAAGCCCGCGAGCCATCGTATATAGAAGAGCCGCGTTCGCTCACGCCTCGTGAGAGGGGATCCGAACGGCGGGCAGCGCGGAAGGAACAGCTCGCAGGTTTTGGGGAAGATCTCCTGAAGTTGAGATCGCTTGCCGAAAAGCTGAGAAATGTCCCGGATTTAAAAAGCGAGGTATCGAGGAATCTTGAGGACAGCGCTCCCGACATGAGGACCTTGGCGGCGATTTTTCTCGAATGGCATCGACGGAATCCGGTCGAAGCATTCGACGAGATGGCCAAGTTCCCCGATGTCCTCGAGTGGGTGATCGAGTCCGGGGTTACCAGGATTTTGCCGGCAGAGGAAGTCGCTGCTCAGCTGAAGCATCCGGAGAGATCTTCGACCTTTGGCGACAACATGCTTCTCCATCACGCTCGGCTCCTCGCAATGAGCGACAGTTTGAGGGATTTGCAGGATCTATTCCTGAAAATCGACTCTGGGCAGCAACGCCTTCTAGTCAGCGGCTTCAGAGATTACTGGCAGCCCGCTGATGCCGCGGAAGCGGTAGGGTTTCTGATGGTCGAAGCGGACCCGCAGCTTCGGAGGGGGATCCTTGAGAACCTCGCGAGCGAAGATAACGATGGCGAGGTCTGGTCGGAAGAATTTTCATCGGCGCTGATGTCCCGGGATCTCGGAGACTTTGAAAAATTAAGGCCCGCATTACTTGCCAGTATCTCGGCCTCGACGGAAGTAACCCCACCACGAGAGTCCAGCCTCGGGATCCCACAGCCCGACCTTGGCGAGATCCTAGAAGATGCGCTTGTTGAAGAAAGGGATTACCCGGAGCTTCTTAGGCGGGGGGAGATCGACGCATCCACCTTGCACTCGCGGATCCTGGTCCGAGTGCCGGGGGCGGAATCCGAGCAAGAGGCCTTCGTGATCGCGCTTTTCAAGGCCATCGCCCCTCATCATCCGGAAGCCGCACTGGAGTGGGCTGCTAGCAAGCTTCCGAAGGACAAGTTTCTCCGTGCTTCCACCGAGGTCATTCTAAGGTCCGAAGATCCAAGGTGCAGTCGCCTCGCTTTCCTGATGGAGCATCTGCCAATGGATCCTTCAACGGACTTCGGTGAGATAGGGCTGGATGAGAGATTCAAGGATTGGTTGAGGTCAGCTCCGGCTGAAGCTGAAGATGCGCTCTCTCGATTGCCGGCGGACTCGGTTCTGAAAGCTGTCGTTCCCAGCGGCGCCACCCGGGAGGAACGATGAATCGGGCTGGTCTCGCTCTTCATCTGTTGACGCTGGGTGGCGGATATCTTGCCGCCGTGATGCTGGCTGCTTCCGATAAGCGCGGGACCTCAACGCGTGGGGAGCTGTCCGTCCCGGCGATGTCCAGATCCAGAGACCGGATCGAAGCTCCGACGAGGGGCGAGATGCTGGAGGAGATGGCCCGCCTATCAATGACTGCGGAGGATCGCGCTTGGTTGAAGCGATCGCTACTCGATGATTGGAGAAGCGAAGATCCGCTGGGTTTCTTGGAGGCGCTGGATGATCAACCGTGGCCCGGCAGGGATCACCACATGGATGAGTTGTTCGCCGAATTGGCGCGTCGCGATCCGGAGTCCTTGATCCGCTATGCTCGTAGAACCGGTAACTCCGATGCGTGGAATCAACTCGCGGAAAGTGGAGATCCCCGGCAGATCATGGCATTGCTTCTCAACGATCCGGCGGTTCCGAAAAGGGTGATGGGACATGTCGTCAGCACCGCGATGGCCAAGGATCCCGACTTCTATCGAGGCCTGACGTTCTTGAGTAACTCGGTACACTGGAAGGATGCCTTCGCGGGTGCCGCCTCGGCATTGCTATCCCGGGAACGCGTCAGCGAATACTCTGCCTGGCTGCACGATCTCGGGGAAAGCGTGCCAGCCAAAGAAGCGGGAGAGGCCTTTGCTTCCCTCCATGACGATTATCCCGGGAGGACTGAAAAGATCGCGGATCTTCCAGACGCGGTCCGTCTTCCAGCTGCTCAATTCATGGTGGCGGGCTTACGCGAGAACGCGTCCGACAGCGAGATGATGAAGGTCCTGGAAACTCTCAATCGGGAAGATTGGTGGGGATGGAAGGAAGGTGATTCCGAGTGGGAGGCTGCACTTGAGCGCGCGATTGGTACCGACTTTCTCGGAATGCGTCCGATTATTGGCCGGGACCTGGTCTTGACCGTGGAGATGCAAGTCGCCGGCGATCCGGATGGCCAGCCGAAGATGAGTTGGGCGGAGTGGGCTCTGAGGTTTCCGGACGAAGGAGCAGGTAGGCTCCTCCGCGATCTTGGGGCCCGGCGCTGGGTCTTCGATCTCGGCAATAATTGGGAAAGCGAGATTCCCAAGCTTCCGGACGCGGCGCTCCGGGACACCGCCTATGCAGAGCAAGCGCTCTTTACGATGGACGGCGGAGAGAACGAGGACGCTTGGGGAGCGATCCTCGACAAGATCGAGGATGAGTCATTCCGGGAGAGCGCCCGCGCCAGGATCGAAGGCGAACGCAAGCGCTGGGCGAAGGAGGAGTGACGGAAGCAGCGGTCTGAAACCGCCGGATGCTTTTCATGGAAACGTCGACCGCGTGGTCTCCGGAAAACCCAATCCGAAAAACCGGAGGCTCAGGTACTTACGGCCAACATCGTGCAAGCCCGGCGGTCCCAGACCGCTGCTTCCTTGGGGTGTCTTTATGCTCAGTTTCCTTGGGGGAGATCGTTCTTCTTCTTTGCCTTGGCGAAATACTCGGTGGCGGAGGGGATCTTCAAGTTCTCCGCGGTCTTCAGCAGGGAGAGCTTTTCCGCGGGATCCTCCGTGGTGCGCGCCAGGTCCTCCAAGTGAGGAATGGCCGCCTTGCTGCCGAAGGTCACCACCGCGCCGAGGGCCGCTTCCCGGATCTCGGCTTCGGGATTTCGCAGTTCGGCGAGGATGTTTTTTAGGGACGCATCGTCGTTTTCCCAGGCCATGGACTCGATCGCTTGGCAGCGCTGCGCAATCCACAAGTCGTGCTCATTCGAGTCCGGGGCATGGGGCGAGAGTTGGGGTGCGGGCAGGCCGCCCGAGGAGTTCGGGTCTGCCCGCACTCGATCCGCACCGGGGGCCGCGCGGATCAAACTCTTTGCGCGGGAATCCGCCGGCTTCACGACGGACTCCCGGGGGGGGACCCACACCAGTGCAGCGGCCAGAATTGCGAGGCTGCAGCCGGTGAGAAAATTGGCGCGTCGGTTCATGCCCTTGCTAGTCGATCAAGATGTCTTCGTCGCCGCGCAGAATGATATCGGTGGAGCCGACGAAGAGTTCATCGTTGAAGAAGCCATGCCCATCGGCGGCAAAGCGGGTGACACCATGAACGTGTTGCACGCCTTGGGAGTTCGGTGAGCTCATCCGGAAATTCTCGAAGCAGTTTCCTTGGAAAAAGACGTCGATGTCGCGGTGGGAGAAGACCATCCGCAGCGTGGCGGGGAACTGGTTCTTGGTCTTCTCCTTGTTGTTCAGGAAGTCGACCAAGCCGGAGTAGATCAGGGAGTTGAAATCGAAGGTGAAAAGGAGGAACTCCGTCGCATTCAGGAGGGGGGTCCCGTCTCGGTCCACCACCCAGGTGGTGGCGATCGTGGTTCCTCCCAGCGGAGCGACGCCGGCTGCCTTGATGCCGCTCAGGTCGACAAGCAGCCGGGCTCCTTTCGGGAACTCGGTCTCGGTTGCTTCGCTGATCAGTTGAAGCAGGTCTTTACCATTCAGTTTTACGGTTTGGACCTTGGCAACGATCTTATCCAAGGAGCTCGTGGGATTGATTTCTTCCGAGAGTTGGAACTGGCCACCGATGAACGGGTTGACGTAGTTCTTTTCAGGCGTCGCCTGGACCGGCAGAGCCGGGAACATGGCTGCGCAAAGCAGCAACATCTTGGGGGAGTCGAGTTTCATGGCTATCGCTTTTGACGCATTTCAAACGAATCAGAAGCGGCGCAGCGGGGCAATGGTCCCCGCCGCCCAATTCGCGCCTTTTGCAATTAGTGTCTTGAAAACGAAGGAATTCCCAAAAAAAGAATCACTTTGGTATCGCTTTAGCAGCACACCTCACCCCATCGAATGAACTCCAATATTCCCTCGCTCCTAAGCTTTATGATTCCGTCCCTCGGTTTAGCCGCGGCGATCGACTATCCGGCCACGCGCAAGGCGGACGTGATCGAAGAGATTCACGGCACGAAAGTTCCCGATCCCTACCGCTGGCTGGAGGACGACAATGCCGAGGAAACCAAGGCATGGGTGGCGGCCCAGAACCGCGTAACCGAGGATTTCCTGGCGGCCATCCCGCAGCGTGGAGAGATCCGCAAGCGTCTTGCAGACCTCTGGAACTTCGAGCGCACGGCAGCGCCGCAGGAGTACGGCGGCCGCTGGTTCTTCACCCACAATACCGGGCTGCAAAACCAATCGGTGCTGAAAGTCTCCGAAACGATGGACGGCGAAGGCCGGGAACTGCTTGATCCGAACAAGCTTTCCGAAGACGGCACGGTGGCGCTGGCGAATTTCCAGCCGAGCGAGGACGGTAAGCTGCTCGCTTACTCGATTTCCCGCGGTGGTAGCGACTGGAATGAGATCCTCGTGCGCGACGTTGCGACCGGGAAGGAAACCGGAGATCACCTGAAGTGGGTGAAATTCAGCGGCATGTCTTGGGCGAAGGATGGCAGCGGCTTCTACTACAGCCGCTATGACGAACCGGCTGCCGGGGCCGCACTGACCCAGAAAAACGAATTCCAGAAACTCTGCTTCCACAAGATCGGGACGCCTCAGGCTGAGGACAAGCTGATCTACGAGCGCAAGGATCACCCGAAGTGGGGTTTCGGTGGAGGGCTGACGGAGGACGGCAAGTTCCTCGTCATTCACGTGACCGAAGGTACTGATCCGAAAAACCGCTTCTTCTATCGCGACGCCTCGAAGCCCGAGTCACCGGTCGTGGAGTTGTTGGCGGATGCGGATGCGAGCTACGACTTCATCGGAAATAGGGACGGAGTCTTCTACTTCCGCACCGACTTGGATGCACCGCGGCATCGCGTGATCGCCATCGATGTCGCGAAACCCGACCGCGCGGCATGGAAGGAGATCATCCCGCAGGGCAAGGACCTGCTGCAAGGTGCCACCAGTGTGGGCGGCTATCTGGTCTGTGAATACCTGCGCGATGCGAAGAGCGCGGTGACCGTGCATGACATGGCTGGCAAGTTCGTCCGTGAAGTTTCCCTTCCGGGTATCGGCAGCGCAGGTGGCTTCGAAGGCCGCGAGAAGGACAAGGAAACCTTCTATTCCTTCACCGGGTTCACCGATCCCGGTGCCATCTACCGGTACGATCTCGCCACCGGCGAAAGCAAATTGTGGAAGCGTCCGAAAGTGGGCTTCGATAGTGACGCCTATGAGACGAAGCAGGTCTTCGTCACCAGCAAGGATGGCACCAAGGTACCCCTTTTCATCGTCCACAAGAAGGGCATCACGCTGGATGGTAGCAGCCGCGTGCTGCTTTCCGGATATGGCGGCTTCAATATCAGCGTGGGTCCCGGCTTCTCGATTGGTCGTGCGGTGTGGTTGGAGCGCGGCGGTATCTTTGCACTCGCGAACCTTCGCGGCGGCGGTGAGTACGGCAGCGAGTGGCACCTCGCCGGCACCCGCCTGCGTAAGCAGAATGTCTTCGATGACTTCATCGCGTGCGGCGAATGGCTGGTGAAGGAAAAGTACACCGTTCCAGGCAGGCTTGCGATCCAGGGCGGCAGCAATGGCGGGCTCCTGGTGGGTGCCTGCATGACCCAGCGGCCAGATCTCTTTGGTGCTGCCCTGCCAGCGGTGGGCGTCATGGACATGCTGCGTTTCCACAAGTTCACCATCGGCTGGGCATGGGAGAAGGACTACGGCAGCGCCGAGAATCCGGAGGAATTCCAAGCTCTGCTCAAGTATTCACCCTATCACGTGCTGAAGCCCGGCACCCGCTATCCGGCGACCATGGTCACCACTGCGGATCACGATGACCGCGTGGTCCCGGCTCACAGCTTCAAATTCGCCGCCCGCCTGCAAGAGTGCCAAGCCAAGGACGGCCCGCCGGTTTTAATCCGGATCGACACCAGCGCTGGCCACGGGGCGGGAACCGCCTTGTCGAAGATGATCGATAAAACTGCCGATGAGTGGGCCTTCCTCGAGTCGGTGCTGAAGAAGGATTGAGCGCTTTGGCCGACGCGGCTGAAGCTGTAAAAAGAAAAGGGGGACAGTTCATGTCCCCCTTTTTTTGCGGCCGGTTCGCGCGGAAACCATGATCTCTCGTTCCTCACGACTCTTCCGCCAGCGAGAGAATACGGGTCAGCGCTTGGATCTCGGAGTCCGGCCCGGCGTAGTGCTGGAGCATCTGCCTTGCCGCCGCCGGGTTTTCAAAGGCGATGATCGAGAAGACGTCCTCCGCCGCGTTCTTCCGCGACACCGGATTTTCGATCCGGGATACCAGCTGCCAGGCATTGTTCGCGTCCAGCTCACTCGTTTGCTCGATGATGGAGAGGTGGGCATCGTCGCGGTCCGCTCCCGGTTTCAACTGATCCGCCCACGCAACCAGGCCGGGAAGATCTTCTCCGGAATCCAGCCAGCCGCTGATCACGCCGCGGATGGCGGAGGACTGTTGTCCTCCATCCGGAAGGCTCTTGATCGCGGCGATTGCGGCTTGTGGATCCTGACTGGCCCAGTTCTCGAAAAGAGAAACCGGGATCGCGGGATCATAGGCATAGTTCTGCAAATAATGGCTTACCGCTTCTTGAGGAGCCCAAGTGCTCCATCCCGAGAGAGCCCCGCTGACCGCGTGTGCTTGAAGGATGCCGACCGATAACGATTTCGCCCAATCCAAGGCGGCCAGCGGGTCTGTCTTGGCGATTTCGAAGCCGATCTGCTCGCCTGCCTTGATCAGGTAATCCGCCTCCGGTGTATCCGGCTGCATGATCGCATAGCCGTTGTTCTCCAAATACTCCGCGTAGAGTTCCGGTGTCTGGAATTCATCCTCAGGCTTCACCCCGGCCTGCTGGCGATCCCGTTCGCGGATTTGATTGTACTCATTCTGGATCTTCTCCAGGAAGCCCTTCAAAAGCGAGGCTGCCCGCGCCGGATCTTCAGGCGAGATTCCACCGACAACTCCGTTCATGGCCAGTGACCGTTCGCTGTTGGCCCTGATGGAGTTTGCCCAGCGGATCGCGGTGTCGGGGTCTTGCTTGACCAGGGCCGCCCCCAGCGCGGACGCCCCCGAGAGGCGCGGTGCCGCGGAGGTGATGCTGCCGAAGATCTCCATCGCCTTGGTCGGGGAGCTTGCGGCCATCGGCGGTGCGATCCTCGCGAGAGCCATGTCCAGGTCGAGCTTCACCAGGTTTGTCCTTGCCCAGTCTTCGGCGCCGTCCAGATCATTCGCGATCAAGTAGCTGACGACCGCTTCTGCCACGTAGCGGATCTTGCCTTTCAGCTCCGTCTTGCTGGCGCTTGCTTCGAAGCTGCCCATCAGTGCGACCGAAAAGCGCTGCATCAGTTCCGAGCTCAGGCCCTCGCCGACCATCATCTCATCCACGAAGGCCAGGTAGTTGTCCAAGTCGTCCTTCATCCACTCTGTGGCGAGTGCGGTTGAGATCTCGGCACGCAGGGTCGCGTCGACGATCGCTAGAATTTCGCGCATCAATTCCGGGCGGTTTTCAGCTGGCGACTGGCGGATCCGCTCCATCCAGTCCGCGGATGTTAGAGCGGCATCCCTCGCCGGAGCTTGCGAGTGGGTGTCGGCCCGCTTCGTTTCGGAAGCACCCGCCGATGGCGTGGCCGGACGTGAGCCGGAGAAGAAAATAGCGGCAGTTGCGATCAGCAGGATCGCTGCGATAACGGGAAGAAGGATGCGGAGCCTCGAGAGAATCGGAGTCTGGGACATGGCGGTGGATGGTCTCAGGTGAAAAGGTGAAACAAAGGAACGGAGCGGTGAGCGGGCAGGCGCTCCCCGCTCCGTTGTGACGAAACAAATGAGTCCCGGATCAGTTGATCGCCTTCAGCTTCAGCGCCTTCATCTTGACGTCGGTATTGCCGTCGGTGTCGGTCGCTTCAACGGTGAGCGAGGCAAGTCGCGCGCCATCTGCCGCCGCGGAGGCCGCCGCGAGCGGGATGGTCACGGTGATGTTTTTGTTTTTCGGAGATCTCGCCAGCGAAGCGGGTACGCGCTTGCCATTGATGTAGACCGACACGAAATCGAGGTCGGCGGATTTCACCACCTTGCCCTTCAGGTTGATCGTCGCCTCCGGGCCGTTGCCGATCGTCTTCGCGGTACCCGTCAAGGAGATGATCGGCCCGCCTCCGGAGTTCGAGGATGGCGTGGTCTTCACCGTGTAGGTGAACGTTTCCTCCGGCAGCGGCGGTGCCAGCGGCGTGGAGTAGCGGTTCTTTGACACCTGCTCGAAGGCGTAGGCGAGCTTGAAGACCTCCACGTCATCATAGCCCTTGCCGACGAAGATCAGACAGGTCGGTTCTCCATCGGGCAGGGAGCCATTCGGCACCACGGTACCCGGGATGTGCATCGCATTGATCGGGTCGCGGCCATTCACGGAACCCACCGTGGCCGTCTTTCCGGAATCGACCGGGAAGACCAGTCCATCCAAGCCTTCGGCATCCATCCAGGCTTCCAGCTTGCGGCGGATTTCCCGGAGCGCGGTGTAGTGTTCCGTGGCCTCGGGCGAGGCGAAGGAAAGCGCTTCCGAACCCGTTACCTCGGAGTTCGGCCCAAAGGTATACATGTAACCGATGGTGGTATCATTGATTGTGCGGCTCCCGGTATTGCCGGTAGGCAGCGCAGCCTTGGCGACCACCTTTGCCGCCAGCGTATCGAGGGTGTCGCCCGGGGTTTTTACCAGGAACTCGATCATGCCGCGATGGGCGTAGGCATTGAAACGGCCGCTAACCGGCTGCGAGGAAAGGGTCCGTTGCGGCGCCGTCGGCCCACGTTCGTAAGTCGTGCTGACATCGGCTGGCAGGTAAACCGTGCTGACGGTGGCACCTGCGGCGGTCATCAGGGCCTTGGACGCTTCCAGGTTCGCGAGCACCTCGGGCCGGGTTGTCATCAGGCTCGTGGTATTTGAGGTTGCTCCTTCCCCCGGGTCCGGGTGGGTGAGACCGATATAGGTACCGATGACGCCAAGCTTCTTCCCGGAGAGAGTTGCAGTCGCCATGGCTTGCTTGAAGCCCGTCGGGAAAGGGCGGCCATCCGTGAAGAGCGGCAGGATCGGCGCCCAAGGATCTTCCGGGTCTTGATAGGATACCGCATCGCGGATCGCGGCGATGTCGCTGACGTTGCGAGCCATCGGCCCCACTACATCGCGTTCCGGGCTCAGGTTCACGATGTGGTTGGATGGCAATGCCCCGGCAGTCGGACGCTGTCCGGCGATACCATTGCGATCCGACGGACCGCGGATCGAGGCACCGGTCTCGCCGCCAAAGGCGAAGAACGCGAAGTTTGCCGCGGTCGCCACCGCCGATCCGCCGCTGCTACCGCCGGAGGTGGTTCCGAGGACGTAGGCATTCTTCACCGCTCCCTTGATCTGGGAAGTAGAGCTTTGTCCGGAGTTTGCCCAGGTATCCATGTTTGCTTGGCCCATGATGATCGCTCCGGCTTCGCGCAGCTTGGCCACGAGGAAGCAATCATCAGGAGCAATCAGATCAGCCCAAGCAGTGGTGCCAGCTGAAGTTGGAAGGCCTTTCACGCTATAAGAGCCTTTTACCAGACAGGGGATGCCATGCAGCGGGCCGAGCTTCGTGCCGGCGGCGCGCAGGCGATCCGACTCCCGGGCTTGCTCCAGCACATCCGGACTCACGTGCAGCACCGAGTTCAGAAATGGCGCGCCGTTCTGATCGTAGATGGCAATGCGGCGCAGGTAGAGATTCACCAGTTCCACACTGCTGAGCGCTCCGGAATCCATCGCCAGTTGCACTTCTTCCAAGGTTGCCGTGCCGAGATTGAATTCGGTGACAACCTTCTTGGTCTGAGCCCCCGCACTGCCAGGTAGCAAGGTAGTGGCGAGAGCTGCAGCCAATAGCCAACGCCGCACCGGGCTTCCATGAGGTGAGGAAAAGCGTTGTTTGGGACTGATAGACTCGCCAAGCGATGACGAGGGCAGGGAGGCGCTGCCGATGGATGGATTTTGCATAATACGGGTCGTGGGCGCGTGCTTGCACGCGCAGGTCAAATGCATCCCACGGTTCCCGCTGTGGGTCCGCCTGTTAGAGAGATCGGAAGTCCGGTTCCTAGCGATCCGGACGCTTCGTGGGGCTGCGCGTTCCCAAAGAGCGCCCTCCATGCCAGCGCTTCCCTACACCCGTGTAGGGGAAATTAATTTCACTTCTAGCGCAGCGAAGAAAATGCCGGGAACATTCATTTGCTTTCCCGAGCGAATGGTCTTTCGCGGATCCGGGCGCTGTTTTTCCCGGAATTCCCGGTGGCCTAACAAGTTGGAGGGCGACTGGTCAGGAGGAGCGAATCTCGCTTTGCCGCTGATGTGAACGCACTGAAAATTTCATACGAAATCGGGAATAAATTTGCAACAGCGCGCGAGCGCCTTGCCGCTTCAAATCGCCTCCATGGTTACCAAGCGGCCTCGCTTGGTCGCCCGCTCCAGCCCGCTGCCATGGGCAAGAGTACCGGGCAGGGGAGGTCTTCAGAGCAGGTCGAGGGGCCCGGAGCTGTTGTGCCGAAAAGACCGAACTGATAGGTGAAAACGGAAATTTCTTGGAGGGTCGCCGGGATAGGTGTCTCCCACCCATAGTGGTAGTTTCAAGGGAAACCGGGTGGTTATCATACATATTTTCCCTGTTTGAGCGGTTGATCGGATAGAATTCGATTTAATCATCACGTAATGATGAAGTTATGGATGTTTTTTTAGGCATTTAATTGCCGATTTTGCGTCCTATTTGTGTCTATCGAATGTGAAATATTCGAGATGTTGTCACTTTCCACTCGCAGAAAAGTACTATGAGGCGAGTCTGGGGCCCTGAGAACTCTCCTTGATTGAGTTCCGGGACCCAAGACCCCATGAAATCCCAAATGACACGCGCCCGTCTGGGCGCTCTTGCTGCTGCGACCGTTGTCGCCACCTCCGTCGGCTCCTCCCTCGCCGCCAACTACACCTGGCAAACGACCGGTACCACCAACAACTGGAGTACCGCTGCCGGTGACACCAACTGGTTCGTCGATGCCGGTACCACTCTTTCTCCGTGGGCCGATGCCAATGCCGCCATTCTCGACGCCGCCACCGGTGAAACCATCACGCTTGCAGGCACGGTAGCTCCTGCCTCGACGGCCGTGAACAATAACGGGTCATGGGTGCTGGATGGCACCGGTGTCCTGGGTGGCACCGGGACCTTGACCAAAAATGGAACGGGAACACTTACCCTCTCCAACACCGTGGCCAACACCTTCAGCGGTGGCACCACCATCAACGGCGGTATCCTGGCGATTGGCACCGGCGGCACCGGAGCGAATACCAGCACGGTCAGCGCACTTGGCACCGGTCAGGCGACCATCAATTCAGGGGGAACGCTCAAGCTCTGGATCCAGAATTCCACCGCCTTTACCATCGCGAACAATCTTTCCATCGATGGCGGCAATATCCTCAACGAAGACGGCAATCACACGCTCTCCGGGACGGTGGCGGTGGGTGCTGGCGGAGCGACGCTGCGGAGCAAATGGAATGGCAAGAACCTCACCTTGACCGGAGTCATTTCCGGGGACGGAGGGGTAACGATCGCCCGGCCTGCCGAAGGAGGCGGGGCTGTGGATTCGAATGTGATTCTCACCAATTCGAACACCTACACCGGCAACACGACAGTGACGGCGGCGAGGCTGCAGCTCGGGAACAATGTCGCCACCGACAAGGGCGGCACCGGGGTGATCCGGGGAGACCTCACGGTGAATAGCCCCGGCCTGCTGACCCTCGGCTTTACCAATGCGCTGGGCTACAACGCAGGTGCGAAGGTGAACAACCTGAACATCAACGGTGCCACCGTGGATCACACAGCCAACGGTGACAATGGCTGGGGCCTCGCTTACAATTTCTCCAACGGCGGCACGCTCCAGACCACAGGGACAGGGCGCTTCTCGCTGGGCGGAGGCTCTGCCATCAATACCCTCGCCTCGCCAACCTCTTCCACCATCAACGGAAGCTTGTGGATGCGCGATAGCAATCCGGATAACCTTGTACCCTTCACCACCGCCGATGGCGCCGCGGTTTACGATCTGGTGGTGAATGCCAACATCGGCATGGGTTCCGGGGGCGAAGGTGTCGGGATCAACAAGCTCGGTGCAGGCACCATGCTGATGAATGGACCCGCTAGTACCTTCACCGGGCCTACAAATGTGAATGAGGGAACGCTGGCCCTCGGGTTGACCGGCACGCTGGCCACCTCGCCCGTGAGTGTGGCAAGCGGTGCAACCTTCCGCACGGACGCCGGTGGTAGAACCCTCGCGTCGCTTTCTGCTGCGGGTGGCTCCACCTTGGGCTTGATCGCCGCACCCGGTGTCACCACGACCGTGACCGGAGCGCTCGATCTCACGAGCGGCACGATCAACATCGCCCCCACTCTGGGAGCCGGTGTGGTGAATGGCGTGTATGATCTGGTCACCGCGGGTAGCATCACCGGCAGCGGCACGCCCGTTGTCTCCTTCAATGGACCCTATGGCAGCAGCCGTGCCACCGGAACCGTGGCGGTAAATGGCAACAAGCTGCAACTTACCCTCACCGGTACGGGTGCCGGCCTCGTTTGGAACAATGCCAGCGGTGCCGGTGCGGCGACTGGCACTTGGGATCTGAATGCGACTGCCAATTTCGACAACGGTGGATCGAATGACGTTTTCAAGGCCTTCGACTCCGTCATCTTCAATGACAGCGTTGCGGCTGGCTCGGCGAAGACCATTAATCTCGCCGGAGGCTTGGCCCCGTCTTCTCTCACGGCTGCCAATTCAAATGGTGACTACACCCTTACCGCCGCGACGGCAGGGGGAGGCCAGCTTCTCGGCGTGGGCTCACTCGTGAAGACCGGCTCGTCCAGCCTCATTCTTGGCGGAAACCTGACCTACGGCATGGTCGGTGAGATCTCGGTGTCGGGCGGGACCTTCGATCTGGGCGGCAAGACCTTGCCGGCCCAGCCGAAGTTCACGCTTTCGGGCGGTGCCACCCTGGCAAATGGAACACTGCCGGTCAGCGGTACCTCGGATCTCCAGCAAGGGACGATCTCGGGTGTCCTCTCAGGTGCCGGCGCTGTGACAAAGAGCACCGCGAACACCGTTACCCTTACCGGTAACAGCACGGTAACCGGCACCACCACCATCGCCGAAGGCACGCTGCAGATCGGCAGCGGCAGCAATACAGGAAACCTCGGCAGCGGACCCGTCGTCATCCAGACGGGAGGAACGCTCAACTACCTCCGGAGCGACAACCCGATGCCCGCGATCGCCAACCCGATCAGCGGCACAGGTACCCTGTCCTTCAGCGGTACCGGCACCTTGTTGCAATCGAGCTACACGCTCACCGGTAACAACAGCGGCTTCAGCGGAGCCATCCAAGCGAGCAACACCCGCGTGGGAATCGACAACGTGAACGACATCGGCACGGCGGCTCTCTCCACCGGCACGAATGGCCAGTTCTGGGTGACTGCGGGAACGCATGCCAATGCCTTCACGCTTTCCGGAAACGGCTGGCTTGAAGGAACCGTCGATGTTCCCGTGCAATACGGCGCGATACGTTTCGGGGGCGGCACGGTCTCAGGTCCGGTCACGCTGGCAGGGGATACCCGCCTCACGACCCAGGGAAGCACCGGCACGATCTCCGGAAACATCGGGGAAAGCGGCGGCGCCCGGAATTTGGAAATCGGTGTCACGGGCGGCTCTTCGAACCTGACTCTGTCCGGTACGAATACCTACACCGGCACCACCACCCTCACGGCAGCCACGCTTAATCTGCGCGGCAGCCTGGCGAGCTCGGCAGTCAATGTCGGGGCCGGGTCCACCTTGAGTGGAAACGGCAGCATCACCGGTCCGGTGACCTTTGCGGCCGGCGCGACGAATTTGGGCGTGAACCTCGGTCTGCCCGGCACGCTCACCACGGCGGGCGCGGCGACCTTCAATGGCACGACCACGGTCACCGTCACTCCCGCTCCGGGGCTGACGCCGGGTGGCTCGATCCCCCTGATGAACTATGCGTCCACCACGGCGACCCCGGCAAACTTCGTCTTGGCGAATTCCGCGAACTTCCGTCAGGCCGTCTTCAACGTCGGCGCCACGGGGCTGACCTTGAATCTCGGCTCCAAGGCTGTCACCTGGAGCGGTACCGGCGGTCTTACTTGGGATGTCGCCACGACATCCAACTGGCTCGATGGTGCGTCGCCCAGCCCCTACTATCAGGGCGATGCGGTGAACTTCACCGATGCCGCAGGCACCGCGAATGGCACCGTCACCATCACCGCG
The DNA here is from genome assembly GCF_012913485.1 of Luteolibacter luteus. Taxonomy (GTDB): domain Bacteria; phylum Verrucomicrobiota; class Verrucomicrobiia; order Verrucomicrobiales; family Akkermansiaceae; genus Haloferula; species Haloferula lutea. Next base: position 2,478,040 of record NZ_CP051774.1, on the reverse strand, counting down.
GCATTGACCCCGGCCTCCGTCACGGTCAACAACTCGACCACCGTGCCCTACACCTTCACCGGTGCAGGTAGCATCGGTGGCGGAGCGTCGCTGACCAAGACCGGCACGGGTGACCTGAACCTGAATGCCGCCATGACCTATTCCGGCGGCACCGTCGTGAATGGCGGGCGCGTCATCGTGGACGGAAACGGACCGGGGAATCGCCAGGTCGCAGGCGGTCTTATCACCGTGAACAATACCGGCACCTTCGAGGTGCGCGGTGTCAACGCGATGCCAAATGCCGCCAACTCACCCAACGTGACGGTGAATGCCGGTGGCACCCTGCGCCTCGTGACGGGCTTCAGCCCCGTCGCTACCGCCGCAAATAGCCACGCCCACCTTGGGAACCTGACGCTGAACGGCGGCACCGTGGATATGACCTATTCCGGCACCGGAGCTGCCTACAACAACGAGTCCATGCAGTTGAATGGCACTCTCACCGTCGGCGGCAGCGCACCTTCCATCATCCAATCCTCGGAGACCACGGCCAACCAAGGCATCGCCCTTCCCGGCAACCGGACCTTTGCGATCGCCAATGTCACTGGAAACGCGAATCCCGACCTGGTCATCACCGCGGAAGTGGAGAATAGCGATTCCGACAATGGGCTGCTGACCAAGACCGGCGCGGGAACCTTGGAACTCGTCGCTCCCAATAGCTACTCTGGCGGCACGAATGTGACCGAAGGCACGCTGACGATCTCGAACGCTCTCAATGGCAGTGCCACCGGCACGGGCGCCGTGACGATCGCTGCGGGAGCCACGCTGAATGGAAATGGCACCGCCACGGGAGCTACCACCATTGCGGGTACGGTGGCCCCGGGACCCGGCATCGGCCAGATCCGCACCGGAGCCCTCACGCTCACCGGCACCTATGCCTGTGAGATTGATGGCATTGCTTCCGACCTGCTCGAGGTGAATGGCAACATCAACCTCTCCGGCGCGACGCTGAATCTTTCGCAGGTCACCCCTGCGACCGAGACCAGCTATGTGATCGGTAGCTGGACTGGCACGCGAACGGGATCCTTTGCCACCGTCACCGGACTCCCGACCGGCCTGAGCGTGATCTACGATGAGAATGCAAAGTTGATCCTCATCGGCGTGGCTACCGGCTTCACCGAATGGATTGGCGGATTCCCGGGTCTCTCTGACACCACCGCGGGTGGCGATCCGGATAATGACGGCTTCGTCAATCTCCTCGAATACATCCTCGGCGGAAACCCTGGCGAGAGCTCGACCGCGATTGCACCGACCCAGCTGGTCACCGGATCGAATGTCGAGTTCAGCTTCAAGCGCAGCGACGACTCGGAGGGCGATACCACCCAGATCGTCCAATGGAGCACCGACCTCGAGAGCTGGACTGACATCCCGATTCCCGGATCGAGCGCAGGAAATGTCGCCATCATCGAAAACGGCGCCAACAGCGACGACGTGAAGGTGACGATCCCGAGAGCGGCGAATACGAAGATCTTTGTCCGCTTCACCGCGGCGAACTGATCCGGCTGCAAGCGATCATCGATTCCAAGCCCTCCGCTGGTTCATCCGGCGGAGGGCTTTTTTCCATCGGTTGGACAAAGTTGCCCGGGTGGCCTCGGCCAGGCCACGTCTCACTTCGACGCAAATCGCGCCAGCTTCTCAGGATTCCGGACATCATACATCCGGCCGATCTTTCCATCCCATGGGTCAAAGAGGATCACATCGGTGGCCTTCCCGTCGCTGAGGTACATGAAGCCTTCCAAGCCATTGAAGCGCACCTCGCGGGTCTCGTCGGGCGGGATCTTTCGGCGTGTGAGGCTTTCGAACATCCGCGCGATCCGATCGCTGCCGTAAATCGGCCGGATCGCGGCTCTGACGATGCCGCCTCCATCATTGAGTAGCACCGCGTCGGAATGCAGGAGTTGCTTCAAGCCTTCCAGATCACCACTCCGGGCCGCTTGAAGGAAAGCCGCCGCGAGTCTCCGTCCTTCGCCCGCTTCCACCGGATGGCGCGGAGCTTGGGAACGGAGATGGCGCCGCGCTCTCGAGGCAAGCTGGCGGCAGGTGGCAGCCGGCCTTGCCAGGAGCTCGCCGATCTCCTCGAAGGATTGGCCGAAGATGTCGTGGAGCAGGAAAGCAGCGCGTTCAAGCGGGGTGAGCCGCTCCATGGCGATCATCACCGCGTAGGAGACGTCTTCGCCCGTGACTTCGTCCGTTTCCTCCGCCACCGGCTCGGGCAGCCATTCGCCCACGTAAGTCTCGCGCTTCACCCGTGCCGATTTGAGGTGATCCAGGCACAGGCGCGCGGTGACTTTGGAGAGGAAGGCTCGCGGTGCCTCGATCTCGTTCGGTGGCACCGCCGCCCATCGCAGCCAGGTTTCCTGCACGATGTCCTCGGCGTCGGCCAAGGTGCCCAGCATGCGGTAGCCCAGTGAGCGGAGGAACGGACGGTGCTCCTCAAAAATGGCGGTGCAGGGGTCCATCAGGCGCCCATAGGATGCACCGCGCGGAAGGAAACGGCCAAGCGATTCCAGATGTTGATCGCACCGATCAGCAGTGTGATCTGCAGCCTTTCCTGCTCCGTGAAGTGCTTGGCGAATTCCTCATACACGTCGTCCGGGACGCCCGTCTGGGAAAGAAGGGTCACGGATTCGGTCCACGCCAGGGCCGCGCGCTCCTTCTCGGTGAAGGCGGGGGATTCCTTCCACACGCAGAGGACGTTCAGGCGCTGCTGGGTCTCGCCGTGCTTGAGGAGATCCTTCGAGTGCATGTCCACGCAGTAGGCACAGCCATTGATCTGCGAGGCCCGGAGCTTGATCAGCTCCCGCAGGCCGAAGTCCAGCGTCGTGCTGGAGACGTGCTTCTCGAGCGCCAGCATGGCTTGGATCGAGGGAGGATCGGCTTTGTAGTAATCGAATCGTTGTTGCATGTCATGATGCGCCACCGGCGCACTAGGATGAACGAGATAGCCCCCCGGAACGTGACACGCGGGGGCAAAAAAAATCCCAAGCGCTGGAAAGACGCTTGGGAATCATTTGTTTGCGCTCGTGAAGGGGCTTATTTCGCCGCAGGAACCTTCAGCAAGGGCGTCAGGATCTCCTTCCAGATCTCGTAGCCCGCCTCACTCATGTGCAGGCCGTCCTCCACGAAAAGGTTCCGGATTGGCTTGCCGTCCTTGTCCAGGTAACGGTCGCAGGACCCGGCGACGTAGGTGATCCGCTTGTCCGCTTCCGCCGCTTTGCGGAAGCGCTCGTTCAGATCCGCTTCCGTCTGGATGATCGAAAAGCGGGACGGGCTCGGGCGCACCGCCAGGACGATGAGTTTCGTCTCCGGCAGCTTTTCGAAGAGGCGGGTGCGGAATTCGGTGAAATCCTCCTCCACCTGCTCCGGGGTTTTCTTGTCCCACAGGTCATTCCCGCCGCAGTAGAAGACGACAAGCGAAGGCTCATAGCGCAGCACGCAGCGATCGAGGTAGTGATTCACTTCCGAAATATGGCTGCCGCCGAAGCCGCGGTTCAGCGCTTTGCTGTCCGGGAAGTATTTCGGAATGTTGAGAAGCCTGATGCTGGAGCTGCCGGTGAAGACGATCCCGCCTTTCTCCGGCGGCGACTTGGTATCGGCGGCGTCGAAGGCCTCGATCTCCTTGGCAAAACGCTCGGGGCTAGGATCCGGGGCTGCAAAGAGCGGGCCGGAAAGGGCCACCAGAAGGGTGAAGAGAAGTCGTTTGAACACGTGGCGCATACGGTGACCCTAGGCTCGCTTCTTCTGCATCGCGTGTCAGTAAATCTTCATCCAACCAGCCACGATGAAGAATTCGTGAAGCTAAGTCACTTGTATTAAGCAGGGGGAGCGTGGGGGTAGTTCTCGGCATGAGGCTGTTTGCCAGGCAGATTTTGAGCGCGGCCGCATTGATCGTGCTCCTTCCGACCGTTATTCTGATCCCTTATGCCGCGTTAGGCTTCTTGATCGCGCTGGCAGGGCTCTTCAAGTCGGGAGGAGGCTTCGCTCCCTCCTTGCTGATGCTGGTCTGGATCAGCGGATATTTCACGATTGGTATCACCTACCTCGCGCTCCTCACGCCTTTGCCAAGGATGGCCGGATTTATCCTCTGGTCGCTCCCGGCCAGCTATCTTCTGCTCATGTTCATCTACCAACCTTGGAATGCCTTCTGGCCGATGGCGGGGGGTAGCAGTAGCGGCAATGGTTTCGCGACGTGGGCAATGACCTCTCTCTCGATCCTCTTTCCGATCTCCTTGATCGGTTTCTGGCTGGAGAGGCCAAGGGCAGAAAAGCTGCCGCCCCCTTACCCGGGTTAAGGCCTCTCGATCACCCGTAATCCGGTCGGTGCCGAAGGTGGCATGCCGCCCCCCTGCAGCACGATCGCTGAAGTGACGTGTGAGCCCACTTGCGCATACGCGGCAATATTTGCGAGCGAGGTTGCCGAGGCTTGCTCGCTACGGAAGGCATAGTTGTTGGCGATCACCACCGCAGCGCTCCCCGGTGGGGTGACCGTCGCGGAGTAAGTGCGTGCGGCCACGTTGATCGTCATTTGCACCTTGTAGACGACCCCCGCTTGATAGGGGAGCTCATTGGCTGCCTGGTAAGAGCCACCGTTGCGGGCATCCACCACGCCCGTCGGAGCAAATCGCACCACTGCGGCGACACCGCCGAAAGCGGAGGCACTGGTGGAGGACAGTCCGGTGAAGGCGTCGATGTTTGTGGCGCTGGGGCGCATGTTGAAGGAAATCGTGAAGGTTCCGGTCTGCGCCGCGATTGCCTTGTTCAGCCACGCGGCACCGGTGGTCGCCATATATTCGCTGGCAGGAGCTCCCGCGAAGTCCGCCCCGTCGATCCAGCCCGTGGCGCCATTGTCAAAATACACCTGCCACCACTCGATCCCGTCCGCGCTCGTGGGTCCGGACATGATGGAGCCGAAGGCACCATCCGCGGCATTCGAGACCAGGGGGGCATTCGCTGAAGCTTCCGCCCGCACGTTCGTAGCGGCGGTGATCTCGATCCGGGCACCACCGGAGAAGGCCGGTGGGTCGGGCGGCGGCTCGCTGCCGCCTGGCAGACCGTGGAAGGGCTTCAACACGTCATCCCAGAGTGAGCGGTTGTAGGCGAAGCCCCGGCTTCCGCCGTAAGATGGATAATCGACGAGCGCCTGGGCCTTGCCCTTGGCGTAGCCGATGTAGCCCTTCTCCGCCTTGTACCACAGGTCCGTGTTGCCGATGTTCATCCGGCTCACAGCCAGTATCGCCGTGGTCGAAGAAGGATCCCAATAGCCGGCCACGATCAGCGAGAGCTGGTTCGTCATATGCGGGCGGTAGCCGTCGAAGGCATAGATGAAAGAGCTACGCTTGCCGTTCGCATCGGAGGAATCGAACTCCTTCAGCATCCCTGTCACGCCCTTGTTCGGCAGTGTATCCGCTCCGGAAACAATCTTGCCCGCACCTCCGATCCCAGCACCGTCGTTGAGCCCCGCATTCACTTTCTGCCCGTAGGTATCCTTGAGCAGTGCCTCGTAGATCTTCAGGTAGCTGTCCAAGGAGTTGCCGTAGTACTTATAGCTGTCTACTGCGGCTTCGATCGTGCTGCCAGACGGGGCCTTCGAAGTCGGGTTCGCCGTCTTCCAATTGAAGGTCTCGTAGATATTCGGCAGGTCGTTCGCATTGAGTTCCGCGACGAAGGAGGCATGGTTGTAGTCCGCCAGGATCGTTTTGGCATTGGCCGTGCCGAAGTAGGCCATACCGGTCAGGACCCCGCCGATCATGCCTTCGCGATAGTTCGGATTCCAATCGCGGTTCAGGTTGTCGTCGCCATCCAGCGCATACTCTTGCGTGTTGGCCTTCACGTAAGGGTTGTTATCGCTGGTGGTGAAGGCATTCGCGACCAGCGTCGCCTTCATGATCAGATCGATGCGCGTCTTCTCGGTCGCGGTGAGCTGGTTCCAGATCCGCGGCGTGTTCTTGACGATGACGAACATCCCGGTGGCATGCCGCTCATGCTGGGCGGGATAGCCGCCGTTGGCTGTGGGCTCCTTGCCTGCGGTCAGGGTCCAGCGGATCTGTTCCAGAAGCCTCCCGTCGGCACTGGTATTCCCCCCATGGGCTGCCACCGCGAGGGCGATTGACGCGCCGCCGAAGAACGCACCGTTGGTATGAGCGCCGCCGGAGAAGCTGCGGTTGAAACTGATAAGGGGTGCCGCGATCGCGGCGTCCACGGCCGCTTGGGACGGTCCGGGAAGCTCTGCTGCGGATAGTGAATAGACCGCGCAAATCCCCGCCAAGGCCTTTGAGACGAGCTCCTTGGTCATGAGCCGGATAAAATACATAGCGCCGAACAACCATCAATCCGGATCGCTTTTCAAGAGGGAGTTCGTGGCGTTAGGTCGGATATCTACGCGTTCCGGGATATCGCGGGAAACTGTAAATCAAGGATATGTCCGGCAGGGCGTAGGAAGTTTTGCCTACATTTCCTCCCATGTGACATTGACTCGGAATAACGCCTCTCCTGAGATGGTTCCGATATGAAATCGGCAAGGATAGTCTTGTTCGGAATTCTTTGTTTCGGCGCCGGTCTTGTCACGGGACGTTTTTGGAATCGTCCGGACACGCCGGAGAACGCTGCCTCAAGCCTCGCGACCAAAGCTCCGGCCACGCCCGGAAAGCACGTCGTTCCCGACGAGCGGGCGGCGGCTGCCAAACGGGATCGCGAGCAAAAGAAGGCACAGCAGGCCCGAACGGATCTGGAGAAGCAGCAGGCGGACATGGATGCCCGGCAGAAAGCCTACAACCGGATCAAGCCGTTGATCGATGATGCCCTGCAGCTTGATGATGAAGCAAAGCGCACGGCTGCCATCGAGTCGTTCCGGAAAGCGCTTGCCAGCAGTGATCCGGACGAAGTTCTCGCGGGGCTATCGGGCCTTTCGGCCGTACACGATCTTGCCTTTGACCGTGCTCTCTTCCGTGACGCGTTGAAACCCCATCTTCAATCGGACAATGAGGCAATCCGTCGTGCCGCGTGGTATGGGATGATCCAGTGCGGCCTTCAGGACGAAGACATCAAGCTCCTTCGCGAGGTTGCGAAGACGAAGGGTTGCGGCGAATCGACCTCCCATCTGCTTTTCGTGGCGGAGAAAGGAGATCTCACCGGAGAGTCGGGAGCCATCGTTCGGGACTTGATCCGCTCCGAAAGGCCGGAAACCAAGCGTGGTGCCATGAACGGCATCTGGGGAGCGAAGCTGTCCCCCGAACTGGAAGAAGAGGTCATCGCCCTCAGCCGTCAGAAGGAATATGAGCACGATGCGATTTACTATTCTCTTAGTACTCAAGCCAACAAGAGCTTGAACACCGTGAATCGCCTCATCGAGGCGCTGGCTCATCCGGATTCCTATAACACCGGCGGCCGCGCCGCTTGGGGGCTGCAGCAGGGAGTCTCGAAAGAACTCGCGCCCCGCGTCGCGGATGCCGCCGTGAAGGTGGTGGGCAGCCGTGCCTCCGGCTATATGTGGGATCAGTGCTGGACCTTGCTCACCCGCTACGCGGGACCGGACAATCTCGACCAGCTCCGCGAGCTAGCCGCCAAGCCGGGAATCCAAGGCGAAAAGAAAGCCAAGCTGGATGCGATGATCGAGGGTTTCGAAAACGCTTCACAATAAGTTGCCAACCTGACAAAGCGGTTTCACTCCGTCGGTATGCTCCGGAATGAAGCTCGGCTTCCTTCCTCTCCTCGCCGCGGTCGCTTATGCCGAACCCGAAGCTCTCCGCTTCGAGATCCAGCCGGGCGACAATCTTCAGGATGTCCTCAACGTCGCCCGCGAGGCGAGAAAGGGGAGGGCCGACAAGCCGATCGAGATCGTCCTTGGAGACGGGCTGTACGTCCTCTCGAAACCACTTGAATTCGTCCCTTCCGATTCCGGCCTGCCCAACGCACCCTCCCGGCTCATAGCGGCGAAGGGGGCCAAGCCCGTGATCAGCGGCGGGCGAAAAATCACCGGGTTTACCATGCGTCCCGACGGCCTGTGGGAAACCAAGGCCGAAGGCCCGGCCTTCGAGCAGCTCTGGATCGGAGGCCGCCGGGGTGTCCGCTCCCGCGAGCCCGATCAGGGCTTCTTCCGCATGAAAGGCGTGGAGGAAGAAAAGCATCCGGACGACATGGCCACCCAGACGGTTGAAATGGGAGACGATGCCATGGCCTGGCTGAAGAACCTTCATCCCGCCGCCTTGGAACGCGTGCAGATGCTGGCCTATCACAAGTGGGACAATACCCGCCGCTCCATCGCAAAGGTGGAAGGCAATCGCTTTATCACCCGTGGCCACACCATGAAGCCGTGGAATCGCTGGGATACGAAGAGCGGGATCGTCTTCGAGAACCTCGAAGCTGGTCTCGATGAGCCCGGCGAATGGTTCCTTTCACCCGAAGGAAAGCTCCTCTACAAGCCGCGTCCCGGTGAAGATCCCGCGACCACCGAAGTCGTCGCCCCTCTCTCTGAAAAGCTTCTCGTGATCGGGAAAGAGTCCGGAGATCCAGTCCAGCACCTCCAGATCCGCGGAATTTCTTTCCAACACGCAGCTTGGACGTCCCCGCCCGGCGGCTTTGAGCCCAGCCAGGCGGCCTCACCGATCGAAGCCGTGATCCAGATCGATCACGCGTCGGACATCACCATCGAGGACTGCGAGGTCGCACACACCGGCCTCTATGGTGTCTGGATGCGGGACGCTTGCCGGAACATCCGCGTCTCACGCTGTTACCTTCATGACCTCGGCGCCGGAGGAGTCCGCATCGGAAACATGGAACAGGGCCGGAATACGGGCGCGAACCTGGTGGAAGACTGCATCATCCGGGACGGCGGAAAGACCTTTCCCTGCGCCGTCGGTCTTTGGATCGGCCATAGCGGGGACAATCTCGTGCGCCACAATGAGATCAGCCATTTTCCTTACACCGGTGTCTCCGTTGGCTGGCGTTGGGGCTACGATTCCAGCGAGGCGAAGGGAAACAAGATCACCCACAACCACATCCATCACATCGGGAATGGCCTGCTCAGCGACATGGGTGGCATCTACACGCTTGGCCCATCTGAAGGCACCGTCCTGGCGAGCAACGTCATCCATGACGTCATGTCCTACGATTACGGCGGCTGGGGTCTCTACAATGACGAAGGCAGCACCGGCATCCTGTTGGAGAACAATCTCGTCTATCGTACGACCACTGGCGGCTATCACCAGCACTACGGAAAGGAGAACATCATTCGGAACAATATCTTCGCCTTTGCCCGGGACCAGCAACTCCAGTTTTCCCGCGCCGAGGAGCATCTCTCTTTTCGCTTCACTGGAAACATCGTCCTCTGGGAAAAGGGGCCGCTCTGGAACGGCGGGGCAGGGGGGAAGGGGAAGATCGAGTGCGATAACAACCTCTACTGGCGCAGCGATGGCGGGGAGATCGAGTGCTTCGGCATGAAGTTCGCGGACTGGCAGAAGACAGGCCACGATCAGCACTCGGTGATTGCCGATCCCGGCTTTGCCGATCCTGCAAACGGCGGCTTTCGCTTCAATGACGCATCCATCCCCGCGAAGATTGGCTTCAAGCCCTTCGATCCTTCCGAGGCTGGAGTTCGTGGCGATGGTGCTTGGAAGAAGCTGGCTCAGGAAGTCCCTGCGGATTGGGCCTCGCCCTAGCGGCTCGGCACAAGAAAGAGGAGCGCCGTAATGTTACCGTAATCTTTTGCGGGGAGGCTCCCCGATTCCCAAAGAGAATCGCTGCCCACCCCCGCATGAAAACCCTGACACTTCTTCTTCACGCTGCCTTCCTCTGCTGGGCTTCCATCGCTTCCGCCGCGCTGCGAATCAACGAGGTCCACGCCAATCCTCCGGGCACCGATGTGCAGGGGACCGATGGCTACGAATACATCGAGATCATCAGCACCACCGGAGGTGTGGAGAGCACGGATACGTTTTTCCTGCTGCTCTTGGATACCGATGGCGGGAACATGGGCCGCGTCGACGGGGTTTGGAACCTGAATGGCATGGCCACCGGCACCAATGGGATTCTCCTCCTCGGCTTGAACTACGCGAGCACCGGTGGCGGCCCATGGGCGGGCCGCATTGCCCCGGGGACGGCACTCGGAAATCTTGCCATCCCGCCGGGGAAGGACGGGCTGATTGAACCCAACCGCGCCTGGACGATCCTGTTGGTGAAAGGCTTTGGCGGCACCGTGGGCGTCACCGATGTCAGTGCGGACGATGTGAACCTCAACGCCGGCATCCGCTCGAACCTCCACGATGCCGTGGGCCTCAATGAAAATCTGATCGCGGGAAGTGATGACGAAACACCTTTCCGTCAGATCGCCGATCTTAGCCAATCGACCTACTCGCCGGGCAATGTCTCCCGCATCGCCGGAAACATCACCGCCAATGCGAAGACGGCTTGGTTCGGAGGCGAAACCACGGGCGCGAACAGCCTCTCCGTTTCGCTTGATCCGCTGAAGCGTTTTGGATCGCAGATCAATCCGGTGGCGACTCCCGGCGCGCCGAATATTCCGCCGGTGCCTGCGGAAATACGCATCAATGAAGTGGCCGTGAACCCACCGGGATCGGACGGAAACTACGAGTTTGTCGAACTACTGAAAATCGGCGGCGATGCCACCACCGGCCTCGGCTATCACCTGCTCGTGATCAACACCGACAACAGCAGCGATACCACCTGTTTCACGGACCGATCGCTCGGTGTGATCGTGGAGGCGTGGGATCTGTCCGCAGTGGAGTTCGGCTCGAACGGACTGGCACTGATCGGTGAGGACTACGATGAAGGCTTGTCGCCATGGCGGGATCATGTGGATCCGGCCACGGTGCTTTCGGACATCGGCAGCAGCGCGGATCCGGATGAGATCAAGCTCGGCACCAATGACATCGGGAACCAGATCTACATTCGCGAAGGCGGAGTCTGCACCACGGACCGCACCAACAATGGATTCACCCTCCTGTTGGTGAAGGATTTCACCGGCTCCGCCCTGCAGGATCTCGACACCAATAATGACGGCACGCTGGATGCCACGCCGTGGAGCAGCATCGTCGATAGCGTCGGCTACGCCGGAGCCACGCCTACCTATGCCGTGGCGGACTTGAGTCAACCGGGCTATCAGCCGGACAATCTTTCCAGAAAGGCAGGCAACACCACGGCGAACAGCGCGGCGGCCTTCTACGGCGGCCACCATTCGGGCGACAATCCCTTCCACATCGGCTTCGGTAGCGGATTCTTCGGTGGCTTCCGTGGTCATGCCACTCCCGGTCGTCCCAATCTCAGTACCGCTCCTGCCCCGGCACCGCTGGTCGTGAATGAAGTAAACTTTGCCCCGCCGGGAAATGCCGCCGAGTTCATTGAGCTGAAGAGCACGGGCGATAGGATTGCGGCGGCTCAGGGATACTCCATGCTGCTGGTTTCCACCGCTTCAGAAGATCGTGGTGAAGTACTAAAGACCTACGACTTGGCCGACTACTCCACCGGCCCGAATGGTCTCCTCCTCATGGGAGAGCTCTTCGAAAGCCAGGCAAACACGATCTTCCCCACAGGCGCTGTCCGCGCAGACACCGCCGTGGAAAGCGGGCCGCCTGGCTTTGTGGGCGGAGATCTGCCGGATCAGGATTTCGCCCTTTTGCTTGTTACCGGTTTCAGCGGCTCGGTCGGAATGGATCTCGATGCGAACAACGACGGCACCATTGACGCCGGCCTCGGCTTCACGATCGCGGATGGCATTGCCTTCGGACCTCTCTCTCATCCTTCGATCACCGGATTCCCCGCAAGCTTGGCAGCGGACAATATCTCCCGCTCCGGAAACGACCCGCACGGCTGGTACGGCGGTACCATTGCAGGCAGCAACGCAGGCAGCCTCACCTACGATTCCTCCTTCGGGCCTTGGATCGGAACGGTTACCCCGGGACAAGGAAATCACTCCGCTGCTCCTTCTTCCTCCCTGGTCGTGATCAATGAAGCCAACGTCAACCCACCCGGCGCTGACCTGAATTACGATTACGTCGAACTCCTTTCCACCGGCATCAAGGAGCAGTCCTTGAATGATCTCACCCTGATCGCCATCGATACCAGCGCGGGCGAAGACGGCCTCGGAAACGTCGGCGAGATCTCCCGCATCTGGGCTCTCGACTCGCTGGCCACCGGCAGAAATGGCCTCATCCTCATGGGCGATGGCTACGCCACCTCACCCGAAGGCGGTCCCTTTGCCAGCGTGAAGTCCCCGCTCACCTCCACCGGCGATCCGGTGGGAATGAATGTCGATATGCTCTCCAGCAACGATGGCCTCGCCCTGCTTCTCGTGCGCGGCTTCAGCGGTCGCTTGGGACAGGACCTGGACACGGCCAATGATGGCGTCCTCGACCTTAGCCCTTGGACGGAGATTGTGGACTCCATCGTCTTCGGAGATGTCGCTTTCGGCCTCCCCGATCTGTCGCAGGGAAGCTATCGCCCGGACAATCTCTCCCGCGGAGGCCGCTTTGCCGATCTCGTGGCGAGTGATAGTTCCAAGTGGTACGGTGGCACCATCGCCGGAACGAGCGGCGACTCCGTGGCCTTCGATCCCTCCAAGTCCTTTGACTTCACCGCTGCCGTCGGCACCGGTAGCGCCACCCCGGGTCGCCTGAATCTCGGCGGCGTCCTCGATGATGAGGTGGACAATGACCTCGATGGCCACGCCAACCTCCTCGAACTCGCCTTCGCTACCGACCCGGACAGCGCGGACCGCACAAAGTTCCCGAAGAACCTCGCGCTCGAAATCGGCGGCCAGACCTACCTCGGACTTTCCTTCTCGCGGCCGAAAGGCGGAAGCGGCAGTGCTCTCGATTACACCGCAGGAAACATCCGCTACGTCGTCGAAGTTTCCGATAACCTTGGAGCCTGGGTTCCCGCCGGTGCCAGTGTCCTCCAAGTCTCTGCAAGCGATGACGGCAACGGAGTCTCGGAAACCATCGTCGTGCGGCTCGCGGATCCTTCCTCACCCTCGGGAACGAAGCGCTTCCTCCGTCTCCGGGCAGAGAGGCTGTGAAAATAAGAACGGGCTCCGATCGTTCGTAATCGGAGCACGGTTGGATGGACTGGCTTTCAGGGTAACTCTTCGATGAGATGCCGGAACAAGTCCTTCTCGCGGGAGCTCCTTTTCCCTTGATCCGTAGAATTGCGGAATGGGACCTAGGTCGGAGTTGCGTCAGTTGATATGTCTAACATGTAAGAATTTGGTTCTAGGAGGGAATCCGGTTGCCGCGGATTCGCATTTTCATCGCTGCCCGCTTGCGCTAGACCCACCGGCATCCGGCATGAGTGCCACCCCTCCCGATATTTCCCGTCCGGCGACCGAGCAGCTTGATACTCTCATCGAGCGGATCGGTGCCGTGCCACTCGCTGAGATCCTGCGCGATCTCCTGGAGCACAGCGCCCGCGCGCTGAAAGTCGAGCGTGTGGGCTACTGGAGCATGGAATCCGGAGGCCGCGCCATCCGCCGGGAACTTCAGTTCCTCCTGTCCGAGCAGCGCTTCGATGACGAGTTGCTGCACTTGGAAGCATCCAGTTTCCCTTTCTATTTCAAGGCCCTGCACCAAGGTTCGAATCTTGTGGTGTCGGATGATACCATGGCGGATCCACGCCTCGCCGAGTTTCAGGAGACCTATTTCAGGCCGCTCGGTATCAGCTCCATGCTCGATGCTCCGGTCCACCGCCACGGGCGCCTTTTTGGCGTGGTGTGCCATGAGCACGTCGGGGAGATGCGTCATTGGACGGCGACCGAGGTGGACTTCGCCCGCTACGTTGCCCAGTGGGTCGCGCTCGCCGTCGAAATCGATGGCCGCCAGCGCGCGGAGATTGCCCTCCGGGAAAGCGAGGCCCGCTACCGCATGGTCATGGAGCACACGCCTACCCCCACGGTGGTGCTCGATCTGGAAAACAACGGACGCTTCCTCGAGGCGAATGAGAGCGCCGTTCGCTTTTACGGCGTCAGCCGGGAGCGCCTGCTCTCGGGAGGTCCGGCGGACTTCAGCCCGGAGTATCAGCCGGATGGCCGCCTCAGCACCGAGTCCGCCCGGGAGAAAATTGCCGCCGCCCTCGATGGCGAGGAGCCGGTCTTCGATTGGATGCACCGCGGGGGAGACGGCCGGGACATTCCCTGCTCCGTCCACCTCGCCCGCATGCCGGGGCGGAAGAATCCACGCATCATCGCTGCCGTCACTGACAAGACCGAGCAGCTTCGCACCGAGGAAACGATGCGTCGCGCCTTGGAAAACGAGCGTGAGCTTAGCGAATTGCGGTCCCGCTTCACCGCGATCGTTTCCCATGAATTCCGCACGCCCCTCGGCGTGATCATGTCTGCCGTCGAACTGCTGCGGAATTACCACGACAAGCTTCCGGTCGAGCATCGCGTCGATCTCTTCGAGGACATCCACGCCGCCACCCGCCGCATGGGGGATCTTATGGAGCAGGTCCTCGTGCTCGGTGGGGCGGACGCGGGAAAATTGGCCTTCACCCCGGAGCTGCTCGATCTGGAAGGACTCTGCGCCAAGCTCGTCGACGAGTCCCTTTCCGCGACCCTGCACAAGTGCCCGATCGAGCACGATTTCGCCCCGACCCTTGAGGGTGCCATTGCCAGCGAATCCCTCCTTCGCCACATCCTTTCGAACCTCCTTTCGAATGCGGCGAAGTATTCTGCCGAAGGTAGTCCGGTCAGCTTCCGGGTGAGCCGCGAGAATCGGGAAGCGGTCTTCACGGTCAGCGACCGCGGCATTGGGATTCCCTCGGAAGATCAGTCCCGGCTTTTCGAAGCCTTCCACCGCGCCAGCAATGTGGCGGATCTGCCCGGCAGCGGGCTCGGCCTCTTGATCACGAAGCGCTGCGTGGAACTCCACGGCGGTAGCATCGGCTTCCTCTCGGAGGCCGGGGAAGGCACCACCTTTACCGTGCGGCTGCCAGTCTTCGGCTAGTACCGCGGCTTTCGGCGACCATCAGCATGGCACCGGAGACGAGCTGGTAAAAGGCCACCCATGCCTGCCGGGTTTCCAAGGTGAAATCCCGGCCGAGGATATCTTCCAGCATCGAGATCATGGCCGTCCCCACCGTGGCATATTGGCCAGGCTTCACGCCATATTCGGCGTGCTGCTCCGCCAGTTCGCGGAGGGTCGCGGCCAGCTCGATCGGGCGGTCTAGGAGGTCCAAGGCTTCGTCCAAGGTGTCGTTGAGCTTCAGGGCCTGAAGCTCGATGTCGGTCTGGAACAGCGGCCGCAAGGTCGGGTCCAGTTCGAAGAGTTGGCGGTAAAAGTAGAAGGCGGCGACGTCAGCCTGGCGCTTGACCAGGGAGAAAGACTTGCGCAGCCGGAGGATTTGTTCTGCGGTCATCACGGCTCAAGTAAATCAGGACGGGGGGAAACCCGCACTCCGACTTTGGTCGGATGGGGGATTCTCCCATGCCTTGAATCGCCTTCCCTCCCATGAAAAAGAAGATCCTCGTCGTCGAAGACCAGCCCCAGATGTTGAAGAATCTGGCGCTGATGCTCACCCTGGAGGGCTACGAAGTTTTCACTGCCGACAACGGGAAATCCGGCGTGGAGACCGCGCTCGAGCGGCTGCCGGATCTCATCATCTGTGATGTGATGATGCCCCAGCTCGATGGCCATGGTGTCATCCAGACCCTGCGTGCCGAACCGACCACCGCGACCATCCCCTTCATCTTTCTCACTGCTCGCAGCGATCGCGGGGACGTCCGTACCGGCATGAATTCCGGCGCGGATGACTACTTGGTAAAGCCGGTCCCGCGCCTTGATCTGTTAGCCGCGGTCGAAGCCCGCTTGGCGCGTGCCGAAGCGGTCGAGGCCCGAGTGCAGGCCGCTGCGACGAATATTGGCTTTCAGCCGGACTACTCCAGCCACGAGCCGCTCATGACCCTTGGCCTCACCAACCGTGAGGCGGAAGTCCTCCTGTGGGTGGCCCAGGGAAAGAGCAATGGTGATGTCGCCGCGATCCTCGGCATGAGCGAAAAGACCGTGAAGCAGCACCTCGGCAGCATCTTCGCGAAGCTCGGCGTAGAGAACCGGAACGCCGCGGCGCTCCAAGCGGTGGAGGTTTTGGGCAAGCCGAAAGGCTGAGCGATTCCGCTTTGCCGGTCGGATGGAGTTGATAGGAAGGGAATGGATGCCAACGCCTTTCCCCAAGAAAACCACCGTAGGGGCCGCCGTGCTTTGCCTCGCGGCGCTGGTTTTCGTCCTAATGCCGTCACGCGACCAAGGCGTGGGGACTGATGCCGGACCGGAGAAGGGCTCCCGTACGGGGAGTCGCCCGACCTCCGCATCCCGCTCCCCCAAAGTCGAGCGGGCCCGGACCGCGGGACTGGTCAAGCGCTCCTTCGCGGAAACACTCGCCCTCGCGTCGGACGGGGGCTTGGACGAGCAGGGACTCACCGCGGAGCAGATCAAGACCTTCGTGGACGCGAGGAATCGCAGTGTGGATTCCCTGCTGGCCGCCTTCAGGTTGGGCGGAGGCGAGGCCTATCTGAAAGAAGCCGAGGAGAGATTTCCGGATCATCCCCAGGTTCTCATCATAAGCCTGTCCCAGGTGCAGGACGCGGAGAAACGGCTCGCGATTCTGGAGAACCTCAAGCGTGTGGCTCCCGACAACTCGATGGGGAATTGCATGGCGGCGCGTGCGCTCTTCCAGCTTGGCAGGAAGGATGAGGCGCTCGAGGAATTGCGGAAATCGGTCGGCAAGCCGTTGGACGATTTCACGATCGCATCCGCCCAGAATGCAGAGGAAGCCTTCCTTTTTTCAGGCATGCCGCCGGCCCAGGCGAAATTGATGGCGCTCTATGGGGGAACCAAGAGCTTGGTGCTTCAGCTCCGCGACCTCTCCGACCATATGGCGAAGTTGGGCGAGGAATTCCGGGCCGGGGGAGACGAAGCATCCGCGGAATCCGTGCGAGGGATCCAGTCCGGATTGGGCCAGCAGCTTCAAGGAGAGGGAACCCTTGTCGACATGCTGGTGGGAATGGTCATCGAGAAGAAAGCCCTGCGCGACATCGACTCCGATGAAGCGCGCGCACGGTTGGAAGAGATCGAGCAGTTGAAACAGAACGTCACCGGCAGGATGAAGCAGGTTACCGAGTTGATGAAGGATCCCTCGGTGGCGGAAGGCGACTGGGCGCTCTACTTCGATCGCGCGAAGCTCTTTGGCGAGACCGCGGCGAACGACTGGATGCTGGAGAAGTATCCGCAGCGTTGAACCCGCGGCCACGCGTTGACGGCTGCCTCAGATCACGCCGAGTTCTTTCCCCGTCTTCACGAAGGCCTCGATCCCGCGATCCAGTTGCTCGCGCGTATGTGCCGCGCTGATCTGGGTGCGGATGCGCGCTTTGCCTTGTGGCACCACCGGGAAGAAGAAGCCGATGGCATACACCCCGTGCTCCAACAGCTTGTCCGCGAACTTCTGGGAGAGCGCCGCGTCGCCAAGCATCACCGGAGAGATCGGGTGATCCTTCCCAGCGATGGTGAAGCCGGTGCCGGCCATCGCGCTGCGGAAGTAGTCGGTGTTCGACTTCACCCGGTCGGCGAGTTCGGTGGAGGCTTCGAGCATTTCGAAGACTTTCAGCGAAGCGGCCACGATCGGCGGGGCGATGGTGTTCGAGAAAAGGTAGGGGCGGGAGCGCTGGCGCAGTAGTTCGATGATCTCCTTCTTGCCGGAGGTATAGCCGCCGGAGGCTCCGCCGAGGGCCTTGCCCAGCGTGCCGGTGGTCACGTCGATCTTCCCGAAAAGTCCGCAGTGCTCGTGCGTGCCGCGGCCACGGGCACCGAGGAAGCCGGTCGAGTGGCAGTCATCGAAGTGAACCAGCGCGTTGTATTTGTCGGCCAGTGCATGGACCTGATCGAGATCACAGATGATGCCGTCCATGGAGAAGACACCGTCGGTGGTGATCAGCTTGAAGCGTGCGCCATCGGCATCTGCCGCCTTCAGCTGTGCTTCCAGATCGGCCATGTCGTTGTTCGCGTAGCGATAGCGCTTCGCCTTGCACAGGCGCACGCCATCGATGATCGAGGCGTGGTTGAGCGCGTCGGAAATCACCGCGTCCTCCGGGCCGAGCAGCACTTCGAAGAGTCCGCCGTTTGCATCGAAGCAGCTCGGATAGAGGATCGTGTCCTCCGTGCCGAGGAACTCGGAGATCTTTTCCTCCAGCTGCTTGTGCAGCGTCTGCGTGCCGCAGATGAAGCGCACGCTCGCCATGCCGAAGCCCCAGCGGTCCACCGATGCCCGCGCCGCAGCCACCACCTCGGGATGATCGGCCAAGCCTAGGTAGTTGTTCGCGCACATGTTGATCACCTCGCGGCCATCCTTCAGGCGGACGGTCGAGTTCTGGGTCGAGTCGATCAGGCGCTCCCGCTTGTAGAGGCCGGCGGATTCGATTTCGGAGAGCGTCGTGCGGAGGTGGGAGGCAAGCGCGTCGGAGTACATGGCGGCGGAGATTGAACAGCAAATCGCCGGACCGGAATGCGGATTTCGCGCAAACATTGTGCGGAAAGGAGTCATTTCCATCTTTTGACCGAATGCCCCGCGCGCGCCGCTCGTTTCAGACAACACGCTATGAATGCTTCCAAGTCCCTCCTCGTCCTTTTTGGATCCTATGCTCTCATTTGGTCTTCAACTGCGGAACCAGAGTCCTCGGGAACAGCTCCCGTAGATCAGGCATGGGAGACGAATGATCCGAATCCGGATCCCTTTGCTCCCCATCAGGATTCCTCCATGCGTCTGGTCTTCCCGGCAGGGCGCGATGGGGAGGAGCGTGCCGCCCTGCTCTTGCGTCTGGAGATCTGGGAAGGGTCGAGCTTGGAAGCGGTCCGCTGGCAAGACGAGGTCGCAGATGGCTCATCTTGGGAGCAATTGCGAAAGGACTTCCTCGCGGGAAAGGCGCTGCTGGCCTTCAATTCCTCGCTCGGCATCGACCAAGCGACCGCCGCAAAGGGGCAGTCGATCGTCGAATACATTTACCCGACGGAATATGAACCGCCGGCGCAACCGGTTGCCGCGAAGGCCAGGGAGGAAGGTGTCGCCGGGGATAGCGAGTGGCGGAACTGGCTCGATTCCGCCGGCAAATATGCGGTCCCGACCTCCTTCGAGACCCGGAATACAGGTAGCACCTTTGAGGCGAAGGTTCAAGCGGTGACCGCTGAAGATCGTTCTTGGGATCTCGCCCTCAGCTTCGATGACGTGGCGTTCCTCGGGAACCTCTCGCACGGGGCGAAGGACCTGCTGGTCGAGATGCCCTCTTTCGGGACATTCCGTACGGGCGGTCTCATCCGTCTGAAGGAAGGCAAGTGGCGCATGCTCTCGGTGTTGGAGCCGCCTCGGGGCCTCGATGGAAAACGCTCTGAGAAACGATGGGTGACTTTGGTCCGGATCGATCCCGAAGGATAAGTGGATCCACCGGCCCTAGCCTTTCCGGCTGGGGACCACTGGTGCGGATTCAAGGAGATCTGCCGGCATGGTAAATCTCGGCCATGTCAGCTCTCTTCCTGTGTCCTCCCTTGAGCGATTGTGTGGCGCGAAACCGGGTCGGCCGCCTGTTATTTTCCCTGTTTTATCAGGCGGAACAGGCGGTGACCTCCGCCCGATTTCGGAGGGGGAAATGGTAAGCCTCTCCAAAAGAAAGGAACAATTTTTGATGCCGCCGTGGCCCTGCCGTTTTATGGAAAGGTCATGTTACCCTGTGCTCTTTCCGCGGATGTGCCTCTTTTAATCGATTTCGATGCATCCTCGGAGAATGAAGCCATCGCGGCCGTGGCAGGACAACTCGCCGGGGATCCGCGGATTCTCCAGCCGGACCGCTTCCTTGAGGCGGTCTATGAGCGCCAGAAGATCAATCCTCCCTTGCTCGGCAGTGGCATCGCCCTTCCCCACGCCCGCTGCACCGCGGTGTCTGAGATCGTCATGGCCGTGGGCAGACTGGCCTCCCCGGTGAAGTTCGGAGACACCCCCGTCAGACTGATTTTTCTCGTGGGAGTTCCGCCCCAGCGGATCTCCGAGTACCTCGCGATGACGGCTTCCCTGGCCCGCCGCCTCAGGGCTCCGGGCGTGGTGGAGAAGCTCTTGTCGGCGAAGGATGAAGAGACTTTCCGAGCCGAGCTTGCGGGATCATGAGCGACGAAGCGGCCAGCAAGCCGGACTTGGGGGCGGCTGCCCGGCGCTTGGTGCGTGCCCGCATCTGGCTGGCCGAACGGCTGCGCGTCGGCGAGATGCAAGCCACTCTTTTCTGGGCCGTTCTCATCGGCATTGCCGGCGCATGGGCTTCGATCGGCTTCAAGGAAGCCACCGAATGGCTCCACCAGGTTTTCACCGGCTATCGGGAAAGCTATGTGGAGAGCTTTGTCGCCATGCCTCACTGGAAGCGGGTCATGGTCCCGGCACTGGGTGGGCTATTAGCCGGCTTCACGCTGCTTTGGGGCAGCCGCTTCAAGGCCACCGCGAACACCACCGATTACATGGAAGCCGTGGTGGTGGGGGACGGGAACCTTTCGGTCCGAGCCAGCTTGGTGAAGTGCATCTCGGCCTGGTTTTCCAGTGCCTCCGGCGCCTCGATCGGACGGGAGGGTCCCTTGGTGCAGCTTTCCTCGCTGGTCGCCTCGGTGGCGGGCAGATGGTTCGCTTTCCCCTTGGCCCGAAAGCGCCAGCTGGTCGCTTGTGGCGCCGCCGCAGGCATCGCGAGCGCTTATAATGCGCCGATCGCCGGGGCCTTCTTCGTGGCAGAGATCGTCCTGGGCTCGCTGGCGATGGAGTCCTTTGGGCCGCTGGTGGTTTCCTCCGTGATGGCCACCTTGGTGACCCGCGCTCACTACGGGGCGGAGGCTCTTTACGCGGCTCCGGCCTTTCATTTCGGCTCGAATTGGCAGCTGCTCGTCTACCTTGTGCTCGGCCTTGCGGCTGGCCTGTTGGTCCCGCTCTTCCTCGGTCTGCTCAAAAGCGTCGAACAAGGCTTCACCAAGCTGAAGCTGGTGTCGCCGCTCCGCCTCATGTTGGGCGGCTTGATTGTCGGCGGTCTCGCGGTGGTCCATCCGGAGGTCGCGGGAAATGGACGCAGCCTTGTCTTTGGTGTCCTGCACCATCCCGGCATCTGGCAGGAGCTCGTGATCATTCTGGCCTGCAAGCTTCTCGCGACCGCGGTGACCTTCGGCTCCGGCGCGGTGGGTGGTGTCTTCACGCCCACGCTCTTCACCGGTGCCGCCACCGGCTACCTGTTCGGCTTCGGCGTCACCGCTCTTTTTCCCCAGTCTGGAATCGAGCCCGGAGCCTGCGCGCTGGTCGGAATGGGGGCCTTCCTGGCGGGAGCCACTGGCGCTCCCGTGATGGCGATCCTGATGCTCTTCGAGCTGACCATGAACTACGAGGTCCTGCTCCCCGCGCTGATCGCCAGCGGAGCAGGCTACTACCTCTGCCGCATGTGGAATGTGCGTCCGCTTTACGGTGAGGCTCTCGACCGGAAGGGTGCCGCCGTGGTCGCCCAGCATCTGGCCACCCTGAAGGTCGGTGACCTGGCGGCCAACGACAGCACCACCCTTTCTCCCGCGGCCTCCTTCGGCGAAGTCGCCCGTGCCTTCCTCCAGTGCAAGCACGACTCCCTGAATGTCGTGGAAGGCGGCCAGTTTGTCGGTGTCGTTTCCCTGCACGACATCAAGCCCTACCTCGATCAGCCGGAGCTGGAAGGTCTCCTGATCGCCCACGATGTGATGCGGGAGGATCCTGTGCGCCTGCTCCCCTCCCAGACGATGAGCGACGCGCTGGATGCCTTCAACGCCTCCGATCTGGGCCGCCTCCCCGTGACCGGCCCGGGCGGGGCCTTCCTCGGTTCCCTGACCCGCGGGGACGTCCTCCTCTTCCTCGCGGGAAAGCCGAAAACCGCGGCGGATGCGTGAAAAGGCCCACCTCGGGTTCTCCATTGCCAAGCCGATTTTGGCGCGGCATGTTCCACGCCCGACCCGAGTTCCATGACCCGCTTCATCCTTTGCGCCTCCATTGCCTGCCTCGCCGCCTCCTGCGCGCCGAATAAGGCCATTTTGATCGAGGCAGCCCCGGAGGTGAAACCGAAGCCGAACAAACCGGCTGGTCCGCAGTCGGAGGAAGTCGTCCCGATGCAGGTGGCCCAAGAACGCAAGGGAATGCGGGTCCGCGACCCCTCCAAGGAACTGCCTGAGGGCAAGGATTTCACGCCGACCGCACCGACGGTGAACAACGCCAACGCCGTGATCGCTTCGCCGCCAGGTGGCACCAAGCCCGCTCCTGCTCCGGCACCCGGGGACAAGCCTAGCGAATGATCACCCGTACCCCGGAAAAAGGCCGGGAGCAGGGGACAAGAACACAGGGAGAAGGGCGGCAGTAGAACGCCGGATAGCCCCAATCCCACGTGGAATAGACCGCCCCGTCCCATGAAGAGCGGCTTCGGCGACGTCCGTCACCGCGCAGGGCCTTGTCCCGGCGTTCCTCACGCGCGACCCACTGGGGAAGCCATGGAGCCGCTGCCTTCTTGGCTTCCGCCGCGCTTTCGACCACTACGACCCGGCCCTTGGAATCATACCAGACCGTGTCCGTGCTTTCCTCCGCAGAGATCAGCCCGGCCATCAGCGGTAGCAGTCCCAGACCTGCTTTCATGCCTCCACTTTGCCCCTCCCCGGAGGCGAATGCAAGGAGTCGGGGTAAAGCCGGGCTTGGCAAGATCCCCCCGGCGTCCTACCCCGGTGCTTCCAAATGCAGCGTCCGCCGAAGAAATTCCACCCGCATCCCTTTGCCTATCATCAGGAAATCGAACTCCGCATCGATGCCCTGAGCAATCTCGGCATCGGCATCGGCCGCATCGATGGCTGGGTGGTTTTTGTTCCCTTCTGCCTGCCGGGCGAACTGGTGAAGGCCCGCGTCTTCCGGAATGACAAGAACTGCTCGCAGGCGGACCTGATCGAGGTGTTGGAAGCCGCACCCGAGCGCACCCAGCCGGGCTGCCCGCTCTTCGGCACCTGTGGCGGCTGCCAGTATCAGCACCTCACCTACGAAGCGCAGCTTGCTTGGAAAACGCGGCAGGTCGGCGAACTTCTTCAGCACATGGCAGGCATCGAGTTCCCCGTGGAGCCCTGCATCGCCTCGCCGCAAGTCTGGAACTACCGCTCGAAAATCACGCCGCATTTCGATCGCCCGCGCGATGGCGTGATCGAAGGCATCGGCTTCCTCCCGATCGGGCGCCGCAGCGGGATCATCGACGTGCCCCAATGCCCGATCGCCATGGCGGAGATCAATGCTGCGCTACCCCGCGAACGGGAATCCATCCGCCAGCGTGCGAAGATGTTCAAGAAGGGTGCCACTCTCCTGCTCCGGGCGACCGAAGGCAAGGTGGAGACGAACCCGAACGCCGTGGTGACCGAGCATGTCGGCGAACTGTCCTTTGATTTCCTAGCCGGCGATTTCTTCCAGAACAATCCCTTCATCCTTCCGGCCTTCACCGGTCACGCCGCGGCGGAAGCCTGCGCGGGCGGAGCCAAATATCTCGTCGATGCCTACTGCGGGTCCGGTCTCTTCGCGCTTACCTTGGCGAAACACTTCGAGAAAGTGGCTGGCGTGGAGGTGAATGAATCCGCCGCCGATTGGGCCCGCCGGAATGCGGAAACGAATGGCATCACGAATGCCACCTTCATGGCCGCCTCCGCCGAAGCGATCTTCGCGGACATCCAATTTCCGGCCACAGAAACGGCCGTGCTCATCGACCCCCCGCGAAAGGGTTGCTCGCCGGAGTTCCTGGAGCAGCTCATCGCCTTCGCGCCGGCGCGTGTGGTGTATGTATCTTGCGATCCCGCGACCCAGGTGCGTGATCTTTCGATTCTCCAGCAGGGCGGTTTCAAGTTGGAGAAAGTGCAGCCTTTCGATCTCTTCCCGCATACTCGCCATCTCGAGTGCGTGATGACGCTCACGCGAGCGTAAACCTTATCATGGCAGTGGAACCCGGAGCGATCATCCCTATTGGAAGAGTCTCCTCTGAAGGAGGAGTTCCGGTCACCTTGTGCAATGAGGAATACCAGCGCTTCCGCTATCGGAGCGCGAGGCCGGCCACCTTGTGTCTCGTTGCGGTCTTTATCTTGTTGAGTCTTCCATCCGAGTGGACCGGTGTTGGCTGGGCACGAGGGGTGTTCTTTGCCGCCATGATGGTATTCGGGATCGTCGATTTCTTCAGGCGGGAGAGCTTCTTTAATGCGATCGCCTGCCCTCACTGCGGAGAGCCAGCTGGTGAACTTGTCCGGCGCGATGGCTTCAACTATACAAGCTGCCGCCATTGCCGGAAGGAGGGCCAGACGGACTTGCGGGTCTCATGGTTCACCGGCCCTGCCTCTCAACGGTGGCCACGCTGACAAGGCCCCGCCGCGATGCCTCTTGAAAGCTCCCGGCAGGCGCATAGGATGCGCGGGATGATGGGCAAGGCTTGCAGACTTCTGTGTGTGTCCGT
Organism: Luteolibacter luteus; assembly: GCF_012913485.1. Taxonomy (GTDB): domain Bacteria; phylum Verrucomicrobiota; class Verrucomicrobiia; order Verrucomicrobiales; family Akkermansiaceae; genus Haloferula; species Haloferula lutea. Next base: position 2,453,526 of record NZ_CP051774.1, on the reverse strand, counting down.
GCTGGGCTTTCTTGTTCAGGCCTCCGCACAGGACAAGTCACCGGATTACACGACTCCCGAAGACGCGCCTTACACGGCGGAGGAGGTGAAAGTGGAAACCCCCGCGGGACACAGCCTTGCGGGCACGCTCACACTGCCCAAGACAGCCACCCGCGAGAAGCCGGTGGCTGCCGTTATCACGATCACCGGCTCCGGCCCGCAGGATCGCGATGAAGCGATCGGCTTGGAAGGCTTCCGGCCTTTCCGGCAAGTGGCAGATGCCTTGGGCCGCCGCGGGATCGCTGTGCTGCGCATGGATGATCGGGGCACCGGGTCCTCCGGCGGAAGCTTCAAGGGTTCCACCAGTGCCGACTTCGCGGAGGACATTCGGGCTGGTCTGTCCTACCTGCGCTCAAGGCCCGAGGTCCGTGCCGATCGTCTGGGCGTGATCGGTCATAGCGAGGGCGCGGTGATCGCGCCGATGGTTGCAGAAAAGGAACCTGCTCTCCGTGCCATCGTGCTCTTGGCAGGCGTGGCCGAGCCGCCGCGCAGTGCCCTCCATTTCCAGATTAAAAACGGCTACGAGCATGACACCAAGCTCTCTTCCGCCGAGCGTGATGCGCTCATTGCGGACATCCCTGCAAAGATCGACGCCATGATGGCTGAGGATCCGTGGATGAAGTTCTTCCTCAGTCATGACCCCGCGGCCACGATGCGACGGGTGAAGACACCCGTACTGATTCTCACCGGTTCGCGAGACCAACAGGCCCAACCCGAACAGGTGCCACTTCAGGAAGTCGCGTTCAAAGCAGGCGGAAATCCCGACGTCACCGCACGGATTCTTCCGGACCTCAATCATCTCTTCGTCCATGATGACGACGGCTTCCCGCAGAACTACGTGAAGTTGCCGGCTCCGGTCACGATGAGTCAGGAAGCCTTGGACACGATTGCGGATTGGCTTGAGCCCCGGCTTAAATGAAGGCGCATGAACCTGAGCCGGTTGTCCCTTGCGCGGATGAATTGAGGAGACTGTATCCCGATCTTTCGTTGCCGAAGCTCGCGTTGGTTCTTTGCTCGGCTGCAATCGCTGCGGTGTTAGCTTCGTTGGTTGGGAAGTGGATCGGAGCCATCCCCGTCCTTCTGGGCATGGCTTATGTCGGGTCTTTTGTCGTGAAGCAGCAGCGATTCCTGCATGCACTAATCTGTCCGCACTGTGGGCAAGCCGCGGGCGAGACCTTCTCGAAGAACCTGATCATTCACCTTCATTGCCGCCATTGCGGAAAGGACACGCCGACCGATTGCTTGATTGCGGCCATCGGCAGCTACCCTTCGAAGGTGAAACCAAGCGATCTTGCGTAGTACGCCGAGTTTTTTTGGCTGACTCGGCCTTGACCCCCGCTTCCCGCGATGCTTCTTTCCCGCCGCCCGGACGAGACGCGCCGTACCCGGTTAAGGAAAAGACGACGCACCTGAACCCTATTCACGGTGCCTTATGAATCCTTGGCTATTACTCGTACTCGCTGGTCTTCTTGAAATCTGTTGGGCCCTCGGCCTGAAATCGACACAGGGCTTTACCAAGCTCGGGCCCTCGCTCTTTGTCGGCATCTCCTTGATCGCGAGCATGGCCTTGTTGGCCGCAGCGGTGAAGAACCTTCCGATCGGTACTGCCTATGCCGTCTGGGTCGGCATCGGCGTCGCGGGTGCTGCCGTTTTCTCGGTGGCCTTCCTCGGCGAGACGATGTCCCTGCCGCGCGCGATCTTCCTGGGTCTCCTGGTGATTTCGATCGTAGGTCTGAAATTCACCTCGCACTGATTTGATCCCGGGAAATCCCCGGTTGGATGGCCGTTTGGCATCCCCCGTCCCACCCCGGGTCGGAGGATGCCGTAGTCAGCGACAGATCCCCGCAGGGGGGGGGCTGCCGCGACGCGGAGCCAATAGCACAAGGGACATTAGAGAATGATGAGAAAACGATGGATTGCGGGTTCGGGCTCTTGATGCGAATCATTCCCTCAACTCATGCGCCTCCTCGTGATTGAAGATCATCCCGCCTTGCGGGAAGGCATCTGCCAATTCCTCCGGGAAGCCGGCTATCTGGTCGACTCCGAGGAGGGTGGCGAAGAGGGGCTTTGGGCCGCGCAGAATGGCCAGTATGATGCGATCCTTCTCGATCTCATGCTGCCCGGTGTGGATGGGATGAGCATCCTGCGAAAGCTCCGCGCCTTGGACAACCCGGTGCATATTCTCGTGATCAGCGCGCGGGATGGTCTGGATGATCGCTTGGAAGCGCTGGACGCCGGTGCCGATGACTATTTGGTGAAACCCTTTCCCTTGGTTGAGGCTCTGGCCCGGGTGCGGGCTCTCCTGCGCCGCAGCTACGTGAAGAAGTCTCCCCTCATCCGTGTCGCTGATCTGGACGTCGATCCGATCCGCCGCACCGTTGCGAGGGCCGGGCGCGTCATCGAGCTGACCGCATTGGAGTATCGCTTGCTCGAGTACCTCGCTTATCGCGCCGGAGAGGTGGTCCCGCGTGCCGACATCTGGGAGCACGTTTTTGAAGATGGCATGGGTGGCAGCAGCAATGCCGTGGATGTCTACGTAAGCTACCTCCGGAAGAAGCTGAATACGGAGGGCGCACCAGACCTCATCCAGACCCGCCGTGGCCAAGGCTACGTGCTCGAAGCGACCCTGCCATGAGTTCTCCCTCCATCCGGCGTTCGCTGCTTGTCCGTTGCGGGGTCGGCGTGGGAGTCCTGCTCTGTGTGCTTTCGGCCACGGTCTATCTTCTGGTGGAGAGCAGCCTTTACAGTGAGACCGACGAAGCCATCAAGGAGACGGCGGCGCTTTTGGCAAACCAGGTGGAACTGGAAAACGATGCCATCACCTACGAATGGGAAGAGGGGCTCGGCGCGAATCAGACTTTGGTGGCGGGAGCCTTGTTCCAATTCTGGAACGAGAAGACCGGATCCACCAGCCGCTCGCCCGGACTGCGTTGGCGGGATCTGCCGAAGTTCACGGGCGTGGACGGTGCTCCGCTGATGAGGAATATCCAGCTTTCGGACGGCCATCATGCCCGGGCGCTCGGCCTGCGGATCTATCCCTTCGTGCTCGAGGAGGAGGTGGAGGCGATGAAGGCGCGCGGCACCCTGGTAGATCGGAAAACCTTGCCCCAGATCCTCGTGGTGGCGCGTGATGCGGAGCCGGTGCATCGGGCCCTGCAGCATCTGCGCTGGATTCTGATCGGGGGGAGCTTGCTTACCCTAGGGCTCGGGTATGTACTCATTGAGCGCGCGGTAGGCTCTTCCTTGCGACCGATCTACGAACTCTCGGGTCAGGTGCAGGACCGGTCCTCGCATCGTCTCGATGAGCCTTTGGATTTGCCGGAAGACCTGCCTAGTGAGCTGACTGGCCTTGCGACCCACTTCAATCGCTTGCTCTCCAGGGTAGCTGCCATCCGGCAACGCGAGAAGGACTTCATCCGCCATGCGGCGCATGAATTGCGGACTCCCATCGCGGGCTTGCGTGCCACTACCGATCTCGCGCTTTCGCAAAATCGTGATGCCTCCACTTATGCCGCCCACCTGCAGACTTGCCAGAAGTCCGCGGTGGAACTCGGGGAACTGGTGAAACGTCTTTCCGCGCTGGCGCGCATCGGCAGCGATGTGGCTCCCGCGGTGCTGGAGCCCGTCGAATTGATTGGGGCGATCGAAGCCTGTTGGGAGCCTTTCGGCTTGAGGGCGGAGGCGCGGAGCTTGGGTATCCACCTTCTACTTCCCGGAGACCCCCTGACGGCTGTCGCTGACCCCGCGCTTCTCCGCATCATCCTGAACAATCTTTTCGACAACGCGATTTCCTACACCAGTCCTCGCGGAGAGATCTGGATCAAGGTGGTCAAGGCGGATGGACGGGCGGAAATTTCCGTGAGGAACACGACCGGAGAAGAGCCGATCGATACGGAGCGCCTTTTCGAGCCGCTGTTTCGCCGCGAGACCTCCCGTCACGATGCGGGCTCGCATCTGGGTGTGGGACTAACCTTGAGCCTGGAGGCAGCGAAGGCGATGCGAGGAGATCTGCGGGCGCGGAGCGAGAAAGGCGAAATTGAATTCATCCTCTCGGTCCCCGCGTCAGACCGGGACGAAGGATAAATAAACCACTTCATTCCATGAGCTGGATTGTATGGGCCTTGCTCTCCGCGTTCTTCGCCGGAGTCACCGCCGTCCTCGCGAAGGCGGGCGTGGCAAACCTCGATCCGAATCTCGCCATCGCGGTACGCACCAGCGTGGTACTGGTCCTTGTCTGGAGCCTCGCGTTCGCAACGGCGAAGCCGTCGGCCGTGCTGGAAATTCCCCGGCAAGCATGGCTTCCGCTCGTTTTGTCAGGCTTGGCGACAGGCGCGTCGTGGCTGTGCTATTTCCATGCGTTGAAACTCGGGGAGGTTTCCCGTGTCGCTGCTCTCGACAAGCTGGGCGTGGTTTTCGCGATCCTTCTCGCGGTGGTCTTTCTCAAGGAACGTCTGGGCTGGCAGCAGGCCGCGGGTGCCTTGCTTATCGTGACAGGGGCGCTTGTGTTGGCTTGGCCTCGGCACTGATCTGAAAATTTCCGCATAAATTTCCGCGGCTCACCGGATTCTCATCTTCGGCCTGCTAAGCGATAGCCACGATGAGTTTACCTGCCACGCCTCGCAGCCGCATGGGATGGTTGCTGGGCTTTCTCTTGATTGCCCGCGTGCTTTTGCTGGTGGTGGCTCCGCATACGGATCCTTCCGAATCCCGCTATGCGGAGATCGCGCGGAAGATGGTGGAGACGGGAGACTGGATCACACCGCAGTTCGACTATGGGGTGCCATTCTGGGCGAAACCACCGCTCTCGATCTGGATGTCCGCCCTGGGCATCGCGCTTTTCGGGGTGAATGAATTCGGTTCGCGGATCTTTCTTTTTGTGGCGGCGCTGATGGTTCTCCTTCTGGTGTCGCGAGCCGCGAGACGGGAACTCGGCCGGAATGCTTCAGTCGCGGCACCCGCCTTCCTCATGGGAATGCCGTTGTTCTTCTTCTGCTCGGCCGCGGTGATGACGGATATCGCGTTGCTGCTTGGGACGACGCTTTCGATGGTGTGCTTCCGTGAAGCGCTTCGCAGTGGATCACGATGGAGCGGCTACGGATTCTTTGCAGGGCTGGCCATCGGGCTGTTGGCGAAGGGGCCGCTTGCCTTGGTGATCGTGCTGCCGCCCCTGGCGGGCTGGGTGTTTCTCACGCGCAGCATCTGGAGGACATGGGAGAAGATTCCTTGGATCACAGGCGTCTTGCTGATGCTGGCCTTGTCGGTGCCATGGTATGTGGCGGCGGAGAGGAAGACCCCGGGCTTTATCGAGTACTTCCTGATCGGCGAGCATTGGAAGCGATTTACGGTGCGTGGCTGGCAGGGGGATCTTTACGGGAATGCCCATCCCGTGACGCCGGGAATGATCTGGGTATATCTGGCGCTCGGATCGGCTCCCTGGTGCCTTGGGCTGCTGGGCTTGCTTCCCTTCCGCTGGCAGCGTTTCCGGTTGTGGGCGATGGATCAGGATGCCCGCGGGCTTTACTGGGTGCTGTGGCTGCTCTGGCCGGTCGCGTTCTTCACTTCCGCCCGGAACATCATCGCGACTTATCCGCTTCCCGCATTGCCGGCACTGGCCCTTTTGCTTGCAGGTATTCCTCCCCAGGAGGGAGGTCTTCCTTTCTGGAAACGCTTTCATCCTGCCGGCCGGCTGGTCGTTGGCATGGGGGTCGTCCTCGTCTGCTGGGCCATCGTGGTCACCGTCATCGCTCCCTCGCATTCACCGAAGCATTCGGAGAGATCCCTGGTGCAACGTTTCAAAAAGGAACGGAAGGCGGGCGATTTGCTCATCTACTATGGTCCCCGTAAATATTCCGCGGAGTTCTACACGGATGGTTCGGTGTTGAGCACCACCTCGGCGAATGAACTGCTGGCTGCGATGGATGCTCCGGGACGCTGTTTCGTGGCACTGCCTTCCTGGTGGATGACCATGGTTCCCGCGCCCGTGAAAAGGCGGCTCAAACTGGTAGGAAGCTGGGGCTCCGGCCCATCCCTCTATCTGGAACGCACCGATATGCCGGACATGGCCGGCATCGATCCTTCGAAGACGTCACCCATTGGAAACTGACATGAAGCCATCGACATTGGCCGTGGCCGGCCTTCCCCTCACGGTTCGGCCCTCCATCACTTGCGTGGTACCCGCATTTAACGAGAAGGATGGCATCGCCGCCTTTCTCACGGGGCTGTGCGAACATCTTTCCGCGCTGACGGAACATTACGACGTGATCGTGGTGGACGACGGCAGCCGCGACGGGACCGGTCTGGAAGTGATCGCCGCTTCCGGCGGATTGCCAGTACGCCTGCTTTCGCTCTCCCGGAATTTCGGCAAGGAGTCCGCGATCAGCGCGGGACTGGACGAAGCTGGCGGCGAGGTGGTGGTCATCATCGATGCCGATTTCCAACAGCCTTTCCATGTCATCGACGAATTCATCAGGAAGTGGCAACAGGGCTATGACATGGTTTACGGCTTGCGGACGAACCGTGATACCGATCCGCCCTTGCGCCGCTTTCTGAGCCGCATGTTCTACAAGACGCTTAGCCGATGGTCTTCCGTGGATATCCCCGCGGATGCAGGCGACTTCCGCCTTCTGGATCGCAGGGTGGTGAAAGCCTTGAAGGATCTCCCGGAACGCAGCCGCTTCATGAAGGGCCTCTATAACTGGGTGGGCTTCCGTTCGGTGGCAGTGCCCTTCGTCTACGGAGAAAGAAGGGAGGGGAAATCGAAGTTCAATTTCCCGCGGCTCTTCGATCTCGCGATGACCGGCTTGACCTCGTTTTCCGCCTTTCCGCTTCGCCTGTGGGTCGCGGCGGGCACGATGATTTCCAGCGGTTCGATCCTCTATGCGGGATGGATCATCCTCAGGACGCTTACACAGGGGAGCCACGTGCCGGGATGGGCTTCTCTGGCGGTGGCCGTGAGCTTTCTCGGCGGTGTGCAGCTGCTTTCGATCGGGATATTGGGTGAATACGTCGCGCGGATCTTTACCGAGGTGAAGGGACGCCCGAATTACGTGGTCGCGGAGCGCCACGGCTTCACGGCAGAGACACGGGACTCGTGACCTCTTTGCTCTTCAGATTTTTCCGTTTCGGTTGTGTGGGTGCCGCCGCTTCGCTCGTGCATCTGGGCGTGGTGGCGGCACTCGTTCCGCTGGGGCTGCCGCCGGCAGGGGCAAACGTGCTGGCATTCCTGGCGGCCTTTCAAGTGAGCTACTATGGTCATCGTGGCTGGACTTTCCGTCATCCCGGCGGGGCAGCTACCTATGCTCGGATGTTTGTCGTCGCCCTAGGCACCTTTTCCTTCAATGAGGCGGCCTATCTCTGGATGCTGCATCATGTCGCGCTCGACTATCGGATCAGCCTCGCCCTTGTTCTGGGCGTGCAGGCGATCCTTACCTTTGTCTTGGCCCGCACATGGGTCTTCCAAGGCGCAAGCAGCCAGTAGGGTGCGTCGCTTGGTCCGCCCGAGGTGAGGGGATGGCTCAATCGGCTGCGGTAAAATGGATGGCGCGGGGCGGCGATCGATTTTCGCTAGCGCCGCCCTTTGCGCACTTTCCCGACAAACTTCTCCATCGCATGTTGCTGGCGCTCGATTTCCGCGACGAGCTTCAGCTGGGTTCGGGCGCGATCGAGATTGTGTCCTTCGCGATGGGTTTTGAAATAAACGTCGCCTTCGAGGAAGTCCGTGAGGAAACGGATACCCGTCTCCATGGTGATCAGCTTGCCGCTGAAGGCGAGATGCTCGGCCTCCGCATCGTTGATGAAATCGGAACTGGCATCCAAGTAGCCATCGACCAGCGCTTCGAACATCGGCATCTGCATCACGACCTTCGAAAGATCCTGCTCGTCTTCTGCCGCCGGACTGGTGGCGGTGCGGATCAGATCACCAAAGTCGTAAAGCGAAGCCCCCGGCATCACCGTGTCCAGATCGATCACACAGACCGCTTCATCGGAATCAGCGTCGATCATCACGTTGTTGATCTTCGTGTCATTGTGCGTGATGCGGGTCGGGATCGCGTGGGTGGCCAGGAGATCCAACACCACGTCCACATCCCTTTCACGCTGGCGCACGAACTCCAGCTCCTCGCCGACCGAACCGGCACGGCCATGTGGATCGGCATCGGCCATCTTCATCAGCCGCTCGAAGCGCTTCCGGGTGTGGTGGAAATCCGGGATGGTTTCCTCGATCTCGCTCGGGGGCAGGTCGCTCACCAGGTCTTGGAAGGATCCGAAGGCCCGCGCGGCTTGGTAGGCCTGACGTGTATTCTCGATGATGTCGTAGGTCACGCAGCCCTCGATCGAATTGTAGCAGCGCCACACTCCGCCATTTGGTCCGATGACCCAGGACTTGCCACCACGCCCCGGATAGAGGTTCAGCGTCTGCCCGCCGAGGTCCTTCTTCACGCGCAGGACCTTCCAGTTGATATGACGGGTCACGCACTCCACGTTCCGCATCACCGCCACCGGGTCTTTGAAAACCCGCTCGTTGATCCGTTGCAGGATGTAGCGCTGGCGGTCGCCGTCGGCGGTCTCGAAGGTCGCCCGATAGGTCGAATTGATGTGGCCGCTCTCGATCTCCTCCCCATCGACGAAGTCCCCTTGGATCGCAAATTGATTGGCAATATGGGCGATGGATGCCTGCAAGGAGGCATCGACTGGGCGGACAGGAGAAGTAGCGGGAACCATCTTGCTCAGCTTTTCGGGCGGAAAACGAGCCTAAGTAGCAGCACTTGCTTGGGAAGACAAACTTGAAATCCCATCCGCGGGGCTGCTCACTTCGGCGCGGTGACTCCGGCCATTCCCTTCAGCTACCCCGGCATCGAGGCCGACGTCCAGCGCCTCGGCGACCTTCTCAGGATGGCATTTCGCACGGCGGGCTGGGTCGCTCCGGAGAAACCCGCGATCCTGAATCTTGCCTGTGGCCGGGCGGACGAAACCGGGGTGCTTTTGACTGCCGCTGCTCCCTTCGCAAAAGAGTTGTTCTATCTCGGCATCGACCTCCGCCCGGTGGAGGCCGCCGAGGGCAAGGCCCGCTGGGTTCCCGCTGCCCCGCCGGGATGGCAGCTCGATTTCCGCGCGGGCGACGCCTCACGCACCGACCGGATGAAGCAGCTCCCGCCCTTTGATCTCGTCTTCATCCGTCACCAGAACTACTGGCATGACCCCGGGACTTGGCTGGTGCTCTTCCGGAATGCCCTCGGCTGCCTGAAGCCGGGTGGCCTAATGGTCATCACCTCCTACTTCGATCGCGAGCATGAGCTGGCGATGGCCTGCCTGCAGGAATGCGGGGCGACCAAGCTCGCGGATATCCATCATCCGGATGCTAGGGCGCTACCGGATGCGCCAAGTAAGTCGGTGGACCGGCGGATGGGAGTATTCCGTATATGAAAAGAGGCACGGGATCTCTCCAGTGCCTCTTCTAAGATGTCCCGCTGCTCGATTACTGCTGCACTAGGGCGAACTTCAGTTCCGCCTCGGAGGCCACTTCGCCACCGACAAGGCAGCGGCACTTGGTCTGGCCGATGGAGCCGCGGATCTTCATGACTTCCGCTTCGATGTAGAGCGTGTCGCCGGGCAGTACCGGGCGGCGCCACTTCACATCGTCGGCGCTCATGAAATAGCCGATCTTTCCAGCGTTCTCCGGCTTGCGGAGCATCAGCACGCTGGAGACCTGCGCCATCGCTTCGAGCTGCAGCACGCCCGGCATGATCGGGTGGCCTGGGAAGTGACCGATGAAGTAAGGCTCGTTGATGGTGACGTTCTTCACGCCGGTGCACTTCGAGTCGCCTACCATGTCGATGATGCGGTCCACCATCAGGAAAGGATAGCGGTGCGGCAGGATCTTGAGGACGTCATTGATGTCCAGGACGGTCTCGCCGGTGGGAAGCTGGAAGGGTGCGGCGAGCGAGCGCACGCGGTTGTATTCGCGCTTGAGCGTCGCGGCGAGTTTCGAGTTCGGACCGTGGCCCGGTTTCACGGCGATGACGTGGCCGAGGATGCGCTTGCCGCTCAGGATCAGGTCGCCGATCACATCGAGCGCCTTGTGGCGGGCGAATTCATTCGTGAAGCGCAGCGGCTCCTTGGTCATGACCTGCTCGCCACGGATGACGATCGCGCTTTCGAGCGAGCCGCCCTTGATGAGGCCTTTGTCGAGCAGGGGCTTCACATCCTCGTAGTAAACAAAGGTGCGCGCCGGAGCGATTTCCTTCTCGTAGGTCTCGGGATTGACCTCGGAGGAGAAATACTGGGTGAAGCGACCGTCCGGACCGACATTCGTGACGGACACGCGGAAGGTCTTGCTCGGTACGATGGTGATCAGGGTGCCATCGCCGCTTTCCTGATGGATCGGCTCGCGGATTTCCCAGACTTTCCGCAGGGCATCCTGCTTGGCGATGCCGGCCTTCTTGATCAGCTCGACGAAAGGACGGGCCGAACCATCACCGATCGGCGGCTCGTTCGCGTCCATCTCGATGATCGCATTGTCGATGCCCATGCCGGTGAGGGCGGAGAGGACATGCTCGACCGTGTGCACTTTGACCGAGCCCTCGGCGATGGTGGTCGCGCGTTCGACGGTCTGAACCTTGTCGGCATCGGCATCGATGAAAGGCTGGTCCGGCAGATCGACGCGGCGGAACTTGAAGCCATGGTCGGCGGGAGCGGGCTTCAGGGTCAGGGTGACCTTGGCCCCGGTGTGGAGAGAGGTCCCTTCAAGGGTGGCGGCGGTGGCAAGGGTGTGCTGCGCGTCGGCGGACATGGAGGGGAAGTAGCGGGTAGCAGGTAGCAGCTTGGCAAGGGCAAACCGTCGATAAAACGCTAGCTCCCAGCGTCTTTTCCCTCGCTACCGCCCGGCTGCTGCCTGCTACTCCAACGCCGTGCGGGCAGAGTGCGACTTCAAGGTGATCGACGAATCGGATGACTGGATCGTCGTCGAGAAGCCCGCGCCCCTCGCCGTCCATCCTGCAAATGGCAAGGTCGAGCCGACCCTGCTGGGCGGCCTGGAAGAACTGCTCATCTATGAGCGGGCGAATGGCGCTCGGCTTTCGATCCTGACCCGCTTGGACCGCGAAACCAGCGGGCTCGTGCTGGTGGCGAAGAATGCCACGGCGGCCCGCCACTTCTCCTTCCAGTTCCAGGATAGGATGGTGCAGAAGGAATATCTCGCGATCGTCCACGGCTGGCCGGAATGGGACGAACTCCGGGTGGAAGCTTCGATTATCAGAGGCGGTGGGGCCATCTGGCTACGGCAGGTGGTCGATCCAAGCGGACGGGATTGCGTGACGGCATTCCGGGTCGAGGGGCGTTTCTCCAATGCCCTTGGCCAATTCGCGGTGCTGCGCTGTTTCCCGGAAACCGGGCGGATGCATCAGATCCGTGTCCATCTCGAGCACGCCGGATACCCCTTGGTGGGCGACAAGATTTATGGAACTGACGGAAGCCCCTATCTGGAGCAGATCTCAGGCGGCTTGTCCGATGTCTCCGCGGCCCGCCTGATCTTGCCGCGTCATGCCCTGCATGCCTGCCTGCTGGCGGTGGAGTGGGAGGGAAAGCGGATCGAATGGCGATCGCAACTACCAGCGGATCTTGCCGCCTTCGCAGGAAATGCCCGATAAGGCATTGGCTAAATCGCGCTTCCCGTTTCAGTTTCCAGTATGGTCAGCCTGCAGGAGATCGTCACGTATCTGGATGAAGAATTGAGAATCGGGGACATTCCCGACTACTCCGGCGCGGTCAATGGCCTGCAGCTTGAGAATGGCGGCACGGTCACCAAGGTCGCTGCGGCCGTGGATGCCTCGCTCTCCGTGGTCCAAGCTGCCGTAGCCGAGGGCGCGGATCTGCTCGTCGTTCATCACGGGATGTTCTGGCAGGGCACGCAGCCGCTGACCCGTGCATTCTATAAGAAGATCAAGACTGCCATGGATGGCGGCCTTGCCATCTATTCGGCTCATCTTCCTTTGGACGTTCACCCCGTGCTGGGAAACAACGCCCTTCTCATGAGCGCCCTTGGCTTCGAGCCGAGCGGCAGCTTCATGGATTACAAGGGGCTCAAGGTGGGCCTGACGGTAGAGACGGTGATTTCTAGGGACGAGCTTGTGAGAAGGGTGGTGGCCTCCGTAGGTGGTCCCGTTCATCTATCCCCGGGTGGACCGGAAGACATTAGAAAGATAGGGGTCGTCACGGGTGGCGCGGGTTCGGAGATTGCGATCTGCACGCGGGAGGGGATTGATACTTTCATCACCGGCGAAGGTCCGCATTGGAGCTATCCCTTGGCGGAAGAGCTGGGCGTAAACCTTCTCTACGCGGGGCATTACGCCACGGAGACCTTTGGGGTGAAGGCGCTCGCCGAACGGCTGAGTCGCGTTTTCGGGCTCGCCACCGCGTTCATTGATCGCCCGACAGGTCTGTAGCCGGCAGTCCGGGAGGTCTCGGCAGGACTCGGGACCCCAGCCAGCCTAGCGACATGCCGCCCGCCATCCCGCAGATGCAATAGAAGGGGAAAAAGATAAGGGCGATCGGCGCGTTGGCGTCCGGGGTTGCTCCCGGGGAGTAGTAGGGGAACCAGAAAACGGTATAGAGAAAGACTGTCAGCCCGAGGACCCCGAGCAGGCCTCCAAGTGAGAGCCAGGCCAAGCGCGCTGGAGGAAGCCTGCGCATCATGATACAGATTATCGCGAGAGCGATGAAGGGAACGAATCCGAGGATGAACTGGGGCGGGGAGTCCGTGGCATATTCATTCAGGATCTTCCGCGCCGTTTGTGCGGGCGGAGTGTGAGCCACGAAGAGATCGAGGCAGAAACGGATTGTCCTAGGTGCGATCAACCCGGCAGCCAATCCACAGAAGGCCCAAGTTAGGGCATGGTGGTGCTGCGGGTCATGGGATTTTTTCTGCTACCTTGGCCTTGCTCGCAAGAGTGGAGGCCCCGAGGTTCCGGGATTCCCATGGAGCGTCTGACTGCCCCATTTTTCGAGCGCCACCCCGTTACTTGCTCACGGGAACTCATCGGCTGCCTGTTCCAATGGAAAGGCTGCTCCGGCCGGATTGTGGAAACGGAGGCCTATACCGCGGAGGGGGATCCCGCATGCCATACCTTTTTCCGGCCCGGTGCCAGGCGCTTTGTTGAAGAGCATGCCGTGGGGACTGCTTATGTGTACCTCAACTACGGCGTGCACTGGCTCTTCAACATCTTGGTCAAAGGCCCCGGGGGCGCCGGCTTCGTGCTTTTCCGCGCCTTGGAACCTGTCTGCGGGATAGAGACCATGATGGAGAGGCGCGGCAGGATGGACCCGCGCCATCTATGTTCGGGGCCAGGCAAGCTCACAAAATCGCTTGGAATTACGGGCGCAAACCACGGCACGGCATTTCTGGACGGGCCAGAAACCGGAATTTTCCGAGGCAGCAACCTGGGAGTGGTCGAAGGGGAGAGGATCGGAATTTCGCGAGCGAGGGAGCTCCCGTGGCGGTTCCACGAGAGGGGCAATGCCCACGTCAGCCGCTGACGCGGGTTGGTACGGGTGATGGGAATCGAACCCACGCCTCAAGCTTGGGAAGCTCGCGTTCTACCATTGAACTACACCCGCCTGTCGGAGAGACGGCGGGGAGCTATCTCGCATTGGCTTTCAATGCAATGCAAAATGATGAATTTTCAGACCCTCCGTGATTAGGGGGGATACCTGAAAAGTCCGTGAAATCGCGTAAAAAGAGCTTGCGGGTCTTTCCCAACGCCTGTTAGCTTTCGCCCGACTTCGCGGGTATAGCTTAGTGGTAAAGCTCTAGCCTTCCAAGCTAGCTATGTGGGTTCGATTCCCACTACCCGCTTATTTTCGATCTTGCCAGGACACGACGATCCCGACTCAAATTCCCAAACATGAAAACCACGTTCCGATTTGCGCTAGTGGCAGCCGCTCTGGGCATGCTCCCCGCCGCCACGATGGCCGAGGTGGATTGCCTGAAGCTCTCCGTTTCCGTGAAGCATGCCGTTGCCGCCAAGCCCGCAACCGTTCTCGAAATCGTCGAGAAAGAAGTGTCCGCTAATCCGGACTGCGCTTGCGACGTGGTGAAGGCTGCGATCCAAGCTTCCAAGGCTGACAGCAAGACTGTTGCTGCCATTGTCGAGACCGCCGCTACTTCGGCTCCTGACAAAATGCGCTTGATCTCCCAGTGCGCCGTCGCAGTGGCCCCTGAGGCTCTGGCTGACGTGCAAGGTGTGATCAGCCGCCTTGAGCCCAACAAGGGCGAGTCCGGCTACAGCTCGAAGGGTGGCAAGAATCCGCAGGTGGAAGTGAAGCCTGCTTGGAATCCGCTCGACTTCCCGGGTCAAGGCCCTGTCGGCCCGACTCCTGGTGGTGCTCCGGCCCTTCCTCCTGGTCTGCCTCCGGTGATCCCTCCGGTGATCGTTCCTCCGATTGGCACGCCGATCGATCGCCCGGTCCAGCAGCCGGAAGTGTTCGCTAACTGAAAAGCGGCCGCTGCTACTCCGTATAGCTTTAAATCTTAGCTTCCCTCTTCCTTCATGAAACGCAGTTTGCTTTCCTCTCTCGCCGCGGTTACGGCCATTGGTGCTGCCAATGCCAGCCTCTACTACACTCAGGACGAGGCTCAAGAGAGCCTTCCTCTTAAGTGGACGGTGGGTGCCAACCTGACCTACGACGACAATGTCAATCCGACCGCCGTGGGTCCAGGTGCTGATGACGAAGCCCTCAGCATCAACCCCTACGTTGGTCTGTCCTTCGTTTCCATCACCCCGCAGACGACTTGGGATGTGTATGCCCGCGTCGGCGCCATCTACTACTTCGACGAGCCTGAGGCTCTCGGTTCGGAAGACCTCTACGGCCAAGCCCGTGCCGGCGTGAACTTCACGCACCGCGTCAGCGAGCGCCTGCGTTTCTCGAGCCGTAACTTCATCTCCTACGAGCTGGAGCCGGACTACTCCTACGGCTACTCCACCTCCCGTCAGGTGGGTGAGTATCTCTACTGGCAGACCGACAACGCCGTCGGTTACCGCTGGACCGAGCGCCTCGCGACCTACACCGGCTTCACGCTGAGCGGTCTCGACTACGACTCGAACGTCCCGAACTCGGACCGCGACACGTGGACGGTTTACAATCAGTTCCGCTATCAGGTCTCTCCGCAGACCGTGGCAACCGCAGAATACCGCTACTCTGAAGTCAGCGGTAACGGCTACGCTTCCGACTCCGAGAACCACTACGTGCTGGTGGGTGCCGAGCATCGCTTCAGCCCGAACACCATCATGATCGCCCGCGTGGGTGCTCAGTTCCGCCAGATGGACGGAGTGAGCGATGGTGACTCGACCGATCCGTATGCAGAAGTGACCTTCAACACGAACGTCAACGAGCAATTCCGCGTTCGTTCCTTCCTCCGCTACGGCATTGAAGACTACGACACCGTGGTGACCTCCGCTGGCTTCGTGGGTGGTGTTCCGGTTTCTGCTCTCACCGAGTATGATGCCAAGGCGACCCTTCGCATCGGTGTCAGCGGTGAATACGACCTCTCGCAGATGCTCTCGTTCTTCGGTGGTGTTGACTACATCAACTCCGATTACGATGACGGTCGCATCGCCGGCACGACCACTCCGTTCGGCGGCAACCCGACCGAAGACCTGATCAATGCTTACGTCGGTCTCTCCGTGAAATTCACCGAGAACCTCTACGGCAACGTGTCCTACAACTACACCGATTCCAGCTCCGACCTGCCAGGCCGCGAGTATGACCGGAACCGCGTGAGCGTGGGCGTCCGCGCTGAGTTCTGATCGGAACCTGGAATTTCTCAGGAACTCCTTTCCAAGCACTCATCCAACCTTAAAAGGCGAACTCCCGCAATGGTCCTCCATTGCGGGAGTTTTCGTTTGAATGACGTGCGATCCGTGACAATAAACCATCCCAGCAATCGCGATTAATGAACCAATCAATGAACCAATCGGAGGCAAACCTCCATGCCATAGATTACTGGCAGGTCATCAAGAACCGGTATGGGGTCATCCTCCTCACCTTCCTGCTGGTGTTCATGACGGCGCTCGTCATCACCTATGTGATGCCGAAGAAATATGAAAGTAAGGCAGTTGTGCAGGTTCGCCCGAAGGGCACCAGCGCAAATCTCATCCCTGGCACCGGTGACAATAACCGGGCAGCGATGGAGATGGGTCAGACTTTCTTCCCGACCGAATTCGAGGTCATCAGGGCCCAGAAGACGCTCGATAAGGCGATCGAGGACTTGGACCTCGTGAACAAGTGGAACTCCGAACCCGAAGCCGTGCGCCGCACGCTCCGGAGCATCGTGGATGCGGAGAACATCCGTGGAACCGCGCTCATCGAGATTCGCGTCCGCTACAGTGACCCGAAGGACGCGCAGGCCATCGCCAAGGCGGTTTCCGAAGCTTACCGTGAGCGCCGGACCAAGCAGCAGAGCGAGTTTGCGGTCCAAGCGATGGAACAACTTCGCCGCGCCGTGCAGCAGCAGGAAGACGCGGTGGAAGACAAGCGGAAGTTGTTGTCCCAGATCATTCGCCAAGAGAAGATCATCTATCAGGGCGACCAGAGTCTTTTCCAAGGCTCGGGCGGTTTCAACGAAGCGGACGACGCGGAGAACGCCACCAAGGCCTTCCTTGCCCTCGAGCAAGACAAGATCCAGCTGGAGAGCCAGATCGAAACCCTGCTCAAGTATGATGGCGAGCAGCTTCTCAATTACGCCGGCGGTCTTGGTCTCCCGGACAACATCATCCCGACCTTGCTGCCCCAGTATCAGGAGCAGAAGCGTGAGTTCGAAGGCATGAAGAGTTCCGGCCTTGGTTCCAGGCACCCCACGGTGGAAGGACAGGCTGCCATCATCGACAAGATGCAACAGGATCTGGTCGAAGCCGTGGCGAACCTCCGCGAAATTCTCAAGGCAAAGCTGGAGCTGGCAAAGGAACAGTCGCTCAAGCTTGAAGCCCGCATGAACGAGAAGAAGGACGGCGCGATCAAGAAGGGTATCGCCAACCAAGCCTTCGTCGATGCGAAGAACGACTTCGAGACCTCACAGCGCCTTCTGGAGCAGCTGAAGATCAAGCAAATCTCAGAAGAGATGAACCAGAAGGTCATTGAAGAGCCGATCATCATCCACGAAGAGCCTACGCTTTCGCAGGTGCCGGTCAGCCCGAACATCAAGCTGAACCTCGCGCTCGGTGCGGTGGTGGGCCTGATCTTCGGCGTGGGCGTGGCCTTCTTCCTCGAATACCTCGATACCTCGGTGAAGACCTTGGAAGACGTCGAGCGTTACCTTCAAGTGCCGGTGCTCGCCGTGATCCCGAAGGATGTGGGCGTGCTCTACAAGCAGAGCGGCATGAGCCCGGATGCAGAAGCCTACCGGATTCTCCGCACGAACATCGAGTTCAACCGCAAGAACCCCGAGGACAATGCCATCACCGTGGTCTCCGGTGGTGCGGGTGAAGGTAAGTCCACCACCTTGGTGAACCTCGCCTACATCTGCGCACAGGGCGGTTACACCACCCTGATGATCGACGCCGACCTTCGCCGTCCGCGCCTGCACACCTTCTTCGACATCAATAACTCGGTGGGTCTCACGAACTACCTGACGACCGAGCTGATGCTGGAAGACGTGATCCTCCAGACTCCGGTGGATAACCTCTACTTCATGCCTTCCGGCATCCTGCCCGCGGACGCGGCTGGCATCCTGAACTCCCGCCGCATGTCGGAGCTGATCCAGGACGTGAAGCAGCGCTTCGACCTGGTGCTTGTCGACTCCCCGCCGATTCTTGGCGTGAGCGATGCCTCGGTGCTCGCCAGCGAAGTGGACCTCACCATGATCGTGGTGCAGCACCGCAAGCTGCCGCGCAACATGCTGCTGCGCGTCAAGCAGGCCGTCGAAAATGTGGGTGGCCACGTCATCGGCGTGGTGCTGAACAACGTGGATGTCCGCAGCGACAGCCAGTATCAGTACTACACCAGCTACTACACCTACTACGCCCCTGCCGAATCGCAGGCTCCGGCGCCGTCCTCGTCGCCGAATCAGCCCGCTGCCCAGCGCCCGTCGTCCCGTTCCTCCAAGGATGACTCGAAGCAAGACCTGTATTGATGCTCTGGAGGCCAAACTCAAAAAAATGATTCCATGAAACATCTTTTTATCCTTCTTGCGTGCCTCTTCGGGTTCCTCCCGGCGGTGCAGGCGCAGTCCGCCATCAGTGCCGGCCGGGCGATTGAGATCCGGATCCAAGGCGTTCCTGCCAGCGAGACCCAGCTGATCAATAACACCTATCCGGTGTCGGAATCGGGGACCATCCGCATGCCCTTCATCGGATCGCTGCGTGCCGCGGGCCTCAGCCCCCAGGCTCTCGCGGGTAGCATCGAGGCGGCCTACAAGGCGGCGGACATCTACACCCACCCGACGATTCAGGTTTTCGCCTCCACGGATGAAACCCTGAACAAGCTCCGCCTTACCGTGGGTGGTCAGGCCAAGCGGCCCGGCCCCGTGGACTACGTCCGTGGCATGACCCTCTACGATGCCGTCCAGGCAGCTGGTGGGGCTACCGAGTTCGGTGCCATGAACCGCGTCAGCTTGATCCGCGGCAGCCAGCGGAAAGAATACGACCTCAATCAGACCAAGTTCATGAGCGTCATCGTGGAACCGAATGACACCATTCTGATTCCGCAGAAGAACATGATCGGCAGGTAATTCAGCCTTTCTGCGTGATGCGCATCGTCCGCTTCACGAATGTTTTGGTCGCCGGGATGGCCTTCTGGGTCATCCCGGTGACGTCTTTTAGCCAGGACGCGGCGTTCAAGGGGTGGGTCGGGGAACTGGCCAGCGAGGATTTCAAAGCCCGCGTCCAAGCACAGGATAAGATTCTGGAATGGGCGAACGCCAACCCGGCGAAGTCCAAGGACCTTCTGCTCAGGGAGTATGAGGGGGCCAAGGATCCGGAGGTTCAGCTCCGCTTGCGAGAATCCCTGAAAACCGTAGTCATCGGCGACCATCAGGCGAAGAACGCCGCAGGCTATCTGGGGATCACCATGGAGGATGTAAACGGCGGGATCCCCGTTCCGAATCCCAAGCCTGGCGTGCTCGTCAAAGCCGTCCAGCCGGGCTCTCCTGCGCAGCAGGCTGGTATCAGGAACAATGACGTGATCCTCGCCATGGACAATACCCGCTGGTCCGGTCCGGAGGCTCGCGAGGCCCTTATCGCCGAGGTAAAGAAGCTCAGGCCGGGCACCGAGGTGAATCTCGAGGTCCTCCGTGGCGCGGAAACGCTCAAGCTCCCCTTGAAACTTGGTGCGAGGCCGATGGGCCTGCCGGACAACCAGGCGCGATTTATCAATGGCTTCATCCCCGCCGGACCCGATTTCGAGATGCTCGAGCGCATGGAGCAGGAGGCTCGCGAGGCATTTTTCAAAGATTGGCTCGAGCGGACCCGGAAAAAGCCCGCCGCGCCCTAAAACAGGTCCTCTGCTGCGTAGAACTTCCCAGCGGCTTTAAAAAATCGACAATTTCACCCGGTGTGCGACGTTTCCAAAATTGTTCCGCCCCGGTTCCGGTCATTCACTCTCCATGAAATTCTCACGCATCCGCAGCGCTGCCCTCGCGGTAGGTCTCACGGCTACGACACTCACCGCATGCGCCCAGCAGGCGGACTTTGACGAAGTGGGCCGCCAAATGGCGATCATGCTGCAGAACAGCCACTTCGCCCGGCTGCCATTCAATGACATGGGTCCTCGTTTCCTGGAGGATTTCATCCGGGACCTCGATTCCGGTAAGGTCTACTTCACCCAAGCGGATATCGATCGCTTCAATCGTGAGTACGGGGAGAATCTCTCCGAGATGATCATGAAGCAGGACAGCATGCGTGCTGCCCAGGACATCTACGACACCTTCAAGAAGCGCGTTGAAGCACGCGTCGCGGAAGCCAAGAAGATGTTGGCCTCCGAAGAGTTTGATTTCACGAAGAGCGAGTCCCTCCAGCGCAGCCGCAAGGACGCAGCCTGGCCGAAGGATGAGGCGGAAGCGATGAGCATCTGGCGCCAGCAGATCAAGGAGGCCGTGCTCTCCGAGAACTTGCGCCGCGATATGATCGCCAAGCTTGCCGAAAAGCAGGGCAAGCCGAACCCCCTCAAGAACGACAAGGACCCGAAGGAAAAGCTGGCCCTGCGCTACGAGCGTTTCCACCACAGCGTGGTGAAAGACGTCGATGGCGAAGACGTGGCCGCCATGTTCCTCAGCGCCGTGGCCCGGTCCTTTGACCCCCACACCGACTACATGAGCACCCGTGAGATGGATCGCTTCCGCGACGGGATGAAGAACGAGCTCGTGGGCATTGGTGCACTGCTGCAGGGCGAGGAGGACGGTGCCACCAAGATCATGGGCATCGTCGTCGGCGGTCCGGCCGACAAGCAGGGTATCCTGAAGCTCAATGACCGCGTGGTGGCCGTGGATCCGGATGGCGATGGCCCGAAGGAGATGGTCGATATCATGTTCATGAAGATCGACAAGGTGGTCGATCTCATCCGCGGCCAGCAGGGCACGCCCGTGCAGCTCAAGGCAGAGCCCGCCGGCGGGGCTCCCGGGGAAACCAATCTCATCAGCATCGTCCGCGACAAGGTCGCCCTGAAGGACGAGCAGGCCAGCGCCGAGATCATCGAGATGAAGGGCAAGGACGGCGAAAACTCCCGTCTTGGCATCATCACGCTGCCCTCATTCTACGCCGACTTCGATGAAGGCAAGGTGCGCTGTTCGGTCGACGTCGAGCGTTTGCTCGAGCGTCTGAAGGACGAAGGCATTGATGGTTTGCTCCTCGACCTCCGGAACAACGGCGGTGGAGCCCTTGAGGAAGTCCGCCGCATGACCGGTTTCTTCACCCGCCGCGGTCCCGTGGTCCAAGTGCGGAATACCTTCGGCGAGATTCAGGTGAAGGAGTCCGAGAAGGAGCCGATCTATGACGGCCCGATGATCGTGCTCACGGACAAGAGCAGCGCTTCCGCCAGCGAGATCCTTGCCGGCGCCCTGCAGGACAATCACCGCGCGGTTGTTGTCGGTGAGTCGTCCACTTTCGGCAAGGGCACGGTGCAGCAGCCGATGGACATCGGTCGTATGCTTCCCTTCTTCAAGGCCCGCAACAAGGCTGGCACCCTGAAGGTGACCATCCAGAAGTTCTACCGTCCCTCCGGTTCCTCCACCCAGAAGATGGGCGTGATCCCGGATGTCGTGCTGCCCAGCCTCACGGATGCGCTTGAGGTCGGGGAGGCCTTCCTCGACCACCCGCTGGAGCACGACATGATCCGCAAGGCTCCGGACTTCGTGCCTCTCAAGGAAGAGCAGCTTTTCCTGCCTCGCATCAAGGAGCTCAGCGAGGAGCGTGTGAAGGCCTCCAAGGACTTCGCCTACATCTCCGAGGATATTTCCAAGGCGAAGGCCCGGATCCGCGATAACAAGGTCTCGCTGAACATGGCGGATCGGAAGAAGGAGCTGGACGAAATCGACCAGCAGCAGCAACAGCGCAATGTTGAGCGCAAGGCCCGCTTTGCCGAGGTCCAGAAGAAGGACAAGGAGCAGCTCGCCTTTTACAAGCTGACTCTCGATGACGTGGAGAAGGGCGGCGACCTGCGGGCTTTCGATCCCTCCGCGGAGAATGAGCAATACATGCGCCGGGCGAAGGATGAAACCGCCGAGCTGGATGACACGCCGCAGTGGCCGAGTGCCCTCGATCCCCACAAGCGGGAAGGCGTGATGATCCTCAACGACCTGGTGGACATCACCCGCAATGCGCGGATGGCTGGCTTGCTGGATCGATGACGGATGTTGCCGAACGATTGGCCGGGCTTCGTGACCGGATCGCCGCAGCTTGTGCGGCGGCAGGACGAAGACCCGGTGAGGTCGAGTTGCTTGCGGTTACGAAGACTTTCCCTGTAGAGGCGGTGCAAGAGGCATATAGTGCCGGGCACCGGCATTTCGGGGAAAGCCGCCAGCAGGAGGCCGCTCCGAAGATCGCTGCGTTGCCGAGGGATATCCACTGGCACTTCATCGGGGGCCTTCAACGGAACAAGGCCCGGAAGGTTTTGGGTGAGTTCGATGTGATCCACAGCGTGGATTCATTGCGCCTTGCCGAGCACCTTGACCGCGTTGCGGGAGAGGAGGGCAAGCGCCCGGAAATTTATCTGGAGGTCAATGTCGCCGGAGAGGAGAGCAAGGGTGGATTTTCTCCCGAAGAGCTTCTTGCCGCTTCAGACGCCTTCGCGGGGATGCAGCACGTGGCGGTTATCGGCCTAATGTCCATCCCGCCGGACGATGAGGAGAGGGCACGCCACTGGTTTGCGACTACCCGTGAATTGAGGGAGCGCTTGCGCACGGCCTCCGGCCTCCATCTCCCCGGCCTGAGCATGGGAATGAGCGGGGATTTCGAACAAGCCATCCTGGAGGGCTCCACCATCGTGCGCGTCGGCTCCGCAATCTTCGGGCATCGATCTTATCCGGCATGAGTAAACTCGACCACGCCACCGTCATTGGAAATGAACTCGCACTCCGTTTCGAGGAGGGTGAGGAGCTGTTTCTACCACTCGATCTGCTGCGGAGAGCCTGTCCCTGCGCCGCCTGCCAAGGCGAGCCGGATGCCCTCGGGCGCGTGCTGCGCCCGGTCCAGCAGATTGGGCCGCGCGGCTTCGAGTTGCTGCGTTTCCAGGTGATCGGCGGCTATGCCCTGCAACTTTTTTGGGGCGACGGGCACTCCACCGGCATTTACTCTCATGATTACCTGAAGCGTCTCGCTGTCTTACCCTAGAATCGCCATGGATCCCTACGCGCCGCCCTCCAGTACCTTGAATGCGGTGTTGGAACAAAAGCCGGCGCTACGGGAGCTGGTGCTGGCCTGGGAGAGGTTGAGGATCTTCTACAACGCTCTGCTTTTGCTGCCGGGCCTCTTGATTCTGTTCACCTTGGTCACTGAGGAGAACATTGGGTTCATTGAAGCGCTGCTGATGGGGTTCGCGGTGGCTGTTGGTGCGAACTGCTGCTTCTTCCTCGGGCCTGCGTCGGAGCTTTATCTGCGGGGGCTGTTCCGGAAGGGCGAACCGATCGGGAGGGGCAGGTGGCTGATCTTTGGCAGCGGCACCATGCTCTCGCTGATGCTTTTTATCCTCTTCCTCGGGCAGTTGAAGACGGGTTGGCCTTGAGCGCCGCCGTCGAGTGGTAGTTTGGCCGCGCATGAGATGAATGCGGCCGGATGGGCCTTTCGTTCCATCATCTTTGGGTCCATTTACCAAATGGAAGCGATGGGCATGATCACGGACCTCCACCAACAAGAAGGAGCCTCCCATGCACATCCATCTTCGTCTCGTTTGTCTTCTCAGCTTCTGCCTCGCGTCATTGGCCTTCTCCGCCGTGCCCGAGAATCGCGGCTCGGCCTTTGATGCCTTGGGCTACTTCACGGTGAAGGCCGATGTGCCGGAAGGCTCTCGCCACGCTGTTCTGGAAATCACCAATGATCTTTCGGCTCCGGCCTCGTGGCGCCCCATGATCGCTGGTGCGATTGATGGCCGTGCCGCGAAGCTGATGTTCCGGCTGCCTCCCCAAGCGGGAGGAAAGGTATTCGCGCGGGTCAAGACCGGCACCTCCACCACGCTTCCGCCGGTCGAGCTTTCCGGGCCGGATCTCTGCTACGTGACCTATGCGGATAGCATCAGCTCCGGAGCAAAGATTGCCTTCCTGACCTCCGCGTCGCCGAAGATGCGGGAGTGGGGCTCCCTCCCTGTCGAGGAGTGGCAGGGAAATCTCATCGCATGGGCACTCCAGAATCCCTTGATTGCATCGGCGGAAGTCGTGCCCCCCGCCGAGAATGTGTCGGTCCGCTTCAAGGATGGCACCACCGCCACTTTGCTCCGGGCCCCCCGGCGCTACACCGGGCCTTCGATGGAGAGTTTGGCCCCGCTCCAGGCGAAGACGATCCGTCCTCCCGGTGTCTTCACTCCCTCCGCTCCTCCAGCCCCGCCTGCGGAGACGGGGCGGAGTCTTCCCGATAGCAACAATGCCATCACCGCCTTCTCTCTCGAAAGCACTTTCCCGAACTCCGCTCCCACCATCGGTGGCTGGCTCACGGCCCGGAATTACTCCGTCACGAACTTCCCTAGCACCACGATCGACCAGATCCTCCGCTGGTCCTCCTCGAAGCCGATCGGCGTGCTCTTCTGGCAGTCCCATGGTGTCCCCTATAAGAAGAGGGACGGCAGCGTGGGAATCTGCCTCGTCACGCGCCAGTATGCCACGGATGCGCTCAGCGATGGCCCTTACGCGGCCATGATCAAGAATGACGAGATCAACTTCGCGGTGGATGACGAGGAGAAGCCCTTCTACTCCATCACTTCCGAATTCGTTCGCAAGCACCTGAAATTCGCTCCGAACTCCATCGTTGTCGTCGATGCCTGTTTCGGTGGCGGCGCTGAGCTCGCTGCTGGCTTCACCGAGGCCGGTGCCGGTTCCTACGCCAGCTGGGATTGGGTCTCCGGCCCTTACAGCGGCACGCCTTGCCTGAAGGTCTTCGACCGCCTGCTTGGCATGAACCAGGAACCTCCGATCTCGATGCCGAAGGAGCGTGCCTTCTCCCTGATGGCCACCCGCTGGTGGATGAGTGCCTTCGAATTCGATTACGACCCGAGCCCGAAGTATCCGAAGCAGGATCGGCCGAATGCGAAGCTCACCTGGTATGATCATCCATCAAAGCCGGGCTACATCCTCTGCCCCTCGATCATGCGGGTGATCCACGAGAACAAGGACCTCAATGAGCCCTATACCAAGTTCCTCATTGAGGGCGATTTCGGCGACGATCCCGGCGACTCGCTGCGCGAGGTGCTATGGGGTGGCAAGAAAATGGAAGTTGTCCGTTGGGAGCCTTTCTACGGCATCGCCATCCGCATGCCTTCGTCACCTCCCGTCGGAAACATCGAGGTCATCATGAGGAAAGGCTTCACCACCCGCAGCAACCTCGTGCCCATCACGGAATGGACCGTGCCCTTCACCTATGAGATCAATCCCAAGGGCTCGCTCACCGCGAAGTTGGTGATGAATGTGAAGTTCCGCGCCGACATCCGCGGCAGTCGCGGGAACCCCGAAATGCCCGTCCAGTACCTCGGCAGGCTCTTCTCCAACATGGCCGATTGCGAAGGCACCGTCTCTGCTTCCGGAACCTACTCGCCCGATGCTGCGACCACTATCACTTGGTCAGGCGGCTCATCGCTTACCTCCGTGGATCCGAATGCCGACGAAACCTTTGCCCCGAAACGCATCCGGAATTCCGGCAAAATCGACTTCGGTGTTGGCCGCATCAATCAGTTCCAGCTCACCGGTGACGGCGACTTCACCGAAACGGAAGTGCGCCGGCACAACGACGGCACCACCACCACCATTGTCCGGGACGGAGGCATCGGATTCCCCGGCTTTTTCCCTGAGCCGGTAATGCCGCTGAATCTTGGCAATGCCACGCTCCAGGGAAATACCCTCACTTGGATCATGGGAGACGGCTCGGCCAAGCTCTCCTGGCCCTCCGTCACTCCGAAGATGGTGCCCGACAACGACACACCACGATAGTCGCCCCGCCGCGTAGCGGGGCGCGCTTGGGCGATCCTCAAGCCGTCACCGCGCCGCGGTCGTCGTTCAGCCCGCTCTTCTCCAGGAAGTAGTCGTAGCCGCCCGTGTAGCGCGTCACCGTACCGTTGTTGATGTGCAGCGTCGTTTCCGCGAGATTGCGGATGAAGTGCACGTCGTGGGAGATGAAGACCAGCGTGCCTTCATAAGCCTTCAGCGCGTTCACCAGCGAGTCGATCGACAGGATGTCCAAGTGCGTCGTCGGCTCGTCCATCAGCAGGAGGTTCGGCGGATCGACCAGGAACTTCACCAGATTCAGACGCGACTTCTCACCACCGGAAAGGACACCGCAGCGCTTCTCCACATCCGTGCGGCGGAAGAGGAAGGACCCTAGGATCGCGCGGGCATCTTCCTCGCGCAGCGTGGTGCAGCTCGCCAATACCTCTTCGAGCACGGTATTGTCCTCGTTCAGCGTTTCGGAGCGGTGCTGCGAATAGTAGCCGAGCTTGGTCGCGTAGCCCACCTCGCGCTTGCCACCGTTGATCGGCAGCACGCCGGCCAGGATTTTCAGCAGCGTCGATTTACCCGCACCGTTCGGACCCACCAGCACGATCTTGTCGCCACGTTCGATGGTGAGATCGAGACCGTTGTAAATCTGTCTTTCGCCGTAAGCTTGGCTGACCTTCTGCAGGTCGATCACCTTCTGGTTCGAGCGTGGCGGCTGGGGGAAGGCGAACTTGAAGGGCTTGCGCGGAGCACGCGGCTTCTCGATGCGCTCCATCTTCTCGAGGAACTTGATGCGTGACTGCACCTGCGCCGCCTTCGAGCCCACTTGCCGGAAGCGGTCGATGAATTCCTGGTGGCCTTCGATCTCCTTGTTCTGGTTGCGGTAGGCCTGCACCTTCTGCTCGTAGCGCGCCTCGCGCTGCTCCAGGTAGCTGGAGTAGTTCCCCGTGTAGGCGATCAGCTCCTGCGCATCGGGATCGATCTCGATCACGTTCTCGACGATCGCATCCATGAAGTCGCGATCGTGGGAAATCATCAGGATCGCACCCGGATAGTTCATCAGGTAGCGCTGGAACCAGAGCAGGGAAAGCAGGTCGAGGTGGTTCGTCGGCTCGTCCAGCATCAGCAGGTCGGGCTCCTGGACGAGGAGGCGCGCCAGGTAGGCACGCATGATCCAGCCGCCGGAGAATTCACGCGCGGTCTTGTGGAAGTCGCTCTCCTTGTAACCGAGGCCGGCGAGGATCTTCTTCGCCTTCGGTTCGAGCTGATAGCCGTTCAGGTGGTTGAATTGGTCCTGCGCATGCGCGTAGTCCGGATGATCCGTCGTGCCTGCCGCCTCATGCTCGCGCATCGCACGCAGGTAGCCGACCATCTCCGGAGTGATGCCGATCGCGATTTCCAGCACCGTTTCATCGCCTGGATCGCCGGATTCCTGCGCCAAATAGCCGGTGATCGCGTAGTCGTCGCGCTCGATCGTACCGCCATCAAGCTCCTCTTGGCCGAGGATCATGCGGAAAAGCGTGGACTTCCCGGCACCGTTCGGACCGACGAGGGCGATGCGTTCGCCCCAGTTGATCGACAGTTCGGCGTCGCGGAAAAGGGTGCGTCCGCCGAGGGTCTTCGTGAGCTTGTGGATCGTGAGCACGGGGCGGATGTAGGGGACGCCGGGCCCGGGAGCAAGGCACAAGGCGGGGTGAAAGGAAGGGTTTGCGCCTTCCGGAATCGCGTCTAAGCCGTTTAGGATAGCGCATGATCGTCAGCCGTCGCGAATTTCTCTGTGCCCTCGCCACCGCCTGCGGGGGCTGCGCGGCCCCTTCCTCCTCATCCTCCCCCGGTGGGGAGCGCTGGACCTCCTCCCGTCTCGATCGGGCGGATATGATGGCGAAAAGCCAAGGCGGCAAGGGCTGGGCGGCCTGGCGGGGGATCCGGCGGGTCAAGGAATGGAACCCCGACGCCCGGGATCAAGCCCTTAGCCTCACGAAGTCCCTCGCCGCGCTGGCCGCCACCCGGGCCATGCAGGAAGGCTGGCTTTCCGATCAGGAACGCGTCGCAGACACCGTCCGGGAATGGAATGGCGATGCCCGGAAAATGCGCATTACCGTCTCCATGCTCCTCCAGCAGACCGCCGGTCTCGAGGCCGGGGTCGCGGCCCTCTACCGGAATCCTCAGGACAAAGGCCGCGCGGCCGTCGCTCTCCGCGCCGTGGACGAGCCCGGCACCTTCTTCCGCTACGGCCCGGCCTGCTGGGAGCTGCTCGGGGAGTTGCTCCATCGGAAGCTCTCGGCGAAAGGGGAGACCTTGGAAAAATTCATCCACCGCGCCGTCATGCGCCCGATCGGCCTGAGCAGCCCGGATTGGCGCTCGGACAAAAAGGGCCGCTTCTTCCTCTCGACCGGTGCGGAAATCAGCGTGGACGAGCTCGGCCGCCTCGGCCGGACCATCGGCGCCCTCCTGCACGGGGAACATCAGGACGGCTTCGACCCCGCGATCTTTGCCCGCATGACTCGCCCTTCCGCGGTAAATCCCATGTTCGGTGGCGGCATCTGGCGGAACACAAATGCCCGTCGCTCCGGCTCCTACGCCGTGGAAGTCGAAGACTCCATCGATCCTCCCAGATCCTCCGCCTTCTGGCAGGGCGCCTGCCTGTCCAAGATCCAGCCGCCCGAAATGGTGGCCTTGATCGGCTCATCGGGCAGACGTGTCTTCATCTGGCCCTCCGAGGAAAAGGTCATCGTGCGGCTCGGAAGGGCCCGCTCCTGGCGGGACGGACCCTTCCTCTCCACGATCTAAAGCAAATCCTCTCTCACTTCCGCGTCGCCACCATCAGGTTCGCGTTGTCCGGACGCAGGTGGTAGCCGGAACCGAAGGGGATCGATGGTCCGCCGCCCGCTGCCTGGTAAGCCGCGCGGAGCTCGGGCTGCGCGTGCTTCGCGAAAAGCTCGATCGGTGCATCGTAGTCGCCGAAGAGCCGGACATTCCACTTACTGGAATCGTAGTAGCGATACGGGATTCCTGAGTCGTCCTGCACCACCGCACGCGAATTCTCCAGCACCCAATCGCGGATCCCGGAGAAGCCGGAGTCATGCATCAGGTACGAGGCCGCCTTGAAGTAGGCCACGCCACCTCCATACGACGAGAGCCAGCTCCGGTAAGCGGAATTGAAGCCGCCGTTCGAAAGATCCCCGGATACATAGATCGCGCGGCGGGAGCCACCGCCCGGCAGGCGGAAGCGGATGTCCACGCCACTGCGTCCTCCCGCATTGATCGTGTCCACGCTCTGCACCTCGGCGTCCATCAGCGCCAGGCTGGCCAGAAGGATCGGCGTCACCCCCGGCATCGCACCGCCGGCGAGGTCGTTCTTCATGTCCTTCGTGATGAAGTAGCCTGTCTTCAGTTGGGAATCCATCGCCACCTTCAGGCGGTGCAGGCCGGCCATCACTTCAGCCGGATCGGCACTCTCCAGGTCCGGCAGCCCGCCCGCTGGCTCCAGTCCCAGCAGCACGTAGTTGGATGCCTGCGGGAAGAGTGCCGTGGCATAGAGCAGATCCGGCCCGCCGAAGGGGTAAAGCAGCGTGCGCGGGTTTCCGATGATCGGTTGCAGGTTCGCTGCCGCCCAATCGCGCTGGCGGCCGGTCCGCTTCGAAGCGATCGCGCGCCAATTCACCGCCATCCCTTCCGAGTGATTCTGATAAGCCCCCGTCTGCTGGATCTGGGAAAGCACGGCCCCGTGATCCACCGGGCGTCCCGCTAGGAAGCGGGCCACGTCATTAGCAGTCGGACGGCCCTCTGCCGGGGTGAAGGCTTCGGCAGCCGGTGCCAGCGTTTGCGTTTGGCCGCGTGGCGGTGGCTTGGGCGAACAGGCGGCGGCAAGAAGCACGGGAAGCAGGAGCAATCGTTTCATTGGCGGAGGCGTTTGAGTGGAAACCAGAGGAGGACGAGCCCGAGGACAGCACCCATCCCGATCAAGGTGGGCTTCGGCTGGCCATCGCCGAGCGCTTCGAAGTCCACGATGGCGGTTCGCACGATGACGAATGCGGCCATCGTGAGGAAAATCAAGGGCGGAAGCGGATAGAGCGGCACCTTCACTGGCCGATCGAGGTCCGGCATCCGCTTGCGCAGGACCATGCAGCCCGCCACCACCAGGGAAGTGCACAGCGTCAGTCCCACCTGGGTCGCCTCGATCAAGGTCCGGAAGCCGACAGCTGCCACCAGGATCAGCGCCAGCGCCGCCTGGAAGATCAGCGAGAGATGCGGCACGTCCTTGCGCGGCGCGAACATCCGCAGCGCCTGCATATTCTTGCCCATCGCCCCCAACACGCGCGGTCCCGCCCATAGCAGCGCGCTCACTGAGGCAAAGAGGCCCACCGCGAAAAGCCCCGCCACCACCCTTGCCGCTCCTTGGCCGAAGAGAGATACCGAGGCCACGTGGCCCACTTGCACCACCCCCTTCATGTCCTCGACCGGGGCCGCATGGAGGAATGAAGCATTCAGCCCGACATAAAGAAGGGCCACCAGCAAGGTCCCGCCTACCAAGGCGCGCCGCACCGTGTGCTGCGGGTCATCCCATTCTTCCAGACCATACACCGCCGCATTCCAGCCCGTGTAGGAATAGAAGACAAAGAGCAGCGCCACCGCGAAGGCCGGCTGCATGATGGTCCGGCTATCGGTCGTCCAATCGATCGCCCAGCGGATGTCGCCTTTCCCAGGAAGCACCCACGCCGCCACGATGAAGACAACGATCAGAAGCAGCTTCAGCGCCGTCGCGCCCACTTGGATCCTCGCGCTGGTCCGCGTGCTGATCGCATGAGCTGCCGTGCCCAGTAGGATCACCAGCACCGCGGAAAGCTCCACGCTCAGCACCGGGAAGCACTCATGGAAATATTTGCCGAAGGCCAGCGCGGTAATCGCCGTCGGCGCGGCAAATCCCGCAATGGCCGAGAGCATTCCGGCCATGAAACCCAGGCTCGGATGGTAGAGGCTTCGCAGGAAGTGATACTCGCCTCCCGACTTTGGCAGGCTCGCCGCCACCTCTGCGTAGCACAGCGCCCCGCAGAGCGCGATGAAGCCGCCGAGCAGCCACAGGAAAAGGATCTGCGGTCCCGAAGTCAGGTCCACCAACTGGAAGCCGAGCGAGGTGAACACCCCCGTCCCAACCATGCTGGCTACGACCAGCGCGGTCGCTGCGGCGGCCCCGGCTCCTTTTTTTTCTGACACGCTCTAACTGTTTCCCGAAAACCGCGCATCCCGCAACGGGCTTTCCATAAATCTGATAAGTGTTCATGTGAACAATTAGATTGCGACCGGATGCCACCCTTGGAAAGCTCGCCTCATGGATCCGCATCGCGGCAGAGGGGCGGGGGAGAACCCGTCCAATCGCTTTGAGGCCATGCATGTCGAGACCGACGAGGATGCATGGGTCGATGAGGATCCGCGTCCGCTTCGGACCAGCTTCCTGCGGGACGACTCCCAGTCGGTGCTGAACAAGGTGGAGTCGGACGACCTGCGCTTTGAGCTCAGCGTGAATCCCTATCGAGGCTGCGAGCACGGCTGCGCCTACTGCTACGCCCGGACCTATCACGAGTACCTCGGCTTCTCCGCCGGCCTCGACTTCGAGTCGAAGATCGTCGTGAAGGAGGACGCCCCGCGTCTGCTCGAAGCTGCGTTGGCGAAGCCTTCCTACAAGCCATCCCTGATCGCGATGAGCGGCGTCACGGATTGCTATCAGCCCGTGGAGCGGAAATTGGAAATCACCCGCCGCTGCCTGGAGGTCATGGCACGTTTTCGCCAGCCCGTGGGCTTGGTCACGAAGAATGCACTCATCGCCCGCGATCTCGATTACCTCTCCGAACTCGCGAAGCATAACGCCGCCTGTGTCTTCATATCCGTGACCACGCTTGACCCTAAGTTGTCGCGGATTCTTGAGCCCCGAGCCTCAACACCGCGCGCCCGTCTGGAAGCGATGCGCATGCTCGCCGATGCCGGCGTGCCCGTCGGTCCCAGCGCCGCTCCCATGATCCCCGCGATCAACGACAGCGAGCTCCCTTCCATCCTGTCCGCTTGCAAGGACGCCGGGGCCAGCTTCGCCTCCTACACCATGGTGCGACTCCCCGGCGCCGTATCCACGGTCTTCGAATCCTGGCTCGATCGCCATTTCCCGGACCGGAAGGAAAAGGTGCTGAATCGCATTCGCGCTGCCCGTGATGGAAAACTGAATACCACCGCGGGTGAGCGCCATCGCATGCGCGGCAGCGGTGAATCGGCCGGCCAATTGCACGCGCTCTTCCACGCCAGTTGCAGGAGGCTCGGCTTGGCAACCAGAGCCCCCGAGCTCAGCGCCGCCGCCTTCCGCAAGGTCATGCCCGGGCAGGGCGAGCTATTCTGATCCTTCTGAAAAGTGGGCTTCTGACCCACAGCGCGGTTCCTTCCGGATTTTCTCGTCACGCACGCGCTCAACCAACCGGCGCAGGCGTCACGAATGCGCTTACGCTTGAACTCTCCTGCCCCGCGAAGCGCACTCCGATTGATGATTGGAAAATGGATGACTAGTGATTTTGCCTTTTCCTACAACCCCCTCCGGATCTCTCCCGGCGTCGACCCCGTCACCCGCTTCATGAAGCGGCACAACTCATCCCCGCCGGAAAACCCGCAATGCTCGGCCAGCCGCTCCAAGGTCCAATCGGTCCGCTTCAACAAATCGCTCACCCGCGCCGAGCGGATCCGATCCACCTCCTGTTTCGGCGTCCGGCCCAACGTCGCATGAAACCGCTGTCGCAGTTGCTCGCGTGAAGCGCCTGCTTCCCGGCAGAGCAACTCCGTGTCGATCGGCAGATTCAGCGGCCTGCTCCGGATAAAATTCATCGCACGTGTCACCACCGGATCCGGCAATTCCACACGACCCGTGGACTCCCGCACCGTGATCCCCGGCGAGGGTGCCAGGATCCGCGTCTCTGGAGGCATCGTCTCGCCACTCATCATCCGGAACAGCAGTTCCGCCGCAGCCCTGCCGATCTGCTTCCCGGGAAACCGGACGCTGCTCAGCGCCGGGGTCGTCGCGTGGCAAAAGACGATGTCATCGCTCACCCCCACCACCGGCACATCCTCGGGCACGCGCATTCCCACCTGTTTCAGTGCCCGGATCGCCGTGACACCGGAGATGTCATCCTTTGCGAAGAGCCCGCAGGGAGCTTCCAAGCTTGCCATGATCCGCCACGCCATCTGTTCGATCTGCCGGGCCCGGATCTTCGGAGAAAACGACGACGAGGGGATCGGGAGGATCCGGCAAGTGTGGCCGTCCTCGTGGAGCCTCGCCCGATATCCTTCCAGCCGCTCCCGCGAATAAGTCCTCCCGGGATCGTGGAGGAAAGCGAAGCTCCGTAGGCCCAGCCCTAACAGATGCTCCGCCGCCAGTCGCCCGGCCGCCTGGTTTTCCAGCGTCACCCGGGGAAAGAGCACCCCTCTCGGCGGCTGCTCGGAGCTGAGATTCACCACCTTGATTCCGCTTTTCCTCCATGCCCTCGCTTCAGCCGGCGTATAGCGGAAGACCAGCAGGCCATCACCTTGCCAGTTCTCGTCGATCGTCACCGCGGGCAAGTCGGAGCCACTCGGCTGCACAAACTCCAATTCGAAGGAATGCCCCTCGCGCAGGAAGTCCAGGATCCCACCATAGATGCGGTTCCCGAAACCCTGCGCCCAGTCCACCATGCGGATGCCGACACGCCAGGTGCGGCGAAAGGTGGGGCCATGGTTCATGTGGGAGAATTGATAGGATTCTTGGCAGAAGATCAATTCCACGGGGACCCGTGTCATTGGCATCATCGCCATCTTCGATGGTAAAAACGCCAAGGATTCTTGCGAATATCCTATCGACCCTTGCGGACCGTTCTTCCTACGATTTCCAAATGTCTACCCAGCCGCATACCGCGATCATCGGAGCAGGTATCGTTGGTCTCGCCCATGCCTGGGCCGCCGCCCGTGCAGGACATCGCGTGACCGTCTTTGAGCGCAGCGACAAGGCACGCGGTGCTTCCGTAAGAAACTTCGGCATGTGCTGGCCCATTGGTCAGGCACCGGAATACTTTGCGGCCGCCCTCCGCAGCCGCGAACTCTGGCAGGAATTCGTACGCGAGTCCGGGGCTTACTCCCGCCCGACCGGCAGCGTGCATGTCGTGGAGCATGAGGACGAAGCCTCCGTGCTTGAGGAGTTTGCCAAGGCCGCGCCCGACCTCGGCTATCAGGTCGAACTTCTCACCCGTGCGCAAGTCGAGGAAAGCTGTCCAGGTGTTCGTCGCGGTGTCGCAAGGGCCGGCCTGCTCAGCCGTACCGAAATCAATGTGGATCCCCGCCAGGCCTTGGCACTGCTTCCGGCCTTCCTCGGTGAAAAGCATGGCGTCGCCTTCCATTGGCGCACCGCGGTCACGCAGGTCAGGGAAGGCAAGCTGGTCACCGCATCCGGCGAAACCCACACCTTTGACGAGGCCTTTGTTTGTTCCGGCCACGACTTCGAAACCCTCTTCCCGGAGATCCTCGCGGCGAGCCCCCTGCGGCCCTGCAAGCTCCAGATGTTGCGCACGGTTCCACAGCCGAAAGGCTGGAATCTGGGCCCCATGCTCGCCAGCGGCCTCTCGCTCCGGCAGTACGGGAATTTCTCGATCTGTCCCAGCTTGTCGGAGGTAAAGGCGCGCGTCGCTTGGGACATGCCGGAGCTGGATCGCTACGGCATCCATGTCATGGCCTCGCAGGACCGCTTCGGCGCGATCGTCTTGGGGGACTCGCACGAGTACGGCGATCACATCGAGATTTTCGACAAGGCGGAGATTGATGAACTCATGCTCCGTGAACTCCGGAAGCTCTTTGATTTTCCCGATTGGACCATCGCCGAGCGCTGGCACGGCATCTATGCAAAGCACTACGATGGCCCGGAGTTCCGCGTCCAGGCGCTGCCAGGCGTTCAGATCGCCACTGGCACCAGTGGTTCCGGCATGACCATGTCCTTCGGCTTGGCCGATCGTTTCTTTGCCAAACGTGAGGCAACGGTTTAAACAAATCTGTCACGTTTCCTGAAAGAAACTTTGTTGCAATTTTTATCGGTTATTCAGCAGGATCGCCCCGCCGGGCTCCGGACGGCACAATTCAATCTCATGAGCAGCCAGCTCCACTCCGTGGCAGTAGAAAGCTAACCCGGATCCGCGCGATGCTCTTCCCGAATGAATCGAAAGTCTCGCAAAACCCCGATCCCGCACGAAGCGGCCAAGAACTTTTCAACTGCCATCTTACGAGGACCGGCATCTCGCCTGTTAATTTCCCTGTTTTAACAGGCGGAACAGGCTGCCTTTTTCAAAGGTCCCCGGCACTCTTCCACCCTTCATCGACATCCCATGAGTTCCTTCGAAACGAACGGCCGCTCCTACGCCCTGCCCGCAAATCCCATCGCTGTCATCTGCCTCGATGGTTGCGCGGACGAATACCTCAGTGTCGCGATTGCCCGTGGCAAGATGCCCCGTTTGGCTGCGATGGCCCGCGATGGTTGGCGCGGTATGGTGCGCGGCGCCCTGCCTTCCTTCACGAACGTTAACAACACCTCGATCGTTACCGGCGTGTCGCCGCGGGTCCATGGCATCTGCGGAAACTTCTTCCTGAATCCTGACACCGGCGAGGAGGTCATGATGAATGGCCCGGAGTTCCGCCGCTGCGGCACCATCCTGACCGCCGCCGCCGATGCCGGACGAAAGGTCGCCTTCATCACCGCGAAGGAGAAACTGCGCACTGTCCTCGGCGATGGCGTGGTCGAGCGCGGAGGCATCGTCTTCTCTTCGGAGAAGGTGGACGAAGCCAAGCTCGCCACCCACGGGATCGATGACGCCACCGCGATCATCGGCAAGCCCCGCCCCGAGATCTACTCGGGGGATGCCTCCATCTACGTGCTTGAGGCGGGTGCCGCGCTGGCGGAGCAGGGGAAGGCGGACTTCCTCTACCTCTCCACCACGGATTTCATGCAGCACAAGTTCGCGCCGGAAGCACCGGAGATTCTCGATTTCCATGCGCGCATTGATGGAGCCATCGGTCGTCTCTTGGACGCCGGCTGCACCGTTGCCCTCACCGCCGATCACGGCATGAATGCGAAAAATGACCTCGCGGGAAATCCGAAGGTCATCTTCGTCGAGTCCTTGCTGCACGGGAAATTCGGCAAGGCCCTCCGCGTGATCTGCCCGATCACCGATCCTTACGTGGTCCATCATGGCGCGCTTGGCTCCCTCGTGATGGTGCACTTGGAGGATCCATCCACTCGTGCCGGGGTCGCGGACTTCCTCTTCAGCCAGCCAGGCATCACCGAAGTGCTCACCCGTGAGCAAGCTGTGGAAAAGCTGGAGCTGGCTCCCGACCGCATTGGCGATCTTGTCGTCCTTTCCGGCCGCGATGTCGTGGTCGGCAAGTCTCCGGAGCATCATGATCTCTCCGTGCTCAAGGGCGGGCTCCGTTCCCATGGCGGGCGCTACGAGGAAATGGTCCCCCTCGTGATTTCCAAGCCGCTCACCCCGGAACTCCAGCGGATTGCCGAAGGGGATCCGAGGAACTTTGACGTCTTCCATTTTGCCTGCCATGTCTGATCGCGAGTCCGTGACTTGGTCAACCGTCCATCTTCCGTCCTTCATCGCGGGCGAGCCCGTTACCACCGGTTCTTCGCTGGAGGTCCGCTATCCTTGGGACGATTCGCTGACCGGTACCGCAGCCCTCATCGGGCCGGAGCATCTGGAGCAGGCGATCATCAAGGCGCTGGCCTTTCCGAGCGAATCCCTGACCCGCCGCGACCGCCACGACATCTTGCGGAAAGCTGCCGCTATGCTGGCGGAACGCCGCGATGAATTCGCCGCGCTGATCACCCGTGAAACCGGCCTGGCCATCCGCGAAGCCAAGTACGAGACGACTCGTAGTTCGGATGTCCTGGAATTTGCGGCCATGGAGGCCCTTCGCGACGATGGCCGCATCTTCTCCTGCGACATCACGCCGAACGGTCGCCCGCGGAAGATTTTCACCTCCCGCTATCCCGTCCGTTTGGTTGGAGCGATCACCCCTTTCAATCACCCGCTCAACCAGGTCGTCCACAAGCTCGCCCCGGCCATTGCGGCTGGTGCTCCGGTATTGCTCAAGCCTTCCGACCGCACCCCGCTGACCGCGCTCAAGTTTGCGAAGATTCTCTATGAGGCGGGCCTTCCGGGGCCCATGCTCAGTCTCTTCGTCGGCGGTATCGATGACATCGTCATCCCGATGATCACGGATGATCGCGTGGAGATCGTCACCTTCACCGGCTCGGTCGAAATCGGGAAAAGCATCGCCCGCACCTGCGGCTACAAGCGCCTCTGCCTCGAGCTGGGGGGCAACTCTCCGCTGATCATCCTGAACGACGCGGATCTCGATCTCGCTGCCAAGCTTGCCGCGGAGGGCTCATTCCGGAATTCCGGCCAACGCTGCACCGCGGTGAAGCGTATCCTCGTTCAAGAAGGAGTCGTCGATGCCTTTACGGATCGCTTCGTGAAGCTCGTCCGCGAGGAATACTCCTGCGGCGATCCCGAAGATCCCGCCACGGTGGTAGGAACCATGATCCACGCCCAGGCAGCCGCAGAGCTCCAGCGTCGTGTCGAAGCCAGTGTGGGCATGGGTGCCGAGGTGCTGCTCGGTGGCGCAAGGCGCGGTTCCCTCCTGGAGCCGACCATCATCGCCAATGTCCCGCGTGATGCGGAAATGGTGGCACTCGAGAGCTTCGGTCCCTTGGCCCCCATCATCCCGATCCGCGATCTCGACGACGCGATTTCCTACTACAACTCGGGCAACTTCGGCCTGAGTAGCGGCATTGTCACCAATGACCTCTCGCTCGCATTGAAGGCATGCAAGGAGCTGAAGACCGGCACGACGAACGTCAACGAGGTCCCCGGTTACCGGCTCGAACTGACGCCTTTCGGGGGGACCAGGGATTCAGGCCTCGGGGTGAAGGAAGGGGTGATCGAGGCGATCAAATTTTTCACTCACGAAAAGACCTGGTCGCTGCCATGGTAATTTAAGGACGACGATGGAAGCAAAGCGGACGATTGGCCATAACCCTGATACCATCGCCGCTTCGCCTCCGCCGTTCTCCTTGCAGACGCGCATGGTGGTGCTGACCTATCTTGCGTATTTTTTTTACTACCTCACGAGAAAGCACCTGGGTGTCGCGACCCACGCCCTGACGGAAGATGGCTTTTCGGAGAAGCTCATTGCCGCCGTGCAGACCGGTTATGGTGCCTGCTATGCCATCGGTCAGTTCATGAGCGGTGCGCTGGGTGATCGGATTGGCCCGCGTATCGGCCTTTCGCTGGGCATGATTCTTTCCGCCATCGCCACGCTTGCTTTCGGGATCTTCCCCTTCGTCGCGGTACTGGCGATTTGCTTCACGCTGAACGGCCTATTCCAAGCGACCGGCTGGCCGAATTGCTGCAAGGTGGTCACCCTCTGGGTGAGCCATGCGAAACGCGGCCGCGTGATGGGTTTCTGGCTGACCTGTTACATCTTCGGAAGCCTCGCTGCGAACATGATCGCCGGTTACATCCTGGAGCACTACGGCTGGCGCCAAGTCTTCCTCTTCACAGGGGTGACGGTATTGCTGGTGGGTATCATCCAAGGGCTCTTCCTCATCAACACGCCTGAGGATGCCGGATACTCTTTCGGTGAGGATGCTCCGGAGATCGCTGTCGAGAGGGGAAGGGGAGAAGGGTTCTCCCACATGATCCGGGAGCCCGCCGTGCTGCTTCTCGGCTTCAGCTACACCGGTTTGAAATTCGTGCGCTATGCGTTCTTCGCTTGGCTCCCATACTACCTCGCGACCGCCGTGGGGATGAGCGATGGGAACTCGGCTTACGTCTCGAATGGCTTCGAGATCGGTGGCGTGCTTGGTCTCTTGATCGGCGGTATCGTGGCAGACCGCTTCTTCCCGAACAACCGCTGCCGCCTGGCCTTTCTTGCCCTGATCGGCATGGTTGCGGCGCTGGTGGTCTACCGCATGAGTAGCGCTTCCAGCGGCCTGTGGGGAAATGTTGCCGGGCTGGCAGTGATCGGCTTCTTCCTCTACATCGCGGACGCCATTATCTCGGGCACGGCCGCTCAAGACATCGGCGGCAGCGGTAGCGCCGCCTCCGCGGCGGGGATCATCAATGGCATTGGCTCCACCTCCATGCTCTTTGCCGGCATGCTACCCATCGCCATCAAGGATCGTTGGGGCTGGGATGGCGTCTTTGTCTGCTTCATTATTCTCGGAGTGATCTCCAGCGCCATCCTCCTTCCACTCGCGCTCCGGGAGAAGGTCGGCAGGGCCGCCTGATCACGCGTGCAGCATCTCCCGCGCCTTCGCGATCAAGGCTGCATCCGCAATCAGCCGCTCGTATTCTCCGGGTACCGAACTCGCGCCCATCGGAATCTCAGGCTTCCGGAAGCTCATCGCGCTTTCCTGCAGGCTGCGCGCGGAAAGATGGATCTGCTCGACCTTGGTTGCCGTGACGATCTCCGCGATCTGCTCGGCCTTGATCCCTCCGCCCGGAAGGATCTCGATGCGGTCGCCTGCCTTCGTCACAAGCCCTGCGATCGTATCCAGCGCTTGCATGACGTAAGGCTTCCCACCGCTGGTGAGGATGCGCTCGAAGCCAAGCTCGATGATCGTCTCCAAGGACTCCAACAAATCCCTGCTCACATCAAAGGCACGGTGGAACACCGCCGGCATCCCGCTGCAAACTTCCAGCAAGGTCTCCACTGCCGCGATATCGATCGAACCATCCGGCGCCAAGCAGCCGAAGACTACGGCATCTGCACCTAGATCGCGCGCCAGCTCGATGTCCGCGGACATCGCAACAACCTCCACCGGGCTATAAACGAAATCACCGCCTCGCGGCCGGATCATCATCGCGATCTCACCGGGGAAAATGTCACGCGCCTGAGCCAGCATCCCGGCACTCGGCGTGAGCCCACCCTCGGTGAGCGAGGTACAGAGTTCGATGCGATCGACGCCGCCTTCCGCACAAGCGATGACCGAATCGAGCGAGTCCACACAGATTTCCAGAAGCATGCCAGCAGCCTGCCTGTCCCGCGCGGCCACACGATGAAATTTTTCTCCACCCCAACCCCGGATCAGGGTTTCCATTCGGGCGAATGATTCCTGATCGGCTGGAACTCCTGCTCCGCGATGGCACCCCGGTCGTGGCCAAGCCACTGACCCCGGCGGATCGCAGCTACGTCGCGGAAGGTTACCGGATGCTCTCTCCGGATGCCCGCTACCAGCGCTTCTGGGTCCGGGATGGCGAGATCATCGGGGATGCGATGCTCGATCGTTTGCTCACCGGGGATCTCCCGAACCACGCCATCTGGACCGTCTTCGATCCCACCCGCGAGGGTTTCCCCGGCCTCGGTGCCGCCAGCTTCTGGCGTTCCAAGACCGATCCTACGGACGCGGAGATTTCCGCCACCGTTCTCGATCGCGACCAAGGCCGCGGCGTCGGCACGCTCTTGCTTTCGATCCTTTGGCTCGTCGCCTACCGTTGTGGAATCGAGACCTTTACCGGCTATACCATGCCCGAGAATCGGGGAGCCCTCCGCTGGATGCGGGAAACGGGTGCCCAAGGGGAATGGGACGGCTACAACGCCATCTTCCGCTGGAAATTGGGCGATCTCGACGCCATACCCGCTACCCCCGCCGGAGCCGACCTCGCCGGGCGGCTTGCGGATCTCTCGCCCCTCATCCTTTAGCTGTCGCAGGGTCGACGCCCTTTTCGCCCAGAGACGGATGGGGTTTCGGAAGCTTGTGGCGCCTCAGGCCGAATTGCCTCACGGCATGCCGCTGGAGATGGGCCGTCGCGTCCGCGATGTCATCCGTAAAGAAGATCAAATCCGGATCTCCCGGGCTGATCGTTCCGGCTTCGGCCATGTGGTAAACGAAATCCATGAGTGGCTGCCAGTAGTCCTTGCCCATCAAAATGATTGGGAAATTCCGGATCTTTCCGGTTTGGATCAGCGTCATGGTCTCGAACATCTCGTCCAAGGTTCCGGCCCCGCCCGGCAAAACCACGAAGGCATAGGAGTATTTGATAAGGATCGTCTTGCGCGTGAAGAAGTAGCGCATGGTGACCGAGCGATCCACGTAGGGATTCAGGTGTTGCTCGAAGGGGAGCTCGATATTCACGCCGATCGAACGGCCTCCGGCCTCATGCGCACCGCGGTTGGCCGCTTCCATGATCCCGGGGCCGCCCCCGGTCACGACCGTGAAGCCCAGTTTCGCAATCTCCGCGCCGATCTGCCGGGCCATCTCATAGTAAGTCGTGCCCGGCTGGGTTCTCGCGGAACCAAAAACGGTGACCGCTGGCCCCACGAAATGCAGCGTACGGAAGGCTCTCACGAAATCCGCCCCCACCCGGAAAACTGTTCCCAAATCGTGGAAACGCGAGCGCGGACCGGCTAGGAAACCCCGGTCCGGATTCTCTAGCTCGAAGCGCTCCTCCTCGCGGATGGCCTCGGCACTGATCGCGTGTTCGGGGGTCGGCTGCGGCAGGTCGGGGCAGTCGGGCGGTGTCATGATCCCTCTCTAACACGGCTTTTCGTCGCCTGCCACGGGGAATCGGAGCGGATGGAAGCCTCTCCGAAAGCCTTGCCCCCTCCGACCATCAGTGCCACGTTTTGACCT
Source organism: Luteolibacter luteus (assembly GCF_012913485.1). Taxonomy (GTDB): domain Bacteria; phylum Verrucomicrobiota; class Verrucomicrobiia; order Verrucomicrobiales; family Akkermansiaceae; genus Haloferula; species Haloferula lutea. The sequence continues at coordinate 2,412,187 of NZ_CP051774.1, read as the reverse complement.
CTACGATGCTCCCCGAGCGAAAACGAGACCTTGGCGAATCCGAAGGCGGCCGCGGAGGCTTTGAAGTCCGTGTAATCGGCGGATCTGCGCCTGCTGCCGTGGAACTTACAGAGCAAAACCGCTCCGGCGTGGAAGTTGGCGTGGTAATCGGCACAAGCAACCCCCGGGGGCGTCGCCAATTGCTTCCAGAGGACGGTCCGGTGCTTCGCCTCGAGGTGGAAGATCAGGGCGATCAGGTGAAAGCCCGTTCCATGAGCGAGGTTGGTCCTGCGGTTCCACGGGAGGGATCGCGGAAGAAGAAGCGCGATCGCCTGCATCAGGTCACCCTGTGGATGGCGGGCGGCGTATGCGGCATCGCCATTGTCGCGGTGGGTGCGCTTCTGGCTCGTCGGGGAGATGATTCCCCGAAACCTCAAACCGCATCGCAAGCCCCGGCCGCTCCCGTGGATACGGCGACGCTGGAGCGTGATCGCTTTGTCTCCGATTCGGCGCAGCTCCTCGCGGAGTCGGAGAATTTGATTCGCCGTTTCGCCGCGGCAAAGACGCCTGAAGAAGGCCTTCCGCTGCTGCGGGATGCAGAGCGGGTGAAGCCAGCCTTCCTGCGCCAATGGAAAGTTTGGAGTGCGGAACCGGCATTTGCGGATGGCCAGACTTTCGAGTGGGAAGTCGATACCAGCGGGGTCCGGCCGATGATCGTGATTTCAGGCGTGAAAGGGGACTTCACGCCCTTCCGGGCGACCTTCGTGCGCCAAGGAGACAAAATGCTCTTGGACTGGGAGGCGACCGCCGGAGTCGGCGATCTCAGCGTGAGCGACTTGGCGGAGGGCAAAGAAGCGTCGGACGCGGTGTTGCGTGCTGTGGTTAGCCCCGCGGCTTTCTTCACCCCCGATTTCCCGGAGGCCAGATATGCCTCTTATCGTCTCAGCTCCGGATCCGGCGAAGAAGCCGCATGGGCCTATGTGGAGAATGGGTCTCCCGCAGCCAAGGCGCTTCATCTCGAACTGAACGAGGGATCCTTCCTGATGCAGAAGAATTCCAAGATCTTCTTTACCCTGAAGGTCAAGGGGCCGGCACGCCCCGGCTCAAATCAATATCTGATCACGGAGATGCTTCACAAAGGCTGGGTGAGCCCGTAGCAAAGGGCCGTGAGTGATCAATCAGGAGCTTGGTTCCATTGCCGTCATTGCGGTGCGCTTTTTAAGGCCGCGGCGGAAGCGGAGGCGCGTGGAAATTGCCCTGATTGCGGTAAGGATCCAGCGGCAGGACATGCGGTGGAGGCGTCGTCATCCGGCATCGCCGCCGTGCAAGAACGGACCCGCGTGCGCCGGAGGGTCAGGAGGCCGACTCCGTCTCAACCGCGTCAGCGTAGCCGTCACGGCCGCCGGAAAGCCCGCGCTCTCATGATCTTCGTGGCGGTTTGGATCAGCCTTGTCGCCCTGCTCGTGATCAAAATGAAGGGCTCTGGCGGCGATACGACGACTCCTGCCCCAGGTTACGCGGAGAAGAATGAGCAGCCAAAGCCGGAGGATATCGAGCTTCTCAACGCCAAACTGAATGGTTGCGCGCAGCATTTCCAAGAGTTCGTGAGCGCGTCGGATCTCGCCTCCCGTGCCCTGCACATTATCAATCCGGACAAAACGGTTCCGCGGATGGTTCGATACTACGCGGCCAATTCTGCCATTCCCTTTGCCGGGGAGATCAGGAACCGTTACCACCACGTGATCCATACTCCTGCGGGGACCGCAATCGAGACCGGATGGAACCTGAATAACGAGCAGCAGCTCGATGTCGTGTTTTTCGAAGATGGCGACGATTGGAAGATGGATTGGGATGCCTTTGTCCGCTTCAGCAGCGAACCTTGGGCCCTTTTCCTCTCGGCCCAAGGGCCGACCGAGGGCGTTTTCCGCGTGTTGGCTCGCGAGCGGATCGGAGCTGCGGGGAGAGACGAGGAGTACATCGGATTGGTCGTGGGTGCCCCGCGTCTGGGCCATCCGGAAGAAGTGGTTTCGCCTTCACCGGAGATCCGCGTGAAGCGTGCCTCCGAAATAGGTCGGCGGATCGAGGAAGCTTTTCGTGCCCGTGAGCAAGGACGCGGAGCCTTCGGAAGTATCGCTGTTCAAGATGACCCTGGCGAAATGATCCGGCTGCGCGTCCGTATGGCCCGTGTGGAGGGCGAGGAGAGGTCTTACAAGATTACCGAGCTGCTCGCCACCCACTGGATGGAGATCGAAGAGCCGGTGGTGAAGGCCGAGTGAGAATCCTCGTTCAGGTGCCTTCCAGTCCGCGGCGCATGGCCGCTACCGGATCGCTCCCTGGGAACCAGATGCGGAAGGCCATGGCTCCTTGGTGAAGCAGCATGGCCTTGCCGATACCCACACGGGCTCCGGCCGCCATCGCGGCCTTTTGAAAGGCGGTTCCCGGCTTGTAGATCGTGTCGTAGACCGCGTGATGCGGGGCGAAGCATTCTACAGGCAGCGGCGAAGGGTCCGTTTCCTTGAGCCCGAGGGAGGAGGTATTCACCAGCAGGTCTGCACCAACCGCCAACTTCGTGAGTCCGGGGTCCAACAAGCTTCTGGCCTCGATCTCAACGCTCCCGTGTTCACGATGGATGCGGCTCGCGAGTTCCTCGATCTTGTCGAGGCTTCGATTTGCCAGGATGAGACGCGCCACTCCTTGCCGGGCGCAATGCACCGCAATCGCACCGCCGGCCCCACCGCCTGCTCCGGCGATCAAGACACTCGCACCGGCAAGCGAAAGCCCCAGAGTTTCCTTTACGGCCTCCTCGAAGCCGTAGCCGTCCGTGTTGAAGCCCCGGGTGGCATCGGAATCGAATCGCACCGTGTTTACTGCCCCCATCTCGGCCGCACCGGGATCAATTTCGTCGCAAGCGGCAAGCGCCTCGAATTTATGAGGCACGGTCACATTGCAACCGATGAAACCGAGTGCACGCATCCGGTCGAAGGCCATCGACACGCATCCGGGATCCACTTCCAGTTTGATGTAGCGGCAATCGATCCCGGCTTCGTCGAGCGCAGGCTGGTGCATCCGTGGCGACAGGGAGTGGGCCACCGGGAAACCGATGACCGCGAGCTTTGCGGGCCGGGCTTGGCCTGCATCCAGAAGGTCACGGGAAGAAAGCTGGTCGAGCTTGTGGAGGTCTTCGGTCATCGCGGAACGGCGCTCAGCTTGCAGGTCCCTTGCAGCGCGTCAACAGGCCGGCATTCAAATCGGCATGGGATTCTCCGGGGTAAGTCGGTAGGCTCTTTCCACACGATCATGAACGATGGAAAGGATCCGGTCTCAGCGGCGGTTTTGGCATTACGCACCGCCAAGCGGATCAACGTGATCGGCACCAGTGGAACGGGGAAGACGACCTTCAGCCGTTCGTTGGCGGAGGTGCTGCGCCTCCCGCTTCAGGAGATGGATCGCCTCTATTGGCTGCCGGATTGGAAGGATCCGGAAGAAGCGTTGTTCCTTGCCAAGGTTCGCGAGGCGATTTCCGGTGAGCGCTGGATCTTGGACGGAAACTACAACCGCACCCAAGACATCAAATGGGCCTCGGTCGATTGTGTGGTCTGGCTGGACTATCCCTTTTTCAGGACCTTCCGGCAGGCGGTATCGCGTGCTTTCCGCCGCTCCCTCACCCGCGAGGAACTATGGCCGGGGACGGGAAATCGTGAGAGCTTCCGCAAGAGTTTCCTCAGCAAGGATTCCATCATCCTTTGGACCCTGACCACGTACCGGAAGAATCGTGAACGCTATCTCAAGCTGATGGCCCGGGAAAATGGCGCCGCTCATCGCTTCATCCGGATTGGCTCTCCGTCTGAGGCCGCGGAGGTCCTTCGCCAACTCCGGCAGGGACCGGAATAAAAAAGGCCGCCGCCGGAATTCCGGCGGCGGCCATGGGATTGGTCGTTTGATTGGCTGACCTTATGGGTTCCGCACGGCGCGGAAGAACACCTTGGCCTGACCATTCAAGGTCGGGTGGTCGGCGAGGTTCACCGTGTAGGGAGTGCTGCTGCCGGTAGCCGGCACGTTTGCATCCACCACGCTCCAGGTCACCAGGTCGGTCGAGCCTTGGATCGTGTAAGTGAAGCCTTCCTGCGTCCCGATGTTGAATGCAACCGAGGTCACAGGATTGCCCGTCACGGACACGCTCGTCAGCTTGAAGTTCGAGTCATCCGCAATGATCGGCTGGGCCACGATCGGAAGACCGTTGGTCACAGGGATCGTCGTCGCACCGGTGCGGGAGAGCAGCGGAACCACGAAGGTCTCGTCGAAGTCAGCCTTCGCACCGATCACTTCCCACCAGGAACCACCGCCGCCTTCGTAAACGAGGGTGACGATGCGATACTTCCCGACTGCCAGTGGCACCGTGACGATCGTACGGCTGTTGCCGGTGCCCGCTTCGGTCTTGATACCGTTGATAGCGGTGGAACCCGGTGCCGAGATCAGCTGGGCCGCATCCGGAAGGTTGGTCGAATAGATGCTGGTGATGTCCGGATCGGTGGTTCCCGCGTTGCCGTAGATATACATGTAGCCACCGTCATCCCCCTGGTAGCCCAGGTTGTAATCACCGGCGACGGTGATGTTCAGGATGCCTTCGGCCTTCATCGAATAGTCATTGTCGTCTGCGGGCGTATTCTTCGGGAACGGATTGTTCGGCGCGAAGTTTCCGCCGCCACCATTCTGCGGGTCATCGAAGTTCAGCTCGTCCCAAATGGTCGGAGCACCAGCGGTGTTGGTGATGCGAGCCTCGGCCCCGGAGATCGTGGCACCCCAGGTGTTGGTGTTCGGGTCACCGGTGAGCACCGACCAGCCGGGGCTGTCGATCTTGGGAATCAAGACCGAGGTGTTTTGGGTGGAGTAGCCGATAGGACGGAAGCCATTCGGAGGATTCGCATTGATCCACACGCCAGCAGCAGTCGACAGCTCGTAGTAGAAGCCACCGCCACCTTCGCTGGTGACGAACTCGATGTCATATTGGCCCACCGGGAGGTCGATCACCCCGCGGCCGTTGATTTCGCCGGCTGGCTCGTAGAACCACTCGTTCGGATTCGACATCTGGAAGCCACCTTGGCCGCTGGCAATTCTCCAGCTTGGGTCAGGGTTACCATTCACGCCCTTCACGCGGACGAGGAAGGTATCATCACCCGCATAGACGAAGGTGTATGGACCAGCGCTCGTGATGTTGATCCGGCTCTTGCCGGTGGTGACCACGTTGTTGTCATCCGCTCCGGTATCGCCTGGGAAAGGCGTGTCGCCGGGGATCAATCCACCACCGCCACCGTTGTTCGGGTCGCGGCGGTTCAGATATGCCATTTGCGTGTCGATCGTCAGGCCATCCGGATCGGACGGCTGGCGTGTCGTTTGGGCGAGGAAGTTGCTCGCATTGGTCAGGCTGCCGTTGGCTTCCACAGGGTTGCCGGCTGCCGTGGTGACCGTCAGGTAGGTGCGGACACCCCAGTTGCCGTCAGTGCCGGCCGGACCGGGAACGTTCGTCACCCAGCGCTCGCGCAGGGCGGGTACTTCCGGATCGGTCGGTGTGCCGAGCAGTTGCCATGTGTTGGTGAGGCGGTCTTCGCGCTGGGTGCCTTCCGCCCATGCGACTTCGTGATAGCCGCCGGAGCCGCCATCCCAGCCGATGTAGAGTACCTCATAGGTGCCCGCTGTGGCGAAGTGATACACGGCACGGGTGTCCGAGTCGCCGGTGCCTCCATCGCGGATCACCGTTTCGTCATCACCCGGATCGACGCGACCGCTGCCACCGGTGGCAACGAAGCCGCTGCCTGCCGGACCCGTGATGCGAAGGGCAAAGCCGTCATCGCTGTGGATCGAGAAGGTGCGGGTCGTTTCCGCAGGGACCGTGATCTGGGTCCGTCCCAGCACCACCCAGTTGTCATCCGCGCCGGTGTTGCCGACGATCGGAAGGTCGTTGTTGAAGTTACCTTGGCTGCCTGGTCCTCCGTTCGTCTCCGGGTCCGCATGGTTGAGGACCGGGGCATCGGTATCGTCCGTGAAGGCGGCCGTTGCCGGTTGGGCGATCGCCACAGCGCCATCAAGGGTGCCGCTGGCCGGTGTGCCGATGTATTCGCGGATACCCCAACGGTTCACTGCTCCGGCCGGACCGGCCATGGTGCTTCCCGCTGGCATCGAGAAGGGAAGGAAGTTCCCCTCGAAGACTTGCGCCCCGCCTGCGGTCCTGGGAACGCTGATCGAATAAGGATAGCCAATGTCGATCGTCAGAGGTGCGACAAAGCGGACCGTCGTCACGCCACCCGCCTTGGTGACGGTGACATCGCTGTCCGGCAGGGGCGTGGCCGAGTTATCCAGGAAGATGTCAAAGGCCGCCGGATTGGAGACATTTGTCGTAGCGCCGCTGGTATCGTTGATGACGAAGGTGCCGCCGCGCGTGTTCAGCTTCGCATAGTCGAGCGAAACTCCTCCTTGGTACTTGTTCTTCAGTGCCTCGAAGATTGTCGCGGCATTCGCGGACTCATCCGTATCGAACATCTGGAGTTCGGTGATGTAGCCGTTGAAGGGAGTGCCACCGCCTGTGGTCATAGCTCCCAGGGCGAAGTCGCCTCCGTTGCGCGGGGCAGAAGCCACCAGCACGTCCGTGTCCGCCAGCTTGCCGTTGCGGTAAATCTTTTGGACCTGGGTCGTGCCGTCCCAAGTGAACATGGCGACGGTGAACTGACTGAGCGGCTGGGCGAGGGAGAATGTAGTGACGTCCGGGCCACCGGAACCGGCGGCGATGCGATCACCGAGGTAGCCTAAGCCCCAGTCCGCCACGGAGCCACCTTGCTCCATGCCGATCAGGCCTTGGGCTTGCCACCAGCTACCGTCCGTTTGGGATCCGCTGGCTGCGGGTCTGAAGACCGCCACGAGGGTGATCTTTTGCTTGCCGGCAAGCGGGTTGCTCGCACCGGGCACCACGAAGTAGCTGCCGCCCGGGAAGTCGACCATGTCATGACCGTTGAAGAACGGATCGGTCACGCCATCGACCAAAGCTGGCGAGCCTTGGACAGTGGCCACGATGCTTCCGGTTCCGGCCGTCGAGGTCCAGTCGCCAGCCGTGTAGTCGTCGGCTAGCCATTGGGCTACGAGGCCCGCTTGCGCATTGGATGCGAGGAGGAGAAGGCCGAGTCGGGACAGGGGCGTCCGGACACAGCTCCGCCATGAATGAGGAATTTTCACGGTTTCTTGGGTTAGTCTTGGGTTCCGACGTGGGTAACGTCGTGACTAGCACCCAACCCCAAGCAATTAGGGTGTCAAGCCCGCCAATTTATCCTTTCAAACGCTTTTGGTATCCTTTTGCCAAGCCATCTCAGGCTGTCAGACAGCATTGAAAATGTGACGATTTCGGAACTTTGAGCCCTCCGATTTGGCGGATCCCGCAGCCTTCGCCGGAAAAGGAGCACATCGTCTGACTCCAGAGTCCGCATGAAGCGCGTCACCAATTGATTGAAACTGGGTGGCTTGCAGGGTGGCAGGGGCTGGGCGTCCACCCTCTTCCTAGTCGTCTCTGTGAGCATGGACTCGTGCTCCCGCTTCTGCCGCTCGGCGGGCGCTTGTCCCCGTTTCGGGTGAGTTTCAATTGCACACTAGTAGTGAGGTAGCGACACGGTGACTGACAAACTTCGTTGACCTGAAGAGATCCCCGGATCGACCGGATCTGACGCGAAAGCTTCGGAAATACAATTCCGGGGGATGTCGCTTCCCTACACACCCTTAAAAAGGCACAGCCAGATCTCTCCTTGGCGGGAAATCCGGCTGTAAAAAGAGGGCTGCGGGTTAGCCCGGGCCAAAAGGGAATTACCCGAGTTCGGCGACGCAGCGGCGCAGTCGTGCCACACTCCGTTCCTTCCCGAGAAGTCCGAGGATGTCGCCCAGATCGGGCCCTCCGGCCTTGCCGCTCAGAGCCACCCGCACCGGGAACATCAGCTGACCGGGCTTGGCTCCGGCAGCCTTGGCCGTCTCCCCGATCTGCTGCTTCGCCGCATCGGCCGACCACTCGGAGAGGCTCTCGAAATCCGTGGCCAAGGCACTGAGCAGGTCCTTCGCCGCGGCATTGCCACGAACCTTCTCGAGGGCATCCGCATCATAGCCGAAATCATCCTGAAGCAGGAAGCCGATCGCATCCGGCACTTCGGAAAGGAGGCGCACCTTTTCTCGCACCACCGCGGCGATTGCCGGGTAGTTCCCATTTACCGGCAGTCCGGCTTGCTCCACGAAGGGCTTCGCTGCTTCCGCGAAGGCGGGGCCATCCAGCTTCAGCAGGTGCTGTTGGTTGACCCACGCGCACTTCTCCGCGTCGAAGCGCGCCGGCGCACGGTTCACCGCCTCTAGCGAGAAACGCTCCACCAGTTCCTCCAAGGTGAAAATCTCCTCATCCGACTTCGACGACCAGCCCAGCAGTGCGATGAAATTCACCACCGCCAGCGGCAGGAAGCCTTGGCGTGGATAGTCGGCCACTGCCGCTCCCACATCGCGCTTCGACATTTTGGACCCGTTCGGATTCATGATCAGCGGGATGTGCCCGTACTGCGGCGCCTGGGCACCGAAAGCCTCGAAAAGCTGCAGGTGCTTCGGCGTGTTCATCAGGTGGTCCTCGCCGCGGATCACATGGCTGATCTTCATTTCGAGGTCATCCACCACGTTCACGAAGTGGAACACGTAAGATCCGTCCGAGCGACGGATCACCATGTCCGGCGTGTTGGATTCGTCGCGGTAGTCGATCGTTACTTCGCCGCAGACCAGATCGTTCATCGTCACCGGCTTGCGCTCGAAACGGAAACGCCATGCGCCGCCGTCCTCGTAGACACGGCCTTTTTCGCGCAGCACTTCGAACCAACGGTCATAGTTTTCCTTCCGCTCGCTCTGGTTGTATGGACCGTAGTCGCCACCCTTGCCCTCGCCCTCGTCCCAATCCAGACCGAGCCAGCTCATGCCGGAAAAGATCGCATCACGCGCGGCTTGGGTGTTGCGGGCCTCATCCGTGTCCTCTACGCGCAGCACGAAGGTGCCGTCGTGCTTCCGGGCGAAGAGGTAATTGAAGAGGGCGGTGCGTGCCCCGCCGACGTGGAGATAGCCGGTGGGCGAAGGTGCGAATCGCGTGCGGACGGACATGGGAGGCGCAGTGTAGGGGCGCCGCGCCGCTCGCCAAGGGCGGAGACAGGGGAAAATCCCGCCGCCTTGACCGCCGGAATCCACCCGGCAGGATACATCCGCATGAAAAAATGTGCCATCACCGGCCAGGAAGTGCCGGACAATGCCGCCGTGCCGATGCGGGTGCTGCGGCCGCTCCTGCACGGCTACATCCGCCACCGCTACCCCGAACTGCCGGAGGACGCCTGGATCTCCCGCACCGCCCTAGATGACTTGAGGTCGGGGTACATCGAGACGGCACTGGAAAGCGAGATCGGGGAAATCACCGAACTCGAGCGCGAGGTGATCGATAGCCTGCGCGGCCGGGAGCTGCTCACCGAGCGCCCCCAGAGCGAGGACGAGGAAGACGAAGCCTCCACCTTCGGGGAGCGGCTTTCGGACAAGATCGCCGACTTCGGCGGGAGCTGGGCCTTCATCCTCATCTTCACCGGCTTCCTCGTGCTGTGGATCAGCGCGAATGCCCTGCAGCTCTTCGGTGGCAAGGCCGTCGATCCCTATCCCTTCATCCTGCTTAATCTCCTGCTCTCCTGCGTCGCGGCCCTGCAGGCTCCCATCATCATGATGAGCCAGAACCGCCAGGAGACTCATGACCGGAAGCGCGCGGTGCAGGACTACCAGATCAACTTGAAGGCGGAGCTCGAGATCCGGCACCTGCATGAGAAAATCGATCATCTCCTGCTCACGCACTCGGAGCGGCTGATGGAGATCCAGCAGTACCAGACCGAGCTTTTGCAGCGGATCTTGAAGGAAGAGCCGGGCCAATCGGGGGCGAAAGCGTGACCGCTTGCCAGAAGCCCCGTCCGCTCCAATCATCCCGCATGCCTCTTGCAGCGGTCCTCTTTGATTTCGATGGCGTGGTGATCGACTCCCACGAAGCGCACGGACGTTCCTGGTTCGCGCTTGCTGCGGAGCTGGGGCAGGAGCTTAGCCAGGAAACATTCCATTCCACCTTCGGCCAGCGGAACGAAAGCATCCTGCCTTTCCTGGGCTGGGCTCAGGAAGGAGACAAGGAACGCATCCAACTTTTGGGGGATCGCAAGGAGAGCTTGTATCGGGATATTCTGAAGGCGGAAGGCATCGAGCCGCTTCCCGGTGTGGTTGCTCTTCTGGAAGACCTGAAAGCGAATGGTATCCCTTGCGCGATTGGCACCTCGACCCCACGTCCGAATGTCGAGTGCGTGCTCGAGCTCACCGGTCTTGCCGCTTACTTCAATGACATCGCCGCCTCCGAAGACGTCAGTCGTGGCAAGCCGGACCCCGAGGTATTCCTGAAGGCCGCGGCAAAGCTCGGCGCGGATCCCGCTTCCTGCGTCGTGATCGAGGACGCCCAGGTCGGCATCCGTGCGGCGCGTGCCGGCGGCATGAAATCCATCGCCGTCACCACCACTCATCCTGCCGAGGCCCTCGCTCCGGAAAATCCGGACCGTATCGTTAGCTCCCTGGAGGAGATCAACGTTTCCTATCTACGGGATCTCTGGTAGTTGGAGTGCAGATGAGATTGATCAGAGCCACTTGTTGCCTCTTGGCCTTGGGTGTTCTTTCTGGCTGCGTCTCTGGGTTTCAACATTTCGAACACCCCGAAACCCACAAATACCAAGGATATTGGGGTCCGGAGTTACCCGATGGGGTATTTGAAGAAAGTCCCAAACTCGTTGACTCGGGCATCCTCTTCCTGCCGAGGGTGAGGGAATTGGCATGGCAGTCTGACCAAAGCGGGGCCGTCTTCTTCTACGCCAGGAGGAAGGCTGGCATCTGGATGGATCGCGTCGAGATCTCCGATGAGAAGTCTGGCGCTTCTGCCACGCTCATGATCCGCAAGAAGGTGGAGATCTCCTCGGTGGATGAACATTCGGATTTCCATAGGGGAGCGATCCGCGTGGATTTCAAAGGGCTACCGGGAGCGGATCGCGTCTTGGCGGGCTCGGCGGTGATCATGACGATTTACTACCAAATCCCTCCCTCCGGTAGCAGCGGTGAGAAGCGCTTCGTTCTCAAGAAGAAGGTGAGAATTGGAAGGACGCTCTCGGATATCCTTGCTGCGGCATGAAGCCGCCCTACTCGGCTTGACCCGTTGAGACGGCATTGATTGCAGCGGAGATCGCATCCACCGCGTGAACCAGTTCCGCGGTGCTGATGCTCAGCGGTGGCATCAGCACGATCGTATCGCGGACCGGCCGGGTCAGCAGTCCGTGTTCGCGTGCCGCAAGGCACACCTTGCTGCCGGTTTGAAGTTGTACCGGAAAGCGCGTGCCATCCGCTTGCCGAAGCTCGATGCCTGCGACGAAGCCGCATTGGCGGATCTCGTGAACGAAGCGCGACTCCGCCTTCAGTCCTGCCAGCAGCTCCGCCATCCGCGCGATCTTCGGCTGGAGATTCTCCAGCGTCTTCTCTGCTTCGAAGATATCGAGGCTCGCCAGTGCGAGAGCGCAGCCCAGGGGGTTTGCCGTGTAACTATGACCGTAGTAGAAAGCCCGGTCATCCTCCCCGAGGAAAGCCTCGTAAACATGGCCTGTGGTCAGCGTTGCCGCCATCGGCAGGTAGCCGCCGGTGATCCCCTTCGCCACGCAGAGGTAATCCGGTGTCACCTCCTCGTGCAGGCAGGCGAACATTTTCCCCGTGCGGCCGAAGCCCGTCATCACCTCGTCCAGCATCAGGTGCACGTCGTGGGCGTCGCACCACTCGCGCAGCTCGCGGAGCATGCCGGCAGGCCACGGACGCATCTCGTTCACGCCTTGCATCAGCGGCTCGATCACCACGGCCGCGCATCCTTTCACCGCCTCCCATGGCAGCTCCCGCAGCGCCTCCATGCCGCTGACAAAGGTCACGGTCGCCCCGTGTTTCCGGAAGCGGTCGTGAAAGCGGGAAACACCGCCAAGCGATGCCGCACCCAATGTGTCGCCATGGTAGGCTTGGTCGAAGGCGATGAAGCCGGTGCGCTCGGGCTCGCCCGTGAGCTGGCGGTACTGGATCGCCATCTTCATCGCGCACTCGATCGCGGTGGATCCGTCGTCGGAGAAGAAAACCCGCTCCAAGGTCCCGGGCGGGAAGAGCCCGCTCAGCCGCGCCGCCAGTTCGCTCGCCCGGGGATTTGCGAAGCCGAGGTAGGAGACGTGTGCCACCTCTGTCAGCTGCCGGGTCAGGGCCTCGTTCAGGGCCGGATGGTTGTGGCCATGGATGTTCGTCCAGATGGAGGAGTTCCCATCGAGATATTTCCGCCCCTCCGAGTCCCACAACCACGCCCCCTCGCCGCGCACCAGCACCAGCGGCTCGCCCGCCTCCCACGCCGCTTGGGGCGTGAAGGGGTGCCAGCAGTGTGCCTTGTCGGCCTCGATCCAGCGTCGGGTGTCCTCGCGCATCGCCGCCAGTCTCACCCCTGCCGCGGCACCTGAAAACGGTGAAAATCGGGAAAGCGTGGGACCCCTACGCGATCATGGAATACGAAGTTCCGCTCCTTCGTGGCATTCTGCACCTGTTCCCGCAAGGGTGCTCCAAAAACACAAGATCAGATCTCCCTCTCTGCGGGCGGTCGGCGATTCTGGGGAAGGCGACCCCCGGTCTCACTGATCGCCCGCTTCCTTTTTCAGGTTTTGAAATCCCGCAGCCGGAAGGCCGTGTAGCCGATCAGGAACAGCGTCGCATTCAGCCCGAAAAGGAAGCCGTAGGACATTGCCAGCTTCGCCCAAGAGATCGTGTTCTCCATCACGTAGATGCAGCAGGACATCCGCCACGTCACGAAGTACTCCTGATACGGCTGGAAGAAGGGAAAGCGCAGCAGCACGAAGTCCACGAACAGGACGCTCAGCGCCATGATCGTCGCCGCCGCCGGCTTCATCTTGAAGCAGGAAAACATGAAGGCGATCGAGGACAGGGTGACCATGCTGATTCCCATCGCCAGGCCTTCCATGGCCACGCGGGTGATTCCCTCGCCCCATGTCGGATAGAAGGCGAAGACCTTCATCTCGTAATTCCACACGAAGAGCCCGCCATCCACACCCAGCGCCGCCACGGCCATGGCATAGCCGGTGACCCCCACGAAGAGCACGAAGGTGATCGTGTAGAGCGCGATCGCCACGTACTTCAGAAGAAGGATCCGCAGGCGCGAAACCGGGCGGGCCAGGACCAGCCGCAAATTCCCGTCTTCCGACTCCTTCGCCACGATATCCCCGGCGACGAGGGCGAAGTAGATCGAGCCCAGCAAGAACATGCTCAGGCTCATGATCCAGTGGGTGATTGTCAGGGAGCTGTAGTATTCGTCGAAACCAAGGCCGTTCCGCTCCACCAGTTCCCGCATCGCCCGCTGGCTGCGCTCCAGTTTGAAGACCCACAGGATGATGAGCTCCATCGCCAGGAACACCCCGTAACCAATGTAGGTGCGGCGGCGGGCGAAGAGCTTGCGGAGTTCGCCCTTGAGCTGGCGGAGGAAATTCATGCGATGGGCAGGAAGGGGAGAGGTTCTTCCTTGGATGGCTTGGAGCTGGTGATTTCGAGGTAAAGGTCTTCCAAGGACCGGCGCACCGGCGCGAAGGCGGAGACGCGGATGCCGCTGCCGACGAGGGCCGCGACGATAATCGCCGGATCCATTTCCGGCGGCAGCGCGATCCGTCCCGGGCCAAGGATCTGGACGCCGTTCAGCTCCAAAAACTCCCTGGCTCCTTCCCATGGCTCCAAGCTCACCTCATAGACAGGAGCTTCCTCTCTCAGGGAGTTCAGCGTGCCTTCATAGACAAGCTTCCCTTCGCGCAGGATCGTCACCCGGTCGCACATCTGCTCCACCTCCGCGAGCAGGTGGGAATTGAAGAGCACCGTCATCCCGCGCTCTTCACGCAGGTTCAGGATGAAGTCGCGGAACCATTTGATCCCCTCCGGATCGAGGCCGTCGGTTGGTTCGTCCAGAAGGAGGACTTGGGGCTCGGGCAAGAGCGCTTGGGCCAGCGCCAGCCGCTGCCGCATGCCGTGCGAGTAGGTGCCGACCTTGTTCTTGATCGCCTTCATCAGGCCGACCCGGGCGACGGTTTTCAGTGCCGCGCGTTCATTGAAGACACCGGAGTAGCCAGCCAGGATCTTCAGGTTCTCCCAGCCGCTCAGATATTCGTAAAAGGCGGGGCTTTCGAAAATCGCACCGACTTGCCTCAGCGCAGAAGCTTGGTCGCGCTGCACGGAAATTCCCCCGATGCTGGCTTCCCCCGCGTCCGGTTCCACCATGCCGAGAATGATTCCCAAGGTGGTGCTTTTTCCGGCACCGTTATGCCCCAGCAGCCCGTGGATCTCGCCGCGCTCCACATTGAATGAGACGTCCTGTAGCGCGGGCTTCCCGCGGAAATTTTTGACGAGTCCGGTGACGGTGAGCATGGCGGGGAGGCTAGCGGTTCACTCCGAATTGCACTTTGCTGGATGCAGAAAGATCGGCGTAGAGGAAATTCACGCCCGGGTCGCCCCCGTGCCAATCTTCCTTGTCGATCACCAGCGGGATACGCTGATCGTTGCCGCTTTTCCCGAAGAACTCGAGCTTGCTGCGATGCCGGCCGTTCTGGCTGGTGTTCCAGATGTAGCTGCAGCCGCTGCGCTCGAATTGCTCATGATCCGCCGGGCAATGGAAGACCTCGGGGTTCGGCAGATAGCTGGCCAGCTCCGTCTCCAGTACCGGCACCTCCTCGGCCTTGGTTTTTCTCCCCGCCACCCAATCAGGCATCATCTGGTTATGATCCTGCAAGTATCCCTCAAGTCCGGTTCCGATTTGCCGCAGGTTCGAAAGGCAGGCCGCGCTCCGCGATTTCCCCAGCACCGAGCGCCCCACCGGAAAGGCTATCGCCGCCAAGGCGACGATGATCAACACGGTCACCATGAGCTCCGTCATGGTGAACCCGCCCGGCATCGCGTGCCTCTTTGGGAGGAACCTTTTCATCGCGGGGTTGGGCCGCCGAAGTCCTGGCCGCGCAGACCCTGCATGACCTCGTTCATCGATTCCATCAGCGGTGCCAGGTCGAGCTTGGTGTCCGCACTGGCGTTCTTGAAATAGGCCTGCATCCCTTCGCTCGCGATCCGCTCGAGGAGATCTTCGCCGAGTTCCTGGGCTCGGGCCATCTCGTCCGCGGTCTTCCCGCTTTCGATCTCCTCCAGGCCCTTCTTCACGAACTCCTTCCGCTTCTCGGGCGGCAAAGCATCGATCGCCTCCATGAACCTTCCCATCGATTCCTTGATGGTGAGGTCCACGAACAGCCGTTTCTCGTCCGCGCTCATCTTCCGGAAAAAAGCCTCGGTCGCCCGGTCGTCACGGTTCTTCTCACGCTCCGCGAAATCGAGGCGGTTCACTAGCCCCGCCACCTCCCGGAGCTTCTCGTCCCGGCGCTTTGCCGCCGCCACGTCCGGTGCTTCATTGTAGGTGGACCAATCCTCGAATCCTGCCTCCGCAATTTCCGAGGCCACCTTTTCCGCCGTGATCCGCTTGGAGCCCGCAAGCGCCCGGATTCCCGCCACCAGCCCCCAGATCAGGGCGAGAGCGAGCAGCGATTGGAGAAGGACACGGTTCCGGCGCATGGCAACCCCGAACCTAGGCGGGATTCTAACACATGCAAGTTGCCGGACAAACTCGTCACCCGCCGCGGGAAAATCGCCAATCTTCCATCAATCACCAGTGGCAGTAGAAACCCACCCTCTACCTGGGCGATGCTTCCCCTCATGCCTTTCCCGCCTGCATCGGAGCTCTCGCAAAATCGATCCGCGAAACCACTGACCAAACCAGTCAACTGCCAGCGCACTCACAGGCTGACGCCGCCTGTTAATTTTCTTGTTTTAACAGGCGGAACAGGCGCCGGATTCCAGAGGTCCCCGGAGCCCTATCGGACCATTGAAGACCTTCCTCAGTCCTTGGTCGCGGCTCTCCGCAGGCGATCCATGATGGCCACCCCCAGGCCGGTCTCGCTGACCGGCTCCGCCACGATCGCGTCGAGCCCGGCCTCGTCCATCAGCCGCATCACGAAGAACAGACGCACCGCCGCTTCGATCAGCTTTCCGCTGCCCGGGCTGAGCTCCTCAACGGTCTCCCAGTCATGGCGGTCGATGTAGCCGGCCTTCGGGTCACCCCGGTAGCTCAGCAGGCCGTATTTCTTGCCGGGCTCGGGGACGAAATCTTCCGGCTTCTCGAACATCAGCAGGGGAGTCCGTGGCGCGTAGTGGCTCTCCAGCTGTCCCGGCACGTCCGGTCGCTCGGCGATCTTCTTTTCGATGATCACCTTGCCGAACTTCTGAAGCTCCTCTTTGGTGATCGGACCGGCACGCAGCACCCGGATCAGCGGCCTTTGTTCGCCGCGGTCCTCGATCGTGACGATGGTGCTTTCCAAGCCGTCGCGGCAGGCACCGCCATCGATGATCAGCGGGATGCGGCCACCCAGCTCCTTGTCCACCGCGCTGGCGGAGGTCGGGGAAATCCGGCCGAAGCGGTTTGCGCTCGGGGCGGCGATCGGGCGGCCGAGGGCCTTGCCGATGTTCCGGAAGATCACGTTTCCACTCTGGCGCACCGCCACCGTCGGCAGGCCGCTCGTCACCAGATCCGGCACTTTGGCGGTCTTCGGCAGCACGATGGTCAGCGGTCCCGGCCAGAAGGCGCCGGCGAGGCTTTTCACCACCGGCGCGATGTCCTCCGGCACTTCGGCGACGTCCGCCAGTTCCTTGAAAGAGGAGATGTGGACGATCAGCGGATCGAAGGCGGGACGCTCTTTGGCAGCGAAAACCTTTGCCACCGCATCCGCATTGAAGGCGTCCGCCGCCAACCCGTAAACGGTCTCGGTGGGCACCGCCACGATCTCGCCGGCTTCCAGCAAGGCGGCGGCCTCGCGGATGGCGGCTTTCATGTCGTCTTCGTGGGCGGAAAGGATGCGGGTCTCAGGCACGCCGCAGGCTTAGCGTCAGGGAGCCGCCCCGGCGAGCCCGTATTTACCGGGCTGCGGCGACAGGTATTTACAAATGCATACTTGAATCTTTGCGTTGTGCCTGCTCGTCGCTAGGGTCCGCCCATGCAATCCCCTGACGGGCTCCCCAAGAACATCGTGCTGATCGGCTTGATGGGCTGCGGGAAGACCACGATCGGGCGCAAGCTCCAAGGAATGCTCGGTTACCCGATGGTCGATACCGACCAACTGATCGAGGAAAAGGCGGGCATGACCATCCCGGAGATCTTTGCCAGAAGGGGCGAACAGTCCTTCCGGGAACTCGAAAGCGCCGTGCTCAATGAGCTCTCCGCGCCGAATGCCCCGCGCCGCATCATCGCCACCGGCGGAGGAATCATCGGCCGGAAGCACAACCGCCGCCTTCTCTCCAGTCTCGGCTACGTGGTCTGGCTCCAGGCGCCGGTGGATGTGATCCTGCAGCGCACAGCCCGCAATCGTGACCGGCCTCTGCTTCAGACCGACAATCCCAGGGAGAAGATCGAAAAACTGCTGATCGAGCGAAGCCCGCTCTATCACCAGATCGCTGACCTTGAATTGGAGACCGCTGGACTCGAGACCGAGGAAATCGCCTGCGGGATTCTCGAAAGCGCCCGCTACCACTTCGCCGCGAAACCTTGAAGGGTAGGGCGGTTGCCGCTTAATCCATGACCTCCGCCAGCACCGGAAAGTGGTCCGACGGCAGGCGGGATTCGAAGTCCTGAAAGGTGACCTCCTTCGGGAAATTACCCGACTTGCTCTCCTCTGGTGCCGGGTTTTTGGGGATGCGGTAGGAGTCCGTCAGCACCCCATAGCGCCGCACCGGCACGCCCTCGCGGACGAAGATGTGATCGATCCGGTTCTCGGTCTTCGCGTCAGGATCGAACTTGTTCGGCGTGCCGTTCAGGGCGAAGCGTACCGTGGCCGTGTTGTAGGTGTCGGCGAAATGCGGTGAATCCTCGATCTCCTTGTAGCTCTCGCTGTTCTGGTCGGTGTTGAAGTCTCCCATCAGGTAAACCGGGGCGTCCTTGGCCATCTCGTCGATCTTTCGCAGCACGAGGGCGATTCCTTCCTTTCGCGAGATCGGGCCGCGGTGATCCAGATGCAGGCTGAAAACGTAGAAGGTCTTCTGGTCCGCCTTCCTAAGGAGTTTTGCCCAGCCGCAGATCCGCGGCAGCGAGGCATCCCAGCCGGGGCCCGCTTGATCGGGATGTTCGGAGAGCCAGAAGAAGCCATCCTCCTGAAGCTCGTATTTGTCTCTTTTGAAGAAGATCCCGATATGCTCGCCCTTTTCCTTCCCGTCATCCCGGCCGTGCATGGAACAGCCGTATTCCGGCATTTCACGGCACAGATCCTCCATCTGGTGATGAAACCCTTCCTGTGTCCCCAGCACGTCGAAATCGTGGAAGCGGATCAGGGAGGCGATGACCGGAGCGCGCTGCTTCCAGCCGTTTCCTGCCTTTTCGTCTCCCGGATTGTCGTAGCGGATATTGTAGGACCCGACGATCGTGGCGGAGGCCGCCGTGACACAGGAGAGGCAGGCGAGCAGGCGTGCTGCGTTCCGGAATTTCATGCCGCCGAGCGAAATCCCGGCATCCTCCCCTGTCAAACCCGGCGGCGCGGCTTGGCGAGCCAGCTTCCCGCGTGCATGGTCCCGGCATGCAACCCGCCGACGCCATCAAAGCCCTCGCACGCGAGGTCGGCTTCGATGACTGCCGCATTGCCGCGGCGGCGGAGGCCGAGCACGCGGATTCCTTCCGCGAATGGATCGCGGAGGGTTGTCATGGGGAGATGGCCTGGATGGAGCGCACGCCGGAGCGCCGCTGCGATCCGCGCGAGGTGCTTCAGGGGTGCCGCGCCGTCGTGACGCTGGCGATGAACTACTATCCGGGTAGTAATCCCGCCGACGGCTACCGGATCGCCCGCTACGCGTGGAATGACGATTACCACGACATCATCGAGAAGATGCTCCGCCGCATGGATGAGGGGATGCAGGCCCTTGGCGGAACCCAGCGTTTCTATGTCGATACCGGACCGGTGCTGGAGCGGGATCATGCCAGTGCTGCCGGCCTTGGCTGGAATGGCAAATCGACCGTGCAGATCCACCGCCACCTCGGCACCTGGTTCTTTCTCGCCGAGTTGCTCACCACCCTTGAGCTGCCTGCGGACCAACCCTTCGGCGATCATTGCGGCAAATGCACCCGCTGTATCAATGCCTGCCCGACGAAGGCAATTACCGCGCCGCATCGCGTCGATGCCCGGCGCTGCATTTCATACCTCACCATCGAGCACAAGGGACCTATCCCGGAGGAATTCCGCGAAGCGATCGGTGACCGCCTCTACGGCTGCGACGAATGCCTCGAGGTCTGCCCTTGGAACAAGTTCGCCCAGCTTTCCCGCGAGTCGCGTTTTCATGCTCGTGAAGCGGTCTTCAAGATGAAGACCCGCGATTTCCTCGCACTAACGGACGAGGAGTTCCGTGCTCTTTTTTCGAAGTCACCGATCAAACGCATCAAGCGCCCGCGCTTCCTGCGCAATGCCTGCGTTGTCCTCGGGAATACCGGAACAGCGGAGGACCTGCCTGCTTTGGAAAAAGCTACCGAAGATCCGGACCCTCTGGTGGTTGAGCATGCCCAGTGGGCAATCGCGAAGATCAAGGGACGCCTTCCTGGCCGAGTGGCTTGAACGGGTGGCTGTGATCGGGAAATCGAAACTCTCCCAACAAAAAACCGCCTCCGGATTCTCCAGAGACGGTCTTTGCAAACGATCGGATTGACCGATCTCAACGCTCGCTGATCGGCGGCACCTTCGAAAGCACCTTCGGTCCCACGTAGAGGGTGAGCGGGCGGTAGAGACGGCTATCCCGCAGCTGCTCGAGAACTTGCGCGGTCCAGCCGGAGGTACGGGCGATCGCGAAGATCGGCGTGAAGAGATCGGTCGGGATGCCGAGCGAATAGTAAACGGTGGCGGAATAGAAATCGACGTTTGCGTTGAGACCCTTGCGTTCGCGCATGATCTCGGCGATGCGCTCGGACATTTGGATCCACTTGGGCTCGCCGAGTTCGGCGCTGAGCTTCGTTGCGAGCTTCTGAAGATGCGGGGCGCGTGGATCGAGCACCTTGTAAACGCGGTGGCCGATGCCCATGACCTTCTCCTTGCGGGTCAGCTTCCCTTCGATGTATTCGTCCACCTTCGAGAGATCGCCGATCTCTTGGAGCATGTGAATCACGCCTTCGTTTGCGCCGCCGTGAAGCGGACCCTTGAGTGTGCCGACTGCGGATGTGACCGCGGAGTAAACATCGGACAGCGTGGCGATGGTCACGCGGGCGGAGAACGTGGAGGCATTCATGCCGTGGTCGGCATGGAGGATGTAAGCCACATCCAGAATTTTGATGGCGTTCTCGGTCGGCTCGTTGCCAGTCGCCTGATAGATGAAGTTTCCGGCTTCGGAGAGGTCTTCACGGGCGGCCGGAAGTTCCAGGCCCTTGCGGAAGCGGTGGAAGGCCGCGACGATCACCGGCACCTTTGCGACCAGGGAGAGGCCGACTTCTTCGACGAGATCCAGC
The DNA here is from genome assembly GCF_012913485.1 of Luteolibacter luteus. Taxonomy (GTDB): domain Bacteria; phylum Verrucomicrobiota; class Verrucomicrobiia; order Verrucomicrobiales; family Akkermansiaceae; genus Haloferula; species Haloferula lutea. The sequence goes on along the minus strand of NZ_CP051774.1, from coordinate 2,391,531 downwards.
TTCGGCTCGCCGATGGTGGCGCGTTTGTCGTAGAGGCCCAGCATCGAGACAGCGGTGCGGAGCACATCCATCGGATTCGAGTCCTTTGGCGCGTTTTTCAGGAAATCGATCACCCCTTGCGGCAGTTCCCGGTCGCCGCGCAGCCGTTTTTCCAGTGCCGTCAGTTCGTCCTGTTTCGGCAGGCGGCCCTTGTGAAGAAGGAAGATGACTTCCTCGTAGCAACAGTTTTCGACGAGATCGTCGATCGAGTAACCCAGATAGCTCAGACGGCCTTCGGCACCCTCCACATTGCTGAGGGCGGATTCATTGGCGATCACTCCTTCGAGGCCTTTGGCGTAGTCTGTCATGGGGTTAAAATGGGTTCCGGGTGCTGGAATTTGCACGGAAGAAAGCGGGTCGGGCGGATGGCTGCAAGGGGAGAATCCCGTAGGCGGTGCAAAGCCGCGACAAACCAAGGATTTGGCGGGATTGAGGGGTTGCGGATCGGTTTATATTTCGGATGCTCGAGGGGTGCCGGACGCCGCGAGACTGTTCATTGAAAGTAGCACGCCCCGTGCCTCGTTGGCCCTGCTGCGTGGCAGCGAGGTGCTGTTTGAAGAGTCGTTTACGGGCGACCGGAGCCACAATGCGCTGCTCTTCGCCCCGTTGGAGCGGGCGCTGAATTGCCTGACCGCCGGTGAAAGCTTGGCTGGCGTGGTGATCGGTACCGGCCCCGGAAGCTATAGCGGTACGCGCGTGGGCATCGCGGCCGGGCAGGGGATCGCGATGGTGCACGGCTGCCCGGCCGTGGGGCTGAGCACCCTGTTAGCCGTGCCTTCCGCTTTCGGAGGAAATGCCTTGGCGGTGGGAGACGCCCGCCGGGGAGCGGTTTGGCGAGTGGCTACCGATGATGTTCGGGATGCGGGGGCCGAGCCCGCGTTATGCAGCCTGGAGGAGCTCACCGAAGAGATCCGCGGTTTTCAGGAGAAAGGCCTGACCGTTTTCTCGCTCGAATCCGTGGCTCGCATCGGCCTGCCCGCGGAAATGGCGGCTACGATCGTGCCGGAACATCCGGACGCCCTGCATCTCGCCAGGGCTTGGCGGAATTTGCCGTCCAGCGAGCGCGGACGCATCTCCGAATTGCCACCCCAGCCTGCCTATCTGCGGCCACCGCACGTCACGGAAGCGAAGCCGGGGCATCCGCTGCTGCGGAAGTAAGGCGGCGTCGCCAAGTTGTCACCATCGAGCTGGTCCACTGGAATTTCCGTGCGGTCTCCCGGATCAGGAAAGGCTCGTCTGCCACCTTGATCAGTTCGAAGTCCGCGCCGAGCGCTTCTTTCAGCCATTCCAGAGTGCTGCCTGCCGGCCAATTTTCCGGAGGCGTGAATTCCCCAAGCCAGGTACAAGGCGTCGCGAGAACCAGTTCACCGCCCGGCCTAACAAGCGTCGGCAGTCGCTCCAGAAGCTTCCGGGGTTCCGTCAAACGGCAGAGCAGGTTGGCGGCGTGGACGCGATCGAAGTCTCCGAGGTCCGCTCGAAGATCCATGGCGTCTCCGGTTTCGAAAAAGACGCCCTTGAAGTGCGAGCCGGCTGGCAAGCGGGCTAACAATTCCGTCCTGCGGTGTGCTTCATCCAGCCGCTGATAGGCCTGCGGCCCATCGGCGATCGCTGCAGCCGCCCGGACAAAGCTGCTGGAAAAATCGATGCCCAAGGTCTCGGCACTGTCGCGGGAAAGCTCGTAGGTGGACCTTCCGACGGCGCAGCCCAAGTCCAAGGTCCGATCGACTCCGCCCAAGGAAAAGTGCCGCGTGGTTCGCACGGCGAAGTCGAGGGCATCCCGCATGCCGGCGGGAGCTCCGGCAGGGAGGATTTCCTCTGGCGAGCCGTAGTGAAAGAGCAGGTATTCGGCGAGCAGCCGCTCGCTCTCGTAGGGATTCGCGCTCAATGGACAGGGGTGTCTCCGGGTTTCACGGCGCTTTCGTCGTAGTAAAAGTCGGCGTCGTTGTGTTTCGGCACGGGGATGTTCAGGATCTTCAGCTTTCCGATCGCTCGATGGCGGCAACCTGGCCGGATCATCACGGCGCTGAGCGGCTTTACCGGAACCATTTCCCCATCCAGTTCGAGAAATCCTTCACCCTCGAGCACCACGTAGATCTCCGTCGTCTTGAGGTGGTAGTGACTGGTCGGCTCATCTTTTACCTCGAGGTAGTGAGCGGAGGCCGGTGCGTCCGGCTGGTCCACGAAGGCCCGCCGGGTGGTGCCACAGCAGCATTCGACCGGCGGGAGTTCACTGAACTCGACGTGATGGTAACGCTTCATGGGGAGGGAAAAGAGTTCACCGCCAAGATGCCAAGTGCGCCAAGTTCAAAAAGCTCGATGAAAATCTGACAGGCGAGTCAGGACCTTGGGCTTTTTTGTGTGAACCGGACGACTCCGCGCCTTGGCGGTGAAAAACTGTCTTACGCTCCCTGGCTACCGGCCAGTGCGTCCATCAGGTAGCGGGCGGGGCGGAAGTTCTCGATCAGGACTTCGCGCTGGTTGCCGCGCTTCATGCGGACCTGCTTGATGTTGAAATTCGGGGTTTTGTGCGGGGCGAAGAGGATGTCGTCGTGCGTCGAGTTCTCGTGCTTCTTGAACATCTCCGGCACGATGTCGCCGCCGAGATGGTCATCGCGGCCCGTGGCGAGGTGGCAGGTGCCGAGCACTTTTTCGTCCTGAATATCCGCGTAGGAAACCGGCAGCACCTGGGTGCCGAAGCCCAGCTCGCCGAGCGTGCCCGTCATCGGATCGTCCTGCAGGCGGGCATTGTGGCGATCGATGGTTTCCTGGTTTCCGGCGATGAGTTCGGACTTCAGGATGCAGCGATTGTCCACGGTTAGCACGCCGAGGGTGCCATCCTCATACTTCATCGGGAAATGGCCGCGGGCGTCCTGGGGCACGAAGTAAACTTCACCGGCGGGCAGGTTCGCGATGTCCGGCTTGTTGCCTTGGCAAAGGCCATGCGACTTCTGCGCTTCCTGGCCTCCGAGGCCGAGCCAGGCGGTGAGGATGCGGCCGTCTTCGAGTTCGAAATCGATTTCCACTTCGTCCGCCTTGGTCATGGCGAGGCGCATCTTTTCCGCGTCCGTGGAGACTTCCTCGTAATCAACCGCCAGGCCGGAGCCGAGGATGATGTCGTTCAAGCCGTGAAGCGTCGCGCCGCGGAAGCCGAAGATCTTGCACTTCGCAGTCAGCGGAGCGGTCGCAGAGAAGGTGGAGATACAGAGGATCAGATCGTAGCTCGGATAGATGTCCTTATCGAGGGACAGCTGGCGACCGGCGGTGTCCCAGACCTCGTCTTCCAGATCGAGGTTCGATCCGTGGGTGGTCTTGTAGGCGAACATCTCGCCGCCGGTCATTCCGAGCTCTTCCAGCGCGCCGTTTTTAAGGCCCTGATAGAAAGCTTCATGGGCCTTCTTCTGCACCGGGAAGCCGGGCCGGCTCAGGAAGGCAAAGTCCTTGATCAGTCCCGCGGGTTCCTCGAAGTCAGTGAGGATGCAGACGCGACACCCTTGGGTCGGCTTGAAGACGGTGCCTAGCAGGCGGACGAGATCGAAGGCCGGAAACTTGCGGTTTTCCGGGTGAAGCAGGATTTCCTCGGCGAGATAAGAGGGGAGGCTGGCGGTTGGCATGGCCCCCCAAGCTAGGAGTGCTCACCCATGGCGCAAGGGGAGTTTTGCAATGGAAGCGCGGAAAAAATCTTCCGTCAAATCGCGTCATGAAAACCCTCACAGGCGGTCGGGCTGTTTCAAATCCGGAGTTCTTTTCAGCCGCCCAAGTCCATGCCCTTGTCCTTCATTTCCTGAAGCACGGTGGACATGTCGTCGAGCCGCTCCCAGAGCTCGCGAAGCACGAAGATCGGGGCTCCTGCCCGCACCGCGATCGCGATGCAATCGCTCGGCCGGGCATCCAGTTCCACGATCTTGCGCTCCATGATCTCGTTCTCCGCCTCGAGAATGAGGCGGGCGTAGTAAATCTCTTTTTCCAGCGCCACGATCACCGCACGGCTGACCTTCGCCCCGAATGCCTCCATCGTCAGCAAGTACAGATCGTGTGTGAGCGGGCGTGCCGGGGCCTCGCCGGACAGTGCGGCGTTGATCGAAGCACCGATGGCCAAGTCGATGTAGAACACGATCGATTTCTGGCCGTCGCCGAGGAAAACGGCGCAGCCGGCAGGAGTAGGGAGGAGGGCGATGGGTTCGACGCGGACGAGATCGGGCACGAGATCGTTTCTGCCGCATTATTCGGGCTTTCCAAGGGGAAATGGCGTCTCGCGCGAAAGCGTTGGCGCAGTGCGGCTACCGGGGCTAGCCTTGCCATTTCCTTGGAGGCTCCCGGCCGCCTGTTCCGCCTGATAAAACAGGGAAATTAACAGGCGATATCTTCCGGGGAGTCGCGCAATGGCGGTGAGTGACGGCCTGCGAGCGGGGTTGCGGGAAGTGTCCGGGCGGGTTCCGAAATTGCCGGTTTGGCGCATAGGATCGCCGAGTCTCGGAAATCGCGGGCGCGAGCTTCTACTGCCACCGGGTGCTTATTGTCGCCGGGGGATGGGCTCCTGGGTAAAAAAGCGGATCGTCCCGCGCTTGCCGATCCGGCGTGTCCGCGGGAAAGTCTCCCCCGACCCGCGATGCGCAAGATCGTCCACATCGACATGGATTGCTTCTACGCGGCGATCGAGGAACGCGAGAATCCTGCCCTGCGTGGCAAGCCCGTCGGCGTGGGTGGGCGGACGATGCGCGGAGTGCTGACCACCGCGAACTACGAAGCCCGGAAGTATGGCTGCCGCTCCGCGATGCCGGTCTTCAAGGCGCTCCAGCTTTGCCCCCAGCTCATTCTGGTCCCCACCCGTTTCGAGCTCTACCGGGGGGTGAGCGCGCAGATTCGCGCGATCTTCGGCCGCTTTACAGAGCGGATCGAGCCGCTGTCGCTGGATGAGGCCTACCTCGATCTTTCCCATCTCAACACTTCGGGAGCCGCGCTGGCTCGTGAGATCCGGAACCAGATCCGGGAGGAAACGGGAATCACCGCTTCAGCGGGGATCGCGCCGAACAAGATGATCGCGAAGATCGCGAGCGATTGGAACAAGCCGGATGGCCAGCACGAGGTCCGTGAGGATCAGGTGGAGGCCTTCATGAAGGACCTGCCGATCGGACGCATCTGGGGTGTGGGCGGAAAGATGACGGCCAAGTTCCAGGGGATGGGCATCCACAGCTGTGGCGATCTCCAGCAGTTCGACAAGTTGGAGATGGCGCGGCGTTTCGGGAAATGGGGCCTCGAGCTTTGGGAGCTGTGCCGGGGAATCGACACGCGCGAAGTCCAGCCACACCGGATCCGCAAGTCGATCAGCACGGAGAATACCTTCCGCGAGAACCTGAGCTGCTTGGAGGACCTGCGACCGCCGATGCACTCGATGCTCGATGAACTGGCGAGCGATCTTGTGCGTTATGAGGAAAGGGAGATCCGTTCACTCGTGGTAAAGTTGAAGTTTGCGGACTTCACCCGTACGACCGCGGAGAAAGCGCATGGCGTGCTGGATCACTCGATCTTCGAGGAACTTCTCGCCGAAGCATGGCAGCGCGGGGAGAACAAGCCGGTGCGGCTGTTAGGGGTGGGCATCCGCTTCAAGGATCCACAGGAGCGGCTACAGATGGAGCTGCTTTGAGAAGAGACGGACGCTGTTTCAGTCGCGTGCGAGATACTTCTTCGACTGCGCGACGTATTTCTCCGCCCAGTCCTTTACCTTCGCTTGTTCATCAAGCGAGAGCGTCCGTACCACCTTCGCGGGTGAGCCGATGACCAGCGAGCCGGGCGGGATGACCGTGCCACCCGTCACCAGGGCTCCTGCACCAATGATCGATCTCTCCCCGATCACGGCTCCATCCAGCACGATGGAACCCATGCCCACCAGCACCTCGTCTTTCACCGTGCAGGCATGCAGGATCGCGGAGTGGCCCACGGTGACAAATTCGCCAAGATACGTTCCGAGGTCATCCGAAACGTGGATCACCGCGCTGTCCTGGACGTTCGAGCGCGGGCCGATCACGATCTCATTGATGTCTCCGCGAATGGTGGCGTTGTACCACGCGCTGCTTTCCTCCGCGAATCTCACGCGGCCGATCACGTCGGCGCTGGCCGCGAGATAAGCGCTGGGATGGATGGACGGGGTGAAGGATTCGTAGCGTTCGATGGCCATGACGAGGGGGATGATGGACCCGCCGCGGCAGGGTGGCCAGTGCGATCCCCTCTCAATTTGACGGAAGCGACACTGAAGAACGCGCGACGCGGGGAAGCTGAGCCATAGCGTGCTGCGATCCTCGCCATGAAGTATTCTTTCCCCCTTGCCGTGGTTCTTCCCGGCTTGGCCAGTCTGGCCTCTCCTTATGCCTTTGCGGGCTCCCTCCTCATTACCGAAATCCAGTCGAATCAGGCCGCTGCCGGCGTGAACGACTTTTGGGAACTTACCAATGTCGGCACGAGCGCCGTGGTCCTCGATGGCTACAAGTGGGACGACGACAGCGCTAACCCGAACGATGCCGCTGCGGTCACCATTCCGGTGGGGACGAGCATCGCACCGGGCGAGTCGATCATCTTCACGGGAGTCGCCGCGGAGAGCTTCCGGACCTGGTGGAACATTTCCTCCACGGTTCAAGTAGTTAGCGTCGCCTCTCCCGGACTTGGTGGCGGGGATGCCGTCTACCTGTTTGATGCCAGCGGCGTGGAAGTGACGCATTTGAGCTACGCGGCGAGCGGTTATACGAAATCGGATGGCGGCACTTCCGCCGGTGGCCACGCCGGTCTCTCCGCGGGTGGCACGGCCACCCAATCGTTGATCTGGGATCCCACTTTCGGCACCACGACGCCGCGCTACACGAACGCCAACGGGACGAACTTTGGAAGCTTCGCCTCCGCCCTCAACGCGGCGGATATCGGCTCACCGGGCTACAGCGGCTTCGATAACGACGGCCCTTCCTTCGCCCTTTCCGTGGAAGTCATCCCGGCAGCCTTCTCCGAAAGCGCCGCCAATCCTGCTGCGACCGCGACGGTGACCCGTACTGGCAGCACGGCTTCCAGCGTCGTGGTGAATCTTAGCTCCAGCGACACCACCGAGGCCACGGTTCCGGCCACCGTGACCATCCCGGAGAATGAAGCTTCCGCCACCTTCAGCGTGACGGCTGTCAACGACAGCTCGCCCGATGGCAACCAGACCGTGAACATTACCGCGAATGCGGTGGATGCCACTGCCGGCCTCGCCACCATCACCGTCCAAGACGACGGTGACGTGCTGGATACCGATCTCCGGCTCACGGAAATCCAGTCCAACCAATCATCCGCCGCAGCGGGGACCGAGGACTACTGGGAACTCACCAATTTCGGCGATACTGCCGTTTCCTTGGAAGGCTATACCTGGCATGACTCCGGCCGCTCCTATTCCACCGCGCAGGCATGGGCACTGCCCGCGGGTAGCAGCATCGCTCCCGGTGAGTCGGTTATTTTCACCTCGGCGCTGCCCGCCGACTTCCGCGCCTGGTGGGGCATTCCAAGCACGGTCCAAGTCTTCCAATCTCCGACGGGGCCTGGCCTTGGCAAGGGAGATGGCATCTCGTTTTTCAATAACAACGGCTTCGAGCTCTTCTTCTTCAGCTACGACGCAAACAAGTTCGTCAAGTCCGACGGCTTGGATTCCACGGGTGACCACGCGGGTCTTTCCGCCGGTGGCTCCGCCGATACCCAAGCCCTGATCTACGATCCGAGCTCGCCGAAGAGCGCACCGCGCTACACCTTCGCCACGGGCGCCACCTTCGGGACCTTCCAAGCGACCAGCGGTGCTGATCTCGGCTCACCGGGCCGCATCGACAAGGGGGTGGATCTTTCCACTTACGTGCGCGTGGGCCGCTACCCCCTGCCGGAGCCTTCGAATACGGCTCTTCCGGCTGGCACTCCGGCCCACAACCTGCTCGGTCAGGAAGCATCCGGTGTCGCCTACAATTGGGATACGGACACGCTGTTCATCGTGGGTGACGGCGGCAAGTCGGTCACGCAGGTCACCAAGACCGGTGTCCTTGTCGATACGATGACACTGGCGCTCGGGAGCAGCCCGCAAGGCACCGACTTCTACGATCCGGAAGGCATCACCTATCTTGGCGGCGGCCAGTTTGTTTTCAGCGAGGAGCGCAACCGCCAGCTCGTGAAGTTCACCTATGCAGCCGGCACCACCTTGACCCGCGCGAACACGCAGACGGTGGCGATCGGCACCTTCAATGACAACGAAGGCACCGAAGGCCTTTGCTATGATCCCCAGGGCGGCGGATTCGTCGCGCTGAAGGAAATCAATCCCATCGGCATCTTTGCCACTCACGTCGACTTCGCCGCGAGCACGGCTACCAACGGTTCCGCCACCACGGCCAATTCGATCAATCTGTTCGATCCTGCCTTGCTGGGCATGACGGACGTGGCGGACGTCTTCACGCTGCCCGACCAGCGCCTGCTGGTGATCAGCCAGGAAGACGGCAAGATCGTGAACATCAGCCGCAGCGGCAGCATTTCGAGCACGCTCAACATCACGGCGGATCCGGGTGACGTGCTCTCCGTGGCGGAGCAGCAGCACGAGGGCCTGACGATGGACCACAACGGTCTCATCTACGTGGTGAACGAGAACGGCGGTGGCAATATCAATCACCCCGAACTCTGGGTCTACGCTCCTGCCACCGCGCCGAACACAGCTCCGACGGAGATCGCGGTGACCAATGCGATGACCTCCATCCAGGAAAATACTCCAACGGGCACGCCGCTGAAGGTGGGCGACGTGGTGGTGAGCGATGACGGCCTCGGTGCCAATGTCGTGACCATCGGAGGACCGGATGCGGCCTTCTTCCAGGTCACCGGCACCAGCCTTTATATCAAGGCAGGCACCGTCCTCGATTTCGAGGCGAAGACCAGCTACAGCATCACCCTCAGCGTGGATGACAGCAGCGTGGGCGCCACGCCGGACGCGACGACCAGTTATACGCTTGAGGTGATCGACCTCGATCCCGAGACCTTGTCCTATCCACCGGTGATCATTTCGGAGATCGCTCCGTGGTCCAGCGGCAACAGCGCCGTGGCGGAAGACTGGATCGAACTCACGAACACCACCAACTCAGCCATCGATATCACCAATTGGCGGGTGGACGATAATTCGAACTCCTCGGCCGCGGGCGGAGCAATCAGCGGGATCACGTTGATCAAGCCGGGCGAGTCGGTGATCGTGCTTCTTGAAGTCAATGCCGAGGAGATCGAAGCGAAGAAGACCGCCTTTATCGCCACTTGGTTCGGTGGTGTCGCCCCGGCCGACCTGCAGATCGGCTACGCGGATGCCTCCGGCCTTGGGCTGGGTTCCGGTGGAGACATCGTGAACCTTTATGACGCCGCCGGCACTCCTCAGACCAATGTCAGCTTCGGTGCTTCTCCTGCGGGTCCGGTATTCGCGAGCTTTGACAATGGTGCGGGCCTCGATGCGGCCGCCGTTTCACTTCTGAGCCAAGAAGGTGTCTATGGTGCCTTCAAGGCTCCCGGCAACCCGAACGAGATCGGTTCCCCGGGCAGCACCGGCGAGCTGATCATTTCCGAAGTGGCGGCTTGGGGCAGTGGCAATAGCCCTGCCGCGGCTGACTGGTTCGAGCTCACCAACCTCGGTGCCCGCACCATCAACCTCGTGGGCTGGAAGGTCGATGATAGCTCGGCTTCCCCGCTGGGCGGTGCTCTTCCGCTGAATGGCGTGAACGAAGTCGCTCCGGGGGAATCCGTGATCTTCATGGAGACCTCCACGCCAGCGGCGACGACGGAGACCTTCCTGCAAACTTGGTTCGGAGCCAATCGTCCTTCCTCGCTGCAGGTTGGCAATTACTCCGGTTCGAGCATCGGTCTCAGTACAGGTGGCGACCAGGTCAATATCTACGATCCAACCGACCGGCTCCGTGCCAGCGTTTATTTCGCGGTTTCCGACAACACGGCGCCGTTCGCCAGCTTTGACAATGCGGCTGGGACTGATGCGTCCTTCATATCCAAGTTGAGCCTGCCCGGCGTGAACGGCGCCTTTGTCGCGAAGACCGACGCAAGCGAGATCGGCTCTCCGGGCCGCATCGTGAATAGCGGCCCGCTCGATTTCGCCCTGTGGGTGGAAGTGAACGGCTTTGTTTCCGGCGGTCCGGACACGGATAGCGATGGTGACGGCCTGAGCGACGGGATGGAATTCCTGCTCAATCTGAACCCGAACAACTCCAGCGACGCGAACAGCGCCTTGGTTTCTGTTCCGGGAAGCGCCGGTCTTGAACTGAAGGCCAGGCTTCTCACGGGTGAGCTCGATCTTGCCTCGGTCCTGCAGATTTCCTCGGACCTCGAGGATTGGACTGCCGCCATCGCGGGCATTGATTACACCGTCTCCGCTCAAGCCGCGAACGGCTTGGCCACGGACTACACGCTGACGGTTCTTGGTGCCGGTCCATCCGCCCCGGGAACTTCTCCGGCCTTTGGCACGCCGAACACCACGGCTGCCGCGGGTGCTTCGCTCGGCGGCGTCCGGGTGGTGAACCACGGGCTGGTCGGCACCGGCCGATTGAGCGGCGAAAGCCTCGATAGCTTCGGCGAAACGATGGGTGCTTCCTCCGGTCTCTTCATCACGGGCTGGGGCTTCGATGGCAGCCGCTTCAACGGCACCTTCAACGTGCTCCCTGACCGCGGCTTCAATTCGGGCACGATCTTCTCGAACTATGCGGCCCGCCTTCACAAGCTGGACTTCACCTTCGAGCCATACTACGGAACGGATCCGGTCGCACAGGGCCAGATCGTTCCGACCTATGACTCGACCACGAAGTTCACCTATCAGGATGGAGCGACGGTGAAATTCACTACCGGCTTCAACCCTACGGGCACGAGCTCGCTCTTCGGCCAAACGGTGGGCACGGTCACCACGGCGAACGGCCCCGGCGGGGCACAGGAAAGCCTGCTTAGCTTTGATGCGGAAGCAGTCTACCTCTTCGCCGATGGCAGCGGCTATGTCTCGGACGAGTATGGCACCTACATCGCACGCTTCGATGCGGCGAAGAAGATCACCGGTATCACGCAGTTGCCGGAGTCGGCCCGTCCGCACAATTCATCCGGCGGCTTGAACTTCGATTCGATTGCTGCGCCGAGCAATGGTCGCCGCAACAACCAGGGCCTGGAAGGCATGTCGGTCACTCCGGATGGCACCCGCCTCTTCGCCCTGATGCAGAGCGCGCTGGTGCAGGACACCAATGGCAGCCAGCAGCAGACGCGCGACAATACCCGGCTGTTTGTCTTCGACATCGTCGGCGAGAAGCGCGAGGCGCCCGAGCTGATCGGCGAGTATGTGGTAAAGCTTCCGCGCTTCGACTCGAATGGCGATGGCTCCGCGCTGGACCGCACGGCGGCCCAGTCTGAAATCGTGGCCGTTGGCGGCTCGGCGTTCCTGATGCTGCCGCGGGATGGCAATGGCCTCGGGACGGGTATCAATACGGGAAATCCCCCGGCTCCGACTGTTCTGAAGTCGGTGCGCCTTGTGGATTTCTCCGGTGCTTCGAACATCCTTGGCAGCTACGATGCCCTGGGGAATGCCATCAGCCCGGCGGGGGTGCTGGATCCCGCGATCAAGGCGGCAGCCTCCGCGGAAGTAGTGAACATGCTGGCACCAGCCGACCTCGCGAAATTCGGTTTCAACACCAACAATACAACTCCGGATTCGAACACGATTAATGAAAAGTGGGAGGGCATGTCGTTGGTGCCGGATCTTTCCACCGAAGCGCCGAACGACTTCTTCCTCTTCGTGGCAAACGACAACGACTTCCAAGCCTCCAACGTCATGATGGTGGATGGTAACGGAGCGCTGGTGAGCCAAGGCGATGCCCGCTCGAATGCCGGCAACGGCCCGGTCACCAACGATGCGATGTTCTTTGCCTATCGCATCACGCTGGATGTGGGTTCCCGCTTCTTCCGACTGAATCCGGAGAACTGATCGATTCCCTGGCCTGAAAGCCTGCCATGGCACTTCGGGACGACCCTCGCGAGGCGGGGGTCGTCCCTTTTTCTTGTCCGGAGCGTCACCACGGCGCGGTCGCGGAGCTTGGGCTTTCCCCTCACGCTGTGCGGGAGGTTGGCTGGCTTTCGGCGTTGCCGCGCATCGTTGAAACCAGCTTTTCCACCTCTCCCTTCCCCGGAGGAGCCGCACCGGTCCGTCGGTGCGGCTTTTTTGGCCCGGTGACGAATCGCTGGACAGCGGAGCGGATCGCGCTGAGAAGTCGGGAGTCGGCAATCACCCGCCCTGCGAGTTCCCACCTTGACGAAGAGTCAGGGGGCGTTTGGTTTCCGCCCTCCTCGTATTCCATGCGTTCCTGCCTTATTGTTGTCGGACTTTTTGTCCTCGCCATCGCCCTTCGCTCCGCGAGGAAGGCCTTGGTGCGCAAATTGGGCGCGCTGGTTTTCCTGGCGGCGAGCTTCATGGCCTTCTTTTACCTGAGCAGCGGCTGCTGGTGGGTGGGCCTGATCGGGGTGGCGCTTTGGTTTTTCCTGCCTTGGGTCGAGCTGCTCACCCGGATCCGCCGGATGCGGCTGCCGATGGAGAACCGTCTGAAACAGAAGGAGGTGCCGGATCCGTCCTTTTTTCCGAATGCGGTGGAGGCTGCGGGTGCGATGGAGGATGCAGGCTTCGACCACGTGGACGATTGCGGCTGGGAGTGGGGCGGGATGAAGCAGTTCTTCCGGCTTTTCTGGCATCCGGAGGAGCGGGCGGTGGGGGCTGTCTGCCTCTGCGAACAGGGAGAAGTGGCCTTCGCCTTCATCTCCGTGACTTCCCGGGACAAGAAAGGCCGGATTTGGCGCACCACGAATTTTCCCTTCTCCGCGACCCTGAAGTGCCCGCCTCAGATGAAGTGGAATCACGTGCCCTGCGAGCGCGCCTGCTTCCACCAGATCCTGAAGGATCATCACGAATTTCTCCGCCGCTCGAATGTCGACCCGGATACCCTTTTGATGCCCGATCCCGATGAGATCGAGGATTCGATCGAGACCGAGATGCAGAGCCAGATCCGGCACAATCTCGAAGCCGGGATCATCCGGGAGACCGGGGACGGCCATTTCGAGTATTCCTTCCGAGGTCTCCTTTTCCTGTGGGGCCAGTTCGTGAAGGACATGGTCCGGCTTTGCTGAGCCCGGGCGCTCTCGGAACGACGAAGCCCATTTACACGGGCCCTACTTCGTGTTCTGATAGAGATGGTGAAAATCCATCCTTTATCGGCTGGGGGTTGGTCCGGATTTGTGAGCCTGCTAGCTACTGCGGTGATCTTTGGCGGGACCGTCTGGTTGATGACAGGGCCTTCCGCGGCGATCGGACGGATGGCCGCAGGGGCGGCGATTCTTCTCGCAGCGGGTATACTGCTGGGCCGGCGTTCGGCTGCTCCTATTTCGGGGGAGTCGCCTCAATCGGATCGTCTGGTGGAGATCAACCGGGATCTGGAACAGAAGCTGGAGGAGGGACGGGAATCGCACCGCAAGCTGGAGCATTTCTTCGAGATGCTGATGGCGAACGTGCCGGCGAACATCTACTTCAAGGATACGGAGTCCCGCTTCCTGCGGGTGAACCAGAGCATGGCCACGTGGGTGGGGCGGGGGCACCCCGAAGATCTGATCGGGAAGACCGACCATGATCTCTTCGGTCCCGAGCATGCCGATCAGGCGCGGGCAGACGAGATGCAGATCGTGAAGTCCGGCGTCTCGATCACCGGCTTGGTGGAGAAAGAGATTTTTCCCGATGGGAAGACGGGTTGGGTGCTGACCAACAAGATGCCCTTTCGCGACCGGGAAGGCCACATCATCGGGACCTTCGGGATGTCGAGCGATGTCAGCGAACTGGTGGACACCCAGCAGAAATTCGAGCGGGAGCGGAATATGCTGCGCTCGCTGATCGATGGCTTCCCCGACAAGATTTTCGCGCGCGATCTGAACCGCCGCTACCTGGTGGTGAACAAGGCGATGGCAGAGTGGGTGGGTGCCAAGTCCCCGGAGGAGATGATCGGCAAGACTCCCGCGGATTACTTTCCGGAACTGGTGGTGCGCACGGGCAAGGAAGAGGACATGCGCATGATCGAAACCGGCGATCCGGTGCTGAACCGCGAGTGGCATCTGGAACTGCGGAAGGGTGATCTCCACTACTTCGTCACCACGAAGGTGCTCCTTCATGATGTGGATGGAAAGCCGTGGGGAATCGTGGGCATGGACCGCGATGTCACAGAACAGCGTCGCGCCCAGGAGAAGGCGATCCAAGCGGAACAGCGGATGCAGGAGATGATCGACAACAGTCCTGCGGTAATCTCGATGAAGGACTTGAAGGGCCGCTATGTGATGGTGAACCGCGGCTTCGAAGATCTCTACGGGATGCAGCGGAAGGACATCCTTGGCTTTTCCGATCACCAGCTGATCGCGGACAAGGAAGCGGCGGACAAGTTCCGCAAGCATGACTTGCTGGTGGCGGAGGGCGGCGACGCCTTGCAGATGGATGAGGAGCTGTATGTGGACAACGAGCCGCGCACCTATGTGTCCATGAAGTTCCCGCTGCGCGACTTGCGCGGAGAGATCAAGGCGATCGGCTCGATTTCGACGGACATCACGGATCGCAAGGCTGCGGAGCAATCGATGCACCGCCTCAATGAGGACCTAGTGAAGGCGAATGAGGATCTGCGCAGGGCGCAGGAGCAACTCATCCAGGCGGAGAAGATGGAGTCGGTGGGGAGACTTGCGGCAGGGGTCGCGCACGAGGTGAAGAACCCGCTGGCGATGATCGGGATGGGCATCGAGTTGCTGGCCCGCCGCGTGCCGGCGGAGGATGTGCAGGGTACGGAGACGATCGAACGGATGAAGCGCGGGATCGACCGTGCGAAGAAGATCGTGAAGGGGCTGGTGGACTATTCCTCCGCGCGGCAGCTTTCGATGGAGCCGAAGGATCTCTCCGAGGTGATCAGCGATTCCCTAGCGCTGGTGGAGTATCCCTTGCGACAAGCCCATGTGAAGCTGGTGAAGGATCTCTCGCCGGATCTACCGAAGGTGAGCGTGGACTCGACGAAGATGGAGCAGGTCTTGGTCAATCTCATGATCAATGCCATGCACGCCATGCCGGAAGGGGGGACGCTGACGGTGCGTGCCTATGCCGAAGTGATCACCGGTGTGCGCCGGGATGAAGGCGTGCGCACGGCAGGGCATCTGAGGGAAGGGGATCCCGTTGTCCGCGTGGAACTTGATGATACCGGGACAGGCATCGACGAGACGAATCTCTCGAAGATCTTTGATCCGTTTTTCACGACCAAGCCGACGGGAACGGGCACCGGTCTGGGGCTCGCGGTGTGCCGGAAAATCGTCGAGCTCCACAATGGGGTGCTTGAGATCGAGAACCGTCTGGAAGGCGGAGTGCGCGCTTCCATCACCCTGAAGGTGTGAGGGTGAATGGTCCCGCTCTATCAAAAAAACTTCGCCGCGGGCTCCCGCGATTCCTTGCGATTTGTCGCCATCCGGAGTAGAGGTGGGACTATGGATACCACCCGGATTTTGATCGTGGATGACGAACCGGATTTCACCGCCCTCCTGAAAGCGAATCTCGAAGAGGTGGGGAATTTCGAGGTGATGGATGTGAATGATTCCGCCCTCGCCTTAAAAGCAGCAAAGGAGTTCAAACCGGACCTCTGCGTGATCGACGTGGTGATGCCGGGCCTGGATGGTGGTGATGTGGTAGCGCAGTTGAAAGCGGAGCCGGATCTGCAGACAGTGCCTATTCTGATGCTCACCGCCTTGGTGGAGGAAAATCCCGATACATCCGATGGCGAGACGCTGACGGGCGGGCTGCCTTTTGTGAGCAAGACTTCGGAATTCGGCACGATCCTCAGCTGCATTGAGAAGCATCTCGAAGAAGCGCAGGAAGCCGCGACCGTGGCCGAGCCTTCGTCGAGGTCGGCGGAAGTCTGGGATATCGGTTAGGTGCGTGCTGGCCTCGTCCCGGTGCATCGTTCGTGACACCGGGGGCGGGGCCGTGGATGCTTCCCGCCGTGAATTTCCTGACGATTTCCTCCCTGAAAGAGCAAGCGGGCGAGCAACCCCTGGCGGTTGCGGTCGATTGCGAACTCCAGTCGCGCAGCCAGCGGCAGACGAAGGCGGGAAAGCCGTATCTGGTGATCACTTTCTCTGACGGGACCGGCAGCTTCAACCTGAACGCGTGGTCCGACGCACCGCTTTTCGAGGCCGCCGTGGGCATGTCTGACGGCACGGTGTTGCGGCTCAATGCGGAGTGGACCCAGAACCAGTATGGCCTCAATGCCGCGAACATCGCGTGGGAGCGCCTTTTGGGGGATGCCCTCGAAGCCTTCTTCACGGGCGACGCCGCGACCATGGAGAAGCAACGCCGCGATTGGGAAACCATTTGCACGTTGTGCGCCGGGATCGTGGATCCGCGACTGCATGCGTTGACGGATCGCTTCATCAAGGATTTCGGTCCGCGGTTCCGTCGTGCGGCGGCGGCCCGGAAAAATCACCACGCGCGCCGAGGCGGCCTCACCGAGCACGTCGCGCAGATGATGCGCTCCGCCGATCTCATTTCCTCGATCTATCCGGAGCTGAACCGGGACCTGATGATCTCCGGTGTGCTCTTTCATGACTGTGGGAAGCTTTGGGAAAACCAATATCCGGAGAAAGGCTTTGCCCAAGGCTACACCCTTCATGGCGAAATGCTGGGCCATATTCCGCTCGGCATCGAATTGGTGAACAAGTTGTGGCGCGATGTCGCGGAGAGCCCGGTGGCCAAAGACTGGCTGACGCTCGAGCCTGCGAGCGAGACCGTTCGCCTGCATCTCCTGCACCTGATCGCAAGCCATCACGGCGAGTATCAATTCGGCTCGCCGACCTTGCCCCGGACGCCGGAAGCGATTGCGCTGCATTACATCGACAACCTGGATGCGAAGCTGGAGATGATGCGGGATGCCTATGCGCAGGCGAATGAGATCGTGGATGGGATCTATGAGAAACAGTTCCCGCTTCCAGCGAATCTCGTCGCGCCACTGGCCGTTTTTGATGCCCCGGCACCTGCTCCCGTTGCGGTTTCCGAAGAGAAAGAGAAAGCCGAGCTATTCTAGCGGATCCGAGCTTTGCGGCTCGGGCATGAGAATTTCGGCGAAGTTTCTTGGAAGGGTTGACTTGCGCGGTGTCCGATTCTGCGCAAGTTGGCGGGCATTCGGTGAAACCAATAGGGCGTCGCCGGGTTTTTAACCTCGCATGGAGCATTGCCACGGCACGCTGATCCGGCTCACCAAGCTGACCGATACCAGTTGGATCGTCCACTGGTTCACGGACGGCCATGGTCTGATCAAAACGGTGGCAAAGGGCGCGAGGAGCCCTAAAAGCCCCTTTGCGGGGAAGCTGGATCTCTTCTTTGACGCGGAAATAACCTGGGCAAGGGCTCGCAGCGGCGAACTCCATAGCCTCCGGGAAGTGAGCGTCATGAACACCCGGGAATCGATCCGAGGTGATTACAATGCAATGCTTTTGTCGGGTTATTGCTGCCGCCTGTTGGAGCTTGCCGTTGAGCGTGATCACCCCGAGCCGGAATTGAGCGATCTGTTGCGGCGGGCCCTTGATTACGTCTCGACTCGTGGTGCTTCGGTCAAGGCGATGCAGCATTTCGAGCAGGAAATGGCGCGTAAACTCGGCATTTCCAAGGAGCGGCGCCAAGCCACGACCTCCCTGCGGGATGCCCTCGGTTCTCTTCCCCCCCAGCGCGCTCAATTGTTGGAAAGACTTTCACCTGCGGCGGAATTCCCCGTTGCAGAAACCCAAAGCGGTGATTTAAAGTAAATACAAGCCATGGACTCACCTACCACCACACTCATTCACATTCTGCGCAGCCGCGTCGATGAACTGGTTGCCGCGGGCGACCTCGACGAGGCCGTCCACGCCGCCACCGCTGCCGTCCTGAAGGCGCAGCAAACCCTCAGCAGCGACCTCGAGAGCATCGATGAGTTCGCCAGCTCGCTGGAGGTCCGTGGTGACGTTTATCGTTTGCTCGGCCGCTTTGAAGAAGCCCGGGATGATTACAAGCAGGCCATCGACCAGCTCGACAATCGCCCGGACCGCTTGCTCCAGCTCGGTCGCCTGCATGCCGGCTACGGCTCGGTGCACGACCAACTCGGAAATACGGAGCGCGCTGCCGAACTCTGGTCGAAGGCAATCCACTACTTCGAAACCAACGATCCACCGGCAGACCTCGATATTGCCGCGATGTGCAACAACCTGGCGGTGTTGAAGCGGAATGCCGGTGATACCGAAGGTGCCGAGGCGGAATACCTGCGCGCACTGGAAATCCTCCATCGCGAGCTGGGTCAGGATCATGAGGAAACCGCCGCGGTTTCCAACAACATCGGGGCTCTCTATCAATCGGCCGGCCTTCACGAGCAGGCCCGGGAGATGCACATGATGGCGCTGGAAGCTCGCCGCAAGCTCTTCGGGGACATCCACCCGGACACCGCCCAGTCGCACAACAACCTCGCGCTGGCCCTGCTTAGCACGGGAGACAGCGCTTGGGCACGCCGCCACTTCGAGAAGGCGATCAGCGGCTTCGAGGCTCTTGGCATCGAATACGCATCCGACCTTGAAGCGGTGGCCGACAACTATTGCGCGGTCCTTCGTGCGGAGGGCGACTACGCCCATGCCGACGCGATCTCCTCGCGCCTTCACGGCGCCGGAGCGAGTGCGGTGGCTGGCTAGGACCGGCCGATACAAGGCTTAGCGAAACGCTAGGATAACAAGGATTGGCAGTTGATGGGAAACCGTCGATTTCCAATCCTTTTTCTTTCCACCCCTCTTACCGAGATCGGGGAGACCTCCGCTTTCGCCTCAATTGCGGGCCGCCGACGCCGTCGCGGAGGAATCTTCGCGGACTTCGATGGTCTTGCCCGCCAGCCAGCGGCGGAGCACTTCCTTGTCCGCAGTCAGGCACCCCTGCACGCGGTAGTTTGAGCGGCGCAGGACATCGGCATCGTTTTCCCCTTCATCCACCACGCACCACGGCTTCGAGCCGGAGGAGTGGATGAAGCGGAAATCGTCATTTCCCGTCACGAGAAAGGCGACATGGCTGTCGAGGCCCACGATACGGATGCCGTGCTCCGCCTTCTTCAGCCCGGCGGCATAGCTTTCATAGGGGACGCCTACCTGCAGGCTCAGAGCCTCCCGTGGCAGGAAACTGCGGAGGATGCTCTGCGAGGACTGTTGTGCGAGCTTGTAGCGATCGACGCGGAATCCCGCATCCCGGAGCACGGTCGCGACGAAGTAGCCGCAGGCGATCTTTCCCTCGCCAGGCACCTCGCTGGTGCCGTGGAAATCCCAGCGTGTGCCCAGCCAGCAGCGCATCATTTCCGGGAGCACGGATTCCAGAAAGCCGCGGGCCTCCGCGAGTACCTTGTCCTTTTCCGCTGCGGTCTTTGCCTTGGCATGCTTTGTGGCCAGATTTTTCCGCCAGCGCTCCACATCTTCCTTCATGGTCGCATAGCGCTCCGCGTCCGGTTTTGGCAGATGGCTTTCGGAAAGGCTCAGCGGGGTGTCCAGTTCACGCAGCGCCATGGCGATCTGTCCGCGGTAATGCCAGCAGACAGCGCAAAGAATTGCAGCCAAGGCTAAGAAAGTTAGGGCGAGGCGCTTCACTGGGGCTCCGTGGATTCAATCAGTTATGTCGCCCCCTGCGAAGGGCTTTTTGAAGGGGTTGCCAGAGCGGGCGAAATTCCCACGCTCTGCGTCGTGAGCGCGAGTTTGTCCGAAGACCAATCGAAGGTGATGAACCTCTCGCTCGGGGTGGCGGTTGTCCTGCTCTTCGCGAAGATTGTGGCTGCCGGTCTGACGGGCTCCTCGGCGATTTATTCGGATGCCGCGGAATCCGTGACCCATGTTCTGGCGGTAGCATTCGCCGCGTGGGCGCTGCGACTCGCTCACAAGCCTTCGGACGAGACCCATCATTTCGGCCACGACAAGGTGGCGTTCATTTCCTCCGGCTTCGAGGGGGCCATGATCAGCGCCGCCGGTCTCCTCATCATCTACGAGGCAGCCCGCCAGGTCTTTGTCGGCGGCCAGATTGCAAACATGGGGATCGGCGTGATCATCACTGCTGCCGCCGCGCTGGTGAATCTCGTGCTGGGTGCGGCCCTCCTGCGGGTGGGAAAAAAGCGGAACTCCGCGGTGCTGCGCGCGAATGGTGAGCACGTGCTGGCTGATGTCTGGACCAGTGGTGCGCTGCTTGTCGCGCTGGCGCTGATCTACTTCACGGGCTGGAAGTGGTGGGATCCGATCTTTGCCGTGATCGCGGCCATCAAGCTGATCTGGACCGGTGGACGATTGATGAAGGAAAGTCTCGGCGGTCTGATGGATGAAGCCGACCTGGCGGTGGAAAAGAATCTCCGCGAGTGCCTGGATGCCGACTGCGCGGAGCACGGACTGTCCTATCACAATCTCCGGCACCGCCACTCGGGCCGGACCCATTGGGTGGAATTTCATCTGGTTTTCCCGGATAGCACGGCGGTACGGGAAGCCCATGAGGTGGCCACGGACATGGAGGGGCGGGTCGCGGCGCTGCTGGGTCCGGATGTCCGCGTGATTTCTCATTTGGAGCCGCGCTCCGCGGAAGATCACGAGGAGCAGTGGGAGATCCGCTGAGCGCTCAACCCGCCGGGGTGAATCCCATCACGATGTCGAACCGTGCCGCCAGCTCGCCGGTGGCAAGGCCGGGGATCGGGGCGAAATCGACGATTACCGAGGCGCGTTGCTTCTCGTCCTTGATCGCCTTGATCACGCCGTCCGCTTCATTCTGCTTCTCACCCTTGATGTAGCATTGGGTCGTCCACTTCTCGCGGCCCTTCATCTTTACGGCGAAATGGATGTGGGGCGTACGGCCGGGATAAGCGACCGGCTTGATGGTGCGGAAGTAATACTCGCCGCTGGAGCCGGTCATGAAGCGGCCGAAGCCTTGGAAATTCGCGTCGCGCTTTTCGTGGTCGCTGCTGCCCTTGTGGAGATAGACGCCGTGGTGATCGACCTGCCAGATCTCGACCAATGCGTTGCGGATCGGCTCGCCCTTCGCGTCGGTCACGCGACCGCTGAGATGCGTCACACTGCCGAGGGCGGGCGTCAGGCCATCGTTCAGGATGATCAAATCGTTGTCGGTATCCAGCGGCAGGTCCACCGGATAGAAGGGGCCCTCGGTTTGCTTCGGCGTGAGGGTGAGCGCCTCCGCGAAGGCGCCGGGGACCCAGAGGCCGGCAGCGCTCAGGGAGAAGTTCCGCAAAAAGCGGCGTCGGGAAGAGGGCAGGATGTTCATGGGCTTGGGTTCCGGTGGGAGTGGAGGAGGCTGGCAGAAATTCCGCATGGCATCCAGCATCTAACTCCTTGCTCCAAGGTCACGGCTCCACGCTATTTGGCTTATGGCGGACATCTGGTCAGCGGAAAAGAGATCCGAGGTGATGTCACGCATCCGTGGCGGGAATACCAAGCCGGAGCTGGCGGTCCGTTCGATGCTTCACCGGCTGGGCTATCGCTTCACGGTCCATGGCCCGAAGAATAAATCGTTGCCGGGCCGCCCGGATCTCGTCCTGCCGAAGTATGGCGTGGTGATCTTTGTTCACGGTTGCTTCTGGCACGGCCACGAGCACTGCCCGGACTTCAAGATGCCGCAGTCGAAGACGGAGTGGTGGCAGGCGAAGATCGGGGGAAACAAGGCTCGCGATGCCCGGGTCGAGCGTGAACTGAGGAACCTCGGTTGGCACGTGGTCACGCTCTGGGCATGCGCGCTAAAGACAAAGGGAGCGCGGGAGTGGTTGGAAGCGAGGTTGCCGGTGCTGATCGGTCGGCCGCTTGGAGTCGTAGGAGCTCCGGCAACAACCCGTCGCTCCTTTTCCTCCAAGGTGGCGGAATCCGAGTGACTCGCCTAGTTGGCGGGCCGTCTCACTTCTTGCATGGGAACAAACCCGCTGTGAAAGGCAAAGGGGATGCCTGAGGCGAGGGGCAAATCCTTACCTGCTGCATCGGGGATGCCGTGGAAGCTTCCCGACTCGTATCCGATGGCTTCAATCGTGGTGCCAACCGGCGGCTTCTTGAGAAGCGGAGAAGAGGTGTCCCATTCGATCCTGACCGGCGGCTCCAATGCTTTTCCGTCGATTTCGGTGATTTCTACCTGACGTTTCCAGAAAGCGTCCTTGTTCCGGCTCTCCTCTTCCGTGGGTAAGAAACTCCGGCATTTCACGGTCACTACGGTTCCGAGCGGCATCTTGAGCAGGCCAATAGGAAGCTGCGTCTTGAGCTCCTCCACGCGGATGCGGTTGTCACTTTCCGCGCGGCCTTGAGGGAGACTTGCGAGGAAGGCGACTAACAGGAAGGGCAGGAGCTTGATCATGTCAGCCAGACTGACAGCTCGCCTCTGCTGCGCAAGTTCTCACCAGTAGCGTCGCACCTTCGGCTCGTCCTCGTAGATCCTCCGGAAGACCGAGGGCGGCTCGTGGTTCTTCATGCCCATCCGCGCAAAGAAACCCATCGCGACGCCCGCAACAAAGCCGCCGATGTGTGCGGCATAAGCCACGCCACCACCTGTTTCCGCAGTCGGCGCGATCGAGCCCGCACCATTGACGAGTTGCAGGAAGATCCACATCCCGATCACGAAGATCGCGGGCAGCGAGACGATCCGGAAAAAGAAGATGGCGTTCACCATGTTCCGCGGAAAGAGCACCATGTAAGCACCCAACACTCCGGAGATCGCTCCGGAGGCACCGAGATTCGGAATCACGCTATCCGGATTCGTGGCGATCTGTGCGAAGGTCGCGACGATGCCGCTAATCAGATAAAAGAGCAGGAATTTCAAGCTGCCGAAGCGGTGCTCCACGTTGTCGCCGAAGATCCAAAGGTAGAGCATGTTTCCGCCGATGTGCGCCCAACCACCGTGCATGAACATGGCGGAGAAGATCGTGAGGTAGATCGGAACCGGACCGGGAAGCTGCGGAATTTGGCCGACTTGCTGGCCTACCTTGATGAGCACTGGGTCGGTGAGATCGACGCCTGTGACGATTTCCTTGGGGATCACGCTCCAGCCATAGGTCAGGCCGGGATCGAGCAGCTGCATTGCGAACACCACCACATTGGCCGCTAGGAGGAGGATGGTAATCCATGCCGGGCTCATCAGATGCCGGTCGTCGTCGCTGATGGGAAAGATCACGCGGCTAACATCCTCGCGCCCGCCCCGGCGTCCAAGCCTTTCCTTCAGTGATGCGGTGGCAGTGCCAGGATGCGCTTGATCTCCGCGATCGCCTTCGGGTGATGGAACGAGCCGTGGCCGGAAGGAACTTCCAACGACGATTCCGCTCCCGGGACTGCGGAGCTTGTCGATGAAACGAAGAAATCCCGCGAGCCGGTGATCACATGTGCCGCCGTGGTCGGGACAATCGGCAGCCTGTGGAAGATCTCCATCGAGAGCTGCTGTGGCGAAAGGCTCGAGACACTGTTCACGCTGTTCCCCGGCAGATTGCGGTAGGCTGGACCCCAAATGCCGGGATTCTTCTTCTCCAAGCTGTCGAAGAAGTCGCTGAAGCCTTTGCTCGGAGCCACGAAGCGTCGACCGAGCAGCCCGACCCACGAGGCGGCGAAGGTGCTGCCGCCAAAGGGGACCGAACAGAAGATCACGCGGTCGACATGCTTCCGCGGCTTCCAGAAAAAAGCTTCGTCAAGAGTCGCGCGTTCTTCACGCGTGAGATTCATGGTGCCGATCGGCCGCGTGAAGATCGCATCCCAGAATGCATCGCGAGGATCGACCACCAGCGATTTCGTGAGGATGCCACCCATGCTGTGAGCGATGACGACGGTGCGTTGCATCGCGGGATCACGTCCATCCGGATCGAGCGTCGAGCGCATTTCGTCGAGCTGCTTTCGCATGACCCGGGCCGAATAAAGCGGTGGCGCATTCGTCGGGTAAAGGTAGTGCCAGATCTGATAGCGGGTCCTAACCGCGGGATCCGCCCATAGCTCATTCGTCAGCTCTGCCCATGCAAGCGGCGTCGAGAAGAGGCCGTGGATCAGGATGAGAGGCGTCTTGTTGGGATCGTAGGCCTCCATGAGCGCGAAGCCCGGCTCCCTGCCTGTTTGCTGGCGAAGGACCGATGTTAAGCCGGTCGTGGCGAGAGCTCGTGTTTCTCCCAGGAGCCCGGCCCATGGTGCCGTGAAGTCCGCGGCCAAGGTTTGACGTCGGCCTCCGATTGCCACCGTTTCCGTTTGTAGCCTGTCGTAGAGCCGGATCTCCACGTCCCGCTTGCCACCGCGAACTGGCCCGGGGATGGCCACCGCTGTCACGGCTCGGGTGATGGCCTCGGGTGGATACCATTTCTCGATCGCCTCGCGCCGTTGGTTGTCGCGATGGCCGATCATCGGGACACCGGCTCCCGCTTCGCGATGCGAATCGAGGCCCACCGGCGCATAGCGGGAAGCCCGCTCGATACGGTCGAAATAAACAGGTGCGTAAACGCCTTTGCCCTTCGTCTGGAATTTTACGCGATATCCGCCGACCTCTTGGACGAGAGCTCCGCTGCGGTGTGCCTGCTCGATCCAGTTTCCGAGGGCCTTCGTTGCGGCAGCATCATTGGCCCCTGTGAATGCCCGCTCCAGATCGCTCGCTGCGGCGACTGATTCGCGGCGTTCCCGGACACGTTGTAGCCTCGCCGGGGCGCATGCCGCCACAGCGAGGCTGAAGATCAACAGGGATGCCGCGAGGATTCTCACGACCGTAGCCTTCTCACTTCTTCAACTGCGCGGTGATTCCCGCGACGTGCTTGCCTTGGAAGCGGGCCAAGGAAAGCTCCTTCTCGCTCGGTTGGCGCGAGCCGTCGGGGCCGGCGATGGTTGCCGCGCCGTAGGGACTGCCGCCCCGCACTTCGCTAATGTCGGTGAGTTCCGGGGCCGCATAGGGCAGGCCGACGTAGATCATGCCATGGTGTAGCAGGGTCGGGATGAAAGTCAGGATCGTGGACTCGTTGCCGCCACCGGTGCCGGTACTGGCGAAAACGCTACCGACCTTTCCGACCAGTGCGCCCTTCATCCAGAGCTGGCCGGTTTGGTCGAGGAAGTTCCGCATCTGCGCGGCCATGTTTCCGAAGCGGGTCGGCGTGCCGAAGATGATCGCATCGTAGTCGGCGAGTTCGCCGGGCTCGGCGACGGGAGCGGCCTGATCGAGCTTCGCGCCGTATTTCCGCGCGACATCCTCTGGCATGGTTTCGGGCACGCGCTTGAGGGTGACTTCCACGCCCTCGACGGAGCGTGCGCCTTCAGCGACGGCATTGGCCATCGTCTCGATGTGGCCGTAGGTGGAGTAGTAAAGAACGAGGAGTTTGCTCATGGCGTAGTAATAATGGGATATCGGCACGGAGCGTGACAGATTCCGCGGAATCCGGGAAATATCGTGTCGGTGGGCTCAGCATGCAGCAGAGGCATGCTCAATCCTCCGCCTTCTCCTTGACCCCTCCTCCGGGGGGCGGCGTCCAGGCTTCGTCCTCCGTTCCGAGCGGGTCGGCACGCATCACGGACTCGAAGATCGCCTGCGATTCCCGAGCTGCCGTGAGGAAGGCCGCACGGTCTTTCTTCCGGTGCTCCACCATCTTTCGCAGGAAGGTCTCGTCCGCGCGGCGGTAAAGTTTTGCCGCCCGGTAAGCCGTGTATCCCGGCATCCCCAGCGAGCGCAGGACATCGGTGCCAAGCCGCAGGGAGGTATCCAGCGTCTCGCGATAGATCCTTTCCTCGCCCGCCTCCAGATACTCATAGGCCTCCACGCGGCTGTGTGCCCGCAGGAAAATCTGAAGATGCGGGAAGTGCTTCTTGGCCACCCCGACGATCTTCATCGTGGTCTCGGTATCCTTTAGGGCGATCACCAAGGCCCGTGCCCGTGCTGCGCCTGCCGTCATGAGCAAGTCCGGGCGCCCTGCATCCCCGAAGAAAACCGGGAAACCGATCGCCCGCAGCGTGTCCACTTGGTCGGGATCGTTGTCGAGGACGGTGGAATTCACCCCTTGGGTCGCCAGCAGACGACCGATGGCGTGGCCGAAGCGCCCGAATCCGCAGATGATGACCGGATTGCCTTCGTCGCGCACATCGCTTGCGCGCTCGACTGTGTGCTTCGGCTGCATCGATCGCGCCGTGAAGCGGTAGCTTGCCAGGATCAGCAGCGGCGTCGCTGCCATGGTCAAGGCAACCACGGCGACCAAGGTCCTCGAAATCTCCTCTCCGAAAACCCCGGCTCCGGAGGCGAGTGCGATCAGCACGAAGGCAAACTCCCCGCCTGCTGCCAGCGCCGAAGCGAAGACCAGCGCCGAACCACAGGTCGCCTGCCGCACGCGGGCCAAGCCGAAAATCACGCCGCCTTTTACCAGCAGCAAGCCCAAGGCACAGCCCAGCACCGTCGGCCAATTCGCCGAGATGTGGCCGAAGTCGATGCCGGTTCCCACGCCGAGGAAGAACAGGCCTAGCAGGAGCCCCTTGAAGGGCTCGAGGTCGCTTTCCAATTCATGGCGGTACTCGCTGTTCGCCAAGACCACGCCCGCCACGAAAGTGCCTAGCGCCGCGGAAAGCCCCACCTTCGTCATCAGCAGTGCCACGCTGATGATCAGCAGCAGCGCCGCCGCCGTGAAGGCCTCGCGCTGGCGGGTCTTCGCGATGGCGCGGAAGATCGGCCGTACCGCGAGCCGCCCCACAATCACGATCAGCGCCACTGCGCCGATGGTCAGTAGTGCCTGCGCCCAACCCGGGAGATGGGCCATCCATTCCGCCGCTTTCCCATGAGCCTCGTGGTCACCCGCCTTCGCCTGATGCGCGCCCAGCAGCGGCAGTAGTGCCATGATCGGGATCACGGCGAGGTCTTGGAAGAGCAGCACCGCGAAGGAATTTTGCCCCGCCTCCGTGCGCATCAGGTTCTTCTCCGAAAGGCACTGCAGCACGATCGCCGTGCTCGACATTGCGAGGATCAGGCCGATACCCAGAGCCGGCTTCCATCCGATGCCGAAGGCCATCGCCAGACCGGCGATCGCGAGCGCCGAGCAGACCACCTGCGCCGTGCCGAGCCCGAAGATCTGGCGCTTCATCCGCCACAGGTGTGAAGGCTCAAGTTCCAGGCCCACCAGGAAAAGCATCATCACCACCCCGAACTCGGCGAAGTGTGTGATCTCTTCACTCTCTCCTCCGACCCAGCCCAGGCCCCACGGTCCGATCAAGGCACCGGCAATCAGGTAGCCGAGCACCGCGCCCATGCCGAGGCGCTTTCCAACAAGTACCGCGACCAGTGCCGCGGAGAGATACAGGAAGGCCTGAGCGAAGAAGCTTTCGAATGCCACGGCGAGTCAGTCAGGGAGGAGGAAGCCAAAGGGGAAGGGTGCCATCGCGCAGCGATCCGAGCCACGCGGAGTAACGGTGGGCAACATCAGCAAGCGAAGGGTCGTCGAGCTGGTTGGAAGCATGGACCGTGAAAGCTTCGGCATAGCCCATCCCGCAGAGCCGAGCGGTCTGTTCGAAGGGGGCCAGCAGCTCGCGGACGGAGAAATGATTGTAGCCACCCCGGTGATAAGCATCTTCCGGGCCGCCGGCGGAGATCGCCTGAGCCATGATTTTCCCGCGCAGCGCGGTGCCACCTTCGCCATAGGCCCAGCGGTACTGAAGCACGAGATCCAGCCACTCTTTGACCAGCGCCGGACTGCTATACCAGAAGAAGGGATGTTGGAAGACCACCGAATGGTGGTTCTCTAACAAGACCTGCTCATCCCGGACATCGATGAGGAAGTCGGGATAGGTTTCGTAGAGGTCGTGAACCGTCACGCCCTCGGTGCGGCGGGCGGCAGCCACGAGGGCACGGTTCACCCGCGACCTTTGGAAGGCCGGATGAGCAAAGATCACCAGCACCTGTCCCATCGCTCAGCTTTCCTGGCCCCAGCTCTTCATGGCTTCCTTCATCTCGTCCACGGAGACTTCGCGTTTCCGTGTGGCGAGTGTCCAACGGTAGCCATAGGGATCGAAGATGCGCGCGATGCGATCGCCCCAGAACATGTCCGTAGGCTCCTGCTTTCCGGTGCCGCCTTCCTTCACCGCCTGCGCATAGGCGGCATCCACGTCGGCCACGTAGATCATGAAGGTTGCTCCCTTTCCGATTTCCGGCTGGATGGCTCCGAAGTCCGGATATTCGTCGGAGATCATGATCCGGGAGTTGCCGATCACGAATTCGCCATGGGCCACCTTGCCCGAGGGTTCGTCCAGCGTATACAGCACTTCCGCACCCAAGGCGCGGGAGTAGAAGTCGAGCGCCGCGCGGGCGTCGCGTGCAGTCAGCGAGGGCGTGACCGAATGATAGCCTTCCGGGATGTGAGAGAGACTCATTGCGTCACGGAGAATGGGCGGCGGATCCGCTCTTGGCGAGCAGAGATCAAGCTTCACTCACTCTCTTTCGGCTCCTCGACTTTTTCGGCCTTGGGCGCGGAGTCGGTTTCGTCACTTGCCAGCGCTTCTACCAGCAATTCGGCGGCCTTCTTGGCAGATGCCGGGTTTTGGCCGGTCGCCAGTCGTCCATCGAGCACCGCGTTTTCCTTGAAATTCTCCCCCGGGACGTGGGTGGCACCTGCTGCTTCCAGTTCAGACTGCAGCAGGTAGGGGACTGTCGTTGTTAGGCCTACTGCCTCCTCCTCGGCGTTGGTGAAGCCCGCCACCTTCTTGCCCTTCACCAGCGGAGTTCCGTCCGTGAGCTTCACGTCGATCAGGGCTGCGGGACCGTGGCACACTGCTCCCACGGCACCCCCATCCTCGTAGACCGTGGCCGTGAAGCGCTGGATCGCCTTGTCCTGGCGGAAATCCCACATGGTGCCATGACCGCCCGCGAAGAAGACCGCGGAGAAATCCGCCGGGTTCAGATCCATCACAGCCTTGGTATCCCGCACTCCCAGCGTGTTGTTTTTCTCCTCGCCGGAACCGACCTTTTTCCAAAAGGCCGCGTTCGCCTCATCCTTCAGGTCATAGCTTTTCGGGTCGAGAGGCGCGAAGCCGCCCACTGGACTGGCCAAGGTCACCGGATAGCCCGCCTTGCTGAAAACTTCCCAAGGATGGGCCGCCTCGGAGAGGAAGAATCCGGTCCTCTTCCCGCTATTGCCCAGCTTCGCGTGGTTGGTCAGCACCAGCAGGATGGGCTTTTTCGGCGCTGCTTTCGCCTCTTGGGCGAAAACCGGAGAGGCGAAAAGAACAGCCGTGGCGGTGAGGATGCGTGCGATCATTCCCGCCTCCCTAAACCCGATCGTGAGATTTGCAACGAAGCGGGAGCCGCTCAATGCGTAATCGTCACCGGGGTGCCGACGTTTACCGACTCGAAGAGCACCGGAGCCAGCTCCTTCGGCAGGCGGATGCAGCCATGGGAGGCCGCCTCGCCCGGCTTCGGGATGATCCCGGCGTGCATCCCGATTCCGTAGGAGGTCAGGCGCATCCAGTAGGGCATCGGCGCGGGAACGTAACGTTCGCCTGCGGGTACCGCCGTGCTCGGCTTGGCATCACCATTGGTCACATTGCCCCATTCATCCTCGATCCAGCCGTACCGGTTCGAGTGCTTGTCCACGATCTTTTCGGTGATGCTGTAGCGGCCTGAGGGCGTGCCGTAGCCTTCCTTGCCGGTGGCCACGTAGGACCAGCCGATATCCCGGCCGCCGCGGGTATAGCGTGCCCGCTGTTCGGAGAGGTTGATGTTGATCGCTACCTTGCCCGGCCCCGTGTCGTCGTACCATTCGTACATCACATAGTCCGCCTTCTGGGGCGGCCGCTTTTTGTCGATGATACGAGGCGGCGCTGCGCAGGAAATCAGAGCCATCCCCAGCATCACCGGGAGGCAACGGAGCAGATACGATTGAAACGGAACCATGGGACAAGTGGACTCGCGCGGAATTGTTAGCACGATTCGCGCCGCTGGCCAAGTGTCGCTTTATTCTACCTTGGTTCCAGTCCCCCCCTAACGGCTTCCGAAGGGCACCCGGACCGCGAATTTCAAGCCGCCCGAAGCCCGGTCCTGATAGGCGATCGCCGCCTGTCCACCCGGCCCGAAGGCCAGAGAACTGGCCTCCGCCACGTTGTCGGCCGCCCCCACCTCGCTATGGATCCAGTCGTCGCCGCTTTTTTGGGCGAAGCCCAAGGGGCCCGCGTCACCGAAGGGGTCATAGGCGTAGCTCACCGAGGGGCGTCCCAACGGGGAAAAGGCAAGTGAAGGCCGGAAGCCCCAGTCTCCCGCTGTGGCGGCGTCGTCCAGAATCCACCCGCCCTCGTCGATGGCCACTCTCAGGATTCCGGTGCTGCCGTAGTGATCATAGGCGATGGCGGCCTTTCCTGATGGGCCGAAGGCGAGTGAAGGATTGGCATACTCCTGATCCCCGTCCACCGGCCGGCTCTCCACCGTCTCTACGAACCAGCCGCTTTGTTCGAGCAAGGCGAGCTTGATCGCAGATTGGTCGCCGTCTTGAAAGGCGATCCCCGCTTTGCCGGAGCTGTTGAAGGCGAGAGAGGGGTGGCAATCCTCCGCGGTGACGACACTTACCTGTTGGATCTGCCAGCTTGTGCCGTTGAAAACCGCATACTTGAGATCGCTCTCGCTTTCGTCGTGATAGGCGATGGCAGGTTGGCCGGATGCGGTGAAGGCCAGGGAGCAGCTGTTGCCGACGCTTCCGGTGCTATCCACCGGCGCCGCGTTCCAGGCCCCGCCGACGTAGGTCGCATATTTCAGGTCGGCATTGGTGCTGTCGTAGTAGGCAATCGAAGGATTTCCCGTCGGGGAAAATGCCAAAGAGGCGCTGCCGCCGACTGCTCCGGCGACGTCCACCGGCGTGATCTGCCAGGAGGACCCATTGAAAGCCGCGTATGCGAGGTCATCGGTGACCGAGTCATAGTAGGCGATCGCTGGAAATCCGGCAGGTGAGAAGGCGAGAGCCCTTGAAGCGAGTTCGATGGCGTTTGCGGTGACCGGGGTGATTTTCCAGGAAAGAGGCACCCCGGCATTTTCCAGAAGCACCGAGTTCTGCTGCTGGAGTAGCGCGATCTGCTGTTGCTGGGAGGCGACGGTTTCCTGAAGGCTGCCGATCCTGTCCCAGATCTCTTGGAGCGATTTCTGGGTAGGTCCGGGAGGCCCCGGTGGTGTGAGCGGGCCTTGGCCGAACAAGGGGAAAGGAAGGAGCAGAAAGGCGACGATGGGTTTCATGGGACAGGGAAGGGGTTCTAAGGCTGGAGGAGCGGTTTCACGGACACGGCCCGGATGAAGCGACGGGGGCCGCCGGAGGTGGTGACGGCCCTGCTTGTTAGAGGACCGGCATCCGGAGTGAAGAGGCCGAGCGTGCTGTTGGTCCAAGGTCCTTGTAGGTCGGTATCGTGCTCGATGCGGTACAGGCGCCCGGGCGAGCTGGTGAAGGTTACGACAACGCTGGTTCCTCCAGGCGCAAAGGAATGGGTTACGATGCGAAAAGAGGAACCGGGATCCCGTGGATCGGTCCCTGCTTCATATTCCTGAAGATCCGTTGCCAAATCCCCATCAGCATCCGAGATGGTGGTCGCCATGCTGAGATTGGCGAAGTGGAGCATCTCCCACGCATCGGTAATGCCATCGCCGTCGGAATCCGGCCGGGCGACGAAAAGCGTCGCGAGGTCGGAGAACGTTGTATCGAGTTCGATCCAGCCTGCGTTCGCGGCATGGACATGTCCGCTCAACTGGCCGGTGAGGAGATCTAATCGCGGCTTGCCGTGGATTTGCTCGAAGGAGATCCAGCCGAGATTCGCGGCGTAGGCGGCTCCGTTCAGTGCCCCGTCCGCGGCCAGATTCACTCCGAAGTCCATGGCCGATGCATTCGAGTAGGAGTGCCCGTTTGAAGGAGAACCGTCGCCGAAATCAATCCAGCCGAAATTCGCCGCGTAGGCCTTCCCCGAAACGAAGGTCTCGCTCAGGCGCACCCCATCGCTGGCAGTTCCCCGGAAATCGATCCAGCCGGCATTTGCGGCATAAGCGAAGTGCGCTGCCGGAGAGATGCTCGATTGGCCCAAGGCACCGGCGATGGAGGAGACGAAAAGCGGCAGGAGGATCCGGTTCATCGCATCCAACTCCTCCGCGTTCCCTATAACTTCCGCAATGGGTAAAATGAAAAGATATACAAAGCTAATGTGGATTATGAAGCCCCCTTGGTATTGATCGGGTCATATTATAAAACAAAAAGGCGGCCGGGATTTCCCGGCCGCCGTGCGAAATGAGACGGGATGCGATCAAGCGCCCGGCTTCGCGGTAAGATCGAGGCGGATCACGACTTCGTCACGGATCAGGTCGTCGGCTTTGCCAGCGTAGACGATGCCGAAGTCCTTGCGATTGATGTTGAACTCGGACTTGATGCTCACCGCATCGCCATTCTGGCTGACGGTGGCAGGGAAGCTGATGTTCTTCTCCACACCGTGCAGCTTGAAGTTGCCAGAGACCGTGTATTGGGTGTCGGAGTCTTTCTTGATCTCGGTCACGTCGAAGGTCGTCGTCGGATACTTCTCCACGTCGAAGAAGTCGGGCGATTTGAGGTGTCCCGTCAGCTTTTCCTGGTCGGCGAAGGTGGAATTCATGTCGATCTCCACCTTGTGGTCGTTGCCCGCCGGGGCACCGTCCTTCACGGTGAAGTGTCCGGTGAAGGCCTTGAAGCCGCCGTCATGCTTGCCGGTGACCTTGGAGCCGGTGAATTCGATCTTCGATTCCGGAGTGAATACATACTTCGTGCCCGCGGCGTTGTCTTCCGTCTTGGCGACAGCGCCCTTCACGTCGGCCTTGGCCGTCTTGTCCGCGGGATTTTCGCAAGAAACGAGGGCCATGGTAAGGATCGCGGCAGGGAAGGCGATGTAGTCGATTTTCATGTTTGTCGTATTTTGGTGATTGGCTTCAGGAAGTTCGAGAAGGTGGAGAGTTCTCAGCGCAGGTCAAACAGCAGCGCTTCGACGGCTTCGTCACCGGCACTGAGGATGTACTCGCCGGGGCGCTCGGTGGAGGCCGCATCCCCGGGGCTTATTCCCGCTCCGTTCACGTCGGCTTGACCGCGGATCAGGTGGAGCCAGAGGCCGCGTCCGGGGGCCAGCGTATGTGCGGAGCTTTCGCCGGGCTGGAGCTTCAGACGCCAGATATCGGCGTCCTGAGCGATGGTCGCGGAGCCGTCGCGGCCGTCCGCAGAGATTACCAGCACCTTGGAGGCGCTGTCCTGCTCGGCGCTGGGCGCCCACTCCGTGTAGCGCGGGGTGAGGCCACGCTGGTTCGGGATGATCCAGATCTGGAGCAGATGCACCATCTCCGTGGAGGATGGGTTGAATTCGGAATGTGTGACACCGGAGCCCGCGCTCATTACCTGGATCTGACCCGGCTTGATGGTCCGGGCATTGCCCATGCTGTCCTGGTGGGCGAGAGCCCCGTCCAGCACGTAGGAGAAAATCTCCATGTCGCGATGCGGATGAGTCGGAAAGCCGCCGCCGGGGGCGACACGGTCGTCATTGATCACCCGAAGCGAGCGGAAGCCCATGTGGGACGGGTCGTAGTAGTCGGCGAAAGAAAAAGTGAAGCGGCTGTCCAGCCAGCCATGATCGACGTGGCCGCGTTCGCCGGAGCGGCGGATCGTGAGGTCGGTGTTCGTTTTCACGCCGCCATCCTGCCATGATTTCCGCCCGCGGCTAATGCCGTGTCCGCAGGCTCAGCATGCCAGGCGGTCATTGCCCTGTGGCCAGCCCGGCTTCGTTCTGCTA
Organism: Luteolibacter luteus; assembly: GCF_012913485.1. Lineage (GTDB taxonomy): Bacteria > Verrucomicrobiota > Verrucomicrobiia > Verrucomicrobiales > Akkermansiaceae > Haloferula > Haloferula lutea. The sequence continues at coordinate 2,357,673 of NZ_CP051774.1, read as the reverse complement.
GACCACGAGCATGGAATTACGGCAGTTGCAGTTGTTTCTCGCGGCAGCAGAGGAGGGGAGCATCACCGCGGCTGCCAAGCGGATGCATCTGACGCAGCCGGCGCTGAGCCGCCAGATCAAGGCCTTGGAGGAAGAACTGGGCGTGGAGCTTTTCACTCGTGGTGCCCACTCGGTCACGCTCACTCCGGCTGGCGGCGTGCTTCTGGAGGAAGGCAGCAAGCTGCTGGAACGTGCGGAGCGGGTGGTGAAACTGGTCCGCGCCAGTGCTGAAGGGGAGCCACTCCGGGTCGGCTACGCGCCTTCTTTGGCGGGTCCCCTGCTCGGCCTCGCATTGGAACGCTTCTCCCAATTGCACCCCCGCGCCCGTGTCCAACTTTCGGATCTCTCCAGCACGGAAATGCGGGATGCCCTCGCCCAAGGGAAAATCGATGTGGCCGTGACCGTTCCCTGGGAAGGCGATAGCCAAGCCTTGAAATGGACGCCGATCCGTCATCACGGCATGGTCCTCGCCGTTCCTGCCTCCCATCCTTTTGCCTCGAAGAAGAAGATCAAGCTGGCAGATCTCGATGGCCAGCGCTTGCTGCTCTACTCGCGGAATGAATATCCGGAATATTGGCAGGGTGTGACCCGCATGTTCCGGGAAAACGGGCTTCAGGCGAAGGTGGCGGGAGAGTTCGATGGCGTCAGCAGCCTCGCCGCAGCAGTGGAAGCCGGTTTGGGCGTCGCGCTGATGGCTTCGGGCAGCCGCTTTGATCGGGTGGTCATGCTTCCCATTGATCCAACTCCCGAGCCGGTTTGTGTCGCGGCTGGAGTTTCCACCGCGAGAGAAGCCTCCAATGTTGTGGAAGTATTTATCCGAGAGTTGGTTAGGGTGGCAGAGGAAGGGTCTTAGGAGATGGTGTCATTACGTATTCGTGCACGCGGCGTGGCACCTTGCAACCTACGCGATTTCAGGGGTTTCTGCTGACATTTCCCGCTAGCGTCCCGGGGCGTCACGATGTAACTACGTAATTGTGACTGGTCCCGGCCAGCCGAAGAGGCCCCCCGGCGTCTTTCCTAATAAGGGATTCGCTCTCGTCGTGAGCATCATCTTGCTGATGCTCCTGACCCTTATTGTGTTTGGACTTCTGGGCCTCAGTTCGATCGAGCTGCAGCGGACGGGACGAGAGAGTTATGCGGCGGTTGCCCGAGCGAATGCGCGGCTTGCCTTGGCGGAGGCCATCGGCCAACTCCAGCGTCATGCCGGACCGGATCAGCGGGTCACGGCCACCGCCGAAATCTTGGGTGACCAAATTGCCCAGCCTCATTGGACCGGTGTATGGCGTTCGACCCTTGCCGATGGGACTCCGGTCCTGAAACGGGACGATCTCAACGGCGGTCTGAGGGACACACGGCAATCGGAGGGAGTCAACCGGGAGGGCAAGGCGTTGGCTTGGTTGGTCAGCGGCGCGGCCAAGCCGTCCGACCGGCCGGGTAAGGATCACGTGACCTTGGTGGGCAGCGGCAGCGTGGATTCCGCAAAGCCCGCCGTGCAGGTGGAAAAACTTGCCTTGGAAGACGAGCATGGGGACGCCACCGGTCACTACGCCTGGTGGACGGGTGACTTGGGAGTGCGGGCCAATATCTCGACCAGCGATCCGCATGCGGCGGTGGCGGCCCAGCCCGCAGATCCGGGAAACGGCGGGATGTATCGGGTCATGGCCTCGCAGGCGGCAGATGCGTCAATGATGGGAGCGGGTGCCAAGTTTGACGAGGGCGAGGAGCGCCGTCTGGCCAGCAGAGGCACGGCGACGCTTTCATCGGCGGGCAAGTCATGGAGCCGTGAACATGCTTTTGATTTCACAGTGGAATCCAGCGGGGTACTGGCAGATGTGGCTTCCGGGGGCCTGAAGCGGGATCTCACGGCTTATTTCCAGAGCACGGGAAACATTCCGGAGATTCCGAATGCCGGGGGACTTCGCGATGACGATGCCCTTGTGGGTGTGGATGCGGACCAGCAGAAGAGTTCGGTTTCACCCCGTCACGCCCGTTCCGCACCTCGTTTCGGAGTCTTGAGGGACTGGGTGCGTGCCACGACTTCTTTCAATCGTGGCGATGCGCCCAGCCGCTTGCCGGAGCTCGATACCTCCGCGGCCGGCTTGAGCCGCAACTTGGCACTGGCCAATGAATCGGCGGTCAAGCTTGCCGGCAACCACTTGTCCAGCCTCCAGCCAATCCTGGTTGAGGCGACGAACTTCACCCACATGAGCACTTATGTGCACATCGACGGGGCGACGAAGATCTTCCAGATCCGGCAGCTGATGTATCCGCGCGTGGTACTATGGAACCCGTACAATGTCCGGATGAAGAGCGATCGCATGATCGCGATGATCCAGGGCAATGGGCGGCAGGAGATGTGGACGGAGAACTTCAATGCCAACAACCTGCCCGCCTATGCCTTCCGCAAGGAGACACAGTGGCTGATGTTCGAGGGCGGCCGCAGCACCGCCTTTAATGGAGCGGGCAGCATCATGAATTCCGAAGGCTATAACGATCCCTACATGGGCTCGTATTATTTCAGCGTTCCGTCCACCACCTTCGAGCCCGGCGAGTGCCTGGTATTCTCGCCGTCCCATTCGGCAGAGTATGACGGGCTGAGCGCGTACCGCCTGGGTTCCTACGACCTCGCGAACAACGATCTGGCCTGCAACGTGCCTCCGGATCCGAGCCGATGCTATTATGTCTCCGCCAGCGAGATCGGTGGCGGCATCAATTTCCAGCCCATCAAATATTGGTACGCTCCCACACCCTACTGGAGCAGCGGCGGCCGCAATGGCGTGGAGAACCAGAGCGATGACACCCGCGTGATCCTCAAGAGCATGGGGAACAGGAGCAAGGTGACTTTCGAGGAGTTCGATGCCTTGCCCCAGGTCGCGGTGGTCTCCGCTTCCCTGCAATTTGGTGCAGGCCGCGAACCGCGGATCGCATGGAGCAATTACGAGCGGATGCCGATCCAGCTCCTCGACCGCGCCAGTCCCAAGCCGACCGATATCCCGAACGTGCGCACCCGCGAGGGAATCCGGCTGCGCTGGTTCGATGAGCATCCTTCGAACCTGCTTGGCTCTGGCAAGCTCTCGGGAACTCCGCATTTCGAAGAAGCTTTGCTCGCGAACTGGAACCCGCGTGCCTCTTTTGTGATCCGCTCCCCGTGGGAGAATGTCGCTGGTACGCTGCCGACCACGGGAAGTGGGGGTGGCCCCTGGTTCTTCGGAGCCTATACCCGGGATCTCTTCGACCAGGCGGTGAGCTGGCCGGAACAAGTGCCGGTTCCCCATGACGGTCGCTATTGTGGCAATCCCTTCGGAACTCCTCAGGAGGGCACCGGTCGCTATGTGCTCTTCGATGTACCGAGGAACGAGACCGGCGTCATTTCGCTCGCCCAACTCCAGCATGCGAAAATCTCCGATCTGATCTGGCATCCTTCGAACGCGATCGGGAATTCGCTTGTCGATCCCCGTCTCGGCAACGGGGAGAACCAGGGCATGAGCCGCACGGCGGCGATCGCGTCAAACCCTGCTTCGGCCCAACTCGGCGGTTTCCATGAAAGGGACCTCGGGTGGTCGAGTGATAGCCAGCGTTCGGGTGGCGACGGCGGTTGGGCGCTGGCTGCCCGCTCGATCCTCGCCAATGCCCCGGCCCAAGACAATCTGGTCTATGATCTTTCCTTCGAGGTGAATAGAACCCTTTGGGATCGCTACTACCTTTCTAGTGGAAATGAGGTTCAGAAGACAGCTTTCATGGGTGATCCTGAAGGAGAGCCTCTTCCCAACGGCCGAATGAAGCTCGCTCCGGCGACCCGCGGCACGGCAGATACTGCCGGGATCTCCGATTTCCACCGGGCAGCCTATCATCTGATGGTGGACGGCGCGTTCAATGTGAACTCGACGCGGGTCGAAGCGTGGAAGGCCCTGCTCGCCTCCACTCGCCGCAGCGGCTATGGCAAAGAGGGCGGCATTCCTTTTCCGCGCGTGCTCAATGCGCCGGGAGGAGCATGGAAGACCGGCCAGATGGTGGATGGCGATGAAGCGTGGGCCGGCCATCGTGAATTGACCGAGGGGGAGATTGATACCCTTGCCCAGGCAATCGTGCAGGAAGTGAAGCTGCGCGGGCCCTTCCTTTCGATGGCAGATTTCGTGAATCGCCGCTTGGCCGAAGACGAGACCGGTCGCATGGGGGCCCTGCAGGCCGCAATCGAGCGCGCCAATCTCAACCGCAGCCTGATCTCTGCCTTCCCGCTGGATAACAAGCACTCGCTGCCGGACTACCAGCATCCCGACAACATCCAGGATGCCACGCGTCTGGAGCAGACGCTGAAGCCGTCCTCAAAAGCTTGGGGTGCACCTGCCTACCTGACCCAGGCAGACGTGCTGCAAGTAATCGGCCCCGCGCTTTCCGCGCGCTCGGATACCTTCGTCGTCCGCGCCTATGGCGATGCCCTCGATGGCCACGGCGAGGTGCAAGCCCGCGCCTGGTGTGAGGCTGTGATCCAGCGAACGCCCGTCCCGGTGAAGGCAGATGAGAGCGGGATCAATCCGGAAAATCCGAATCAGGCGGGTGATTTCGGCCGCCGCTTTGCCATTACCGGATTCCGGTGGCTGCAGCCTGCCGAAATCTAAAACGCGATTTTTCCATGCGCTTTTCCACGCTTCTCCGTCTCTGCAGCTTCTTGTCGCTTTCGGGTTCCCTCTTTGCGCAGGCCGGTCCGCGGACCATGCGTTTCCTGCCCTTGGGTGACAGTCCTCCCTATCGTCAGGAGATCCGCGATGGCGTGGCTTACGAACAGGAGCCGCCAGCTGGAAGTATCCCGCCGCGTGAAGTTGTCTTTGGCGCGAACACGACCGGGAACGATGAATCCCCGCTGTCTTTGGGGCGCGTGAGCGCCCCCTTGAAGGTCGCGCCGGGAGTTGGGGTGCTGTCCCTGCGCCGCAAGGGGGAGGGGGAGAAGACCGCTGCCTGGCTCAACGTCGAGAAGCCGGAGAAGGGTGACTTCCTGGTCCTCCTGTGGAGAGACCCGGACAAGAAAAGCTGGGATGCCCCGCGTGCGCTTGTCTTGCCGGATAGCGCCGAAGTCGCGCCAGAAGGTACGGTCCGCGTCGTCAATATTTCACCGGTCACCCTCGCGATAATCTTCGAGGGAGACAAAATCCAGCTTCCGGTGGGGAAGACTTGGCAAAAGGCCATCCCGACCGGGAAGGACGCCACGATTCAAGTCGGTGCCGTCGATGCTTCGGGAAATCTTCGTCGAATTCATTCCGGAAGCGTTTTTCAGAACGCTGGCGAGCGCACCCTCGTGGCTGTCTACAAGGCTGACGGGGTTGATCCGCGTCGCGCGCTCAAGGCCATCGTCCAGCGCGAGCCCGTCGATCCTGCGAAGCGCTAGGACGCTCAATCCAAGCTCCACTCGTCGTTCCCGACGCTGTGCGTTCCGAAGGTCTCCTTCAACTGGGTCCTCCGCACGGAATTCTCCGCCTTTAACATCGTCAGTTCGTTCGCCCAACGATTGATGTGCCACTGCCGCAGGAACCAGAGTCCGGTGCCCACCATTCCGAGGAGGATCACGCATGCGATCCAAGCCACGCTCAACGAGAGCCAGCCATCCGCGACTCTGCCGAGATTTCCTGCGATGACGAGCACCGCCTCAAGTCCGACCACCACTCCCCAGTTCACATAGAGAGGGGACTCGGTGTGGAAAAACAGGAACGCCGCGACTCCGAGTAGAAGTATATTCGGGATAATCCAAATGGAGAGCAGCAGCATCGGGCTTGTGACGATGGCCGCCAAGCTATCGATGTTGAGCTTCCCGGAAGCCACCACTTCCGCCGCGATCAAGGAAATCGCGCCCGCGGTGCAGCCTGCCCAGATCGCCACGAGCAGCAGGAAGATCTGCTTGAAGATGAAGCCGATCCCGCTCGCGAACACATCGGCGAAATCAATTTTCATAGGGAGGGAGTACGGAAGACCGCGGCCTAGAGAATCCCCAGGTCATGGGCGCTGGCGCTATGCGTGCCATACTTGTGCCTTAGCTCCTCGCGCCGGATCGCATTGGCCATCTGCAGCCGCTGGAGATGATCGAGGCCGCGCTTCAGTTTCCGGCGCTCCAAAATTTTCACGAGATATGCGACCGCCGCGATTCCGCTGATCGCTACCGTCCATGCGGTCATCTGGGACAGCCAGCCTTCGGGGAGCGCCCGCGAAAAACTTCCGGTCATGGCCAAGGCTTCCAGGCCGATCACGGTCACCCAGTGGTAGGCGGAGGCTTGTTCCGACTTCACAAAAATGATCCCGGCCCAAAAAATGACCAGCACTTGGGGCAAGATAGCGGTTACCACCGAGAGATGCTGGTGGATAGGAAGATCCCCGCTGTCGAAGCGGAATTCCCCGGCGCCTGCAGAAGTTCCGGCCATCAGCGCCAGACCGCCAATTCCCACACCGAGGAATACGGCGATCGCAAAGAGGGCGGTCTTTCCGAGCACCCAGCCGAAGCTCTCCGCGAAGATATCGATGATCCCGGATTTCATGATTGGGATAACTTCGCAGTTGCTGCGGGATAAAGCAAGATCGTAGCGGGGCGGTGCGAGGGGATCAGTCGTCGTCATCCGCTTCAGCGGACACCAGTTCGGCCAGCATCACGGAGTTCTCCGACTGGAGGACGGCCAGTTCTTGTGCCCATTTGTTCCTCTTCCACATCTGCCAGGTGCGGATGCCTGCCGCCAGCATCGCGAGGAGCAGAACCCAGATCCCCCATGCGAGGATTTCCTCTTCGTCGAAAATCACGTGGGCAGAAACCAGGGCCACGGTAGCGAACCACCACCAATAACCTGACCACGACGAGATCACGAAGACGCAAAGCAAACCGATCACCAGCGGTCCGATCGACGACAGCAGCGACCCGAGGATCCACTCTGGTCCCTCAAGCAGGCCATCCAGCACATCATCAGGGGAAAAAGAGCTGCCTGAAGCGGCATGGATCATTTCCCCCAAGCTGCCGCCGAGTACGAGTCCGGAAACGAAAATCAGAACGCGCCTGATCCAATGCCAAATCGTCTCTCCAAAGATGTCGGCGGGATCCATGGCTGGCTTCTATCTCAGCCTTCGCCCGGAGGGAAGATCACGGCCACGCGTTCGATCCCGTTTTTTGAGAACTCCTCCCAGTAGCGCTTTTCCAGATCCTGGGTGCGGGAGCGGCGCTGCTCTTCGGTGAGGTTTTGCCATGCCTGCATTCCGATCGCCTTTGCCAAGTCGCGATCAGCCAGACGGATCACAAGTTCTTCCCAGAAGACTTCATTCCGGAACTCGTCATAGCACTGCTGGTAAAAGGAGCCGTCCTGATATTCCGGCGTGAGGTGGTGGCGCTGCTTCTCCTCGTCGAAGCTGATGTGGGTGCCGTGTCCCGCATGCTTGGCCTTCTCCAGCACCTTTTCCTCCAGAGCCTCGTAGGCCCCCACGCCCTCTTCGGAGCCGGGGCGTTCGTTCCACGACGCCACCTCGGCTGCCAGGCTGACCATTTCGACGAGCGTGCCGAGTTCTTCTTCCGTGAAACGCAGATGCATGTTCGGGCGGGGAGAAAACCACCGGATCTCCCACGCCGCAAGCCCTCAGCGGTTGCATGCTTTTCCGCGCTTGCACCCGCCGCGGTCTTCGGCAATGAGTTCCCCCGTCGCACGGCGAATGCACGAGTAGCTCAGCGGTAGAGCGGCCCGCTTACACCGGGTTGGTCGGCGGTTCAATCCCGTCCTCGTGTACCACCTCCCTTTGGGAGTGTTAAGAAGTCCGTCTTTGCCCTGGCCTTCCGGTTTGCTCATCCCAGCCGCCGCTCCATGGCTTCTTCCATGGCCCGTTCCACCAAGGCTGCAGCCAGTGCCTCGGTCGCAGCATCCAGTCTTTGTACGGCTGCCTTGAGTGGATTCGGCAGGCCTTCCGCGAGGGCCGTTCTTACTCCCGCGGCGGCTTCCTCGATCTCTTTCCTGCTCTCCGGTGAAACGAGATTGCCCGCAGCGGCGAGTGCTTGATCGACGGCGGGAAGCAGCTCCTCTGCCTTCATCTTTGCCTCGGTGAAGATCCGTTCGGCCATGTCTTCGAAGGCGTGCTCGACGGATTCGCCGACCATCTTTTCCACGGCTTCGTCGTCCACATCCACGGCCGCGTTGCGGATCTCGACGACGGTATCGATGCCGGTCGTTACATCGCGGGCGAGGACTTCGAGGATGCCGTTTTCATCGATGCGAAACTGTACGCCGACGCGGGCCTGGCCCTTGGGGGCAGGCTCGAAGGGGACTTCGAAGTTGCCAAGTTCCCAGTTGTCCCGGGCCATCTCCCGTTCGCCTTGGAGCACGCGGACGCGCATCGACTGCTGGCCGGCGGCGGCATTCGTGAACATCTCGCCCGCCTTGCAGGGGATGGTGGTATTGCGCGGGATCAGGACATTCATCAGGCCGCCGAAAGTCTCAATGCCAAGGCTCAGCGGTGTCACGTCGAGCAGCACCATCTTGCGCAGGGTGCCGCCGAGCACGCCGGCCTGGATCGTGGCACCGAGGGCCACGGCTTCGTCGGGGTGCTGGGAAAGGTCGGGCTCTTGGCCGAAAAATTCCGCCACCGCCTTGCGCACCGCGGGGATGCGGGTGCTGCCGCCGACGAGGACGACGGCATTCAGCTCTTCAGGCTTCAAATTGGCATCGGCGAGCGCCTGACGACAGCAGAGGATCGTCCGCGAAACCAGCGGCTGCAAAAGCGCGTCGAGGGCCCCGCGTCCGATCGTGAGATTCAAGCTACGGGAGCCATCGTAGAAGGGCGCGAGAAACTCCACGCTCTCCGACTCGGAAAGGGCGATCTTCACCCGCTCCGCTTCCTCGATCAGGCGGATGCGTGCCGCGGCGTCCAGCGCATCGAAGTCCAGCTCCGCGGACCTCGCTGCCAGCCGCGCCAACTCCAAGTCGATGTCATCGCCGCCGAGATGGGTGTCGCCCCGCGTCGAGAGGACTTGGAAAACGCCATCCTGCATCTCCAGCACGGAGAGATCGAAGGTCCCGCCGCCGAGATCGTACACCGCCACGCGGCTGCGCTCGCCCAGCTTGTCGAGGCCGTAGGCCAGCGCGGCGGCGGTCGGCTCGCTGAGGATGCGCACCACCTCCAGGCCTGCCAGCTCGCCGGCGCGCTTGGTGGCCGCGCGCTGGGCGTCGTTGAAGTAGGCGGGCACCGTGATCACGGCCTTGCCGGCCTCACGCTCCAAGCGCATCTCGGCGATCCTCTTCAGCTCCTTCAGGATCTCCGCGCTTACCTCTTCCGGGCTGCGGCCCAGCACCCTCACGCCGCCATCGGCACCGCGTTCCATCGGGACGCAGAACCCTTGCTCCTCGCCATGGCGGCGGCCCATCAGGCGCTTCACGCTGGTGATCACGCGGCTGGGATCGGCACTGCGCCGGCGCAGCGCCTTCCGGCCGACCTCGATGCCCTCCGGGCCGAACCACACCGCGCTTGGAGTGATCCGCTTGCCCTCGGCATCGGCCAGCAAGATGGGAAAGCCCGATTCCACCGCCCCGACCGCGGAGTTCGTGGTCCCCAAATCAATCCCCAGAATCAGCTCGCCGCTCACACCGCTAAGCCTGCTCAGGGGCTCCGGCCTCGCCAAGCTTCTGCTTGGCAGAATGGCGATAAGCTAAAATTGACACTTTCTGTCATGTAAAATGAAGATTTTCCCTTTTCGTCACTGTCTCACGTAGTGATTTCTACGTGTATTTCCTAAGACAGTATATTGCAAATTGATATATCTTCTGCCCCTCGGGTACCCGGTCAATACCCGGAATGAGCCCTGTATTACAAGGTTTGCAGGCTTTCCCCTACGTCATCACGTATATCTCAGGGACCTTAAATAAGCTTGTCTTTGCCAAATTCGGCAGTCACTCTGCGCCTGCCCACCCCGCCCGGCGACTCTTCTCACCGCCGGTAATCTCACCCTGCTCCGCCCCACATGAACGCCCCAGCCTGGCTGGTCGCCGTATGCGCGACTGCATGCCTTACCCTTACTGTGTCTGCCGCTACCGTTTCTGCTCCCAGCAGCTCCTGGACGGTACTTTCCGGCAACTACGATTACCTCGCGGACCAACAGACTGGCCAACCGGCCGGTGACATTGTTGGCAGCGGCACCAATGGTGGTTTCTTCACCACCTTCAACGACAACGGTTCCGCCAGCAATACCGACGGCACCCTCGGCTTCCGCCTGCGCCTTGACGCGGCCGGCGGCAACAAGAACAACATCGCCTTCGATCGAGTTGCCTGGGTGGGCATCGATGCGAACAACGATGCTGTGCTTGATGCCTTCATCGGCCTCGGGATGCAGGGCAGCTCGAGCACGCTTGGCATCTATGCCCCGGGCACGGACCTGAATACCTCGCCGGCCACCACGTCGGTCGCCAGCACTGCCTACAAGAGCTACTCGATCGATTCGTCGAATTATAACTACCGTCCGGTCGACTACACCACCGACGGTGGAACCACGAACGACGCGACGACGAGCACCACGGGCGATCCGGACTACTACCTCAGCTTCATGGTGAACTTCCGTGACTTGGTGAACTTCCTCGGCACGAAGGGCATCAGCATCACCGACCAGAGCGGACTCCGCTACGTCGTGGCCACCTCCACCCAGATGAACAGCCTGAACCAAGACCTTGGCGGCGTGAATGGCGGAGTGAATTCGCCGACGAGCTGGAGCGACCTGGGCGGCTTCTCTCCGACGGTTTCGGCCCATGGCACCCCCGTCCCGGCGGTTCCGGAGCCTTCCGCCTTCTTCCTCGGTGCCTCGAGCGTCCTGCTGGCCTGCCTGCGCCGCCGCCGCGCGTAAGCTCATCGGAAAGGTGGAGGCCTGCTTCCGCCCCGATTGATCCGGTTTCCAAAATCGTCCGCATGGGCCTAGTGCTCCTGCGGACGCTTTGTTTTGTGGAAGGGGTTGGGATAGGGAGTTCGGGTTGTGGCTGGAGAGTCCTGACTGTGTGGGATTCCGGGTGAAGTGGCCGTTTTTTGAGGCTTCGGGCAGATGGGGACGGATTGAACGGATTTGAAGGATTCCACGGATTTTCATGGAAGTGGTTTTAGGGGAGGGTGGGTGTAAGGGGGCTGAAGGGGGATCGGTTTCCGTGGTCTCCACGCGCGAAGAGCGGTGAAAAGGGGTGCCGGGTTGGCGCCTGTTCCGCCTGTTATAACAGGGAAAATAACAGGCGGTCGTCTCCCCTCTCGCGCCGTGTGGGCGCTTTGGATGATGTATAGGGGAAGGGCCGGTTCTCCGGAAGCGGGTGCTGTGGTCCCCGCTTTCTGCCGGGCGGGGAGGTGGGGCGCCGAGGGTTTGAATCGGAGCTTGGGAACCGTGCGGATCGGTCGTGCGTTCAACCCTCGATATTGCGGGTCTTGCGGCCTAGGCAGGTATAGGACGCGCCTTTGGCGCTGAAGATGCGATGCGTTGAAGGGCCGATGCCTTGAAGAGGGGTGAGATGCAGGGGACCGCTCGCGGACGAGCGAGGGCGCTCGTCCCTACCTTTGAGGGGCGTACAGGCTGAGGCGTCGTCCTTGGTTGCGAAGGGAGGGGTGATGGGGACGCCGTGACAGGCAGTTCAGGGCGCGAGGGCTGCCTCGACCTTGGCGATGGCAGCCCTCTCCTTCTCGCTCACCAGGACGCCGCCGATGCCGAGGAAGCCGCCTTCCTTGGCGGCTTCGGCGGTCTTTTGGGCGACCTCGCGGATCAGAGTGCGGAAAATTTCGAGTTCGTCCGGGGCCTTGGCGGCGATGACCGCGCTGGCGGCGCGGATGTTGTCGAGCAGGTCGTCCTCGCTGCGGGTGTCCTCCAGGAGTTCTTCTTCCTCCGCGGCGCTGAGGCCGCTGCCACCGCCGAAAGCGAGGGCCATGAGGGAGACGGGCGGGACGGTTTTCATGAGGTCGATGCCGACCTGGCTGGCGGCCTTCATCTCGCGGATGGTGCCGCGGATCCCGGAGAGGGAGGCCTGTGCGACGAGCCAATAGGCGGCCTGGGGTGCGAGATGGATGGCCTCCAGTTCGGCTTCGGTGAATTGCTCACGGAGGGTCAGGGCCTGGTCGCCGATCGCGAGAGTTTCCCGAACGATGGCGATGGTTTCGGCATTGGCGGGATCCTTCTGAAACTCCTGCTGCCCTTGCTGAAGCATGGTGAAGAATCCCGAAGCATCCAACCCTTGATCGCGGCTGGCCCTCAGGAGGAGTTCGCCGATCCGCGGGGTCAGGGAATCCGCCAAGGGTGCCAGATTGAAGCCGAGCCTCTGGGTTAGCGCGGTTAGCATCGAGTTCACTCCGCTGCCGAAAATGGTCTTCCTCTGATCGGCCGGGGTCTCATCGGGAGCTTGGCCCCAAAGGGCAGAGAACACCGACTTTAGCATCCCAGGCGCTTCTTCCTGAGGAAGCGATTCCATCGCTGCGGCACCTGTGGGAGTCGCCGCTTTCCGGACCATGCTGGCGACGGACAGGGCGATGAGAACTTTTGCGGCTTTCCCGACCGAGGCGGCGTCGGTGTGCAGGAACTTGGCCAGCTTGGTGGTATTCTCTGCGGTTACCAAATCACCGAGCGATCTCACGAGGGAATCCATTTCGGGAGGAAATCACCAATCACTGATATTCCAATCCTCAATCGAAGTGCGAGGCGCGCGGGAGGTGGATGGGAAAGTTCCGGGCGGACCCACCTGCGAGCAGCCACTGAAAGGCGAGGGCCCACCCAGTGAGACCTCGCCAACTACAGACCCATCCACGCAAGGCGCGCGGACCGGTTAATGATTTTGTGATTTCGCGAAGCGCGCTAGACGAGCGCCGCGGCAACTTTTTCGAGCGCCATCTTCTCCTTGTCGCTGACTTGCTTGCCTCCGAAGCCGAGGAAGCCGCCTTCCTTGCTGGCTTCGGCTGTCTTGCGGGCGACGTCGTTGACGAGCTTGCGGAAGGTCTCCGCCTCGTCCGGTGCCTTGGTGCGCATCAGCGAGGTGCTTTCGCGGATCGTCTGGAGCAGTTGTTCGTCGCGTTCCGTCTCTCGCTTCAGCTCTTGCGCCTCGGCAGAGGTCAGGCCGCCGCCGAAGAGGGTGCCGAGGAGGGAAATCGGGGCAACGTCCTTGAGCAGCTCGATGCTGACTTGGTTGGCGGCCTTCATCTCTTCCATGGAGCCCTTGATGCCGGAGGGCGAGGCCTTCGCGACCAGGCAATAGGCGGCCATGGGCGCGATGTGGATTTCCTCCAGCTCGTGCTCGGTGAATTGGGAGCGGAGGCTTTCCGCCTGATCGCCCACTTCCATCGCGCTGCGGACCATGGTCGCGAGGCCGGCATTGGAGGGATCGGCGAGGAACTCATCGTTTCCCTGCTGCAGCATCTTGGCGAAGCCGGTGGCATCGAGGTTCCGGTCGCGTGCTTCCTTCGCCAGATGCTGGCTCATCAGCGGGGTCAACATCCCGGCCAGCGGTGCCAGGTCGAAGCCCATCTTCTTGCTCAGGGCGGAGACCATCGAGTTCACCCCGCAGCCGAACATCGAGTGCATTTTATCCGCCGGGGTTTCGGTGGGAATGTTTCCCTTCAACGCGGAGAAGAGGGAGCTCATCAGGCCCGGCTCCTCCTTTTGCGGCAGGGCCTGCATCGCGGCGGCGGCCCCTTCGGGCGTTGCCACCTTGCGGGCCATGCTTCCGACGGCGAGGGCGCTGAGAATTTTCACCGCCCTATCGACCAACCCGGCATCGATGCCGAGGAACTTCGCCAGCTTGCCGGCGATCTCCGGTGTCACCAGTCCACCGAGTGATTTCACGAGGGAGTCCATGTGCGTGGAGTATTTTTGGTTCCATTCGATTGATTGCGTTACTGCCTGCGAATTGGGACGCCACCCAGGTGCCATCCTTCCGCTTCTACAAGCACCGGCCGGGGTACACCCAAGTGGAGGCAGAGTCGAACAAATCTGGCATCTTTAAGGCATCTGTAGCGAAGCCTCGGGGCTGACCGGGCATCGCATCAGATCGAGAGTAGATTCAAGGCATTAGACAATTTCGTGGAGCGTTCAATTGACCACGGTCATCGAGTTCCCTAGCATCCGCCTAGGGTAGTTGGAACAATCTCAAGGAATGAAGGTCATCGCTGTCGATCCAAGGAGCAGGAAGGAGGAACTTGGCCAGTTTCTGACTTCCCCTCCGGTGGCTGGCTTCATGGCTTCTATCTTCGGACCGCTCCCCAGCATAGTCCGACTTTTAGACGCCGGAGCTGGAGCTGGAGCACTCACCAGTGCATTTGTTTCGAGGCTGTGCGAGGAGGATCATGGGGTTCGGGCTATCGAAACTACGGCTTACGAGCTTGATCCTCATATTCTAGACGCCCTTTCGGCAACCATGCGTGAATGTCAGCGTCGGTGCAAAAAGGCGGGCATTCGCTTCACCTTCACCATTCACGCGACTGATTTCATCCAAGAGATGTCGGTCCGGTTGGCCGGGGATCTTTTCGGGAAAGGGCCTCCGGAATTTGATGCTGCCATTGCGAATCCGCCATATCGCAAGATCAATACGGGATCACCCGAGAGGCGCTCACTGCGTTCCGTCGGAGTCGAAACCAGCAACCTCTACACCGGATTCATTGCGCTCATCCAGCGCTTGTTGGTTCCTGGTGGTCAACTTGTGGGGATTACGCCGAGGAGCTTCTGCAATGGGCCCTATTTTCGGCCATTCCGCGAAGATTTCCTAGCTGGGATGGAACTCCGTCGGATTCACGTTTTTGAATCTCGGAAGGCAGCCTTCCGCGAGGACAGCGTGCTTCAAGAGAACATCATTTTCCATGCGGTGAAGGGCCGGAAGCAACCCCGACAGTTGGTCGTCTCTAGCAGTAGCGGAGAGTTGGGGGGCGTGATCTCTGAAGCTTCCATTCCTTTCGTGGAGATCGTTCATCCCCAGGATGTCGAGAAGTTCATTCACATCCCTTCCGCAGAAGGCCACGCAGAGGCAAAAGAAGCGATGGGTATCCTCAAATCCACTTTGGCCTCGTTGGGCGTGACCGTCTCGACGGGGAGAGTGGTTGATTTCCGCCTCAAATCGGCCCTGCGGAAGGAAGCCGAAAGCGGAACGGTGCCATTGCTCTATCCCTGCCACTTCAACCACGGAACAGTGAATTGGCCGAAACCGGAGGCTCGCAAGCCAAATGCCATCGTCGACAATGATGAAACCCGCCCTTGGCTCGTGCCATCGGGAGTCTATCTGCTCACGAAACGCTTCACCTCTAAGGAAGAGCGTCGTCGGGTGGTTGCCTGTCTCTTCGAGCCCGAGCTGGTGGAAGCCGAGTGGATCGGCATTGAAAATCATCTGAATTACTTCCATGCAAGCGGCCATGGCTTGGATCGGAGCTTGGCACGGGGTTTGTTCGCCTTTCTGAACTCCACAATGGTGGACCAGTATTTCCGCCGCTTTAGCGGACATACCCAAGTGAATGCTACCGACATCCGGACACTTGCCTATCCTGACCGTCACATTTTGGAAGCGATGGGAAGCGAAATGAAGGCCCTCGACCTCTCCCAAGACGAGATCGACCAACTCGTCTCCCGGCATCTCCATGGCAACCGATAAACCCAACCGAAAGGCAGGAGCCGGAAAGCGGCGGCTTGCGGAAGCCATCGAAGTCCTCACCGAGTTGCAATTTGCTCCCAAGCAACGGAACGAAACGGCAGCCTACACGCTTCTTGCCTTGCTGGATTTGCAGCCTGACGTTCCGTGGGCCGAGGCGCAGGCTCCGCTTCGCGGCATTACGCCGGTCATTGGCTTTGTCGCGACAGCTTACGGCGTCCGCTACGCTCCAAACACCCGCGAAACCATCCGTGACGATGCCGTAAAGTTCTTCGTTGAAGAAGGACTGTTGCTACGCAATCCGGATGATCCCAACCGCCCGACCAATAGCGGGAGGACAGTGTATCAAATTGAGCCGACAGCCCTCGCTCTGCTTCGCAAGTTTGGAACCCCTGGTTGGCAATCTGCCTTGCAGCAGTACTTGGCGAGCCGCGAAAGCCTCAAGCACGAGATTGTCCGTAAGCGGAACTTGGCTCGTGTTCCAGTGACCCTGCCCGACGGTTCGAAGGTGGCGCTCTCTCCGGGCGGCCAGAACCCACTCATCAAGGCAGTCATCGAACATTTCTGCCCGATCTTTGCACCCGGTGGCGTGGTGATCTACATCGGAGATACCGAGAACAAATTCGTCCACTTGGAAAGCGCCGGATTGGTAGCGCTGGGAGTTACCTTGGATTCCGCCGCAAAGATCCCGGATGTTATCGTCCACTACACAGCAAAGAACTGGCTCCTGCTGATCGAAGCCGTTACAAGCGCCGGGCCGGTTGATGGGAAGCGGCGCAAGGAACTCAAGGACTTGTTTGCAGGCTGCAAAGCAGGGTTGGTATTTGTCACGGCCTTCGAGAACCGTCGCACGATGCAGTCCTTCGTTTCGCGCATCGCTTGGGAATCCGAGGTCTGGATCTCTGAAGACCCGGAGCACATGATCCACTTCAACGGCGAGAGGTTTCTGGGGCCTTACCCGGATGTAACGCCTGGGCCAAAATGAGTAGGGTTGCTCATTTCATAAAACTCTCGTCCTTCCTCTCCCAAAATCCGCATGAAAGATTCTGAAGCTAGGGCAATAGTATTGGAATTCCTCTATGAGCAACGGCGGAAACCCTTCACTCCGAAGGACGGAATTTCTCCGGTGCTAAAGGAAGCGCCTGATGATGAATTTTTCAGAATTTGTAAACAGCTTGTAGAGGCGGGAATGCTTTGATGGGAGGAATATAGCGTTCCTTCCCAATTGGGGGGGTATCTCACAAGGGGAGCCCAAATTGAATTGACCGCATTCGGCATCAACGCTGTTGAGACAAAGGGAATTGACTCGCCCGTCCCTCTTCAATTTTCCGTCGCCCGGACGATCAATATTTCGGGCTCAACCGGTTTTCAAATTGGTGACCACAATTCCCAGTCGATTTCCAGCTCCATTCAAACTCTGATAGAACGTATCCAAGCTTCGGAAGCGACCGACGATGAAAAGAAAGAAGTCAAAAGCAGGTTAGAAAGATTTCTTTCCCATCCTTTGACTACTACGATAGTCGGGAGTTCGGCATCAGCACTTCTTGGGCTTCTCAAGTGAACCCCGGAGTCAATCACTGAGTGAGGTTTTGCTGTTTGGGCCAACCTTTGAGACAATACGGGTTGGAGGACGCGACCGAGGCTCAACCCGGCAGACAAGAGTGCCCTCCTTCCCTGCGCTTGCTCCACGGGACGGGTTCTGCTGATGTTGGACCGATGGGGAAGCTTACCACCCACGTCCTCGATACCGCCCATGGCCGGCCCGCGGAGGGCATGCGAGTGGATCTTCTGAAAGATGGGGCGGCTGTGGTTTCGATCGTGACCAATGCGGACGGGCGTAGTGGTGAGGCACTGCTGAAGGGAGACGCGCTGGTGCCGGGAACCTACGAGCTGCATTTCCACGCGGGGGCCTACTTCAGGGAGTTGGGGGTGGACTCACCCTTTTTGGACGTGGTTCCCGTGCGCTTCCGGGTGGAGGCGGGGCAGTCGTATCACGTGCCGCTGGTTTGCTCACCGTACGCGTATTCGACGTATCGGGGGAGTTGAGGGAAGCGGAGAACGGAGAGCTAGGAGCGGAGAGGAAGAGGAAAAGGCGGAGTGCCGAGTGATCAGTGATCAGTGAAAGTCAGGAGGGATGAGGGGGACGAAGAGGGCGTGTCGCGGCTTTGGCCGAGAGTGATCTTGGGGGAATCTCTCGATGCGGCCGGTGCCGCGAGTTTCCGACGCTCATCGAGCGACGCTACATTTTATGCGGACCGCTCCTGCGGAGCGCGGAGGGGAAAGCCCTGTGGACCGGGTCGCTTTGGTGTGGAGGTGGAAGATCGGGCGTTGAATTTGGGGCGGGATTCGGGTTTGAATGGTGGGGTGGATGAGAAGCTTGAGGATGCCTTGGACCGGCTGCTGGAGCGGATCGAGGAGCTGGGTGAGTTGACGGATACGCCGGGTGATGGCTTGAGCCGGGGTTTCCTGTCCCCGGCGAATCTGGAGGCGGCGCGCCGGGTGGGGGAGTGGATGAGGGCGGCGGGGATGGAGGTGGGGTTTGACCGAGGGGGGACGGTGAGGGGGGTGATGCGGGAAAGGCAGGGGGAGTTTGCTAGGGTTCAGGGTTCAGTTTTCAGTGAGAGGCAGGAAGAAGAGGGTGAGGAGGAAGGTGATGGGAGGGCTTTGGTGCTGGGGTCGCATTTGGATACTGTGATCGATGCGGGGAAGTATGATGGACCGCTGGGGGTTTTGATCGCGATTGCGGCGCTGGAGGTGACGGGGGCGCTTTCGTTTCCGGTGCATGTGCTGGGTTTCTCCGATGAAGAGGGGGTGCGCTTTCATGCGACGTATCTGGGGAGCCGGGCTTGTGTGGGGGAGCTGACGGAGGGGGTGCTGAATTTGAGGGATGCGAAGGGGGTGAGTGTGAGGGAGGCGCTCGAGAAAGGCAGAGTGCCGAGTGATCAGTCAGCAGTGATCAGTGAGAGGCAGGAGCGTGGGAGGGATGGCTCTGAGGCGGGGTCTGCGGTGTCGCTGGCGAGTTCGTCATTTCATTATGCTCCCGGCGATGCGCTGGGGTATGTGGAGGTGCACATCGAGCAGGGGCGGGTGCTGGAGGTGTGGAGGGAGCCGGTGTGCGTGGTTTCGGGGATCAGCGGGCAGAGCCGGCTTTTGATCACTTTGAACGGTCAGGCGGATCATGCGGGGACGACGCCGATGGAGATCCGGAAGGATGCGCTGGCGGGGGCGGCGGAGTGTATCCTGGCGACGGAGCGGATCGCGCGGGAGCAGCCGAATCTCTTGGCGACGGTGGGGAAGCTGGAGGTGAAGCCGGGGGCATCGAATGCGATCCCGGGGGAGGTGAGCTTTACCCTGGACTTCCGGCATCCGGCGGATGGGGAGCGGGAGCGTTTGCTGGCGGAGTTGCTAGGAAGCTACGCGGGAATCGCGGAGGAGCGGCAATTGGAGCTGGTGAGCGAGGTGGTGCAGGAGACGGGGGCGGTGGCCTGTGACGAGGCGCTGACGAAGCGGCTGCAGGAGGCGGCGAAGCCGTATACGGGGACGCCGCTGATGCTGACGAGCGGGGCCGGGCATGACGGCGTGATGATGTCGAAGGCGATGCCGATCGGGATGCTCTTCGTGCGTTGCCGGGACGGGCTGAGCCATCATCCGGACGAGTATGCCTCGCCGGAGGATATCGGGGTGGCATTGAGGGTGCTGGTGGATTTCCTGCTTGGGCTGGACGAAGGGTGAGCGGGGAGGAAAGGCAGAGTGCCGAGTGACTATCGAAAGAAGGGGAGCTGGGAGAGGTCAGCATTTTTAGGGGGCACCGAATGATGGCCGGATCGCTGCTTTCCGAGGGGTGGCTGGTATTTATCACTTTCACTTTCCGCGTCACATTTTCCATTGTCGGCATCGATGCCGGATGACCCGGCACTTTGTCTTTTTCTACCTCCCCATGAGCCACTTCGACACGATCCTCCGCCGGGCTTCGGTGGTTACGGCTACCGGCCTGCAGACGATGGATGTGGGGATTTCCGGGGAGATCTTCGCGGACATGGCGCCGGACCTGAGGGGGAGCGCGGCGGTGGAGATCGATGTGAGCGGGAAGGTGATGTTTCCCGGGCTAGTGGATGCGCACGTGCACTTCAACGAGCCGGGGCGGACGGAGTGGGAGGGCTTCGCGACGGGATCGACGGCGCTGGCTGCGGGAGGCGGGACGACATTCATCGATATGCCGTTGAACTCGACGCCGCCGGTGCTGGATGTGGTGGCGTTTGAGGCGAAGCGGCGGGCGGGTGAGGCGAATAGCCGGCTGGACTTCGCGCTGTGGGGCGGATTGACGCCGGGATCGCTGCCGCATTTGCCGCACATGGCGCGGGCGGGTGTGGTGGGTTTCAAGGCCTTCATGTGTCCGAGCGGGCTGGATGAATTTGCGGCCGCGGGTGAGCACACGCTGCGGATGGGCATGCATGTGGCAGCGGAATTTGGCCTGCCGGTGGCGGTGCATGCGGAAAGTCCTGCGGCGATCACGGCGCACCAGAAGGTGTATCCGCCGCCCAGCCCGGGGAGCATGGCGGATTGGCTGAGATCGCGGCCGGTGGCTGCGGAGCTCGCGGCGATCGAGATGGCGATCCAATGCGCGAAGGACACGGGCTGCGCGCTGCACATCGTGCACATCAGCACGGCGCAAGGGGTGGCGCTGGTTTCCTCCGCAAAGAAGGCGGGGATCAACGTGACGGCGGAGACCTGTCCCCACTACCTGCTGCTGGACACGGAGGCGGCGATCCGGATCGGCCCTGCGGCGAAGTGCGCACCGCCCCTGCGCGAAGCGGGGTCCGTGGATGGCTTGTGGCGGGCCTTGGTGGCGGGGGATATCGATACGATCGGGTCCGATCACTCGCCATCGCCGCCGGAGCTGAAGGAGGGCGATGATGTTTTTTCGATGTGGGGCGGGATTGCGGGGTGCCAGCATGGTTTTCCGCTGTTGCTGGAGCGGGCGCTGGGAGTGACAAACTGGGAGCAGCTGGCGCTGATGTGTGCGGCGAAGCCGGCGGGCCGCTTCGGGCTTTCCTCGCGGAAGGGTGCGATCGCTCCGGGGCTGGATGCGGACTTTTGCCTGCTGAGGCTGGACCCTCATGTGATCGAGGAAAAAGACCTGCTGGCCCGTCATCCGATTTCCCCGTATGTGGGGATGCGCAGCGCGTGGCGGGTGGAGGCCACCTGGCTCCGGGGGAACCCGGTATCCCCCGCGACGCACGGCCAGCTTTTGACACCCGACACATGACTCCGCTTTTCGGCAATACCCGCACCCGCGTCGCCCTCCGCCATGCCTTGATCACTCCGGACGGCCACGTGCCGAGTGCCTTTCCCGGTTGGGAGGGTGCGACGGCTTACGTCCTGATTTCCCCGGCGATGGGGGCGGAGATGAGCCAGATGCTGGTGGTCTATGAGGCGGAAGGTGGCACGGCGTGGTTTCCCGCAGATGAGCATGAGCACGCGATCTACGTGGAGGCGGGAGATGTGCGCGCAGTGTGGGATGATGGCGATGTGACGCTGGCGGATGGTGGCTTCCTTTTCGTGCCGTCCGAGAACGTGCTGGCGCTGCATGGCACGGAAGGCACGCGTCTGACGATCTTTCGCAAGATGTTCGAGCCGGTGGACAACATCGAGGCGCCACCGGCGGTGCACGGGCATATCGCGGACATTCCGGCCGAGCCATTTCTCGGCAATGAGAAGGCGATGCTGCAGACGCTGCTGCCGATCGATTCGCGCTATGACCTGGCGATGAATATTTTCACGTATCAGCCCGGAGCGACGCTGCCCTTTGTGGAGACGCACGTGATGGAACACGGTCTGCTGATGCTTTCCGGGCAGGGCGTTTACCGGCTGGACGAGCAGTATTTTCCCGTGAAGGAGGGTGATGCGATCTGGATGGCGCCGTATTGCCCGCAGTGGTTCGTCGCAATGGGGGACGAGCCTGCCAGCTATCTCTACTACAAGGATGTCCACCGTCTCCCTTAGCCGGCTCGATCGTGAGATCGAGGAGCTTGCCGCGATCTCCGCGCATCCTGCGCCGGCGGTGACGCGGGTGCTTTTCTCGGCGGAGGATTTGAGGGCCCGCGAGTGGTTGACGGCGCGGGCGAAGGACGCGGGCTTCCGCGTGCGGAAGGATCCGGTGGGGAATCTTTTCGTGTGCTGGGAAGGCAGCGAGCCCTGTCTGCCTGCAGTTGCGACCGGATCGCATACGGATGCGATCCCGAATGCAGGGAAGTATGACGGCGTGGTGGGTGTGCTGGGTGGCCTGGAGGCGATGCGTCAGTTGAAGGAAGCGGGGCACGTGCCGAAGCGGGGGATCGAGCTGATCATGTTCACTTCGGAGGAGCCGACGCGTTTCGGGATCGGTTGTCTGGGTAGCCGCTTGATGGCGGGGACGACTTCGCCGGAAGAGGCGGGTGCCTTGCGCGATGCGGAGGGGCGTTCGCTGGATGAGCTGCGGGAGGCTGCGGGATGTCGCGGGAATTTGGGTGCGGTGAAGCTTTCGACGGGCGCGTATCGGGCGTTCGTGGAGCTGCACATTGAGCAGGGCCCGATGCTTGAGGAGAAGCAGATCGATATCGGGATCGTGGAGAAGATTGCGGCACCATCGGCTTTCCGGCTCCTGCTGAAGGGTGCGGGCGGTCATGCGGGTGCGGTGCTGATGCGGGAGCGTCAGGATGCTTTCATGGCGGCGGCGGAGATCGCGCTGCTGGTGGAGAAGGCGGCGCTGGAGAGTGGCAGTTCTGATACGGTAGGTACCGTAGGTGTGGTGGAAGTGAGGCCCGGCGCGATCAATAGCATCCCCTGCGATGTGAAGCTGGAGGTGGACTTCCGCGATACCGATCGCGAGGCGCGGGATCGTGCGCTGGCGCGGATCGGTGACGGAACGCATGCGCTGTGCAGGCGTCGCGGCGTGAAGATTGAGTGGCAAGTGCTCAATCAGGATCCGCCTGCGCTTTGTGATCCGGGATTGGTGAAAATGGTGGAGGCGAAAGCAGTGGCTGCCGGGTTTTCCACGAGCCGGATGGTGAGCCGGGCTTATCATGATTCGCTTTTCATGGCGCGGGTTTGTCCGACGGCGATGATCTTCATCCCGTGCTTCAAGGGCTATAGCCATCGGCCGGACGAATATAGCTCGCCGGAGGCGATTGCGAAGGGGGTGGAGGTTTTGAAGGAGTGCTTGAAGGAATTGAGCCTGCAATGACGAGTCCTGCGATCCTGCGCGTGAATGGCGAGGCACTCGATGTGAGCGCGGTGCCGCTGCACGAGACGGTGCTGGATTTTCTGAGACGAAGCGGTCGCACGGGAACGAAGTGCGGTTGCAATGAGGGGGACTGCGGGGCCTGCTCGGTGTTGCTGGTGGAGCCGGATGGGAAGCTGCGTGCGGTGAACTCGTGCCTGGCTTTCGTGCATGTGTTTGCGGGCCGCGAGATCCGGACGGTGGAGGGAATCGCAAAGGGTGAGAACTTGCATCCGGTACAGGAGGCGATGATTTCATGCCATGGGTCGCAGTGTGGTTATTGCACGCCGGGCTTTATTGCCTCGATGACGGAAGCGTGGCACGCACCGGAGGCTCCGGGTGATGCGGCGATCGCTGACCGGCTTTGCGGGAACCTGTGCCGATGCACAGGGTATCGTCCGATTCATGAGGCGATGAAGCGTTCGCTCGAGAAACACGAGACGCGCGATGAGTGGGATGACTGGATGAAGGCGGGTGAGATTCCTGCGCCTGCGGCGAGCAGCCATGTGGACGGTGGAGTTTTTCTGAGGCCGGCGCGGATTGCCGATGCACTCGCTTTCAAGAAGCAGCATCCGGATGCGGTTTTTGTGGCGGGTGCTACGGAGGTCGCGGTGCTGGTAAACAAGCGTCATGCTCGACCCACCGTGATGATCGCGCTGGATGGAGTGCGGGAGTTGGCGGTGATCCGGCGGTATGAAGATGCTTGGGAGATCGGCGGCGCGGCGCGGCTGACGGATATCCAGGATGCCCTCGGCGGAGAGTATCCAGCGCTGGATGAAATGTTTCGTTGGTTTGGCTCCCGGCAGATCCGGCATCGTGCGACGCTGGGCGGGAACTTGGCCACGGCATCGCCGATCGGGGATAGCGCGCCGATCCTGCTAGCGCTGGATGCGGTGATGGTGCTCGTTTCCGCGGATGGCGAGCGCGAGGTGCCGATCGCGGAGTTTTTCACGGGCTACAGGAAGACCGTGCTGAGGGCGGAGGAATTGATCCGTGCGATCCGGATTCCGAGGAGTCCCAAAGGTAGGGTTGCCTTCTACAAGGTCTCGAAGCGTTGTGAGATGGATATCTCGATCGTCGCGGCGGGATTCCGCGTGGTGCAGGACGAGACTGGGATCGTCAAGGAGGCCCGGCTGGCCTTTGGTGGCGTGGCGGAGAGGCCGATGCGGGCGATGGCAGTGGAGGAGGCGCTGATCGGCAGGCCGCTGCTGATAGACGAGGCGGTGCTGGATTTTTTGGAGAGGTCGTTCACGCCACTGAGCGATGTGCGAGGAAGTGCGGACTACCGGTGCGCGGTGATACGCGGGTTGTTTGAGAAATTCGTTGCGGATGAAGTAACGGAGACTCGAGTGCCGGCTGCACATTTTGATGGTGGCGGCGGGATGGTGCATGAGAGCGCGCGTGGACATGTGACTGGTTCAGCGCGCTATGTGCATGACACCGCGCTGGGCCGACCGATGCTGGAGGTGTGGGCCATCCGTTCGACGGTGGCGCGCGGGAGCTTGCGGAAGCTGGATGTTTCCGCAGTGAGGAAATCGCCGGGTGTCGTGGCGGTCCTGCTGGCCGGGGATATTCCCGGAGCGAACAACAGCGGTCCCTCGCGGCATGATGAGCCGCTGCTGGCGGAGCATGAGATCCTCTTTCACGGCCAGGCGCTGGCTTTGGTGGTTGGCAAGTCCCTGGAGGCTTGCCGGATCGCGGCGGCAAAGGTGGAGATCGAGATTGAAGAGCTTCCGCCGATCCTCGGGGTAAAGGCGGCCATTGAAGCGGACTCCTTTCACACGGACCCGCATGTGCTGTCGCGCGGCGACGTGGGAGAGTCCTTGGCGAGGTCGCCACAGGTTCTGGAAGGCGAGTTTTCCTTTGGCGGGCAGGAGCACTTTTATCTAGAGACACATGCTGCCTGGGCGGAGGCGGACGGGGAAGGAGGCATGTATGTTTCCAGTTCCACGCAGCATCCTTCCGAGATCCAGACGATTATTGCGGAGGCACTGGGCATGCATCGTCATCAGGTGGTGGTCGAGTCTCCACGGATGGGCGGGGGATTCGGAGGAAAGGAGACCCAGGGGAATGCGATTGCCGCGCTGTGTGCCGTAGCGGCGCTGAAGACGGGCAGGACGGTCCGCTGGCAGCTGGATCGGGACGAAGACATGGTCTCAACGGGCAAACGTCATCCTTTCCTGGCGAAGTACCGGGTGGGCTATGGTGAGGACGGCATGCTTCAGGCCGCGGAGGTAAGACTCTTCTCCGATGGCGGATGGTCACTCGATCTCTCACTGCCAGTGACGGATCGGGCCTTGTTCCATCTCGATAACGCCTACTACATCCCCAACGTTCATTTCGAGGGCCGGGTCGCGAAGACGAATATCGCTTCGAATACCGCCTTCCGAGGGTTTGGCGGGCCGCAAGGCATGCTGGTCATCGAGGAGATCGTGGGACGCATTGCCTTGAGGCTGGGAATGCCTCCTGAGGAAGTGCGACGGAAGAATCTCTATCATGGTAGGGGCGAGGCGAATACGACCCACTACGGGGCGGAGATCGGTGACAATCGGATCTGCCGGATCTGGGATGAGCTACTGGAGACTTCAGAGTTTGCCGTGCGAAGGAGGGAGGTAGATGCCTGGAATGAAGCTCACCCGCATCGCAAGCGAGGCCTTGCGATCACGCCGGTGAAGTTTGGCATCAGCTTTACGCTGACTCACTACAACCAGGCGGGTGCTCTCGTTCTGGTCTATGCAGATGGCTCGGTGCAGGTGAACCATGGCGGCACCGAGATGGGGCAGGGCCTGCATACGAAGATCCTGGGCATCGCGATGCGCGAGCTCGGTCTCCCTGCGGCGAGTATCCGTCTGATGCACACGCGGACCGACAAGGTTCCGAACACCTCTGCCACGGCGGCGAGTTCGGGATCCGATCTCAATGGGATGGCGGTGGCGGATGCTTGCCGGCAGATCCGCGAACGCTTGGCACCGCTTGCCGCGGAGAAGATCGGTTGTGGGCCGGAAGAGATCCGCTTCTCCGAGGGATCAGCGCAGGGTTCTGGCGGTTCCATCGGCTTCGCGGACTTGGCGATGCTTGCGTATCAAAGGCGTGTCCAGCTTTCGGCGGCCGGCTTCTATGCCACGCCCGATTTGAAGTGGGATTGGAAGGTAGGGAAGGGGAAGCCTTTCCACTATTATGCCTGTGGTGCGGCGGTGAGCGAGGTGGAGATCGATGGCTTCACCGGCATGAACAAGGTCAAGCGGGTGGATATCCTGCATGATGTGGGTGACTCCCTGAATGCCGCGGTGGATCGCGGACAGATCGAGGGTGGCTTCGTGCAAGGGATGGGCTGGCTTACGCGAGAAGAACTGAAGTGGAATGAGAAGGGCGTGCTGCTTTCCCATAGCGCGAGCTCTTATGCCATTCCCACGGTCAGCGATGTGCCGGAGGATTTCCGTGTCTCGCTGCTCAAGAATGCGAGCCAAGAGCGCACGATTCATGGCAGCAAGGCGGTGGGAGAGCCGCCGTTGATGCTGGCGATCTCGGTGCGGGAGGCGATGCGTGATGCGGTGTCGGCCTTCGGACGGAAAGGGGATTTTGATCTGGGGTCCCCTTGCACTGGGGAGGCAGTGAAGTTGTCCCTACGCTCAATTGCGGATCTTCGGGAGAGGTAGGTGTCCAAGGCGCGGTTCGTGGAAATTTGTCTCAGCATCAGAAAGTCCGACCTAGGGGAGGTGGAGAAGGAGGTCGATCTCTCCGTGGAAGAGGTTGCATGAGCGGTGGAGAAAGAGTCGGTGTCGACGAAGGGGTAGTTTCAGCGTTAACTTTCAAAATCCCATCCATGGCTATCTCCACAAGGCTCTTGCGAGCCCATATCAAGAATCGCGACCTCGTAAGCATCCGAAGGGAAAGCGTCGATAGAAACGGGATGCAAGGGGTCGTGCTCGATTGTTCTGAAAGCCTTGTCCTCATCCAATACGTCTACGACTTTCGTCTGGACGGGTACAAGATCTTGAGGCGCTGCGATCTTTCCGAGGTCAGGTGTGATCCCGCGGATCGCTTTCAGAAAGAGCTGCTCGAAGTCGAGGGTGTCTTTGATCAGATTGAATTTGGTTTCAGGGTTCCGATCGCCTCCTTTGAATCCTTCCTGCAGACGCGCGAGGACGACGAGATCATTATTCTTGCGGAAGAATCGGAAGACGATCCGGGTTTCTGGATCGGTTCGGTCGCCGGCATGGATGCCGATGCCGTAGAGATCCGCCATTTCACAAGTACCGGCGTCGTTGAGGAGCCGTTGCCTTGGGTAGTGATGGATCGGATTACCTGCTGCCAGATCGATACAAATTACATCCGCTGCTATCGACGCTACTTCGATCGATTGAGGCAGGAGGATAGCGTCAGGTCCGCGAGTGGACTATAGCCCCGCGGGGGCGAGGTGTGCCCTTCCTTCGTCGATGGCGGCTTGCCATTCCATGCTGCCTTGGAGCGACGGTGCCGGGAAAGGAGCAGCGGGCTGGGCATCGTGTGGTCGAAGCGTGAGGGCCCACCACCCCACATCATGCCAGGCTCCGAACTTGTGGCCGACGTTCCGGTAGGTGCCGACGGGCTCGAAGCCCATCGATTCGTGGAGGCCGACGCTGCCTTCGTTCGGTAGGGTGACGCCCGCATAGAGATTGTAGAAACCTTGAAGCTTTAGCAAAGCGAACAGCGAGGTGTAGAGTGCGCGGCCGATGCCGCGGCGGTGATAGTCTTGGTGAATATAGACGGAGACATTCGAGGACCACCGGTAGGCGGCGCGTTCATGGTGGGGAGAGGCATAGACGTAGCCAGCAACTTTCCCGTCGATCTCGCAGACCAGCCAAGGGAATCGTTGCTGAATGGCGGCCATGCGCTTCCGGATCTCTTGCGCCGAAGGCGGATCGATTTCGAAGGAGATGACGCTATCCTGCACGACCGGTTCGTAGATCGCCTGGATCTCCTCCGCGTCTTGTGGCGTGGCCTGCCGGATGATCGCCTTCATGATTTTCGGGGTTTCTTTCTGCAAGCGATGGCTAGGGGAATTTGGATGGTCGTGGTAGCCCGGAGTGTTAGTTCTGAGGCGAGAGCATCAGATGGTCGAGATTCGACATGCCGTGCCGGAGGATGCCGAGATGACAGGGGAAACAGACACAATGCGCGATAACGGTGGTCCATTCATATTCCAGATGTCGTCTTGACCGAGGTAAGGTCCCAATCATGTCTTTGGAAGCGATGAGAAAAGATCACACCGCCATTAGCGGGATTCAACTAGCAGCGGAAGAGCCGATTCGCCTGCTTCTAAGGGAAGAGTATGGCGACTTGAAACCTGGGAAAATCATTCTGTCAGATGGATCGCACGTGAGTGTCGACGGCTTGTCGGATGATGGTTTAACCATAGTCGAGGTTTTCTGCCGACAAGGGTCTCTTCTCGATGGTCAGAAGAAGAAAGTGGCGCGCGATATTCTGAAGCTAGCAATGTTGAAAGCAGAAGATCCCGAGCGGAGAGCGGTTTTCTGTTATGCGAATACGAAGCTTGAAGGTCATCTTAAAGGCGGCTCTTGGTTTGCCAAGGCGGCGACGCATTTTCAAGTGGAGCTCAAGAATCTGCAACACGCCCTTCCAAAAGAACTAAAAGAGGACCTTGAGGCTGCACAGAGACTCCAAGCAACGAATCGAGGGCAGCGGAAGTTCAGGAAGGGTGTGAGATAGCGGGGTTGCGAGGCGGTGTACAACAACCGCTCAATCAAAAAGCGATTCAGCGCCTGTCCCGCCTTTCGAGAAGCTGCGCCGCGACACTGATGGCGATCTCATGGGGGTCGTTATCGCCGATGGGAAGGCCGAGGGGACAGGTGATTTTTTCCAGTAGCGACTCGTTGATGCCCGCTTCGCGAAGATCCCGCAGGAGAGCCGCGCGCTTCGAGGCGCTGCCGATGACGCCAAGGAAGGGAATGCCTGGGAAGAGGGTGAGGACTTCCCTTAGAACGGGAACGTCGCTGCCGTGGCCCTTTGTGATGGAGAGCACGAAGGAGCATTCGTTGAGCAGGGAGGCGCCGGCCTCGAAAGTGGCGAGGTGATGTGTTGTGATATTGGCGGAGGAAGGAAGGCGTTGGAGCCAGTCCCGCCGTGTATCGACGACATCGATCTGGCAGGAAAGGGATGCGAGCACCGGAACAAGGGCTTGGACGATATGACCGGCGCCGAAGATGGCGATGTGCCAGGGTGGCTTGGCGGCGATGCGTTCGAAGAGCAGGGTCATCTCGCCGCCGCAGGTCATGCCGATGTCTTGCTGGAGATTCCAGCAGTGGAGCCTGGTGGCCTCCGATGAATCTAGTAGTTGCCCCGCTTCTTCCAAAGCGCGGGCTTCGATGCGGCCACCGCCTACCGTGCCGGAGAGAAGTCCCTCGCGGCTCACGAGCATCTTGGCGCCTGTCTCGCCGGGAACGCTGCCACGTGCGGCAGCGACGGTGACGACGACGAGTTCGGTGCCGATTTCCATGCAGCGGGTGATCTCTTGCCAGGGATTCATCGGGGAAAGGTGCGGTCACCGATCATCAGTCGAAGCGTGCTGAAGGATGATGAGCGGGGGATTCGTGACCAAGGGGTGATTTGAGGGTCGATGGACGGCGTGTCGGGAGGGACCATTCTGCGAGCCGGAGGCTCCGCGCTCCCGGGCGCTGGCGCGTGACTAGCGCGTGATCACGGCTTCGATTTCGCCGTGGGGTTCATCGGTGGGTAGGAGCACTGCGTTCTGGTTCGGGCGGCTGAGCTTGGTGAGGTCGAGGCTTAGGAAGTGGACGTTCGGCATTTTCAGTTCGATGCGGGAAATGTGGGGCACACGTGCAAGGGCGAGTTCGCCAATCTCGAAGAGGGTGCGTTGGACCGAGGGGCTGTAGGTGTTGGCGAAGACCTCGTGGGCGGCGGTGAGGATGGCGGCATCCGCGCTGCAGTAATCGGTGGCGGTGGAATCAAAGGACCACTCCGCGCCCAAGCGGGTGGCGAAGACGCGGTCACTGGTTGGCGGCAGGGTGGTGAACTCGCAGATATTGTAGCCTTCGAAGCCGGATTGGGTGGTCTTCATTATCAGATGCCCCCGGATGCCGGACGATAGGACCGGTGCCTGGCCACGGGAGAAGCTGCCACGCGAGAAGAACTCACCGTTGGCAGAGTGGGCGAAGGCGTGGGGATGCGGCGTGCCATCGATGCTCAGGCGGTCCCATTTCCGCTCGCGCAGCTCGATCTCCGCGCCGGCGAGGTGGGGATATGTTTCCAAGAAGTGCTTCCCGATCACCTGGGCGAAGCTGGTGCGGCAGGTGCCGAGCTGATCGTGGGCGAGAAAGTGTACCGTATTTTTTACCGTATCCGTGGGGATGATCGAGCGGTTGTCCTCGCTGAGGTAGGAGCCATCCAGTTCCCCCTGCAGGAGCACGTCCGCCTCGATCTCGCAAACATCGTGGTGGGTTTCGTCGTGCCGGATGACTTTCATCACCCTGACGCGGAACTTTCCGTACCGGTTGGATTCGAGCGTTGCCACGGGCAGCAGTTATTGGGAATTAGACGATTGATGGATAGGCTATCGACAGCGGATCTGAATGCGATGGAGAAAGATGGCTTCGTGGCCAGCCTCGGAGCGATCTACGAGCATTCGGAATGGGTTGCTTGGAAAGTGGCTGAGCAAAGGCCGTTCCAAGACCGCGCCGCGATCGCCTCCGCGATGCGGATGGCGGTCGAAACCGGGACCGACGAGGAGAAACTGGCGCTGATCCGGGCGCATCCCGACCTCGCCGGGAAACTGGCGCGCGCCGGGCAGCTGAGCGAATCCTCCACCCGTGAGCAGGCCGGACTTGGTCTGGACCGGCTTTCGGATGAGGAGTATGAACGCTTCAGCAATCTTAATGACCGGTATCGCGAGCGGTTTGGTTTTCCTTTCGTGATCTGCGTCCGGATGGCCGACCGGTCC
Organism: Luteolibacter luteus; assembly: GCF_012913485.1. Classification (GTDB taxonomy): domain Bacteria; phylum Verrucomicrobiota; class Verrucomicrobiia; order Verrucomicrobiales; family Akkermansiaceae; genus Haloferula; species Haloferula lutea. Next base: position 2,326,838 of record NZ_CP051774.1, on the reverse strand, counting down.
GGGATCTTGAGTGCCTTCGAGCAGCGCTTGGGAAATCAGGTCAACGCCGAGATTTCCGAGGCCCTGCGGCAGATCCACCAGATCGCCAAGCTGAGGCTCGCGGATCTGATTGGAGAGTAGGGAGAGGCAGCCGGTGGCTCGGTCGATGGGAGCAACTCCCATACGGCATCGCGTACTTGATTCGGGTGGGGGAACTATCTAATCTGCTTCCCTCAACCTCCCTCCCCCCCAAAAAAATGAAACGTCGCATCTGCCTTGCGTGGTTCGGCGACCTCGACGGGCCCAGGCCCGGTGGTCGTGCGAAACCGCAGGAGCCATCTGCCCACGGATCTGCCGACCGTTCCGAGAGCGCCACTTCATGTCCCTCCAAGGACAAGGAGCGTCCGTCCCAACTGCGGCGCTGGATCCGGAAAAGCTGAATTCCCGGCTCCCTCTCTTCAGCCTATCTCGTAGTCCTTACCGGGCTCCGGGATAATGGCTTCGGTCGACGGCAGCTTCTCCCTGAGCTGTGCTGCGAACCATGCGCTGGCCTTCGGGTCGCCGTGCACCAGGAAGGCCTTCTTTGGGCGGACCTTCATGATGTATTCGAGGAGCGTCTCGCGGGTGGCATGGCCGCTGAAGTCGAAGACCTCCATCTCACAACGACGGGGCACGGCGGGATGCTTGGGATCGAGCAGGATCTTTTCGCCCTGAGCACCGGCACGGATCTGGCCGGCTGGAGAATCGGGGTCGGCGTAGCCGACGAAGAAGAGGGAGTTCTTGGCGTTTTCGAGGAAACCGGCGCGGGCGAATTCGTTCGAGACGGTATTCTCGCTCATCATGCCGCTGGAGAGGCAGTAGATGGCGCCGGGCTGGAGGGGCATGGGACCCTTTCGCTTACGGGTTCCGGCCTCCAACTCCATGTCCTCCAAGATGCGGAAGCTTTCGTCGCTGCGGCGGGTGCGGCCCTTTGCGAACTTATCGTAGATGACGGTCATCTTCGTGCTCAGGCCGCCGATGTAGATGGGGGTTTTCCGGGAGATCAGACCACGCTTTTTGAAGCGGTGGAGCATCGTGAGGATCTCCTGGGTCTTCCCCATGGCGAAAACCGGAATCAGGACGGAGCCCCGGCGGTCCAAGGTGCGGGCGATAGCCTCGGCGAGGCGGGCTTCCTCATCCTCACGGGTGTAGTCCGGGCGGCGCGCGCTATCGCCGCGGGTGGTCTCGATAATCAGGGCATCGACGTGCTCTTCCGGGAAAATCGCGCCCTTGATCAGGGTAGAGTCCTCGAAATTCACGTCTCCGGTGTACATCACCCGGTGACCATTGCACTGCATGGTGATGCCGGTGGAGCCGAGGACATGGCCGGCATCGTGGAAAGTGGCGCGGATATGGCCTTCCGGATCGAGATCGAAGGGGCGCTCGAGATTCCGGGTCTCGAAGGAGCGCTCGATTTCATCGATGTCCCGGTGGGTGAAAAGGGGATACTCGGTGATGCCGAGCTCCGTGCGCTTGGCCTGCATGACGTTCACGGAATTGTGAAGCATCGCGGTGGCAAGCTCGGCCGCGGCCGGGGAAAAGAAGGCTTTTGCCTGCGGTTGACGGCGCAGCAGGACGGGGAGGGAGCCGATGTGGTCGAGGTGGGCGTGGGTCACGACCACGGAATCAACCGAGCCTTCCTCCAGCAGATCGTACCGCGGGATGCCTTCCAGGCCGTCATGCTTCGGGTGAAGACCGGCATCGAGGACTACGCGAGCGTTGCCGGTATCCAGAAGGTAAGAATTCGCGCCGATCTCGGCGTGGCGGCAAAGGCTACGAAACAGCATGGGACGTGAAAGCCCCGGCACCATGGGGGAGGGGCGGGAAATGTCGAATGCTGAATTTCAGGCGCTATTGCGGGTGCAATGGCCGGAAGTCGGGGAAATTCCTTACTTCTCCAGTTCCTTCAGCACGTCCGCCGCTTGTTCGTCGGTGGAGGCCGTGAGGTCACGCCAGACGAGCTTGCCCTCTTTGAAGAGGAAGGCTTGGCGCTTGGCCACACCGCCCACGTGAGGCACTCCGAAGGCATCGGCGACCTTGCCTTCCTTGTCGGAGAGGAGGGTGAAGGGGAGCTTGTACTTCTCCTTGAAGGCTTTTTGGGCTTCCACGGTGTCCATGCTGACCCCGTAGACCTTCACCTTTTGTTCGGTGAGCTTTTCGTAGGAGTCGCGGAGCGAGCAGGCCTGCTTGGTGCAGCCCGGGGTATCGGCCTTCGGATAGAAATAAACGAGGGTGAAGCCGTCTTTCCCGGCTTCGGCGAGTTTGACGTCGCTACCGTCCTGATCCTTTGCGGTGATCACGGGAATAGAGGCTCCGGTGTCGATTGGCTCCGCGGCCATGGCCGCGAAAGGGAGGGCGAGAAGACCGGCAACGGCGGAAAGAGCGCGCAGAGGATTCATGAAGCAGGAGGGTGCCACGGGAAATCCGCGCTGCAAGGGAACGATTTTTCAATGGACAGAATCGTCCGGCGACGCTACTGCCTTCGCCCCGCCCGCAAGGGCGGTGAATTTGGTAACGGCAGAGTAGCTCAGGGGTAGAGCAGAGGACTCATAAGCCTTTGGTCGGCGGTTCAAATCCGCCCTCTGCTACCAAATCCTTTCTTGGACAGCCCGCGTAGGGCTCGTGCGCCCCGAATCCGTTAGGGATCGGCTTTTTGGAGGTGTTTTGCGGTTTCCGCCCAATGCCGCTCGGCGGGTGATCCGGATTCCAAGGCCGCAGTCATGCCGGGAGAGAGGTTCTGAGCCGGGGTGGTGGCCTCGAAGGCGAGCTCCACGAGCTTGCGGTGGTCGAAGCCGGGGGCTCGGACGAAATCGAAGATAGTACCGTCTTTTATGAGCTCCGGCCAGAGGGTTTCGGGGATCACACTGGTATCGCGGGTTTCGATCATGAGTGCTTTCAGGCGACCGCGCAGGGTCGCGAGGCGCTCTCCATGCTCCGGTTGGTCGGCGAGATTCTTGATCTCCCAAGGGTCCGATTGAGTGTCGAAGAGCTGTTCCACGGGTTGGCCCGGTTCCCAGATCTTCTTGAAATCGCCCTCCAGCTTTCCGTCCTGCCAAGCCTTTTGCCAGGCTTTCCATGAAGGCTGGCCGAGGGCGTAGCTGCTGTACGGGGCACCCGGCAGATCGGGGGTGAAGCAGCGGATGTATTTATAGCGACCGTCGGTGATCGCCCGGCGCATTCCCGGAGTGCCGTCGAAGCGGTCTCCGAAGAGGAAGACTTCGGGCTTTGCCGGGGCACGATGAGCACCGAGGAAGGCGCGGCCTTGCATCTGGACCGGGGTTTCGATTCCGCAGAGCGAGAGCAGGGTGGGTGCGAAATCGACGAAGCTCACCAGCTCTGGCACCTCCGAGCCCGGTTTAAAGGGGGAGAGGTGCTGCCATTTCGCCGGGAAATGCACGATAAGCGGGACCCGGGTGCCGGTGTCTTGAAGGTAACGCTTTCCGCGGGCCATCGCGCCGCCGTGATCGGAATAATAGAAGACGATCGTGTCTTCCGCGAGGCCATTGGCTTTCAGCTCGTCGAGAAGCTCGCCGACCCGGCGATCCATGGCGCTGAGGCAGTCGTGATAGATGGCGGTGTCGCTGCGGAACTCGGGAAGATCCGGTTGGTGGGGTGGGAGGGTGAGTGCGGCGGGATCGAGGCGGGTTTTTTCCGGGATGGTACCGTTCTGGCGGTTCTTTCTGACCGTGGCCGGGAACAGGTTGCTCTCGTGGGTGAGGGTTAGATTGAAGACGGCCATGAAGGGCTTTCCTTCGGGCCGGTCCTTATAGTGGGCTTTTCCCGAGCAAGCGTCCCAGATGGCGGCGTCCTTTCCTTTGAAGTTGTAGTCTGTTTTCGCGTTGTTCGTGCAGTAGTAGCCTTGCTCGCGCAGGTAGGAGACGTAGGGCCGGAAACTCGCTGGGATCTTCGGGCGACTGCGCATGTGCTGGGTGCCCTGGGTCACCGCGTAGGCTCCATTGAGAATGGTCGAGCGGGCGACGGCGCAGACCGGGGCATTGGAATAGGCGCGGGTGAACTTCAGGCCGTCCGCAGCCAAGGCGTCCAAGCGTGGGGTGGATGCGTCCTTGTTTCCGTAGCAGCCCAGCCAATGGGCGGCGTTATCCTCGCTGGTGATCCAGAGGACATTAGGGCGATTGGCGCTTCGGGCCGGGGTGAGTCCGGTGACGAAGAGCAGCAAAGGGAGCAAATTTGAGAGCCTGAGTCGCAAGAGCATGGGGATCCTGAGGCAAATATTGGAGCGATCGCGGCCGATTCGCCGCCATGCTATTAACTCTTCTCGAGGTCGATGGTCGTGATGACATCGCCGACTGTCATTTTCCCGTCTTACGAGCGCAAAATCCGAAACTGGGAGTGATCAAGTGATCCAAAAGCGGAGCTCCAACGTGGTCCGGGCAGCCGGATCCGGTCAGCCTTTCAAAACAAAAAGGGGGCGGGGTGACTCGATTATCACTGATTTTCAGTGCTTTCCGGAGAGTTGCCCTTGTGGGAAGTCTTAAAAATTTCGGGTTGCGAAAGCAAATCGACCGGCCGAATTTTTTTCTAAATAGGTCTTGCCAGCTTGGTCGCGGTACTTAGATTCGCCGCCCCACATCGCCCCCTGACTAGGCACCAAACGCTGTCAGGATGGCTTCATTCTCCAAACACTATCGGGTGCAGCTCCGGATAACAGGCTCCTGCGAGGGATTTTTCGCTCGCCGCCTGTCCGGTACGCCCCAAAGCGAACACCGAACCACGCAGGAATCCAATGCCGACTATTAACCAGCTCGTCCGTAAAGGACGGCAGACTCCGATCGAAAAGTCGAAGTCTCCGGCGATGACCAATTGCCCGCAGCGCCGCGGCGTCTGCCTTCAGGTCATGACCCGCACGCCGAAGAAGCCGAACTCGGCTCTCCGGAAAGTGGCGAAGGTCCGCCTCACCAATGGCTACGAAGTCATCGCCTACATCGGTGGTGAAGGTCACAACCTCCAGGAGCACTCCATCGTGCTCGTCCGCGGCGGTCGTGTGAAGGACCTTCCCGGTGTGCGTTACCACATCGTCCGTGGTTCGCTCGATACCCTCGGCGTCGACAAGCGTCGCCAGAGCCGCTCGAAGTACGGCGCCAAGCGTCCGAAGCCGGGTCAGGCTGCAGCTCCTGCCAAGGGTGGCAAGGGCGGCAAGAAGTAATCCCGCGTCGAAAGCCTTAATCTAATCCTTTCCGACCATGTCACGCCGCAAGCGCACTTTCCACAAGCCCGACCGCCGGGATTCCCGTTACGACAGCTCCCTCGTGGGTCACCTGATTTCCAAGGTGATGCAGGACGGCAAGCGGTCCCTCGCGGAACGCATCGTCTACGCAGCCATCGATAAGGCCAGCGAAGGCGTTGATACCGTTGATCCGCTCGAAGTCGTCACCCGCGCGATCGAGAACGCCAAGCCACGCGTGGAAGTGAAGAGCCGCCGTGTTGGTGGTGCCACTTACCAGGTTCCGCTTGAAGTTGCCGCCGATCGTTCCGAGTCCCTCGCCCTGCGCTGGATCGTCGGTTACGCCCGCGGTCGCAAAGGCACCCCGATGCACGTGGCTCTTGCCAACGAGCTGAAGGACGCCGCCAACAACCAAGGCTCGTCCGTCCGCAAGCGCGACGACGTGCACAAGATGGCCCAGGCCAACCGCGCCTTCGCTCACTTCCGCTGGTAAATTCCTAGAACGGGGCTCTCAGTCTCATCCCGCCATGTCTTCCAATCTCAACAGTCCTGATCGTCCGTATCCGCTTGAGCGGACGCGGAACATTGGGATTGCGGCGCACATCGACGCCGGGAAGACCACGCTCACGGAGCGCATCCTTTTCTACACGGGTGTGATCCACAAGATCGGCGAGGTGCACGATGGTGCCGCCACGACCGATTGGATGGAGCAGGAGCGGGAGCGCGGTATCACGATCACCTCCGCCGCTGTGACCACCAAGTGGTTCCAGCGCGAGGAGGAGGGTGTGACCAAGCTTTTCCCGAAGGAAGAGCAGCGCATCAACATCATCGACACACCCGGCCACGTGGACTTCACGGCCGAGGTGGAGCGCTCCCTGCGGGTGCTTGATGGCGCGATCGTGGTGTTCTGCGGTGTGGCCGGTGTTCAGCCGCAGACCGAGACCGTCTGGCGCCAAGCGACCAAGTATCACGTGCCGCGTATCGTGTTCGTCAACAAGATGGACCGGACTGGCGCAAACTTCGGCAACGTCTTCGCCGAAGTGAAGGAGAAGCTCGGCGCGAACGCCGTGCGCATCCTCATCCCGATCGGTGCCGAAGATCAGCTCAGCGGCCAGATCGACGTGGTGAACCAGAAGGAAATCCACTTCAGCGATAGTGACAAGTTCGGCTCGACCTACGAGGTCCGCGAACTCAGCGCCGAGCTGAAGGACATCGCCGCAGAAGCCTACACCGAACTGGTGAGCGCCGTGGCCGATGTGGATGACCAAATCGGCGAGAAGTTCCTCATGGAGGAACCGATCTCCAAGGCCGAGCTGAAGCAAGGTATCCGCCGCGCCACAATCGCGAACAAGCTGGTGCCTGTCGCCGGTGGTTCCGCTTTCAAGAACAAGGGTGTCCAATATCTCATCGACGCGGTCGTCGATTACCTTCCGAGCCCGCTCGATATCCCGCCGGCGATCGGCATGGATCCCGACAACGAGGAGCACAAGATCGAGGTCCACACGAGCGACAACGAGAAGTTCTGCTCCCTCGCCTTCAAGCTCTGGGCTGACAAATTCGTCGGCAAGCTCGTCTTCTTCCGTGTTTACTCCGGTGTCATCAAGAAGGGTGATACGGTCTATAATCCGCGGACCCGCCGCTCGGAGCGAGTCGGCCGCCTGATCCAGATCCAAGCTGACGAGCATAAAGACATCGAAGCCTGTTACGCCGGCGACATCGCCGCGATGGTAGGGATCAAAAACGTCACCACCGGTGACACCCTCGCCAAAGAAGGCTACGACGTCGTTCTCGAACCTCCCACTTTCCCGGATCCCGTCATCTCCATGGCGGTTGAGCCAAAAACCAAAGCCGACCAAGAGAAGCTGGCAAACGCGCTGGCACGGCTTTCGGAAGAAGACCCCACCTTCCAAGTCAAGACCGACGAAGAGACCGGTCAGACCATCATCTCGGGCATGGGCGAGCTCCACTTGGAGATCATCGTCGACCGCCTGAAGCGCGAATTCAAGGTGGAGGCCAATACCGGCGCTCCCCAGATCGCCTACCGCGAGACCATCACCGCCGAGGCCCCGGGCGAAGGCAAGCTGGTCAAGCAGTCCGGTGGCCGCGGCCAATACGGACACGTCCGCCTGACGATCCGCCCGAATGAAAAGGGCAAGGGTCTGACGATCGAGAACAAGATCGTGGGTGGCGAAATTCCCAAAGATTTCCACAATGCCGTCTTCAAAGGCGTGCGCGAAGCCATGACGAATGGCATCATCGCCGGCTACCCGGTGATCGACGTGCACGTGGACGTGCTGGGCGGATCCTTCCACGAAGTCGACTCGAACGAGAACGCCTTCACGATGGCCGCCATCTTCGCCATGAAGGACGCCTTCAAGAAAGCGAAGTCCATCCTCCTCGAGCCCATCATGGCCGTGGAAGTCTCCACTCCGGACGACTACCAGGGCGATGTGATGGGCGACCTGAACCGCCGCCGCGGGCAGATCCAGAACATGGAAACCAAGGGCAAGCTCGCCGTGATCCGCGCGAACGTGCCGCTGAAGGAAATGTTCGGCTACTCCACCGACGTGCGGACCATTTCGTCCGGCCGCGCATCCTACTCGATGACGCCGTCGCACTTCGAGCAGGTGCCAAACAACATCGTCGCGCAGATCGTCACCGACCGCGGTCACTGAAACTTTACCCAACATCTCTAACCTAATCCACCGCCATGGAAAACCAGAAGATCCGCATCCGCCTGCGCGCTTTCGACCACCGCGCCATCGACCGCTCTGCCGCGGAGATTGTCGAAACCGCCAAGCGCACCGGTGCCAAGGTGGCCGGCCCGATCCCGCTTCCTACCCGCATTGAGAAGTTCAGCGTGAACCGCTCCGTGCACGTCAACAAGAAGTCCGCCGAGCAGTTCGAGATCCGCACCCACAAGCGTGTCCTCGACATCGTCGATCCCACCGCACGCACCGTCGATGAGCTGAAGAAGCTCAACCTGCCCGCCGGTGTCGATATCGCCATCCGCATCTGAGCCTGAGATCCGGTATCTCGCCGCTCATTCCTTAAATCTCTTATATCGTTTCCCGCCATGTCTCTCGGACTTCTCGGCAAAAAGCTCGGTATGACCCGCCTCTTCGATGAGAAGAGCCAGGCCATGATTCCCGTCACCGTGATTGAAGTCAGCGGCAACACCTGCCTGCAGGTGAAGACCGTTGAAAAGGACGGCTACTCCGCTGTCCAAGTTGGCTATGATGACAAGAAGGAGTCCCGCACGGACAAGCCTTCGCTCGGCCACTTCAAGAAGTACGGCTCCACCCCGAAGTACAAGGTGCAGGAGTTCCGCTTCCCGGCTGACCAAGCTGCTCCGGAGACCCACACCGGTCTGGACACCTTCACCGCCGGCCAGTGGGTCGACGTGATCGGCACCAGCAAGGGCCGTGGTTTCCAAGGTGCGGTGAAGCGCCACGGTTTCGGCGGTCTGAAGATGACCCACGGATCCATGATGCACCGCCGGACGGGCGCCATTGGTTGCCGTTCCACCCCGGGCCGCGTCTGGAAGAACCAGAAGATGCCCGGACACATGGGTGATGTGCCGCGCACCACGCAGAACCTGAAGGTCGTCGCCGTGCGTCCGGAGGATGGCGTGATCCTGATTTCCGGCGCCGTCCCCGGTGCCAAAGGCAGCTACGTCACTGTCCGCCCCGCCAAGAAGAAGAAGACCGCCGCCGCCTGAGGCACAGCGTCTGAACCGTAACTCTCAAACGCATCCTAGTCATGCCCGCGAAAACTTTCACCGCTGACGCCGCGCAGAGCGCGAACATCCAGCTCGCCGATGCCGACAAGGGCAGTCAGGCCGTGCACGATCTCGTGACCGCTTACCGCGCCAACCGCCGCACCGGTTCCGCGAACTCCAAGACCCGTGGCGAAGTCCGCGGTAACAACAAGAAGATCTACAAGCAGAAGGGCACCGGTAACGCCCGTCACGGCGACAAGCGCGCTCCCATCTTCGTCGGTGGTGGTGTCGTCTTCGGTCCTCGTCCGCGCGACTACTCCAAGCACGTGACGAAGAACGTCCGCAAGCTTGCCCTGCGCCGCGTGCTTGGCGACCTCGTCCGCGAGGAGTCGATCAAGACCCTTGCTTCCTTCTCCATCGCCGATGGCAAGACCAAGTCCTTCGTTGCCGCCGTGACCGCCGAGGTCGAGGCCAAGAAGGTCCTGATCGTCGCCAAGAGCTTCGACGACAACACCTACCTGGCCGCCCGCAACGTGGGCTGGGCGCAACTGGTGACCGCTGAAAGCGTCAACGTCGAGGAACTGCTTCACGCCAAATCCGTCCTCGTGGTGGAAGACGCGCTCGAGACCCTCTCCAAGCGCACCGCCTGACCCCTTATCGCTGATACCGCGCCATGAAAGACATCTACCAAGTCATCAAGAACGTCCGCCTCAGCGAGAAGGCCACCATGCTTCAGGAGACCAACAACGAGGTCGTCCTGGAAGTGGACCGCAAGGCCAACAAGCTCGACATCAAGCGTGCCGTCGAAACCCTGCTGGGCAAGAAGGTCGCCGACGTCCGCACCCTCAACTACAGCGGCAAGGCCAAGCGCAAGCGCCGCGCCGACGAGGGCCGTACCAACCACTGGAAGAAGGCCGTGGTTCGCCTCAAGGAGGGCGAATCCTTCGACCTCGTCTGATTTTCTAACCGGCTAACCCCGAACAACCCTCAAGCGAGCCATGTCTCTCAAGGAGTTCACACCGAATACCCCGTCCGAACGCTACAAGGTGCTTCCGTCCTTCGACGAAATCACCAAGCACAAGCCGGAGAAGAGCCTTCTTTCCCCGCTCAAGAAGAGCGGCGGTCGTAACAACACCGGCCGTATCACCACCCGCCACATCGGCGGTGGCCACAAGCGTCACTACCGCCTGATCGACTTCAAGCGCGGCAAGTACGATGTGTCCGCCACCGTGGTGGGCATCGAGTACGATCCAAACCGCACCTGCCGCATCGCGCTGATCCAATACAAGGACGGCCAGAAGAGCTACATCCTGGCTCCTGCCGGTCTTGAAGTGGGTGCCACCGTGGTGTCCGGCGAAAAGGCCGCACCTAAGGTGGGCAATGCGATGCCGCTGAAGAGCGTCCCGCTCGGCACCGCGATCCACAACATCGAGCTGATCCCGGGCAATGGCGGCAAGGTCGCCCGTGCTGCCGGCCAGCAGGCTATCCTTTCCAACCGCGAAGGCGGCTGGGCGCTGGTCAAGATGCCTTCCGGTGAAATCCGCCGCTTCAACGAAGCGTGCTTCTGCACCATCGGCACCGTGGGCAACCGCGATCACATGAACGAAGTGTCCGGCAAGGCTGGCCGCACCCGCTGGCAGGGCGTCCGCCCGACCGTCCGCGGCATGTGCATGAACCCCGTCGACCACCCGAACGGTGGTGGTGAAGGTAAGTCGAAGTCCGGTGGTGGTCGCCAGCACCTTCTCAGCCCATGGGGCCACGCGAAGGGCCAGAAGACCCGCAAGCCGAAGAAGCAGACCTCGACCTTCATCGTCGAAAGCCGCCACGCCAAGAAGCGCTAAGCTAACCTTTACTAACCGAACTCATGCCTCGCTCTCTCAAGAAGGGTCCGTTCATCGACCAGAAGCTGCTGGCCAAGATCGATACTGCTGCCGCCGCTGGCGACAAGAAGCCGATCAAGACCTGGAGCCGCGCTTCGATGATCACTCCGGACTTCGTCGGCCTGAACTTCGCCGTGCACAACGGCAAGACCTTCGTCCCGGTGTATGTCACCGAGAACATGGTCGGCCACAAGCTCGGCGAATTCGCCCCGACCCGCCTGTTCCGCCAGCACGGCGGTATCGGCAAGAAGTAAGAATTCCGAACGCCTCCGTTCCCCATGTTCCGCCTGCGTTCCATCGCTCTCACTGCCACGGTCTCCGGACTGCTGGCAGGAGCATGGACCTGTGCCGCACAGGGGACGGATGTGGCGACGCTGCAGAGGGCTGTCGAAGACCTGCAGCGTCAGAACGAGTCGCTCGAGAAGAGCCTTGTCCAAGCGAATCGCGCGGAGAAGGAAGCTTCCGAGCAGCTCGCCAAGGTCCGCCTGCGCCTCGCGGCGCTGGGACGCGATCTTCTGGACGGTGGGGAGGAACGGCAGGTGCAAGCCGCCGCCGACCTCTTGCTGCACCAGGAGCGCGCCAAGAACTTGGAGGAATCCTCATCCCGCCTCATCGCCGCCATCACGGATTATCTCCGTCAGGCGGTTGCGGCGGACCCCGACGCCCGGCTTCGCGTCGAAACTGCTATCCGCGAGCTTGACGAAGTCCTCGGACTAAGGCAGAAGCCCGCCCCCGCAACCGCCGGCTCAGCCGGAAACGCGAGGGTGATGAACATCGATGCGGAAAGCGGCCTACTCGTCCTGAACGTCGGGGAAGCCCAAGGAGCCCGCATCGGCACCACTTATCGCCTCGTCCGCGGGGCACAACCTTTCGGCTCCGCCATCGTAGCCGACGTTCGCCGCAACGTGTGCGGTGCCTTCGTCGAAGAACTCGAGCCCGGACAAGGGCCCGTGAAATTCGGCGATACCGCCATCCTCATCACCGAATAACGCCTGCAAGGCCCACGCTAACGCCTCACCGACCCAGATCCATGGAAGTCAAGAGCACCACCAAATACGTCCGCTTGTCCCCGAAGAAGGCGCGCGACGTCGCCCGTGAAATCCAGGGGCTGCCCGTGTCGAGCGCACTCGACATCCTTACCTTCACCCCGAAGAAGGCTGCCTTTCACATCAACAAGACCCTCAAGACGGCGATCGCCGATGCGGAGAACAACTTCTCCCTGAGCGCCGAGTCCTTGATCGTGAAGGAAGCTGTCATCGGTGCCGGTCCGGTGCTGAAGCGTTTCTCCCCGCGTGCCAAGGGTTCCGCCGGTGGCATCCTGAAGCGCACCAGCCACATTTTCATCACCCTCGCCGAAGCGCCGGAAGGCGAGGCGAAGCCAAAGCGCGTCAACGTTTCCAAGAAGGCCGAGAACAAGGCCTGATCCCACACTCTCACCGCATTTCATCATGGGCCAGAAAGTCAATCCCATCGGTTTCCGCCTCGCCGTCTCCAAGGACTGGCGCTCCAAGTGGTTCGCCTCCGGCAAGGATTATGCCGAGAAGCTCCACGAAGACCTCAAGATCCGTGGCTACATGCGTGAGCGCCTGCAGTTCGCCGCGCTTGCCCGCGTGGTGATCGAGCGCGCTTGGAACAGCGTCCGCGTGACGCTCCACACTTCCCGCCCGGGCCTGATCATCGGCCGCAAGGGTTCGGAAATCGAGCGCATGACGAAGGAGCTTTCCGACATCTGCAAGGGTGCCCAGGTGAAGATCGACATTGTCGAAATCCGCAAGCCGGAGCTCGATGCCCAGCTCATCTGCGAGCAGGTGGCTGTCCAACTCGAGCGCCGTATCTCTTTCCGCCGCGCCATGAAGCGCGCCGTGCAAACCGCGATGGACTTCGGTGCCGATGGCATCCGTATCCGTTGCGCCGGCCGCCTCGGTGGTGCTGATATCGCCCGTTCGGAGTGGTACCGCGAAGGCAAGGTGCCGCTTCAGACCCTGCGTGTCCCTCTCGACTACGGCTTCGCCGAAGCCCGCACCGTTTACGGTGTGATCGGCATCAAGTGCTGGGTCAACAAGAAGGAAGACGACGGCAGCTCCCCGCGCCCGGAGCGTGGTGATCGCCGCGACCGCGACAATCGCGGACCCCGCCGCCCGCGCGGCAACCAGTAAGTTACATTTCAACCCGAACCATTTCCCAGGAGGACTGAGCCATGCCCTTGATGCCCAAACGCACGAAGTTCCGCAAGTCGCACCGCGGCAGCCGCGCCGGTAACGCGCAGCGCGGAACCACGGTCGCCTTCGGTGACTTCGGTCTCCAGGCCCTCGACCGCGGCTGGATGACCAACCGCCAGATCGAAGCCTGCCGTATCGCGATCAACCGCTTCCTCAAGCGTAAAGGAAAGGTCTGGATCCGGATCTTCCCTCACAAGTCGATCACCGCCCGCCCGCCGGAAACCCGTATGGGTAAGGGCAAGGGCGCCGTCGAGGCCTGGGTCGCCGTGATCCGCCCCGGCAACATGCTGTTCGAAGTCGCCGGCGTGCCGGAGTCGCAGGCCAAGGAGGCCATGCGCCTTGCTTCCTACAAGCTCGGTCTCCCGACCCGCTTCGTCGTCCGCAATCCGCACGCCTGAGGCACCAACCTTTAGAAAGAAGCAACATCATGCCTCAGACCAAGATCAAGGACATCCGCGAGTTCGCCGTGAAGGAGCTCGAGTCCAAACTCCGCGACCTCAAGGAAGAAGGTTTCAACCTTCGCCTGCAGCAGGCCACCGGGCAGCTTGAAAACTCCGCCCGCATCCGCGTGGTCCGCCGTGAGGCCGCCCGCATCCAAACCGTGCTCACCGAGCGCCGCAACGCCCAGGCCTGAGCCGACGCGCAGCACTAAGCAGCAACCACCAGCGATTCCATTTCCATGAGCGAGCAGCAGCAGCAGGAAACCGCCAAGCACGTCCGCAAGACGCGCGTCGGCGTGGTCACCTCCAACAAGATGAGCAAGACCCTCGTGGTCGAGCACGTCGCACGCGTCCCGCACCCGCAGTTCAACAAGATCGTCAAGCGGTCGAAGAAGTACTACGTGCACGACGAGAAGGGCGAGGCCCAGATCGGCGACAAGGTCCGCATCGTCGAAACCCGCCCTCTTTCCAAACTGAAGCGCTGGACGCTCGAGAAGGTGCTCTCGCACTAAATCGATTGCCGGTCCGCCCGATCAATTCACCACCTACGCTTTTTCTGCCATGATCCAGATGGAATCCCTCGTCACGGTCGCCGACAATACCGGCGCCCGCTCTGCCAAGATGATCGGTGTCCTCGGCAAGCGCTCCCGTACCGCTCAGGTCGGCGATATCATCACCGCTCACATCCGCGACTCGATCCCGACCGCTTCGGTCAAGAAGGGCTCCGTGGTGAAGGCCGTGGTTGTCCGCACTGCTTTCCCGATCCGCCGTTCCGACGGCTCCGTCCTTCGCTTCGATGGCAACGCGATTGTCATCATCGACAAGGACAACAACCCGAAGGGTACCCGTATTTTCGGACCCGTCGCCCGCGAACTGCGTGAAAAGCAGTTCATGAAGATTGTCTCTCTTGCACCCGAGGTTCTCTGAGCCCAAGGTTCTCGTTCCCACGCATCCATTTCCCATGAAGACTCACGTCAAAAAGGGCGACCAAGTCGAGATCATTGCCGGCAGCCATAAGGGCAAGCGCGGCACCGTGGTCTCCGTGGACGCTGCCAAGGGCAAGGTCGTCGTCGAAGGCGGCCGCACCATCAAGAAGGCTATCCGCCGCTCCGAGAAGAACCCCGATGGCGGTTTGATCGAGCAGGATGGCCCGGTCCATATCTCCAATGTCAAGAAACTGGGCTGAGGCTACGGCCTTTGCCCGCGCTTAAGCGCACCAACCAAAGCGCTGACCCGCTAAAACAAAATGAGCACCCCAGTACTGCAAAAGCATTACAAGGATAAGGTCGTGCCGGCTCTCAAGGAGAAGCTCGGTTACGCCAATCCCCATCAAATCCCGCGTCTCGAGAAGATCGTCGTGACTTCCTGCATGGGCAAGGCCCCGGACCGCAAGGTCGCCGTGGACGATGCCGTTGCTGAAATCAGCAAGATCACCGGCCAGAAGCCGTCGATCACCTACTCGAAGAAGGCCGTTGCAAACTTCAAGCTGCGCGAGGGTGAAGCCCTTGGTGCCCGCGTGAGCCTTCGTGGCCCGCGCATGTGGGAGTTCCTGCACCGCTTCATCAACATCACCGCCCCGAACATCCGCGACTTCCGTGGTATCCCTTCGAAGAACTTCGATGGCAAGGGCAACTACGCGGTGGGCTTCGCCGACCAATCCATCTTCCCGGAAATCGAGCTCGACCAGATCAAGCGCACCATCGGTTTCGACATCATCTTCGTCACCTCGGCCAAGACCGATGACGAAGGCCGCGCCCTGCTTACCGAGCTGGGATTGCCGTTCCGCGACGCCAAGAAGGCGGAAGGAGCAACCGAAGGCGCCGCTGCCTGAGACCACTGAATATCTCAAGGAACCACCATTATGGCCGTTCTCACCGATCCAATTTCCGATTTCCTCACCCGCTTCAAGAACTGCTGCCGCGCCGGCAACGAGCAGTTCCTGGCTCCTTACTCCCGCATCAAGGCTGACATCGCCAAGATCCTGCAGGAAGAAGGTTACATCTGGGGCTTCGAAGTCGTGACCGAATCCGGTCACCCTCAGCTCAAGGTCAAGGCCCGCTACGTCGATGGCCGCCCGGTCCTCACCGACCTGAAGCGCATCTCCAAGCCTGGTCGCCGCGTTTACTGCGGTGGCGCAGAAATGCCCCGCGTCCTTAACGGCCTTGGCATCGCTATCGTCTCCACTTCCAAGGGCGTCATGACCGGCGCCACGGCCAAGCGCAGCCAACTCGGCGGCGAGGTGATCGCTCACGTCTGGTAAACCCCAACCCGAGAAAGGAACACAATACCATGTCACGAGTTGGTCTCAAGCCCATCACCCTGCCTGCGAAGGTCAGCGTGAAGGTCGAATCCGGCAAGGTTCAGGTCGAAGGCCCGAAGGGCACGCTCGACCTCGCCCTTCCCGAAGGCATCACCATCAAAAGCGAGGACACCAGCGTCATCGTTTCCCGCGCCACCGAGGGTCGCACCCACCGCGCGCTGCACGGCACCGTCCGTAGCTTGGTGAACAACATGATCACCGGAGTCTCCCAAGGCTTCGTCAAGGACCTTGAAATCCAAGGCGTCGGCCTCCGTGCCGCCGTCAAGGGCAAGGACCTCGACCTGTCCCTGGGCAAGTCCCACCCGATCCTTCACCCGATCCCGGCCGGTATCACCGTGACCGTGAACGAGAACACCAAGATCAAGGTGGAAGGTATCGATAAGCAGCTCGTCGGGCAGTTCGCTGCCGACGTTCGCGGCTACTATCCGCCGGAACCCTACAAGGGCAAGGGCGTCCGCTATGTCGGTGAGCACGTCCGCCGCAAGGAAGGCAAGAGCGTCGGCAAATAACACGTCAACCTTTCCCGAAAATGAGCAAGATCAATCGCAAGGAAGGACGCCGTCGCATTCACGCGCGCATCCGGAAGAAGGTGTCCGGCACCGCGGAGCGTCCGCGCCTGGCCGTTCACTACTCGAACCAGCACGTTTACGCCCAAGTCATCGACGACGCCGCAGGTCGCACGCTTGCCTCGGCATCCACCCTCGACAAGAGCGTGGAGAAGTCGGCTTCGAACGTCGAATGTGCCGCCAAGGTGGGAGCGCTCGTCGCCGAGCGCGCCAAGGCAGCCAATGTCAGCGCCGTCGTCTTCGACCGCGGCGGTCACCTCTACCACGGCAAGATCAAGGCGCTGGCGGAAGCCGCCCGCGAAGCCGGTCTCCAATTCTAATCGCATTCTCGCCTAAACTGTCATGGTGACATCTCAAGATTCAGCTCCTACTCCTCCGGCACCTCAGCAAGGACCGCAGGGCCAAGGTCAAGGCCAGCAAGGTCCGGGCCAAGGTCAACAGCGCGGAGGCTACGGCCAGCGCAATCGCGGTGGCTTCGGTGGTGGCCAGGGTGGCCAAGGCCGTGGTCCTCGTGGCCCACGCCGCGACGATCGCCAGCCGCAGGAGACCGACGGTCCCCAGCTTGCCGAGAAGGTGGTCTTCATCAACCGCTGCGCCAAGGTCGTCAAAGGCGGCCGTCGCTTCAGCTTCTCCGCGCTCGTCGTTGCTGGCGACAAGGAGGGCAAGGTGGGCCTCGGTTTCGGTAAGGCCAACGAAGTGGCTGACGCCATCAAGAAGGCCGGCGAAGCTGCCAAGAAGTCTCTCAAGCCGATGAACATCGTGGAAGGAACCATCCCCCACGAGATCTACGCCGAGTTCGGCGGTGGCAAGGTGCTCCTGAAGCCCGCCTCTCCCGGTACCGGAATTATCGCCGGTGGTGGTGTGCGTGCCGTCTGTGAAGCCGTGGGCATCCGCGACATTCTCGCGAAGTCCATGGGTTCCTCCAATCACTCCAACGTGGTCAAGGCCACCCTCAAGGCTCTCACCCAACTTCGCACCCGCGACCAGATTCTTGGAACGCGCGGCAAGAAGAAGGAGAAGGCCATCTGAGGAATATTGAACATCGAACGTCCAATATCGAACGTCGAAAGTTATGAAACTTCACACTCTCGCTCCTAACAAGGGCGCCAAGCATCGGGTCAAGCGTCTCGGCTGCGGCGAAAGCTCCGGCCACGGAAAGACCTCTTGCAAAGGCAACAAGGGCCAGAAGGCCCGCTCCGGTAGCGGCACCCGCGTCGGTTTCGAAGGTGGCCAGATGCCCCTTCACCGTCGCTTGCCCAAGCGCGGCTTCAACAACATCAACTTCAAGACCAAGGTCGAAGTGGTGAACCTCGCCCAGATCGACAAGGCCTTCAACGATGGCGATGTCGTCACCGAGGAAGCCCTTCGCAAGGCGGGCCTCATCAACCGCTCCTGTGACGTGGTGAAGGTGCTCGGCCAAGGCGAACTGACCAAGAAGGTCACCATCGCCGTGGGCACCATCAGCGCTTCCGCCAAGGAAAAGGTCGAGAAGGCCGGCGGCAGCATTCAGGCAGCCGCCGAAGCCTGATGCATTGTTGTTCGTCCAATTCATGACGGATCCCCGGTGAGGAAGCGCTTGATCGCTTCCTTTCCGCGTTTACAAACCCGTCGCTTTTTGCACCCCGCTTTCACATGATCTCCGCATTCAGGAATACCTGGAAGGTACCGGAACTCCGGGACCGGATTCTCTTCACCCTCGCCATGATCATCATTGTGCGCCTTGGCGTGCACATCACCCTCCCCGGTGTCGATGGTTCGGTGATCGAGCGGTGGATGGAGCATGCCTCCAAGGATGGAGGAAATGCCTTCGGCGCCATGCTTACCATCTTCGCGGGTGGTGGCTTGCAACAAGCAGGGATCTTCGCGCTGGGGATCATGCCGTACATCTCGGCATCGATCATGGTGCAGCTGATGACGGCGGTGGTGCCGAAGCTGGCTCGCCTCGCCCGTGAGGACGGCGGCCGCCAGAAGATCACCCAGTATACCCGCTACATCACGATCGCGATCGCTCTGGTGCAGGGTTTCTTCGTGACCCGGACCTTGGCGAATCCTTCGACGATGTTCTACATGCAGGGCATCGACCAATACGGCCAGCTGGTGCCGAATCCGGATATGCTGTGGAAGATCACCACGGTGATCACCTTGGTAGCGGGCACCTTGTTGCTGATGTGGATCGGTGACCAGATGACCGAACGGGGTATCGGCAATGGTACTTCGATCATCATTACGGTGAACATCATTTCGGCCCTTCCGGGTGCGCTCGTCCAGACGTGGCGCCACTTCGTGGTGGGTTCGGAAGGCAATCCTTACCGCCCGGTCATGATGGTGGTGATGATTGCGATGCTGCTGCTTGTGATTGCCGGGACCATCGCGATTACCCAGGCGCAGCGCCGGATCGCGGTGCAGTATGCGAAGCGGGTGGTTGGCCGGAAGCAATTCGGCGGCCAGACGCAATACCTGCCTCTCAAGGTCAATTACGCGGGGGTGATGCCGATCATCTTCGCCACGGCGATTCTCTCGTTGCCGGCAATGATGATCACTTGGTTTGCCAAGGGTGCGCCTTGGGCTGTGAAGCTTCAGACCGAGCTTCAGCCCGGCGGCACATGGTATTACATCCTCGGCGGCCTTTTCATCTTCTTCTTCTCCTACTTCTGGGTGGCTACCATGTTCCAGCCTTCCCAGATCTCGGAAGACCTGAAGCGCAACGGCGGTTACATCCCGGGCGTCCGCCCTGGCAAGCCGACCGCCGACTTCCTGGACTTCACGATGACCCGCCTCACCTTTGCGGGTGCCATCTTCCTTACCTTGATCTTCGTGCTTCCGGCAGCGATCGGCCACCTTGTGGAACTTCCACCGGGCTCGATGGTTCTGCAGTTCTTCGGTGGCACTAGCCTGCTGATCCTTGTGGGCGTGGTGCTTGACATCATGCGCCAAGTGGAAACCCACCTGCTGCAACGCCACTACGACGGCTTCCTGCGCAAGGGCAAGCTGAAGGGTCGCTACGACCGTCTGGCCCAGACCGGCAATGCCGCGTCCAGCACGGCGCTCGTGTATCTTTGGGCGGTGGTTGGCCTGATCATCGTCGTGGCTGCGGCCGCATGGATCTATAAGGCGGGCCATTGATCGCCTGTCGTACCTCGTCCGTCATGCCACAACGATTCGTCCTTCTTGGTCCTCCTGCCTCCGGCAAGGGCACCCAAGGGAGGCGTTTGGCCGAGGACCTCGGCTTGGCCTACCTCAGCACGGGTGCCTTGCTGAGGTCGGCGGTGGAGGAAAAATCGGAGCTCGGTCGGAAGGCCGAGCCGATTCTCGCGCGAGGCGAATACCTCCCGGACGAGCTGATGAATCCTCTGTTGGGGGAGTGGCTCGCAAGGCACAGTGGCGGTTGGGTGCTGGACGGTTATCCTCGCAGCGTCGATCAGGTGGATTTCCTGGCCAACTGGCTCGAGGAGAAGGGTCAGCAATTGAGCGCCGCGATCCTGCTCGAAGTGCCCTTCGATGAGTTACTCGTCCGCCTGAGCAACCGCTTGGAGTGCCCCGAATGCCGCTGGTCCGGGCGTCGCCAGGATTTGAATGGTGCAGGCCGTTGCCCGGAATGTGGTGGCGTGGTTGCTCCCCGGGCAGATGATACCCCAGCCAATTTCCGCTCACGCTTCGCTGAGTATGAGGAACACACCCTCCCGGTCGTGGCCCGCTACGAGAGGGAAGGACTGCTCAGGCGATTCGATGCGACCCACAGCCCGGATGAGGTCGCCAAACGTTTTCTAGAACTCGTCAGCCAATTGAAAGCCCATGGCCAAGCGGCATAAGATCAAGATCAAGACTCCCCATGAGATCACGCGGATGCGCGTGGCCGGGGAGACCGCGAGCGAGATCCTCATGGAACTGGCAAAGTCGGTGAAGCCGGGCGTGACCACGCTCGAGATGGACCAGCTTGCCAAGGAGTTGATGAAGGAGCGAGACTGCAAGAGTGCTTTCCTCGGCTACCGCGGCTTCAAAGGACAGATCTGTATCTCGGTAAACGAGGAGGTGGTCCACGGCATCGGCGGCCCTCGCAAGATCCAGCCCGGCGACGTGCTGAAACTGGATGTCGGGATTGTTAAGGGCGGCTGGATTGGCGACAACGCCGTCACGGTAGCTGTCGGAGACATCCCCGATGAAACCCGACGCCTGCTGATTGCCACGGAAGAATCCCTCTTTGCGGCGATTTCTTATGCCCGCTCCGGCGAGCGTCTCGCAGACCTCTGCGGCGCCGTGGAGGATCACGTGAAGCCGCTTGGTTTCACCGTGGTACGCGAATTTGTCGGCCATGGTGTCGGTCGCGACCTGCATGAGGAGCCGCAGGTGCCGAATTACCGTCCACAAGGCAAGAGTCCGATCCTGATGCCGGGAATGGTCTTGGCGATCGAACCGATGGTGAATGCCGGTACGCCTTCCGTCCGGATCTTGGACGATGGTTGGACGGTCGTCACTGCAGACAGCAAGCCTTCTGCCCACTTCGAGCACACCGTCCTCATTACCGAGGGCGAACCGGAGCTGCTGACTTGGCGGCCACGTGGCGTGCCCGGTCTCTGAGAAGTGCTTCTCCTGCTGCTATCGTGGCAGAGTGGGTGCCGTCTGCATCAAGGAGTCGTCGACTTCTTGGAAACCGCGACCTGATAGGTCTTGATTGCCTCGGAAATTCCCATGGCAACGGCATTCCGATAAGCTTCGTTATGGATCAGGCGGGCTTCCAGCTGATGGGTCATGAAGCCGCACTCGATCAGGATCGAGGGATGCTTCACACCGGTGAGCACGCTGAAACGCGCGCGCTTGATTCCGCGATCGAAGGTGTTCTTGCCAAGCCGACGCGAGACGCGGCCGTGTACCGCGGTAGCCAGGGCCACGTTTGCGGAGTCGTGGCTGTTTCCGGTGCGAGCTTGGAAGTCAGAGCTATTCAGGCCACGGCCATAGTGAGACACGCCCACCGGGGAAAGAGTGAAAGTCTCGATGCCTCGTGCCGCGCTGCCACCGGAGTTGTGGTGGATAGAGATGAAGATCGCGTTCCCCTGGACGCGGTTGGCGACATCGACGCGCTCCTGCAAAGTCAGGTAGCGGTTTGAGTCGCGGGTCATGATCACCTTGTATTTCTGGGCGATGAGAAGCTTTCGCAGGCGCTCGGCGACATCGAGATTGTAGCCCGCCTCGGTGCCGATGCCATTGGTGGCACCCGGATCCTTGCCGCCGTGACCGGCATCGATGATGACCGTGTCGAAGGCGCCGGCATTGGCGATATAGTTCGGCCGAAGCACGGGATCGACCAGTTTGGCGAGGTCGATCCGGGAAATCCAAGCACGGCCACCGTTGTCTTCGACTTGGTAGCTGAACACGAACTTCACCTTGTTCATGAAGCACTCTTGCGAGCCGGTGCGCAGGGTCAGAAGTACACCCTTCCGTTTGTCCTTCGGGTCGGTCTTATCGAAGATGATCTGATTGCCGCTACGTTTGACGGAGTCGAAATTGTAAAACTCCTTCATGCCGTCCACCGCCACGTATTCGCGGCCGCTGATGGTCCGGGTCTCCCATGCGCATGCAATCATTTGGCCCACCCCGAGCCAGAGCAGCACGGCAAGGATCAGGGGGGATTTAAGGATAGTGGACTGCATGCAGTGGCTAGTGTCCGGACGGCGGTTCAGGGTTTGTCGACCGGAACGATAGGACAGCGTCACTATCTCATTTTCCCGCGTATGACAAATCCGTTTTCCGGGAAAACCCGGAGGCTTTGGCTTTTAGCTTGGCCTGTTCAGGAATTCTCCGCCGCATCGAATTTTGCACGACAGGCATGGATCCGCGCTTCGTTGTTGATGGCCCATGTCACAAGAGCGTGAACCGGATCAATCAGGGTTTTGCCCATTTCCGTGAGCTCATAATCCACGCGGGGTGGACGTGTCGGCAGGATGGTCCGGCTGATCAGCCCGTCTCTCTCCAGGCCGCGGAGGGTCAGCGTGAGCATCCGCTGGGAGATCCCTCCAATGCTTCTCATCAGCTCGTTGAAGCGCTTCGGGCCATGCCACAGATTGCCGACAATCTCGAGGCTCCATTTGTCTCCGATACGGCTGAGGATCTCCCGTTTCGAAGCCGGGCAAGTCTCTCCGGTATGCTGGGTGTGCTCTGGTGACATGAATGTGCCTCCTTGTGGATTAGGATGATTACCAGTATAGCGCAAGTTCCGATTCCAAAGGTGGTATCGAAAGTAGCCTAACTTACAGAAATGATGAATCCGCAATCGAAGAGCGTGAAAATCGCCTATTGGTCCACGACCGGTTTATTCGCCGCGCTGATGGGGTTGAGCGCCGTATCGTACTTCGCGAATCCAGCCCTGAAGGCGGCCTTTGCGCACGTCGGTTTTCCGGACTATTTCCGGATCGAATTGGGGGCTGCAAAAGCTTTGGGAGCGATCGCGCTGCTCTCGCCCTTGCCCCGGTGGCTGAAGGAGTGGGCCTATGCCGGCTTCTTTATCACCTTGGTTTCGGCCTTCATCGCCCACGCAAATGTTGATGGCTTGCAAGGGGCGACCTTCGCGCCTCTCGTGATCCTGGCATTGGCAGCAACGTCTTACGTCTTCTTTCGGAAGCGGGTCGCCTAAGAAAAGAGCATCATCCATTCGTCTGCGCTCCACGAGGGCGCGGACCGATGAGTGTCCTTGACGGTCCTTTCGCTTTCCCTCCCGGGATGCGGCTCCTAGCTTGCCGGTGTGACCGTTGAAACCGTTGGTGACTACCGTGCCCGCTGGGGCGAAGGCCCTCTGTGGTGGAAGGATTCCCTCCTCTATGTGGACATTGAGAACCATCGAGTGATCCGCTTCGATCCGGCCACCGGCGAAGAGGAGGTCTGGGAAGTGGGCGAGCGTGTCGGTACCGTGGTGCCGCGCGAAGCAGGTGGTCTGGTGATTGCCGGTGACAATGGTTTCCACTTTCTCGACACGGAGAGCGGCAAGCTGACCGCGCTAGGCGATCCGGAGCCGGACAAGAAGCCGGACAACCGCTTCAATGACGGAAAGTGTTCGCCGGACGGTCGCTTCTTTGCCGGCACGATCAGCTTGGTGAAGAAGACCGGGGATGCCCGGCTTTACCGCTTGGACCCCGATCTTTCGATTCACGAGGTTTTCGGTCCGGTCACGAACTCGAATGGGATCGTGTGGAGTGCGGATGGCCGCACGGTTTATTACATCGATACCCCGCGGAAAGAGGTGCTGGCCTTCGACTACGAAGCGGGTCACCTGACAAACTTGCGCAGCGTGATTTCGACCGCTCATCACGACGCTTCTCCGGATGGAATGACCATCGATGCGGAGGGAAACCTGTGGATCGCTTTCTGCCATGGGGCATGCGTCGCATGTTTTAGTCCGGAGAGCGGCCAGGAACTACGGAAGGTCGATCTGCCCTGCCTCGAAACCACCGCTTGCGCCTTTGGCGGACCGGATTTGGCAGATCTCTACGTGACGACTGGCCTGCATAAGAGCGTGGAAGAGGCGGATGCCGGGCGGCTTTTTGTGATCCGCGGCTTGGGCGTGAAAGGCCTTCCCTCGCACGGTTTCGCGGGCTGAAGCGCGCATCACCCAAAGCGCGTACACGGGAAATAATAGGAAAACAGCGGCTTCCTGCCATCGTAGGGATCGTTGTCTTCCTTTTCCCATGCTTCGCCGATTGCCATTTTTGCTTCTCTCTGCTGCGTCGTCGCCCGGCGCCGCAGAGAAGTCGGTATCGTATGCCTTCGAGGTGCGACCGATCCTCTCCGACAAGTGCTTCGCTTGCCATGGTCCGGATGCGGGGAAGCGCGAATCGGGCCTGAGGATTGATACGGCGGAGGGCGCATCCGCCCCACTGAAGGACTCTCCGGGCAGTGCGATCGTGCCCGGAGATCTGGCGAAGTCTGCGGCGTGGCAGAGGATTATCTCAAAGGATCCGGAGCAGGTGATGCCGCCTCCATCCTCTCACCTCAGCTTGAGCGATGAGGAAAAGGCCGTGCTGGAGAAATGGATCGAGCAGGGGGCGAAGTACGAACCCCACTGGTCTTTTCAGCCGCTGCCGAATGAGGTTCCGGTGCCGGAGCCGAAAGACCCAATGTGGGCGAAAGACGCGATCGATCGCTTTATCCTCTCCCGCCTTGATCAGGAGGATCTGAAACCTTCGCCGGCTGCGGAGCCATTGCGTTGGCTGCGCCGTGTGACTTTGGACCTGACCGGACTGCCGCCTTCGCTTGAAGACATCGCTGCGTTTCAGGCGGCAGCCCCGTCCGATCTGCCTTCGGCGAAGATGGCGATTGTGGATCGCTTGCTAGCGAGTCCGCGTTTTGGCGAACACTTCGCCGTGCCGTGGCTGGACGCCGCCCGCTATGCGGATTCCTATGGCTACCAATCGGACCAGCTTACGGCATTCTGGCCGTGGCGGGATTGGGTGGTGCGTTCGTTCAATGCGAACCTGCCGGTTGACCAGTTCATCACTTGGCAGGTTGCGGGTGACCTTTTGCCGGACGCTACCCGGGACCAGAAACTGGCGACAACTTTCAACCGCTTGCACCGTCTTACAAACGAGGGTGGTTCGGTAGCCGAAGAGTTCCTTGTGGAGAATATGGCAGACCGCGTGCACACCTTTGGCTCGGTCTTTCTCGCGCTGACCATGGAGTGCACCCGCTGCCATGATCACAAGTACGATCCGGTCAGCATGCGGGACTACTACTCGCTGGGTGCGTTCTTCAATTCGATCCCGGAGCGCGGCTTCTACAATTCCCAGTCGATCCAGCCATCGCCCGGCCTTTTACTGCCTGATGCGGATCAGGAAAAGCAGCTGGAGGAGGCGAGAGGACAGGCCGCCGGCGCTTGGGCTGTGCTGGAGAAGCGGAAGGCAGAGAGTGACGCCGATTTCGATGCATGGCTTGCGAATGCCCCATCGCTCCCGGCAACCGGAGACCTCGTGTCCCATGTGACCTTCGATGGCGATGGTCCGGCCGGAGGCCTGGATGACGGGGCGGGCGCTGCCCAAGCCAAGGGCAACGGATTAGCCCGGGTCAGCGGGAAATCGGGAGCTGCGGTGAAGCTGGATGGCGACACCGGAGTGTCTTTGCCAGGACGCTTGGAGTTTGATCGCTGCGATTCCTGGACCGTCGCGATGACGATCCGGGATACCGTGGGGAATCCGGCACCGGTGGTTCTTCTGCACCGCAGCTTTGGAACGGACGTCGGCTTCAACGGCGTGGAACTCTTGCTGGCGGATGGCCATCTGGAAGCACGCGTGGTGAGGGACTGGCCGGGCAATGCCATAGGTGTCCGTGCCCTGCAGAAGATCCCGCGCGAACAATGGGCACAGGTGGCGTGGAGCTACGATGGATCCAGTAGTCCGGAAGGAATGAAGCTCTATCTGGATGGAGTGTTGCTGGAAACCGAGGTGACGGCGGACGCGATCTGGAAATCAATCGCAACGCCGGGCCACGGTGATGGGGTGGCGACAATCGGCCAACGTTTCCGGGATCGCGGCTTTCTGGGTGGGGAGGTGGATGACCTGAAGATCTTCAAGAGAGCTTTGAGCCCGCTGGAGATGTCTGCTCTCGCGGAGCCACAGCGATTGGATGCCGCGATCGCGGACCCGGCGGCGAGCCGTGCGGTCTTGAAGGAGGCGTGGCTTTCGGCAGTAGACGTGGTTTCGCGCGATGCAGTTGCAAGGCTTCGGGAGGCCCGCGCGGGAGTGATTGCGGCGGAAGACGCGATCTTCGAGATCCCGGTGATGCGGGACACGGAGCGGCCGAGACCCGCTCATGTTCTCGCTCGCGGTGCCTACGATGCTCCGCGGGGCAAGGACAACGAAGTCACACGCGACACCTTCTCGCAGATCCTGATTCCCTTTCCACAAGATGCACCGCGGAATCGCTTGGGGCTGGCTCGGTGGCTCACGGACTCCCGGCATCCCTTGACCGCGCGGGTCTTTGTGAACCGCGTGTGGGCGAGTTTCTTTGGAAGCGGGATCGTGGAGTCTTCGGATAATTTTGGCCTCCAAGGTTCGCTGCCGAGTCATCCCGAGTTGCTGGATTGGCTGGCACGAGACTTCATCGCTCACGGTTGGGATCTCAAGCGGCTATGCCGCCAGATCGCGCTGAGCTCGACGTATGGTCAAGATAGCAGGATGCGCTCCGATCTCAGGGAGAAGGATCCGGCGAATCGCCTGCTGGCGCGCGGGCCGTCGCGGCGGCTTTCCTCGGAACAGATTCGGGATTTTGCCCTTTCGGCCTCCGGCTTGATGCAGCAGCGGGACGGCGGCCCGCCGGTTTCTCCTTATCAGCCCGGTGAAGATCTTTGGCGGGAATCGAATACGATGTCGCCAGCGTACCAGCGCTCGCAGGGGGCGGACCTTTACCGGCGTTCGCTTTATTCGGTGTGGAAGCGCACGGCTCCGCTGCCGAACATGCTCGCCTTTGACAGTCCGACCCGTGAGGTCTGTACGATCCGTCGTCCGCAGACGAATACTCCGCTGCAAGCGTTGGTGCTTTTGAATGACGCGCAGTTCGTGGAAGCAGCGCGCTCCCTGGTTGCGAAAGTAAATCCTCTTCCGCCGGAACAGCGCATTCCGGCCGCTTTCGAATCCTGTGCATCGCGTGCTCCCAGCGAGAGGGAAGCCAAGCTGTTGTCCGCGCTGCACCAGGAGCAACTGGAAGTCTTCAAGGCCGACCCTGAAAGCGCGAAGAAGATCCTCGCGCTCGGCGATAGCCCGGCCGCGCGTGATCTCGATCCGGTGGAAGCCGCCGCGATGACCGTCGTTTGCCAAGCGATCCTCAACCTCGATGCCTCGATTTGGAACCGATGAATCCTCCTCCTGATTCCCTGTCCGGTCTGACGCGCCGCCATTTCTTCAAGTCCGGTGCATCCGGTATCGGGGGGGCAGCATTGGCTTCGATGTTTGGCGAGAGCCTCCTCGCCTCGGCGGCTCCGAAGTTCGCGCCCAAGGCAAAACGGATCATCTATCTTTTCCAGTCCGGGGGGCCTGCCCAGCAGGACCTCTTCGACTACAAGCCGCTGCTGGTGGAGAAAAATGGCGAACCCTTGCCGGATCATGTTCGCGGCGGCCAGCGCCTTACGGGCATGTCGGCGCAGCAGGCATCGATCCCACTGGCCGGTAGCCATTTCAAGTTCGCCCAGCACGGGCAATCCGGTGCCTGGGTGTCGGAACTCATGCCGCACACGGCGGCGATCGCGGACAAGCTGTGCTTCGTGAAATCGATGTACACGGATGCGATCAATCATGATCCCGCGATCACCTTTTTCCAGACCGGCTCGCAGATCGCGGGCCGCCCTTCGATGGGCGCATGGCTCTCCTACGGCCTTGGCTCCGACAATGCGAACCTGCCCGGCTTCATCGTGCTCGTGTCGGCAGGGCAGGGGGATCAGCCGCTCTATGCGCGCCTGTGGGGGAACGGCTTCCTCGACTCGAAATATCAAGGAGTCCAGTTCCGCTCTGGAAAGGATCCCGTGCTCTACCTTTCGAATCCGGATGGCATCTGCCGTTCGGGACGGCGTGCGATGTTGGACAAGCTTTCCGCGCTCAACCGGGTGCAGTTCGAGAGCGAACTCGATCCTGAGATCGAATCCCGAATCGCCCAATATGAGATGGCCTATCGCATGCAGACCAGCGTGCCGGATGTGACCGACCTTTCCGCTGAGCCGGAGTCGGTCTATCAACTTTATGGGGAAGATAGCCGGAAGCCAGGGACCTTTGCGGCGAACTGCCTGCTTGCCCGCCGGCTTGCGGAGCGCGGAGTGCGTTTCATCCAGCTTTATCACCAGGGCTGGGACCAGCACGATAATCTGCCCGGCGCGATCCGTGGCCAGTGTCAGGAGACCGATCAGGCCTCGTCCGCGCTGGTACGGGATTTGGAGCAGCGGGGCCTGCTGGAGGATACCCTGGTGATTTGGGGTGGGGAGTTCGGGCGCACCTCGTACTCCCAGGGAAAGCTGACGAAGGACAACTACGGCCGCGACCATCACCCGCGTTGCTTCACTCTCTGGATGGCGGGTGGCGGTATCAAACCGGGGATTTCTCACGGCCACACCGATGCTTACGGCTACAACATCGCTGATGCGGACGGGAATCCCCTTCACGCTGACAAGCATATCTACACGCCCGGAGCCGTGCATGTGCATGATCTCCAGGCAACCATCCTGCACCTGATGGGGATCGATCACACCGCGCTGACCTATCTCCACCAAGGGCGGCGTTTCCGCCTTACGGATGTCCATGGCCACGTGGTGAAGGAACTGCTGGCCTGAACATTCCCCAGGGTTTTCACCGCTTTTTCATCCCCGCTTCCGGCTTGCGTGGCAGAAAGCTTCCGCAATGATGTCAGGCGTGGAAGCCGTGAGAGATGACTTGCCGGATCGGTTCGGCGCGATGCTGGTCAAGGAGCTGCGCCAGAACATGCGGCGCGGGAGCTTCGTCTACCCCTTCCTGGGCATCCAGCTCTTCGCGGTCATGGCGCTGCTCTATGAACTGCGGACGGAGGCTGCCTACAGTTCCGCGAAGTATGCCGGCATGCTGAACATCGACATGCTGGTGGATTCGGGACCTTTCTGGATCATGGTCGCGGTGATCTGCGCCGTGATCATGCCGCTGGGTGGCCTGGTGCTGATGGGCCAGGAGTTGGAGGAGGGGAACCACGAGCTCCTGTTGCTGACGAAGCTGAGCCGCTGGAAGGTGGTGAGGGGGAAATTTCTCACGCTCTGGGGGCTTTCCGTGCTGACCTTCGTGTCGCTGCTGCCCTACGTCATCGTGCGCTTCAACGTGATCGGCGGTATTGAGGCGATTGATCAGATCGGGTGCTCCCTCACGGTGGTCGCACTTTCCGCGATGATGTGCGCCGGGGCGATCGGAGCCTCTTCGTTCCGCGGGTTGATGGGCCGCATCGGGGCGATGCTTCTTTTTACCGGCTCGATGATTGCGGGCTGCTGGGTGCCGCTCTTTTTCAGCGCCATGCGTGAGGAGAAGTGCGGAGTCTTCTATCACCTGAACGGAGTGGCTGCGACGATCTGTTACACGATGCTAGGGCTTTCCTTGGCCCGCTCTCGACTGCGCCTGGTGGTGCACGCTTACGAGGTGAAGCCCAGCTACATGGTCATCGGTCTGCTCGTCTTCACGCCTTTCGTGGTGGCGATGTCCACGGCGATGACGGTCGGCTATGCCGGATTCACCGGTCTGATCGGGATGACTCTGGTGGCGATGTATGCGGACGCGACGCCGAAGGCTCCGGCCTGGGTGAAGCCACCGTCACCCAATGTGCCGCAGCCTCCGCCCATGGAGAGCCCTTCGGCCTGAGAAGGCCGGGCTAGGATGATTGCGACGTGATTCCCTACTAGCGGGCGAAACAGCAAGCGCTCATGGTGGAGGGGATGACCTCGAAAACCCTAGCGCTGCTCCTTCTGGCCGGGTCCGCCATGGCGGAATCCTTTCCCGTCACCATCCGCGTCGATGCCGCGCGGCCGGGTGCCGAGCTGAAGCCGATCTGGCGATTCTTCGGTGCGGATGAGCCGAACTACGCCTACATGAAGAATGGCGACGAGTTGCTGGGTCATCTCGGATCCATGAAGCCGAAAGAAGTTTTCTTCCGTGCCCATAGCCTGTTGGTGACCGGAGATGGAACGCCGGCGCTGAAGTGGGGATCGACAAACGCTTACACCGAGGATGCCCAGGGTAAACCCGTCTACGACTGGACCATTGTGGATCGGATCTTCGATACCTATCTGAAGAATGGAGTGCGGCCTTACGTCCAGATCGGGTTCATGCCTGAGGCACTGTCTGTGAAGCCGGAACCCTACCGGCACCATTGGACGCCGCTCGCGAAGTACGACGATATTTACACCGGCTGGGCGTATCCTCCCAAGGATTGGGCGAAGTGGGAAGAGCTTGTCTACCAGTGGGCCAGGCACTCCGCGGAAAAGTACGGCAAGGACGAGGTGCTGAAGTGGTACTGGGAAACTTGGAACGAACCGAACATCGGCTACTGGCGTGGCTCGCGTGAAGAGTTCTTCAAGCTGCACGATCACGCCGTTCGCGCTGTGCGCCGTGCGATCCCGGAAGCCAAGGTGGGTGGTCCCGATTTGGCCGGCGGTGCGGGCGGGGATTTCCTGAAGGCCTTCCTCGATCACTGCGTGAAGGGCAAGAATCTGGCGACCGGCGAAACCGGAACTCCTACCGATTTCATTTCCTTCCATGCGAAGGGCCAGCCGAAAGATGTGAACGGGCGGGTGCAGATGGGGATCGCGAATCAACTCCGTGATATTGATGGCGCCTTCGCCGTGATCGCCCGCTATCCGGAATTCAAGGACACGCCGATCGTAATCGGAGAGTCGGATCCGGAGGGGTGCGCTGCCTGCCAGGGCCCGAATCTGGCATACCGGAATGGCACGATGTACTCGAGCTACACGGCGGCGAGCTTTCCGAGGAAACTTGATCTCGCTGACAAGCATGGCGTGAATCTGGAAGGGGCACTCACCTGGGCCTTTGAGTTCGAAGATCAACCTTACTTCGCGGGCTTTCGCTCTCTCGCGACGAATGGCATCGACAAGCCGGTGCTGAATGTCTTCCGCATGTTTTCGAAGATGGATGGACTGCGGCTGCCGGTGGCGAGCGATTCCGCGGTGTCGCTGCCGGACATGCTGCGCTCCGGAGTCCGCGGCAAGCCGGATGTCTCGGCGCTCGCGGCGATGAAGGGCAAGAAGATGACCGTGCTCGTCTGGCACTATCATGATGACGATCTCCGGGGCCCGGATGCCGAGGTGCGTGTCGATTTGCTTGGGGCACCGAAGGGCTTGCCGAAAGTGAAGCGTTACCTTGTCGATGAGACGCATTCGAATTCCTTCACGGCGTGGCAAGCGATGGGTTCACCGCAGCAGCCGACCGCTCAGCAGATCACGGAGCTTGAAGACGCTTGCAAGCTTGCGGAGCTCAAGGAGGAGCCGCGCTTCATCGAAGAAGAGAATCTCTCCGCCGTGATGCTCACCCTGCCAAGGCAAGGGGTGACGCTTTTGGAAATGGAATGGGAATGATCTCTCAGGCCCGGATCCGGAATTCTTCCACGGGCGATCCGCCTAACAGGTGCTCGGTGACCACGCGATCGAGTACCTCTGGCGTGCAGGAGTGATACCACACGCCGTCCGGATAAACGACCGCGACAGGCCCCCGGATGCACACGCGAAGGCAATCCGCTTTCGTGCGCAGGATGAGCGGCGCTTCCTTGCCAAGCTCCCCGAGCCGGCGCTTGAGAAAGTCCCACGACTGCAGGCCAATCGCGGGATCGCAACACTTCGGCTTCGAGGCATCGGCGCAGAGGAAGATGTGTTTCTCCCCGCGGCCTACTCCTGCGGCTCGTGCTGCCGCTTCCAGCTCCGCGTCAATTTCCATGGGCCGATCCATCCAGATGGCGGCAGCCGAGTCGAGCCCCGTCCGCCTTGAGGGTTTCGGATTGATTCGGCAGGGAGCTCCGTGTATGTCCCGTCCCGTCATGCTTCTGGCGTCTTACCATTCGTGATTCTAAGGGCCGCGCGATCTCGTGCGGCCTTTGGAAGTGCATCCCTATTTGAGGAGGGATGCCTCTTGGCCTGACCACTCTTGCTCTCCGTGCAGGACTGTGTGCGGGCTGATTCGAGAATCCGAATTGGTCTTGTTATGAATCCATCTTCCGCCTCGCGGGAGGCGGACGTGTCCGTGCTTGTCCCTATCATCGAAGGGCAGCCTTGGATTGCGTCCAAAATCCGCAATCTTCACTTTCGTAAATCCTGTCGCATTCTTAACCGCGCCTTCTACAGGAAGGCCAAGTTGACGGATCTCTTGCGCCCTTTTTGCAGGGAGCTGTTCCTGCCGGTAGCCAGAAAGAGCGATTTGCTTTCAACAGCTCACACCTTGAGCCGCCAGATGGTCCCTGCATTGATCCGGGTGGCAGCATTTTCATGCAATTGGATCCGCTCACCTCAGGATTGGAATCCCGGCTCCGATCTTCCAGTCGAAGAGCAGTGGTCCAGCCTGCTGCGGCATCTTTTTGCGAAATGGCCGGTGCCCGCCTTTATGGATTCGGTCTGGATGCTACCCGGAGACCTCGTCCGGAAGGAGCGTCGTTGGTATTGCCACATCGCGGAGGGAGGAAGCTGGCGTAGTGCCTTGGACCTTCCCCGCGGACTCTCCCGCCGGGCCATCCATCTTGCGATGGATTCGCCGGCACATTTGGATCTCGTACAAGCGTTCCGATGGGGGCAGCTTCGGGCCTTGGGCGCGAAGGAGGAATTGGTCGGTGAGGTTCTCGCAAGCTCGATGGCCAAGCGCTTATCGAACGAGGCGATCTGGTCGAGGCTTCTGGAGAAAGTCGCCGCGTGTCCCGGGTTTGAGCCCTCCGATTTCGGGATCATTGCGGATCTCGTGGTGGATCTGCTGGATCACGGGCACGAGCAGCGTGCCGGCTGGTTGCTCGATCACTCGCTTCCGGACTTGAGAGGTCACTGCTATCGCCGTTGGCAATCCTTGTTGAATGCCGCTGAGGCAAACGGGATCCGCTTTCGCGACAAGCAGCTGACACGCTCAGGCCTGAGGGCGGAGCTGAGGCATTTTTCCAACTCCCGCTGGGATCCGATGGAGGGTGTTTCCGCTTTCGAAATCATCCGCCGGACCGGGCTTGGAGAGCTCTTCGGATGGACGATTGTGGAACTTCGTTGCCACGCCAGATTGGCGCGGGAAGGGGATGCAATGAGGCATTGTGTCGAGGGCTATTGGCGTGCCTGCCATGCAGGAAGATGCGCGATCTTCAGCTTGGCTAGACGACCTGCCGGGGAGGACAGCGACAAGATCATTCCTCACGTCACCATCGAGGTTCACCGCGAAAGCCGTCGTATCGTGCAGCTCCGCGGAAAGTGGAATCGTTGGCCGTTTCCCCTCGAGCGCTCCATCATTGAAGAGTGGGCTCATCGGAACGGGCTGGAGATGGCGGTCTAGCAGCCCGTTCCGCCGGGAGGGAGCTGATTCACTCGTCTCCCTTCCAGCCGAGATCCAGCGAACGTCCCGTTTCGAGGAGCGATTTCAAGCTGCTGAGGATCGCGGGCCAGCCATGGGACACGCCCTCGAGGACCCTGCTGTCTTCGATGAAGTCATCATGAGTCACGGTGAGCTGCACGGCATCGCCCTGAGGCATCGTGCCGCCACCGAGCGGTTCGATCTTGAAACTGACTCGCGAGGGTGCTTCGTCGGTTTCCAGGTCGTGGAAGGTGAAAACGACTTCCTTCCCGGGCACGCTCTTGAGGATCTTGCCATCCCATTCGAGCTCGCCCTGCGGCCCGTAACTCTGGATGACTTCGCCTTCTTTCCAAGACGAGGTGTTCCGGCGCCCGAACCAGTATTGCTGGATGAAGTCCGGATCGGTCAGGGCCTTCCAGAGTTCCCCTGGCGTGGTGCGGATCAGGGTAACGTAAACAAGTTTTGGAGCACTCATGGCAGTGGTGTTTAGGATGCCTTGCAGGAGACTTTGTGATCCACCAGTTGCCCGGTTTCCAAGAGGGACCTGATATTCTCGATGATCGAAGGCCAGCCATTCGAGACGCGGTCGCGGACGGCGCTGACTTCCGGAAACTCATCATGCGTGATCGTGAGCTGCATAGCTTGCGGCAGCCGGTCGATTTTGAAGCTGACGCGCGAGGGCTTCTCGGAGTGCTCGATGTTCTTCGAGTCGAAGGTGAAGACGAGCTCCTCTTCGGGTACGCTCTTCAGGATCTTCCCCTGCCAGGCGATTGATCCATCGGGATCCCGGCTTTCGATCGGGTCCCCCTCTTTCCAAGAGGATGTGTTGGTGCAGCCGAACCAATATTGGCGGATGAAATCCGGATCGGTCAGGGCTTTCCAGAGCTCCGCGGGGGTGGTGCGGATCTGTGTGACGTAAACAAGTTTCGGAGTGCTCATGGCTACTGGTCTCGTTCGAGGTTGCGTTTTAGTTCGGCGAGGGTGTCGAGACGCTGCACTTCGAATTTCCCGATCCAGCGGACACCGATCTCATGGATCGGCACCGGATTGAGATAGTGCAGCTTCTCTCGACCCCGCTTCACGGTGGCGACGAGGTTCGCGGCCTCGAGAATCCCGAGGTGTTTCGTCACCGCCTGCCGGGTCATGTCGAGCCCGTCGCACAGTTCGCCAAGCGTCTGTCCGTTCCGGGCATGGAGCCGGTCCAGCAATGCCCGTCGGCTTTCATCAGCCAAGGCCTTGAAGACGTCATCCATGTCGGGAAAATAGGCAACCAAATGGTTGCATGTCAACCGGCGATTTTTGACCGCCACTTTTCGACCATCCGAAGCATCGAGGCATCCGTCGTAAGAGTGGCGACTTCGTCCAGCGACACCCACCGCAGGTCATGGGACTCTTCGCTCACCACATAGTCGGTGCTCCCGGTAGCTCGCAGGACATAGCGCACATCGTAGTGGAGATGCTCCGGCACGCCCTTTCGTTCCGGGATCGGGTGGATATCCAAATCGAAGATTCCTTCCGTCACTGCTTCGAAGCCATTGAGACCCGATTCTTCCTCCGCCTCCTTCAGCGCGACCGCCAGCACATCGGGATCGCCATCGGCATGTCCACCGAGCTGAAGCCAGGCGTCGAGCTTCCGGTGATGGGTCAGGAGCACCTTCGCTCCACCCTGATCGACGATCCATGCCGATCCGGTAATGTGGCCCTCTAGCAAGGAGCGCTCGAAGCACTCAGGCCGGGTCTCCACGAAGGCGATGAAACGCTGGATGGTGGCGGCTTCCTCCGGATGCGTTTCCGCATAGACGGCGAGTTGGTCGAGCAGGGGCTTGCGATGCACGCCGGGAACGTGGCGGGAGCGGATCGGAATGCAAGAGCGAGTCTTCCTCGCCGGATCTCGCTCGGGGAACTAGCCAGCGCTTTACAAGTGTCAGTGGTATCACTCAACTCCGATGAAATATCATGGACAAGCGATTCGAGATCCTCCTGTCGATGGCTATGAAACTCGTTACCCCGAATACCGAGGTGATGGTGACTTGTGATGCCCGGAAGCAGTATCCTCGACAGGACTTCCGGTGGTATGAAAGGATTCAGAAAGAGTTCGAAGCGGAGGGTGCGAGGCTCCTTGGAGATGGGCACATGGTGTCCCCTTCCGGCCAGTCGTCATCAGATGAGCAGAGAACCTTTGTCCGTTGCATGGTGAACGGACGGGAAGATACCGCGATTACGCTTTTCCGGACTCATCCGCGCCTCTGGACCCGGCTGTGCCTGAGGTTCCTCACCAAGGCTCCTTCGACGCTGAGAAGCGTTGCCCTGCAGACCTTCTTTGCGGACGAAACGAGCGTGCTCACCATGAATCTTGCGAGCATGAGCATGCTCGAATCACCGCCCAATGAAGACCGGCACTACCTTTCTCCGGATATCAGCATGAAGGAGATGATTGCCGCGCATGAGCGACATGTCACCGCGTGGCAAGCTCAACGCACCTCTTGCCCTAAGAAGCGTTTCCGCACGATGGATGAGTTCATCGAGATCGACGGGGATGCGACCAATACGACAAAGCGGGTGAGGAAGAGCTACGGCGGTCTTACAAAAGGGGATATCATGCGCTTCGTAAAATGCCGGGAGTCCGAGGCCGCGGTCATCCAGAAAGACCTCATCGAAACTCTCGCGGGTGACAAGAAGGAGGATGAAGGGGCGAGGGAGTTTGCGGTCTGAATCTTACTTTATCGCCCTGACAAAGGTCTGTAGTCCGCTTTCGTCGATCTCCAGATCGATCTGCTTCCAGGGCAAGGTTCGCAGGATCGCTTCGATCTGCTCCTTGTTCCGATAGTGCGCTTCCATCTCGAAAGCCTTCATGAGGAAGTCGGAGCGGTGTTCGAAAGCCGTGGCACTGGTGAAGAAGATTCCTCCTTCCTCGAGCGCGTCGAAGACGTTCCAGTAGAAGCGGTCGAGATCCGGATCATCCAGGAATTCACCGAGTCCGGTGCTAATGATGAGATCGAAGCGCTCCTTGGGATAGCTGGTGGCGATCAGGGCGTTTCCCTCGATGAATTCGGTCGATCCCAGCGAGACATCTTCGAGATGTTGCTCCGCAGCCGTGAGCACCTCCGGATCGAGATCCATTCCGGTGTAATGAATCCCCCTCGCTGCTTCAGGAAAGGTGGCTGCCACCTCCGAGAGATCGCGAGGGATGCCACAGGGAATTGCCAGTATCTTCAGAGGCCCCGACCGTGAATGGAGCAAGCGAATGATCTCATCTTTTGCTTTCTGATAACGTCGCCGCATGGCTTTGGCAGAAGGGAGGTCAAGAAGCCTGCGGTCGAGCCAGCGCCCCAATTTACCCCGTCCGGATGCCTCGTTCTGATAAAGGTGATCCGCAAAGCGGTAGCTGCCAGATCGCTCGATGCCCTCGCGGCCAAAGTCGCTCAAACGCACGAGATGGTAGAGCACGAGAAGATGCCATCGCCCTTCGCGGCGGAGCTTGCCAGCCAGGTCAACCGTGCGCCGGGTGAAGTTGGCGGGCCGCTGCGAGGCTTTCTTTTCCGAGATCCGGGATGTCATGGATGCGGTGTTCATAGGGAAGGAGTTCATCGGCGACAGCTTGGTCGGCGGTTTGGAAGCGGGTCAGGCAAGCAAGGGCACCGGGCTGGTCCTTCAGCCAATGGGCGACCCAGCCCAGGTGATCCTTTTCATCTTCGATCATTTTCAAGAAGGCCCGCCGTGCCGCTTCAGGCGTGGCGGGATCAGCGGCCTCAGCGATGAAGCGCTTGTGGACGCGACGTTCGAAGATCTGCGTGAAGCACAGCACTTCCAGCAAGGAAGCCGGCGGTGCCGTGTGGCGCATGTAGAACGATTGGAAGCTGCGGCGGATCGTGATATGCGGGAGATCCAGTTCGCGGATGACTTCCTCCCAGAGCCTTGAATGCTCGGCTTCCTCCGCGCAGTGACGGGTGAGCCGCTCGATCATGTAGGCATCCTCCGTCTGCCCCACCATCCGGCCGAGCAGCAGGGCCCCATCCAGCTCGCTCTGGCGATACCAGCCGAGCTTCCAAGCAAGATTCCGTCGGTTCATGCCAGAACCTCCGACAGGGTTGATGAGATCTTCCGACCCGTGAGACGGGCGATCTTGCGGTTGATGGCGAGGATCGCGGAGAAGTCATTCTTCTCCGCGATCGGGACATCTGGTACCACGAGCTCGCCAAGATGTTTGAAGTGCGCGGCCTCATCGATCACCGCGTCGATCTCCTCCGGATGCTTTGCGA
Organism: Luteolibacter luteus; assembly: GCF_012913485.1. GTDB lineage: Bacteria > Verrucomicrobiota > Verrucomicrobiia > Verrucomicrobiales > Akkermansiaceae > Haloferula > Haloferula lutea. Next base: position 2,289,218 of record NZ_CP051774.1, on the reverse strand, counting down.
GACGCATGGCTAGCAACTCGTAGCCGAACTGGCAGTGCCGCACCTCGTCCTTCGCCACCAGCGACAGAATGTGGGCGAGGACCGGCTCGGCGCAGCGGCGGGAGTCCTTGAAGAAAGTATGCGCCGCAAAGTGCTCGCTCATCATGTAGCGCGTGAGCAGGCGGGAGGGGTGATCGAACTTCAGGCCGAGGTTCTTCTTGCGGATTGCCACAATCTCCTCGTCCTTGATGGGGCGATAGCCGACCGCGTCGAGATACTGGGCAAAGACATGGAAGTGCTTGTAGCTCTCATACAGCTGCACGCTGTAGACCGCGGTGCTGGTGACGTCATCCCAGAGCAGATCAAGGACCCGCGGGGTGAAGATGGGAAAGAAGGATTCGATCAGCGCAGATTCGCGCACGCGGTCGAGAAGTTCCGGTTGGGCGAGCGCCTTCGCGGCGTCGATCTCGTCCCAGGCGATGTCCGTATCGAGCATCCATCGGGTCATCTCGGAAGTGGTGAGGTAGTCTCCGTAGTTCATGAGAGTTCTTGTTTGCTTGCGATTGTTTGCGCTAGATCGCGGAGGCGTTGGTGGGGAAGGAATTCGCGCTCGGAGAGCCGCACGTTGAATTCCTCATGGATCGCGCAGAGCAGTTCCACGGTGTCCATGCTATCGAGGCCCAGCGCGTGGAGCGGGGTGTCCTCGTCGAGAAGCGGATCCAGTTTTGGCAACCGGCGCTTCAACCGGGAGATGACGTCTTCAGGTGAGATCGTGGTCATGGTTCATAGCGCGTGCTTGGCATGAGCGGCCCAGCGGTCGAGGCCGAAAGCGATGCAGGCCGAGCTGGCGGCCTGCCCATTGGAAAGGGATAGGTGGAATCTCTCGCCGAAGAAATTTCCGTGGCGATTGATGCTGGCGATGGCGAGGCCGTCGTGGAGGCAATACTCGCGCTTGGTCTCCATCAGCCGTTGCATGTGAGCCCTGCCCTTGGCTGTCGGGAGGAAGAAGGGATCGTTCGCGATTTCCCAGCTGCCTGGCATTCCCAGATTGCTCGCGATCGTATCGATCTCGCCCTGCACCCCGGCCAGCTCTTGCTCGATCCACTGCGTGCTGCCGATCAACACCAGCTCGCGCATCTGGAACTCAATCTGTCGGCGTCCGGGGCTAAGTTCGTCTGCCGCTTCATTCCGGAAGCAGTGGCCGCGTGCCGCCAGGCGCAGCCCTCCGTGGATGATGCTTCCCTCCAGCGCCGCATACGCGTGGTAGCATACGGCAGGGGAGAGGCACCACCCGGAGGAGGAGAGGGTGCCCGGCGCGGATTCCGGATCGGTGCCCACACATGCCGTCATCATCAGATGCGGGAAGGCATCGGGATAACCCGCGCGTTTCAGGGTTTCTTCATCCATCAGCACCGGCCAGTCTTGCTCTCTGCCCCCGCGCCCGGTCGTCCACGCCTTGAGACGGGAATCTATGGACGTGATGTCGGTGTGTTCAAGAAGCTGCGTGCTCATGGCAAAAGGTGGCGGTGATGGTTTCGATGTTCTGAAAATATTTCATCGTGACCTTCGCATCCGGTACGGCTTCACCGGTCAGGTCTTCGATCGCGGCGATCAGATGCAGGATGGAAAGGCTATCGAGACGGTTGTTCTCGAAGAGGGGTGTGTCCGCTTGAACCGCATCGGAGTGAGGCGGCTTGTTCGCATCCAGCGTGGGAAGCACCTCGTTCACGAAGTGCAGCATCGCGGCGCGGAAAGAATCAGGATCGTGAATCAATGACATGGCCTGTGACGAGTTCTGCGAGATGCCGCCAATCGGTGGCGGGAGTTCCGGAGTTTGTGGTTTCGTATTGGCGCGGATGGAGAAGTCCGGGCAGGAAGGATCTGGAGTCCTGACAGATGCGGCGGAAGAGGAGGTCGCCACTCTGCGCCACCGTTTCCTCGAAGAGCGCGAAGGTCGCCGCATCGACAATCATCGGAGGCGTGATGCTGCCGCGTTCCCATGCGGGGGATCGCTTCGAGAAGATCGTGGTGAGATGATCCAGCAATTCGCCCAAGCGCGGAGCCGCTTCGCCGGCACAGCCATGGGTCACCTGTTTCGGTTGCAATCCGGCGACCGCACGGCCCGCCACGACTTGTGCCGCATGCTCCGTGGAGATCAGATCCACCAAGGAATCCGGAGATCCGGGCATCATCGGGATGAGGCCCTTCCACAGCCAGTAGAGCGTGTGATGGAGAGCGCCGGTACGCCGGACGGAGCCATCGGTTTCGCTTCCTGCCACGATGGAGAGCCGGATGACCTCGGTCGGCAGGTCGCTATTGAAAACGAGTTCTTCTGCTTCCCATTTGCTCTCTTCGTAGGCATTCACGAAGGAGGCTGGCTTTGGGAGGCGTGCTTCGGGCACGGAGCCCGACTGCTTTCCGCAAACGCAGGCAGTGCTGACATGGATGATCTTCTCGAGACGCGGACGGGCGCGTGAAAATTCCAGGATGCTCCGCGTTCCCTCGACGTTGGTGATCCTCAGGTCATCGAGCGGAGTGACGAAGGAGGTGTTTGCCGCAGCGTGGATGATTACTTCGATCTCGCCGGCGACGGATCGTGGCAGCTCCATCAGCGTGCCTTGAACCAAGCGGACATGCCCCATCTTCGGAGCCGCTTCCGGATTGCGAACACACGCGATCACCTCGTGCTCCGAGAGTTCCCTGGCAATCGCGGGACCGAGGTTTCCAGTATATCCGGTGAGGAGGATCTTCATATCAGGTCCGTGGTTTCAAGAATCAGCGAGCACCAGCTCGACCCGAAGCCGTAGGCGAAAAGCAGCAGCTTCATGCCGGGTCTCAACACTCCCCGCTCCCGTGCTTCCTCAAGGATCAGCACGCTATCCGCGGCGATGGTATGCCCGAAGGATTTCTCCGGCTGATAGAGTCTCTCGTCCGGGATGCCGCAGAGCCGCATCAGGATCGGCCAACTACTGCGATTCACGCCCGTGGGGATTACGAGATCGATCTCCTCCGCCCGGATGCCAGTTTTCTTCAAGACGCCGCGGATCGTAAGCGCTGCGGTAGGGAAATAGGCGGCGATGATCTCGCTCTGCTTTGCCGGGACGTCCCAGTAGTAACCCCGGCTGATCTGGTGGTAGCCTATCCAGCGATAGAGCAGTTCTTCATGCGAAAGCACGCAGGCGCAGCCGGCATCGCTGATCACATTGTAGAGCAGCTCACGCTCTGCATTCTCCGGCAGGGCGTCTGCCCCGGCACAAAGGACGTTCTTTACTTCGGGCTCGGCTACCAGCAGGGCCCGCGCATGGCGCATCGCGGAGAACATCCCCGCGCAACCTTGCTGGGCGACTCCGCTGACGGTCGCCTGTTCCAGCCCGAGTTCTTCCTGAAGCCAGCTGCCCGGGTAACAGAAGCGGTGGAGCACGTTATCTTTCGAGATCCCGGATGCGCTCGCATGCTCGTGACTCCCCGAGAGGGCACCCACCCATAGCAACGCATCGATCTTCTTCCCGGGAACCACCTTGCGCGCCGCGGCCAAAGCCAGCTGAGAGGCATTGCCTTCCACCCAGGCTCCGGGGAATCCGAAGCTGCGTAGGGTCCCGGCGGCGGAAGAGGTGCGCAAGGTCTCCACCTCCGCAAAGCGGGAGGGAAGCGCGCTTGCCAAGCTGCGAATACCGATGACTGCGGTTTCGATCACGACGACAGCCTGCGACGGCGAGCGGGATTCTCCGAATCGATAGGGTAGTAGTATTCATCGGGAAAAACGATGATGGGATTTCTCCTTTGATCGCGGTGGGTTCTCCCGCGATTCTTTCCGCATGTCGGCCGTCGCGCCCGGGGGGCTTATCCAACGCATTGCGGAACAAGAGTCCCTGCGCCCCGATCTGAACCGCGCCATCCGCGGCACAGTGGCCTTCATGGTCCCGCTGCTGGCCTCCTATTACGGCGGGGTAAAGATCGATCCGGCCTTCGCCTGCATTGCGGCCCATACGATCTCGCTGGTGGATGTACGCGGGGCCTACTCCTTCCGGCTGGGCCTTTTGCTCGGCATGACCATGGTGCTGGTGATCGCCGTGGTGTTGGGTACCTTGGGCTCCACCAGCTTGCCCTTGGCCCTTCTCGGTACCGTGCTGGTGGCATTGGGCAGCGGCCTGTGGCGCCACTTGAGCAGTGACTATGGCGCGGGTCTGGCCGTTTCCACAGGGTTGATGTTCTTTGTTTCCCTATCGCCCCACGTGATGATGCCCGGTGGGATTCATCCCGCCTTCTCGGCCTTGGGCGGCGCGCTCTTCGGCGTCCTGTCCCAGATCATCCTCTGGCCGATTCATCCGCAGCACCCGATGCGCCGGACCGTGGCTGAGTCGTGGATCGCCTTGGCGGATCTCTTGGACGCGATGGCATCCGGCACGAAGGACCGTAACCAAACTGTCGCGGAAAAGCAGGCGGACCTTCGCGCGGCCCTGAATCAATCGCAAGCCACCTTGGCTGCCTCCAGCCGTCTCTCGAGCAAGCTCTTGCGCCAGCTCGAACTGCTCAATCTTGCCGCGGCTCGCTTGGCGATGCGTGTGATCGTTTTCAATACCGCGGTGGAAGCCGCCATGCAGCAGCCTGCCTTCAAGCAGCTCGAAGCTTCCCTCGCGCCCGCACAGGCCTCGCTCGGAAACGCGGCGCGAATGGTGGCGCTGGCCGCCGTGTCGCGCCAGCCCTCGCACCTGGCAGCCTTCGAAGTGCGGCTGGCCCGCTTGGAGAACCTGCTTACGGTGCTCCAGTCCCAGATCCGTTCACAGGGCGCGGACTCCGCGATGGCGGAGCAGCTCGTCGAGATCATCGGACAAATCACCGCGCAGTTGCCAATCGTTCATCAGGCCCTGCGCACTACCGTTGAAAGGGCGGATGAGCGCACCACCTTCTCGATGGAGCTATTCGATCTCCAGACCCTGACGCTTCGGCCGCTGGCTTCCTCGCTGAATTTCAGCCGCCGTGTCGATCCAGCGCTCGTCCGCCACACGCTCCGGATCATGGTGCTCTCATTGATTGGCGTGCTGGTCTTCAAGCTCAGCGGGATTCCCCATGGTTACTGGCTGCCGTTTACGATGATCGTGGTACTTCAGCCGGATTTCGGGTCCACGCGGAAGAAGGCGGCGGAGCGCGTCATTGGTACCTTGGCGGGCGGGCTTTTCGCTAGCAGCCTGCTTTGGCTGCGCCCGGATCCATCGGTGATCCACGTTGCGGTGGCCGCCACCATCGCGATCTTTTCCTATCTGGTGAAGCGCCGCTACGGGGTGGCGGTTTTCTTCATCACGCTGGTGGTGGTGCTGTTGATGGAAGCGCATCAGCCGGTGACAATTGCTTTTACTATCGAGCGCATGGCTTGCACCTTGGGTGGCGGCCTGCTGGCGCTTGTCGCGGCCTTTCTATTCTGGCCGGTCTGGGAGCGGGGGCGCTTTCCGGGGATTCTTTCAAATGCCCTCGCGAGAAACCGCGATTACCTGCGTCTGGTGGCCGATCGACTGAAGGAAGGCGGCCCCTACGACGAGCCGATGATGGACGCGAAGAAGGAGGCAGAGTCCGCGAATGCCGATGCTTTCTCCTCGCTGCGCCGCATGTCCTCGGATCCGAAGATCCATCGCGCCGGGCTCGAACAAGCTGCCGCTTTGGCAAATGGCAACCAGCGCGTGACGAATGCCCTGAACGTCATCGCCGTGCATCTCAACGATCAGGTGAGCCGGCATCCCGAGTTCGTCGCGGACTTCCTCCGCTCCAGTGACTCAGCTTTTGGGGCCTTGGAAGAATCCATGACCAAGGGTGCCCCGGTCGCGGAAGTCGATGCCGTGCTCTTTTCCTTGGAATCCTTCCGCCTGCCGGAAATCGATAGCGATCATCGCGATGCCAGCCGCTTCCGAGAGCCTTGGGTCTATCCGCAGATCGCCCGCATCGTGACCGAATTGGGAGCCATGATCCTCGCAGCCAAGTCGGCAAAGCGCTGAAAGAAAAAGCCCGGAACCTTGCGGTCCCGGGCTTCTTGGAAGGCTATGGCGTTTCCGGAGCTTTAGTGCTCGCGGCAGAACTGCTCGAAGCGGGTCAGACCCTCGTTGAGCACGTCCAGCGTGGTGCAGTAGCTCAGGCGGATGCCCTCGTCGTAGCCGAAGGCGACGCCCGGAACGGCAGCCACCTTGTAGCGGCTCAGCAGCTTGTCGGTGAGGTTCATCGACTTCAGGCCGAGGTTGCCGGTGTAGACGAAGAAGTAGAAGGCACCCTTCGGTTCCACCACGCGGATGTTATTGATGCCCTTCAGGCGACCGAGGACGAACTGGCGCTTCACATCGTACTCGTCGCGCAGGTCGCTGATGAAGGTCTGGTCACCTTGCAGGGCGGCGATGGCACCGTACTGGGCGAAGGTGGTGGCATTCGAAACCGTGTGGTTCTGGATCTTGTCGATCGCCTCGGCGATTGCCTTCGGAGCGGCGGTGTAGCCCAGGCGCCAGCCGGTCATCGAGTAGGCCTTGGAGAAGCCATTGACGGTGATCGTCAGGTTGTAGAGCTCGTCACTCAGGGAAGCGATCGAGGTGTGCTTGTTGTTGCCGTAGACAAGCTTCTCGTAGATCTCGTCGGAAAGGATGATGATGTCCTCGGAAAGAGCCACTTCACCGATGTCGCGGAGCTCCTGCTCGGTGTAGATCGCGCCAGTCGGGTTCGAGGGCGAGTTGAGGATGACCATCTTGGTCGCCGGGGTCATGGCGGCCTCGAATTGTTCGGCGGTCATCTTCCAGCCGTTGGACTCCTTGGTTTCCACCAGCACCGGCTTGCCGCCTGCCAGCTTCACCATTTCCGGGTAGCTCACCCAGTAGGGAGTCGGGATGATGACTTCGTCGCCTTCCTCCACGATCGCGAGGATCGCGTTGAAGCAGGCCATCTTCGCACCGGAGGTCACGCAGATCTGCTTGGCGTCGTAGGTAAGATTGTTGTCCGCGATGAACTTCGCGGAAAGGGCTTCACGCAGCTCGGGGATGCCGCCAGCCGGGGTATACTTGGTGCGGCCCTGCTGCATCGCCACGATGGCGGCTGCCTTGATGTGCTCCGGGGTGTCGACTTCCGGCTCGCCACCGGCGAGACCGTAGACCTCCTCGCCGCGGGCGAGCATGGCTTTGGCCTGATTCGTGACGGCCAGGGTGAGGGACGGAGTGACCTCGTTGACTCGGGATGAAATGCTGTCCATGGAAGCGCGCGGGATGGTGTTTCTCGCCCCGCGGGCGCGGAGAGACAGTCTGTCGCGCAGCCCCCGGTGGAGCGGGGGGCTTTTCTGACTTCCAGCCGCTTCCGGCGCAAGTGAAATGGTGGAAGGCAATGGTCACAAGTCATTGGCCACCGGGAAGGAGAGGCGGCTTTTGTAACTTCTCCCTCCTTTTCCCAATGACTTATGACCAATGAGCCGTGACGGAGGCCTCAAGCGGTCAGGTCATTCATCCAGCCTCCACGCGCAGTCACCCATTTTCCCTTGGTGACCACTTCCGGGAATCCAAGCCCATGGCTGGCAGCGGCGGTGAAGACGTCCCAAGCCTGGCTGGCCAGGATCCCGGAAAGAACGATGTCCCCGCCCGGCTTCAGGGTCTTGGTGATCACGGGGAAAGCCTGGATCAGCACCGTGGAGAAAATGTTCGCCAGCACCACGTCATACTTCTTTCGCGGCTTCCAGGTCAGGATATCGAGCTCCTTGGTTTCGATCCCCTCGACCCCGTTGCGGGGGAAATTCCGCTCCGCCACCGCGACCGCGAAGGGGTCGTGATCGCAGGCGAAAGTATCCCCGGCTCCCAATTTCTTCGCCGCGATGGCGAGAAGGCCCGAGCCGGTGCCGAGATCCGCGCAGCTCCAGCCCGCCGGGCGGGCGCGGCCGATGTCGACGAGGAAGCGGAGGCAGGTAGCGGTGGTCGCATGATCTCCGGTCCCGAAGGCCATTTCCGGCGGGATGCTGATGACGTCCCGGCCGGGAAATTCCTTCGCGAGATCCTTGAGGTCCTTCGCCTTCGCCGCCTGGGTTACCACGAAGGCATCCCGCACCTTCAGCGGTGGCGGAATCTCGGGGCCGGCATTTTTCCAATCCGAGGTGAGCTTGCGGACGCTGCCGCCGAATTGCTTCGCGATTGCCTCGGCCTCCCCCTTCGTGGAGCAGAAAACTTCCACCCGGACGGACTTGCCGCCTTTCAGGACGTGCAGCACGAAATTCGGGTTCCCATGGAAGCGGTCTTCCCAAGCATCGAGCCACTTGGAGGCGGAGAGTTTCGACCAGACGAACATCACCGCGTTTTTGAGGACGTCGGGCCTTGGTGCCAAGTTCCAAGTGCGAACCGGCTCGCTGTGAGATGGCGCGAGCGGCCCAAGAAAAAGACCCGCGGTCATCGCTGGCCGCGGGTCTTCCACACATACCATTCGTGAAACGCCTCACGAACTACCTGAAAGAGATGGTGCCCGCAGCCCTCCCAAACCACGGGCACCCGCTACTCGTGTTAGCTTACAGGAGAAGCGTCGCCGGGTGGCAGGAACTGTCTGAGGGAAATCGGAGGTTCAGTGGGGGAATTTACTTAGAATGGCGGTCCGGGAACGCACTGAATCCTTCCCAATCTCACGGCTGCGAGCCATATCTCCGAAGATGAAGGAGTCATGGCGCGTGCTGGCGATCGGAGCAATGGTGCTCGCATCGGGGATTGCCGGCTTTTCCTTGGGAAAGACGCGCGAGTCAAAGGCGGTAGCCTTTGCGCCCGATGCAGTACTACCGGCGAGCCGCCAAGGGACCGCGATGAAAGCACGCGAAATCGAGGCGGATCCCTTGAGGTCCTTCGAGAGGCTACTCACCGGAAAAGGCGAATATCAGGAGATCGGCGCAGTGATCTCCCGCATTCCTCCGGCGAAGCTGCCGGAGCTGCTCGATCGGCTCAAAGAAATCATGGCCGATCCCCCGAATGGGATCGACCCCAAGCAGCTTCGCGAGATCGCGGAGGCGATGTACTTCCACTGGGCGGAGGCGGATCCTCGTGCTGCTGTGCAAGACGCGCTCAAGAGGCCGGTGGAGGTCGACCAGTATCGCATGGTAAGAGTGGTGTTTACGGCCTGGCTAAAGACCGGCGGGTTGCCCGCTTATCAGGAAATGAAGCAAGTGGAGGACTTTGGCTTTCTCGCGAAGCAACTCTTGGCTCGCACTTGGACTAAGGACGACCTTCTCGAGAATCTCAACAGCTTTCCGGACAAGCAGGAGCGCGATGAGTTGCTCTCTTCGTGCCTCAACTCATGCGTTGAGAATCCCGAGAAACGCGATTCCGCGATTCGCTTGCTCCACGAACGGAAAGATCTGAGTAGGGGTAATGATGGCTTCAACCAGCTCTTCCGCTCATGGTCTTATCTGGACTTCGATGCCGCGATGCAGTCTGCGGAAAAGCAGAGCGTTGAAGGGCTTCAAGAACAGATCATCGACGCGACCATGAACGTCGATGCCGCGAATGCGATGCCGTGGGCCGTGACTCATGGCATGAAGCCGCAGCCCTCTTGGGAAGCAGGCTACGAAAATTGGTATCTCTCCGATCCGGAAGCCGCGAATTCCTGGCTCTCTTCGCAGACGAAGTCGTGGAATGACGACGGGCAGCAGGGCGCGGTCGCCAACTTTCTAACAAAGCAATTGGTCAGGGACATTGCCAAGGGTAAGGCAGGACCCCGCGACGCCTCGGAGGAGCAACTCGCATCGCATTGGGCCGAATGGCAAGCGAAGGATCCCAAGGCCGCGGAGCTTTGGTTGGATGGAGCGAAGCCCGAGGTCAGGGAGAGCATTACCAGGAAAGGAGATGCCCCATGATGATCCATGGTAGAAGTTGGATGCTGATTGCAGTGCTCTGTTTGGGCGCTGCGGGTTTGGGCTATCTGCTTGCGGGAGGCGGACCTCCATGGGGAAAGAACTCTTCATTTGGAGCTGCGAAGCAAAGAGTCGAGGCCGGACTTTTCCTTGGCGATGCGCCTGGCCGGGCTTTCAACTCGGAGGATCCACGGCGTGCTTTACGGATTCGCTCCGAGGTGGAATTGCTTGCCTTGAAGCACGACCTCAGGAGCCGCTTCGAAACCAGCCCCTATGCATTTGTGGATTTCGCCTTGCGAGAACAAACGGCAGCGATCCTGTCGACCATGAGTGCGGACGAGCTGGCTACCTTCGCTCGGGAATTCGACAAGGAGCCGGGAAACGAGCGCTTCCCGCCGACGACACCCAATCATGCACTCCTGCGTGAGATCATGCGCCAGTGGGCCCTCAAGGACCCTTCTGCTGCCAGCCTCGATGCCGCAAGGCATCCGGAGCGGCCAGCCAGCCAGGTCTTCGAGGATTGGCTAAAGCGGGATCTCCAGGCAGCGGAAGCGTGGTTGAAGAGCGGAGCCTTCACCCCGGATGACAAGGTCGCGCTGGATAAGCTTCAGAAAAGCTTCCTTAAGGAAAAGGTAGCGGACGACTTTGATTCTGCCCGGAAGGATTGGAGCAAACTGGACCCGAAGAGTCGCGAAGAGGTCTTGGTCGAGTGGGGCGAGGTCCTTGCCCATGATCCCGTCCGTCGCTCCGAGTTGCTGCGCCTCTTGGAAGAAAATGGCGACGAGGAAGTTCGCTTGGATGTTTACAGGAAGCTCACCGGAACCATGGCGGCACGCTCTCCGAAGGAAGCCGTGGAATTTGTAGAGGCTGCCGATCTGCCGGAAGCAAGCAAGGATGCGCTCTATGACAAGGCCTTGGTCCACTGGTCGGAGAAGAACCCGAAGGAGGCCATTGAATGGTGGATCGCATTGGACCGGCAGGAAGCTCCACCGAGGGGTTTGGCGGCAGGCATGTTCATGATGGGGATGCAAGATCCGGAGCTTGCCACCGGGTGGGTCCGGGATTTGCCATCGGGAAAAGCCCGGGAAGGATTCGAGGACACCTTGATGGAAAGCCTGTTGGCCTTCTACGTGCCGAAGGCCGCCGATTTCAGCGCTTCGATCGAGGACTCGGGCCGTCGCCACAAGTACCTCCGCGAGGTCTATCGAAAATACAGCGAGCAAAGTTCAGCGGCGGCAAACAGGTGGCTCGATGGCCTTCCAGAGGAAGACAGCGCCGCTGTGAGAAATCCTTGAGGGAAAAGCGCAGCCCGGAGAAAATGGAAAGCCCGCGGCCCTCCCAAACCGCGGGCTTTCTCTCACAAACGATTCGCGATTACTTGCGAACCACTTTGAAAGTGGAGGTGCCCGCAGCCCTCCCAAACCACGGGCACCATGCGTTGCCGCATTGTAGTTCTACCGATACGCGGAAATCGCTGGTGCGCAAATCGATGCATGTGGGGATTTCTACTTACGCACATCCACCCTCTCTTTGGGAAAAAGGCGCGGTTGCGAACCATGCAAGGCGTCCGATCTTCTCGCATGACCTCGCTGCAGATTCCCGCCCCCACAGAGAAAAGCCAGATCGCCGATTGTGAAGTCGGGGACTGGATCCCGAGCAGCCGAGTGCAGGACTGGAACAAGAAGCTGCCGACGCAAGAGTATGCGTCCCCGGAAGCTGGGAAACCGTGGCTTTTCATTCGCGGCTTCGGCAAGGGTGGAGGCACCATGCAGACTCTATGGAAGCGCGTGGAGTAGGGCTAAGCAGCATTGCATCGTGAGATCGTGCGTATTGCGCGATGCCGACTCGAGCCGTTGCGGTGAAGGGGGGCCGTCCCGTTCCAAGTCTCTGAAAAAAGGGGTGATTCGAGGCTGGCACGATGTGTGCAAACACAAGAGACGTGAATGCGCCTCAAATTGCTCACGTGGAATTCTATGGAGGTCCGGAAGACGGTCGGGTCATCGACGCCGAAGTGTTCCGGGATTTTCAAATGGAATGCGGCGGCATGGCACAGGTTCTCCCGCTGATGATCCGGGATGAAACGAGGTCCGGTTCGGAGCTCGAACTCATCGGATATTACGTGATGGAGAATGTGAAGCGCGGCACCCTTCGCTATCGTTGGGAGTTTGCCGAATAGGCATTCAGGAAAGATTCCGTGGTTGGAAGCGGGGCTCTGCCCCGCGGTCTGGCGGTCCGGTCGATGGCGATACCGGACCGCCGCTTCTTTTTAAGGGGGGGCAGCCCCCACCATGGAAAAGGAAGGGCCCGGCTTGCGGAGAATCTTCGAAGCCGGGCGGCTGGGATGGGCGAGAGATTCAGGGCGCGGGGGTGTCCTGAACGTTCTTCGGCGGAGCGGGGGCCGATGCAGGCACCAGGTGGTTGCTTCCCGAGGCGGAGATCATCCCGGCTCCCCAAACTTCCGTTGTCTGCGGCACCAAGATATCCTCGAGGTAGTAGTAGTCTGCTTGGACCTGCTGCTCTGTCACGGAGAGCACGAGGTATCCATGGCGGTCGAGATCCGCGAATTTCATGTGCGGATTGTTGTTAACGCCCGTTGGAGGGAAGGGCTTGTTGATGGAATCTTCCAGCAGTCCGCTGAAGAACTCGCCCATCTCCTCATCGAAATTTGCAGCTGACAAACTCGGGGTGACGAATTCCACGGCGACTGCACCTGCACCCGTCGCCGGATCGTAGGCAGGATTTCCCAAGACGGGATCAGCCACTTCAAAGGCGAAACTGCAGTGGATGTCACCGGTGAGGATCACCACGTTTTCCACGTCCTCCGTCTCGATGAAATTCACTAACTCCGCCCGTTCAGCGGGATAGCCATCCCAGATGTCGAGGAATTGGCTTTCGAGAAAATCACCGGTCACCAGTGGATCCAGGGCGGCAGCATAGGCGATGTTGAATTCCGAGAAGATCACTTGGTTCCCGAGAATCTTCCACTTCGCAGTGGAGCTCCTGAGCTCGTCCTTCAGCCACTCTTTTTGCGTTGCCCCTAACATCGTGCGGTCGGGTGAGTACAAGAGCGGGCTGTTCACATCTTCGATCTGGATGTTCCGGCCTTCGACCCGGGTATCGAGCAAGACTAGATCCATCAGGGGGCCGTAGCTCAGCGAGCGGACGATGCTGCTGCCATTCTCACGGATCGGCATCCACTCGAGATAGGCCCGGATGGCTGCCGCCTTCCGCGTCTTCCAGCGTCCTTCCTTCCGCGGATTGTGATTCTCCGCTCCGCCCTTCCACGCGTTGTTGGCAAACTCGTGATCATCCCAGATGGCGATGAATGGATGCTGCTGGTGAGCCCGCCGCAGGTTCGGATCCAGATGGTAGTTCGCATAGCGGGTCCGGTAGTGCTTCAGCGTGACCGTTTCGTTGTGTGGGAAGAGTACCCGTTCATCCCGGATCTGCTCGGAGCTATACGAATGATTGTCCGGATACTCGTAAATGTAGTCGCCCACGTGGATGACCGCATCGATATCGGTGCGGCGGGAAATCTGTTCGTAGCCGGAGAAGTATCCCCACTCGTAGTTCGAGCATGAGACCACGGCGAACTTCAGTTGATCCACCGGGCCGTTCGGTGCGGTCTTGGTCTTACCGGTTAGGGACTGCTGTCCGAAAGCCTCGAAGCCATAGTAGTAGGTTTGTCCTGCAGTTAGGCCGCGGACATCGATCTTTACCGTGAAGTCCCTGGCTCCGCTGGTCAGGGTGTTCCCGCTGGCGACGATTTGGGAGAGCGTGGGGTCAGTGGCGACAGTCCATTTTACTGGCACCCTGCGGTTGGTGGTAGCTCGCGGCTTTCCCGGGGGTGTCACCCGCGTCCAGATGATGAAGCCGTCAGGCAAGGGATCACCTGACGCGACCCCATGGTAGAAGGGGGCGAGTTCGGGATCATAGAGGTCTTGGATTTTGAACGGGATCTGGCTATGGGCCGGATGGGTAAATGCCGCAAAGAATGCGGCAACAAGCCATACAAGGATTGCTGGTTTCATTTGGGTTTGTGGTTTGTGCAGTGAAGTGGCGCACCTGCCAGGGGACCTTCAAAGCAGGGGCCAGGCGCGCCTGTATTTCATGAGCAACGGGCGTTCCCGAATCCGGACATCGCTTGGAATGCGGACCGCTCCACATGGCGCGGGGGAAGCGTTTGAGCCCCTTCGATTCATGCTCCGTTGTGGCCTTTGCAAAATGTCGATGGCTCTTGCAGAGTGCGCGTCGCTTGGTGGACAAGGCGGAGATTGGAAAGGATGCTTCTCTTCCGCCGCCAATGCTGGATCTACCGTGGATCCCTCCGCTTGGCAGTTCGCGGATTGGAAGCAGGAAGCTCTCGCGAGGTAGAGGAAATCCCTTGGTATGCGACCTGCGATTTCAGTGGTTCCGCCCGGAGAGCGCTCCGGGTGCGCAAACCTGAAACGAAACATGAAAACACTGACCCAAGCAATTGTCATTGCCTCGGTAGGCCTCGTACTACCGCTGAGTGCTCAAGTCACCCAGACCCGTGAAAAGACCGAGACCAAGGAGAATCCCGACGGCAGCGTGACCGAGAAGCACACGACAACCACAAAGACCTTCGATGCCACTGTGCAGAAGCGTGTGGTGCAATACTTCGACCCGTACAAGGAAGAACGCTACGGTCTCCCGCCGGCGATCGTCACCAGCGTGAAGGTGAAGGAAATGCCGGTGGCATGGAGAACCTCTGCGCTGAACACGGGCGTAGTCATCACCGAGAAGGAGCGTCCTTATCTCGTTACTGCTCCTCCGGAGCTCATCAAGGTTCTCCCTGCTCGTGATGAAGTTCGCTACTATGTGGCGGGCGGAAATGTCGTCGCCGTGGACAAGGAATACCGAGTGGTCGACTCGGTCCAAATTCCTTCCATCAAGATTACCGTTGATGATTGAACGGCTCCGGACAGCGATGTCCGACCAGAGCCGGATGGAAAGAGGACGGCCCCAACGGGAGGATCCGCTGGGGCCGTCCCATTGTGTTCAAGGGGGGAACCAACATCGGCCACTGTGTCAGGGCGCAGGATCGAAAGCAAGGCGGCGATGAGAAGCAGATTGTAATCCTGGGCCTCGATATATGATTTATATGGAAACAGGCGTTGCATTCGACATGGGTGGACCGCTCGCCCGAGGTGCGAAAAGCCCTGTGTGCGTCCATCGAAACGGGTTTGTAACCGGCCGGATCCTTGCTGCGTCAATGAAGTCGGCAGATTGGCACTTTCCTTGCGAAGAGAGCGGTATGCTCGCTCAAACTACCCAAATCGCCCGTGTGGAATTCGTCGGTGGTCCGGAAGACGGCCGGATTGTGAATGCGGATCAGTTCCGCGGATGGGAGGCCATGACGGAGAGTGTCGGAGAGCCTCCCATGCCCGTTGCTATCGGTGAGGGCACGATTCCCGCCGATGGGGAGGAACTGGAGTTGCTCGGCATGTATGTAATCGGGGAAGTCGAAGGATCGACTTTGCGTTACATGTGGAAGCCTCAGGAATAAATCGCCGGAACTTCGAACCCGCTTTTGAGAAGGGCGCTGATGCGCCCTTTTTTCGCGTCCTGTCCTTGCGATGGATGGGAATGAAAATGCCACTCCCCCGGATAGGAAGAGTGGCACCTTGATATGCTTTGAAAGCGGGCCGTTTAGAAGTTGAAGCGAATGCCGCCACCGATGCCCACATCATCGAGGTCATCGATGTTGGCGCCGAAGAGGCTCACGTCATCCATCCACAGGTAGCGGGCACCCGCGTAGATTTCGAAGTTCGGGTTCACATTGTAGACGAGACCGGCGAAGACCTGTGCAGTGAAGACCCAATCATCATCGCTGGCGAAGCCGGCATTCACATCGACGCTGGAAGCGCCGAGGCCTACACCGGCATAGAAGCCGAAGGACTCATTGAAATTGTAGCGATACTTGTAGTTTGCGGTGATCGGGACGATGTCCACGTCGATGTTTACCAGGAACGGGTATGTCGTCTCTTCCTGTCCCATCCAACCGGACTCCAGGAAGATGGCGTGGCCGTTCCCGAAGTCGTAGCCGAGGTGGCCGTTGTAAAAGCCTTCCTCGGAGTCGACCATGTAGTCCGCACCACCACCAATGAACCAGTGGGGGCTGGTGCCATAATCCGTGGTCATGGTTCCCGTGGTACCAGTGGTGGTCGTCACGGCATCACCCGCCATCAGCGCGGAGGGGAGGCCGAGAGCGAGTGCTGCGGTCAGTGCAATAGTGGTGGTTTTCATAGGCATCGCATATTTCAGGCAAAGATTTCGAAGCGTCAAGGGGGAAGAATTGTAGTGAGCTTCCCCTTTTGGCAGCACACCGCCTTGGTTTTGAGCAATTTGGAACCATCGGTTCTTTCAAGAAAGGAGGCCTCTCCCCGGCTGTTTGGACCCTGTCCTCGACACTCTCTGGCGGGCAGTGCACCCGTCACAGCCCATGCCAAGTGCACCGCCTCGCCTCGGGGTGGAGAATCTGAAATGGGTGCGGCTCCTCCTCCATCGCCATCAAGAGAAGGAGCCGCCACTCTCGTCCAAGGGGAAGAAGAGTGATCGTCGCCTTCATCTAGCAAGGGGTTTGCCATTCTTTCCTCACGCAGCCGAAGTGCGGGAACTCTCCGGATTCGGCGTTCAAGTCGCCGACAATCCAAGGAGCTGAAGGAGATTCAGGGTATTCCTGCCAAGGTGCGGCAGCGTGGGCCTTCCTGTGCAGGCGTGCTCCCGGATCGACAATTTGCAGAAGCGCCGAGCGATCTGCAACGGAGCCTTGGCGCTGCTTTCCGCAGGGATCATTCGGGCTTCAAGGATACAGCGCCAGAGACCCCCGTGGCGTAGGGGCTGCGAGACCCCGGGCTGCTCGCCGGAAGCAGGACCGCACAGCGACGACCTGCCGTCGGCAAGCGGCACAAACCAGAAAACCAAAAAACATGAAAAACAAACTGTTGATCCCCGTGATCCTCGCGTCGGTGGCGCTACCCCTTCAGGCGGAAATCCTGCAATTCGACTTCTCTCCATCCGGCACAAGTCCCGCGGTGGGTCTGAGTCCCGCCAATGAAGTCCCCGCCGCGTCAGGCACCGGAAGCGGTGGTGAGATCCTTGGCGGGATCACCTTCGATACCACCACGAAGCTCCTCTCCCTACCGATCGCCTACGGCTCCTTCGGAGGCTTTACGAACCTGACGGGTCCTGCGACCGCGGCCCACATCCATGGCCCGGCATCCACCACCGCCACTGCACCTCCGATCCACGATTTCCTCTCCGCAGGTCAACACCTGGCCGCTCCGGTTCCGGCGGAGGGCGGGGTCATCGTCGGATCGGTAACCTTGAACGCCGCGAATGAGGCCAGCCTGTTAGGCGGTCTCCTCTACGTGAACATTCACACCGCTGCCAACGCGAATGGTGAGATCCGCGGACAACTGGTCCAATCCACAGGATCTCCCACCGTCACCTGTCCGGAAGAGACTACGGTGGAATGTTCCTCTCACGAGGACACCCCCGTGGAATTGGTCGCCCGGGTGGGAGATCCCGATGGGGATTCCTTGATCGTCGTGTGGACCATCGATGGGGAAGCTCAGCCTGAGATCGAAGTTCCTTCAGGCGGTGCGACCACCAGCGCGGAAGTTCCCTTCGAAGTAGATCTTGGCTTGGGCGAACATACGGTTTCCGTCTCCGTTTCGGATGGAACGAATGTCGCTGTTAGCTGCGAGACCACCGTGACCGTCGAGGATACGGTCGCCCCGGAAATCATCCGCATCAAAGCGGATCCGGAAACCCTCTGGCCGCCGAATGGAAAGATGCGGAAGGTCAATCTGGACGTGAAAGCCAAGGACGCCTGTGGCGATGTGACCACCGAGATCGTCTCTGTTGTATTGAGCGATGGTGGCACGGCTGACTTCGTGATCGTTGACGAAGATACCGTCCAGCTTCGTGCGAAGCGCGCCGGCAATAGCGAACGGACTTACACGATCACCGTCGAGGCGACCGATGAATCCGGCAACAGCACCACCGGCACCGTCGATGTGACCGTGCCGAAGTCGCAAGGCAAGAAGGGCAACCAAGGCCATCAAGGTAACCAGAACCAACGATAAGATCCATCCATCCTCGCTCGCTCTCGTGGTCGTCGGTCCGGAAGGGGCCGATGGCCACGTCTCTTTACCGGAAGAGACACGGCTGAAACCAGAGGCCGGTGGATTCCAGAGGCCGTCTCTAGGAAATGAAAAAGGCCAGCAGATGCTGGCCTCATCATTCAGAAAATTGGAGCGGGCGATGAGATTCGAACTCACGACATCCACCTTGGCAAGGTGCCCCTAATGGCCTTTTTCGTGTCATCGCCCCTAAATTCATATCGGAATCGCCATCTTTTGCCAGGTATTCGGGCCCTGATTCGGGCGCAATTCGGGTCCGCCCGGATGGTATGAGGCATGGGGGGAGGGGGCAACGGCGGCGTCGATCAATCCGTCTGCCGGATGATTCGCCTTGAACAAGCAGCCGCGGATGTATCGCTTTCCTCGCAGAAGCATCGATGGCAGAAATCCGACATTTAGCCCAAGCCCCGGTTATTGAGGCGATTCTCGCATTTCAGGCGGACATCTCGTCGCAATGGGATAGTCAGGACATCCGGGGTGGGCTTCCGATTCATTTTCCGGGATTCCCCGAAATCCAAGAGCAGCGAACCTTTGAAGCTGCGCTGGAAATTGTTCAAGGTGAGGAACCTCGTCCTTCTTTCCACACTAATCCGGCGGGGATTTTTCTGCTGCACAAGGGTGATCGGACTGCGGCGATCCAGCTCCGACGAGATGGATTCGCATTTAGCCAGTTAATGCCGTATCCGGGATGGGATCACTTCATCGCTGAAGCGCTCGAGCAGTGGAGCATTTTCCAGAAGTGGCTGGGAGTGGATGAGCCGTATTCCGTCTTCGTCCGATTTATCAACCGACTCTCTTACCCGACGGAAGGTTTTCGTCTTAGCCATTACTTTGAGACACCTCCCGCCCCCCCGAGCGGCACGGGGTGGGGTTTCAAGATATTCAGAGAACATCACTTCTACTGCCCTCCGGACGGGCGTTATACGATCGAGTCGGTATTTTCCCGTGAGCAGGATGGCGAATCTCCGAAAACAGCTGAATTTCTGCTAGATCTAACGATTTCCCCGGTATATCCTTTCGCAGAACTGGATGCAGACCTTGACCAGTTGCTTGGTGAGATGAGAGTTCTTAAGAATCAAGCATTCTTCTCCAAGCTCACCGAGGAAGCCCTCACCCCCTACCTCTGATCATGTTGGACCTAGCAGCTTGCCCTGCCCCGTGTGACCACGACGGATGGTCTGTGAGTCTCTCCGAATTCAAACGCCCGAAACAGACTGCTTCTGCTTCATTCTGGCCGGTTTCGATGCGCGCCGCTTTGAGGGCGGAATACTCGGAGCTTTTGGCTGAATGCTCTGTGTCGGGCTGGAGCGGAGAGCGGTCCCTTGCGATCCGTCGCGATGCTGCCGCTGCGGCGGCAAAGCTCATCGAGCATTTGCCTGCTGACGTGCCCGATCCCTCGTTAGGGGCCCTCCCTGAAGGGCTGATGACCTTTGAATGGTACCGTAGCCCCCGCCGTGTTGTAATGGTGGTTCCAAATGCTAACAATGGAGTCGACTACGCGATCGTGCGCGGTCGCGAAATCATCCATGGAAGCGCTCCCTTTTTTGGGAGCCTTCCGGCAACAGTTCTGTCAAATATTCGACGTCTCGCCCGGTAGCGTGGACTGGGAAGAAACAGGACCGTTGTCTGGTACCGAGGTGTCCGATGACGAGATGCTCTCGCATTACCTTTTTCGAAAGGAGTTGCGCGCCGACGGAACTGTTCGCCCAGAGGCCGTGATACCGTTTCCTCACGAGGGACTTTCCGTCACCCGTCATAAAGGACTTTCTCGTGACGAAATTTGGCGTTGCGGCGAAATAGTCGCCGCCAAACAAGGTCGCACTCTATTTGGCCGAGCTGAGGTCTGCGCTGGCAACCTCCCGTTAGGATTAAGCGCGACCTCGGACGAACCTCCCCGAAACCACGCAGACATTGTGGGTTGGCCCTCTGAGCGATCTGCGCAGCTTGCTCAAGGACTTCGGCTGGCAGCGGCCTGCAAAGGGATCACCAAGTGACGGATCTTCGGCGCCAATCTTATTCCTGAACTCGGTGCCGATCCGAGGGGCGTCGTCGGGCAAATTCCGGGCCGCGCCGGCTGGAGGCGCGTGGTTTGGAGAAGTCCCAGAACCAGGACAGGAGCGGAAGAATTCCGTTTATAATTCAGGGTCGACCGCAAAAGAGCCGTGCTGCTGACTTGTGCTGGAGAGCGATCTGAGATAGGCGCCGAGGAAACTTTTATGACCCACCAAGAACTTCTGCATGCTCTACCTAGCCTTCTCCCCGCGGCCGCCGTCTGGGCGGCGGAGCAAGAGCAGATTGCCTTGGCGACAGGCGTCCCTCTCAACCCTGATGGTATAGCAGAGGCGAGGAGGGTGGGCGTCAGAGACCCCGAGAAGATTCGAGTCCTTGTGGTGCCCGTTATTCCGGCTCCTTCTCAGCCGGACCTGCGGCAAGCAGCGGAAGCAGTTGGTTTCCTAGGTCCTCACACGTGGGGCTTGGCAGTGGGGCACGGAATCTTCCTACGCGAGGATCAAATATCGAACCTCACGACCACGTCTCATGAATGCGTGCATGTGGCGCAATATGAGAGGCTCGGCGGCATCCTGCCCTTCCTGACCCAATACCTCACAGAGGTGCTACAATTCGGGTATGATCAAGCACCGCTCGAGCTCGAGGCTCGACGCAATGCTTATCAGTGATGCTCTTATCCCAGCGTGTTCGAAAGGTAGCCGGCGACGATCTGTGCGACCTCCACGGGGGTAACGTCGTCCGAGATCTGATTGAACTCGATCTCGTCGACTGGCCCTTGAGGGATTACACTGTAGCCGAGGTGTGGGACCAGCGCGGTCCGTACTGAGAAGACCAACTTGCCCTTGAATGGCTTCGAAGGGATGCCCAGAGAGATCCTCCAATCTCCATGAGATGTGGAATCGGTTTCGATCGACGCTTGGACCCCTGCCGCCTCGAGATCCTTCCAAGCCTGCAGGAGAGTCCTGCTGATGACGGTGTGGAGCACCTCATGCTTGGTTTTCAGCGATTCCGAATACGTCTCGCGGTGTGCTGCGATTTTCGCCTTACGCTCGCTAGCGCTTTGCTGTGCGGAGGCGATCACTTCACTGAATTGATTCTCTGACATAGCGCGCGAATTCTAGCGCGAGTGGCAGCGGTTTTCAACCGGCTGGCCTACTGCGCGGCCTCCCAAAAAAATCTTAAGCAGATCCCTTGACGACGCGCGGAATTGAATATTTTTCGGAATTATGGCACTGCACAAAAATGCATTGATGGCCGACCTTCGGGGGGCGATCCGCCATGAGCGCGTGATCCGCTTTACCTACGAAGGCCGGAACTACGTAGTCGAACCACACGAACTAGGCCGGAATCCTGTCACGGGCACCTACGAGTTCACCGCCTGGGTGAGGAGTGGTCCGTATGGCATGCTGCCGACCTGGAAGACCTTCCACTACTGGAAGGTGAGGGGATTGGAGGTGATGCCCGACAAGTTCCTTCCACGGCGGATTGCTCCGCAGACACTGGATTTTGCTGGGTGACACGGCAGGAGAAGGGGAGAGGCGGGAGCCTCATCTCGCCTCTCCTCATTCCCGCCCCGGGTACAGATTTCTGCAATAAGGAGTGCTCTGGATATCGGTGGCTTGACCCACTTGGTGGATTGAGGCCACTTTGGATAAATGGAAAGGGAGGATTCCTACGAGGCCCTTCAGGCTCAGAACAGGATGGTCGCCGACTATCTCCTCGCTCATGCCTCGGAGAAGGTTCCGCTCGAAAAATGTGATAGCCCGATCGAGGACGAGTTCTATTGGGAGTTCAGAAAAGTCGTTAACCCCGAGGTAAACGTCTCCCGCCAAGTTGAAATCCGAACTGGTCTCGGATTGTTTCGTCCCGACTTTGTCATGGAATGGCCCGCAGGTGGACGAAAGATCGCCGTTGAATGTGATGGGAAAGAGTTCCACGAAGCAGAACGTGATGCGCGTCGCGACTCCGCTATAGTAGCAACCCGTGCCATAGAGAGGGTATACCGGCTCAAGGGCGCGGACATTTGTTGGCACCCCTTCGAGGTGATAGACCTGCTCGGACTGTGTGAGCCTTGGCTTCTCTCCGAGCGTGGTCGGCTCAACCTGTCCGCTCGGACTCTACCAATTTCGCAAAGACGTGAGTCTCTTCGCGACTGGAGTATGTTTTTCTCCGGAGAGGCTTGGAGAGCCTACGATAGTCCTAACGACAGTGGAGATCAAGTTTCTGAAGGATTGTACCCCCAGCGGCCGATTGCTATAGCTTGGACACATAGATTTCCGCCCATAACCTGAGGCCCCGCTTAGGGTGGGTCAGGCGATGGGCAAGCCTCGGAGAATCTCGGCTATTTCACTGCTCCGCTTCAGTAGTGACAACATTTGATCCGCCGTAAGTTCCGGATGAGCCAGATCAATCCTAATCTGTTCAGCTTCCCGCCTGAGTGCCTTTGATAAAAGGTGCGTTACTGCCTCCTCAATCGCCCCTGGGAGATCGTAATTGTCTGGAGGATCGAGGGCGAAGGTCGGATCCTCCATCATGAAGACGAGGTCCTCATCGTTTACAGTTTCGCCAGAAAGAAAACGCTGAAGAACGTCTCCTCCGGGCACCCAAGCAACTCCTCGCGAAATCTCAGGACGCTCTCTCAATGAGCCAACCACGCCTGGAAACTTGGTGACCAAGGAGTAAAGGTAGCAAATTACGGAATCGATTCGAGGAGGAACATACGGGGCGCGTGCTTGCGGTGCTATCGAACCATCATTGAGATCAAAGCGATACTTCGCGGCTTGGACGGCATGACGTCGCCACGAGGTCACTTTCACCTCCTTCCATTGGCCCTCTTCAAGTTTCAATAGCTTGATTGCTTCATCCGAGTACGGGGAACCTTGAAAGATGAAAGCCTCTCGCTTCGGAATGCGACTGTCAGCTTCCTTTATCCATCGTGTTGCTCTACGGGCGTAGGAGTCCATGACGGCCTGCGTTGGCAACGCAGGCTTAACCTCAACGATGGCGGTGCACTCGCAGCCTTCATCGTTCAAGTAGACTGTAATAAAGTCGGGCGGAGGCGCTCCATCGCTTAGATCCGGCTCGTAAGTCCATTTCATTTTGGCGAGGTCGAACATCCTCGCATACGCAGCCTCGGTTTTAGACCGAAAACGAACTCCGTGGTAGTCTGTTGGAGTGGGAGTTCTCATCCTCAGCCGCTAGGCTAGCGTAATTGTAAGATCTTTAGCAAACACTCATGCTCCCGCTAAATCCGGGTCTACAATATATCCACCAGCACAGCGTCGATTCTACCCTCTTCCATGGTCTGAATGTCGGGGAATGAAGGATTAAGAGACCTGAGCACTGCGACCTTTCCCACAGAGTTGACTCTCTCCGGATCATCAGCCTCGGTGGCGGCGCGGTACCCGTATTCCTTCAGGCTCGAGCCGCTGGCGTCCGAGTAGACCACGATGGTGCCCTTCTTTGGCGTTCTAGTCCGATCCCAGGGCTCGACGATGATCGTGGCCCCATCGGAAACCTTCGGCTCCATGGAAGCCCCGAAGACTTTCAGCGCGTAGCAGCCTTCGGGGTATTCTTTCCCGACTTCAATCTCCGCTTCCGCCACATAGGCGATTGGTGCGCCGGCTGCGACACCACCAAGCATCGTCTTCCAGAAGCGCTTCGCCGCGGGGTCTGCGGCCTCGGTCTGCAACTCGACAATCTTCTCGCGTGCGCCCATGATCTTCTTTGCGTTAGCTACGACGGCGTCTCGAGTGAAGTCGTGCAGACTTGTGTAGCCTTCTTGGGCCATGGCGCGCCGGATCACCTTTGCGTCGGAGTACGAGTATTGAGGCGCACCCAAAAGATCGTCGCACATCAGGCGCTCGATGAGCTTGAGCGTTGGGACCGGGATGGGTCGAGGCTTGTTTGCAGCGAGCCAGTTAGCAACCGTGCCAACAGAGGTTCCCGTTTGGGCTGCTAGCCACTCCCGTGAATGACCGTTCTCAGACAGCCAATTCGTGATCTCGGCGGCGGTTATTTCAGATTCGTTAGCCATCTCCCTGCCCAAACTTAACAGTTTGTGAACTTTGGGCAACTTTTTTTCATCAACCGTGATTTACGATTGCGCGAATTCACAAATTGGGATGAATTAAGCCCATGCAATCACAGATTGTGAATCCAAACCTTCCGGAATGGGCTGATGGATTGCCGGAGCAGGTCGTCAGCACGGTACGCCAAGAAGCGATCCGCCGCGGGATTCGGCCCTCCGCGTTGGTCAAAGAATGGACGGTCAAAGCAGCCCGCGACCTCACCACTGACGACGCCCAGCAGAAACCTGTGACCAACAAGTGAACCAAATGAGGTCCCAAAGTTTCTATCTCAATGGCGGCATTTCGTCGCGCCGAACCTCCTTCGCCGCTTATGAAGTTCGCTGACCTGCCCCCAACTGATCGGTGGTTCGTTCTTGATCGTGAACTACCGCGGATCATCCAGAGCCACATGAAGGCTTCGACGGTCGATCCTTCCGACGAGGTGTCGGTCGAGGAACTCGCAAAGAAGCACGGCATCGGCGAGCGCGCCATGGTCAACCGTCTCCGCGACCTTGGAGGTCAGCCATACCAACTAGGTAAGGCGTGGTTCATCCGCCGCAAATCTCTCGTGGTCGCTCTCGAACAAGCAGAGAGCGCCACCTCCTAAAGCAGAAAGGCCGGTGTTCCTAGCACCGACCTTTCGAAGAAGTGAAACCAGTAAAAGCCCGTTAGGGCATCCACACAATGAAACTAGCAGCATCTGTTAGCCGGGTCAACCCCGGCAATGTTTCCACCATCAAGCGCGAGACTGATAGTCAGCTTGAAGATTTTCTCAAAGAGATCGGCTTCGGAGATATCGGGGAACTCGAAGGAGCGATACTCAAGGCAGGCATCCAGGCTGTTCTGGATCAGGTGAAGGCCAACGGGGAGCTTACTGTCCCCCTGAGCTTTGCCGTCGTTCCCTCCGGAAAGGGCCCGCTCTTCCTGAAGGAGCGGACCGTCCGATACATGCGGGAATGCTGCGCCATTGCCGGCGTGGATCTCAGCGAGTGGGCCGAGAAGTGGATTGGAGACGATGGCGAGCAAGGCCAAGTCCACGACGCGCTGTCCGGCCGACTTGACGTGGCCCAGATTGGCCTTTGCCACGACATCGTGGTCGAGGAGGTCGAGCGAACCACGGAAGAAGAGGACGCTCTATTCGAGCGCATGCGCGAGGTCGCCTTCCGGTACCAGCAAGAACTTAAGCAGGAAGCCGCCGCTTCCGTGGAAGGGGGGGAAGAATGAGAACTGTCTCCCCATCAAAGCCGGTTCGCACGCGCTTCGCACCGCTGACGATCACCGTTGTCGACCAGTCAACCCTGGCAGCAATTCACGATGCCGCTCGACTGAGTAAAACTACCCCGGCGAGGTTGGCCGGGCGAGCCCTCAGCCATCAGTCGCGAGTGATCCGCGACATCTGCTTGGCGATTGCTCCGCTGCCAAAGAACAAAGTGATCGACGTTCGTTCTTACCTCAATGAGGTCGAGATTGTGAGGGTCGCGCTCACCATCGACAGCGAAGATGCCGCATTCCTCCTCGCGAGAAACCCCTATATCATTTCCCGGTACGGCTTCGACGTCGCCGCTTACTGCATTCCGCTGAATGGGGCACTCGAATACGGGAAGACTGTCGATACATCAAAGGAGTTGCAGGATGCTCTGATCATCTCCACTGCGTTTTCGTCGTTGAGGGGATACAAGGCGGCGCCCATCTCAGTGGAATTTCAGCGCTTCGAGTGGGAATGCGTCCTCTCGGTCAGCAAGGCTTTTGGGGTCGAGCCTGTGGCAATGGTTCGGGCAGGCCTCTTCAACCGCGTGAGGTCGCTGAAGCGCTTCGACGAACGCGAGGGAGTAGAGAAGGGAGGTGCGCGATGAGCACCGCGACCCAAACCAGAACCCCGAAGAAGAGATCCGCGGCTCCGGTAACGGTGACCTTTACGGGGAAAATGGCGGAAGCCATCCGAGCTGCTGCACGGGATTCCCGCCGCACTCCTCAAATGATCGCTGAGGGCTGGTGCGAGCACGGATGCGACCGTCCAGAGGGTGACACAGGCCGCGTTTTCATTGACGTTCCGGAGTTCTTGCGCGCTTCTCTAGAGAGGCTGGCGGAAGCGGGGGGCTACACCGAAGGGCTTGTCGAACTGGGGCTTGAGACATGGATCAATCCCGAGATCATCATCGACTCTGTCGCACGCACACTGATTCGGAACACCGACAGCAATAAGCAGCAGATCAAGCGGCTCGCGAGCGTGGCAGTGGAGGAGAGAATCCGCCACAGCAAGGACGCCGCCGAACGTTGGATTGCGGAGAACATCTTCAAGATGGAGGTGGGGAAATGAGGACATCTCCTTTCGCTGCATTTGAACGCGGGCTCCGCGCTGACTCCGCCGAGGTCTTCGGTGGGAAGTCCAATGGCAAGAAGCCCGGACGACCACGTAAGCAGGATACCGAGGTGGAAGAGGGCCGCGGTCACGCGTGGAACGCCGTCAAGCTCCCGAACGAACTCGCCGCCCAGGTGGAGAGGATTGCGGAGGCTCTCGACGTTCATCGCACCGGCATGGCTCGCATGATCGTCGCCGCCGGCATCGAGGCCATCCTCGTGAAGCTGGAGACCGGCGATGGCCTGACCCTGCCTCTGCGCTTCAGCGTCACCGAGGAGAAGCCGGGATTCTACCGGCAGCACCTCCGCACTGTTACTCCGGAACGCTTTGAAGCTCTTCGGTCTCGCTATCCGTGGCCTCTCCCTAAGTGGCAGGGCCTTCAACATCGGCGCGGCGATGCCACGGGCACGCCGATGCCGCCACCTCTGTCTCATTGAAACCCATCAACGAATCACAAAATTATGATCATTCTATTCATTCCAGGCATCCTCAACCCCGCTCAGTTCCTGCGGGAGAAACCCAGCCCTATCCCGCCTCCGTCCGACGACGAAATCCGTCCGCACACTGCGCCGTATACGGTGGGCCAAGCGCACGAAATCTATCGTGCCTGCGTGGACCTCGCCGAAACAATGGAGCAGGCGCGCGAGTTGGAGTCCGGGCCGGAGATCGTTTGGCTCGTGGAATCGCTGAACGGGACCGCAATGCGCTACGGACGAAAGGACAATGTGCCTCATGCCCGGATGCTGCGAGCAATCGAGCTTGTCGGGCAGACCTGCCGGAATGCCGACCTCGGCGCGAAGGAGGTGAAGCAGCGTGACAACTGGAAGCTGGCGGAGTCGGACGGGTTTAATCGTCTTCTGCCGATGATCCTCGGCGTTCTCGCCAGCGATGAGGCGGAGATCGATGAGGACCCCGCCGCCGAGTTCACGGAGGACTTCGAGGGCGAGCTGGGTGAAGGCCGCCCGCTGGTGGTCAGCACCACCGAAACCTGTGTCCGTCTTCACCACGACGGCGTGGGCGAGTACTACGAAATCGAGCTGGCACGGATCCCGGATCAGGGGGCGCTCTTGAAGTGGATCGAGCACGTCGGCGGCAAGACGTGGGTGTCGGCGAACATGATCCGAATGTTCGTCTCTGCCGTCTGCTCGTCGAAGGGCTGGAAGCTCACCGAAACCTCCTCTCTTTGAGCATCGAGCTCCATAGCGGTCCCGAGGTGTCGCAGGTGGAGTATACCGGGCCGAATCCGGAATACCTCGCCTTCGCCTTCGAGATGACTGCCGGCGTCGTCGCGGACCTCAAGACCCCCGTCATGCAGCGAATTGCCGCTGTATGGCGGGGCGAGGGTTCCTATGCCGAGCGAACCATGGCCACGATGCGCGCCGCTGAGGCGGAGACGACGGGCCTTTGGCTCGCGATCGTCAGCGCGCCCGCCGAGAAGATGACTTACGAGCAGCAGCGGTACCGCGAGCACTTCGAACACCTGGAGCGCGACATCGCGATCACTGAGTCCGAGATGATCCGCGAAGCCAAGGAGCGCAGCCGGTCCCGACAATTCTCGGAGTACTGGGACCAACAGCTTTCACCCTTTCGTTTTCCAAAGACCCAGCAATGACCAACTGGTTTGCCATTCACCGCTGCCCTGAGGCAGCCCAACTTCAGCGCGATCACCCGAACGCCTTCCTCCTGCTTTTGCAGATCCTCCAGCGCGCCCGCTGGCAGAAGAAGCGGTGTCCGAAGACCGGGTTAGAATACGGGCAGGCATTCGTAGGAGACTTTGAGAATGCGGGAATTGCGACTCGCAAGGCGTACC
Organism: Luteolibacter luteus; assembly: GCF_012913485.1. Taxonomy (GTDB): domain Bacteria; phylum Verrucomicrobiota; class Verrucomicrobiia; order Verrucomicrobiales; family Akkermansiaceae; genus Haloferula; species Haloferula lutea. The sequence goes on along the minus strand of NZ_CP051774.1, from coordinate 2,260,987 downwards.
GCAAGGCGATGGAGATTTTGGAGAGGGGCCAAGCATGCCGCTTCGAAGGGGCCAAGCTTGGGGCCAACCAAAGGGCCGAGCTTGGGGCCAACCAAAGGGCCAACCGCGGGACCATCGCAACCCTCTTGGATTCAAAGATTTTTGCCGTCGCGATTTTGACGAAGGGCCAAGCAACGGGCCAAGGAAAGGGCCAACCAAAAGACCAACCAAAGGGCCAAGCTTCGGACCTAACAGGGGCCACTAACATAGAATGTTCTTTAAAAGACAGTACGTCCCCGGCTTCGAACGGACTTCCAGAGGTGGCGGCATTCTGGAACGAACACCCCCCGTTGCCGAAGATCATCACGTTCGGACCCAAGCGCACGAAGGCGCTCCGCGTGATGGAAGCTCTTCCCGACTGGGCACCTCGCTGGCGCGAGGCGGTCGGCAGGCTTTCGAGTTCAAGTTTTGCCACTGGCGGTGGCGCGATGGGCTGGAAAGCCGATATCGATTTCCTGCTCACACCCACCGGCTTCGAGAAAACCCTCGCAGGCGCTTATGACGACCGTCCGAAGGAGCGCCCTGCGATTCGCACCCAACCCAGCGGGCTCTCCGCTGAAAACTTCTCCCTGACTTCACCCGTTTCCGTCCATGACATCGGCCTCGCCTGAGAAACCACACGTTCCCTTGGTTGAGCGTGCAGTTCTCAGCCTCATGATTCGCGACGCTGACTTCCGTCGCCGCGCTCTCGGCGATGGCCTGAAGTCGGAGCACTTCGTCACGCTGCGTCCGCTTTTCGATGCGATCATCACGCTCGCGCGACACGGGACGCCGATTGACGCACCCACCCTTTCGGCTTGGCTTGATCGAGAGGGCCGGATCCTCGAAGTGGGCGGCCACGCTGGCGTGTCAGATGTCGCGGGAGCCGACGCGGTACCGGCAAACTGGTCCCAGCACCTGAGCGACCTTCGAGGAGCGCACGCCCGGCGCATTGCCCAGGAGTCTGCGGAATGGATGGCGAGTGCCACCGACCCGCAGGAAGCCCTCGAGGCTGCGACCGCAGGCATGGAAGCCATCAAGGCGGCGATTGCCGGTCCTACCCGGTCGAAGACTCTCGCGGAGGCTGGATCCGCCCTTATCGAGTGGATGGTCGAGATGAGAAAGGCCGGTGCCATTCCTGGGATTCCGACGGGCATGGAGGATCTGGATGCGCTCACCGGTGGGATGCGTCCGGGCCAGCTGTGGGTGATTCTTGCCCAAACCAGCGGCGGGAAGTCTGTACTTCTGCAGCAACTCGCGATCGAGGCGTTCAGCACCGACGAGCGGACCGCGATCTTCTCGGCGGAAATGATGCTCCCGGAGATCATGGCCCGTCTTGTCTCCCGTCATGGCCGGGTGAACCTCGAAAGGATGACCAAGCCCGCCACCCTGACGCTGGAGCGCGATGTCAGGGCACTGGAGGCGCAGATCCGCCTCATGGCGTCGATGCCATGCACGATCGACGACACCCCGCGGATGAGCCTTTCCCACGTCGAGGGGGAATGCCGACGCCTCGCGGATGCTCATGGAGGCCTTGGCCTGATCGTCGTGGACTACGTACAAATTGTTCGAGGGATGAGATCGAAGGGCCAGAACCGCGAAGAGGAAATCGCGGGCATCTCCGGCGGACTGAAGCAGCTCGCCAAGGAAATGAATTGCCCGGTGATCACCGCCGCCCAGGTGAACAAGCAGTTCACGGCGCGGGAGTCCGAAGCCATCGCTTTCGACTCGGACGTCGTGCTCATGATCGCCGACGACGGGCTTAAGGTGGCGAAGAACCGCAACGGTCCGCGGGGCGGCGTGTTGCCCTACAAGCTCACGGGCGAGTTTCAGAGTTTTGTGCCCTTCACAGCGGAAGAGCAGGCGGCCGTTCAAGCTGCCGCGGATGCCGCCGCGGAGCAGCAGCGGAGGAAGGGCAATAGGAACTACGGATCGAAGCAGTACAAGGACTGAAGCCACTCAGAACGCGAAGAATCCCTCCCGCCGCGGGAGTACATATCCGCATCTTTCAGGATAATATTTCATTGCGTCCCGAGATGGAGCACCTATTTCTAAACCTACCATCTTCAGATGATTCTATAGCCTGCTCTCCCATGAAATCTAAGACATTCTTTTTTCCCCGGCCTTCCGCCCTTCACGCATTGGTTCTCACGGCACTAGCTGCCGTAGTAGGGGCAGCACCGGCAAACGCTGCGCTCGCTTTTGCCGGCGTCACGACATTTTCGCAATCCGGCGGCCCACCCGTGTCCGGTGGTTCCGTTCTACCTGCTTCCTTCTCGATCGGAGGCGGACTCCAAAATTTCATTAACTTCTCCGATAGCGAGGGCGTGCCTCCCCAAGGTATCTCCTTTCAATTGGAACGGACGTCGACCACCGGCCCCGCCCCCTTGGTCACTGATTTCAGGTTGTCGCTGATAGGCTCAAGCGGTCCCCCAGCAACTCCCGTTCCGGTGGTGGTAACCTTTGATGGCATCAATACCTATACCTTCACCATTGAGTCCCCGACTCCCACGTTTGTGAATGAGGATGGGTCGGCGCTTTTCAACTACATCCTTACCCCGCGCGACCCTCTCCCCGGCGAATTACCCGTTGGCGAGGCTCTCGAGTCCATCGTTTACGGCCCGCAGACATTCAGCCTTGTAGCGGTTCCGGAGCCCGGCAGCTTGCTCTTGAGCGGCATGGGCTTGTTAGCGTTGCTGCGTCGCCGCCGCTGAGCGATCACCTTCATCAACAGGGGCCTCGGGAATGAAATCATTCCGCAGAGGCCCCTATTTCATTTCTCCCGGGCGCCCCTGTCCGACCTCTATCAACACGAACACCCGCCATTCTCGGAAATCTCGTCGCCAAACACACCGCGATCCGGTAAAAGTCACTTCAAGCGAATGATCCCAGCCGTTCAACTCGAACTGCCCCTGCGCTTCTACCGCAGGATCCAATGCGCTGCCGCCCAGCTTTCGGACCCGGACCATCATCTCCGGCGGAAGAAGAACGGGTATTACCAGCTTCGCGTTACAATTGATCGTGGGCCCAAGCTCGTTGGTGAGCGCGTGGTCTTTGGTTTGGACACGAAAGTACCTGAAGAAGCCCGCTCGCGCCGCGACTTCGCTTTGAAGGTGCTACGGAAGGCAGGGAAGGTCCTCAAGTAAACCGGGATGAGCCCTTCCATTACCATCGAGGTGGAAACGCAGGCGGATGGCAGGCAGGTAAAGCGTACGATGACCATTGACCTCGAAACCTTCACCGCGTCGCCGGATCTCGTTCGGGAGATCACGGAGAGATTGCTGAAGGAGGTGCTCGGAGAGGCGAACACTGTAACGTTGCAAGCTCAGGTAACCGATCCGGGGACCACCCCGACGAATTGACCGTTTTCCGCGTCATGGGCGTACTGCAACCATGGCGTTCACGGAACCAGCGAAGCCGGGCAAGGCCTCATCGAACTCACGCGGCGGAAAGCAGTCGAAAACGGGCACGCTCTCGCCGAAGCAGCTGCAGTTCTGCGCCGAGTATCTGGTCGACCTGAACGCGACCCAGGCGGCAATCCGTGCGGGCTACAGTGCGAAGACGGCGTCCTCCATCGGCCAAGAGAACCTGACGAAACCTGAGATTCAGGAGGAAATCGCACGGCTGTCCAAGGAGCGAGAGAAGCGGACCGAGATCACCGCCGACACGGTGCTCCGGGAATTGCTCAAGATCGCCACCGCCGACATTGCCCAGGCCTTCACCGAGGATGGCCGGCTGAAGCCCATTCACGAGATCCCCGAGGACGTTCGTCGGGCCATCGCCGGCATCGAGGTATACGAGGAATACGCCGGGCGAGGGGAGGATCGGGAGGCCATCGGCCAGAGTAAGAAGGTCCGCTTTTGGGACAAGAACAAGGCCCTCGAGAACCTCGGCAAGCATCTCCGTCTCTTTGTCGACGTGAAGGAACACAGCGGCTTGAACGGCGGCCCCATCGTTTCGACTGCCACCACACTTTCGCCGGAGCAACTCGCCCAGGTCGAGCGCGTGCGCGGCGCTCGCGAGAAGGTGCAAGCCGACCAGACGAAGTGAGCGCCTACACCCTCAGCCCTGCCGAGCATGCCATCCTTGAGCTTGGCCGGAATCCCTACGACTGGCAGATCGAGGCCCTCGAGGCGATCGGCCTTCAGGAGTATGGCGGGAAGCCCGTGGCCGTGGCCGCTGCCAATGGATCGGGCAAGACCTCCGACCTCGTCGCCGTCGCGGTCTCTTGGTTCCTGAAGCGGTTTCCGAACGGTTGGGTGGTCATCACCTCGGGATCGTGGAACCAGCTCAAGAATCAGCTTTGGCCGAGCCTCTCCGCCCTTCGTCCGTTCAATCCGGGCTGGAAGGTGCTCCGCGGTGCCGAGTGCGTGGTCTCCACTCCGGAGAGCCGGGAGCATGGCATCGGCGGAGCGATCGGCTTCTCGACCAATGATGCGAACCGGGCGGAGGGCTGGCACCCAAAGCCGGGCCTTGATAACCCGGTGTTCATCATCGTGGACGAGGCGAAGGGTGTGCCTGACGCGATCTTCGGCGCGTTCCAGCGGTGCACGCGTCTCTTCCAACTATGGGTATCGAGCCCGGGTGAGCCCGCCGGCCGCTTCTTCGAAGCCTTCCACCGCAATGCCGCGCTCTACTGGACGCGCAAGGTCACCTCGATGGAGTGCCCGCACATCCCGGCCAGCAAGCGGGATATCGACAGGGAGGAACTCGGCGAGGATTCCCCGCTCTACCGGTCGATGCACCTTGCGGAGTTTACCTCCCTCGATAATCGCGTCGTGCTCTCACCCGAGGCCCTGACGCATGCGTTCCTGATCCAGGCGCACCCAGACCCATCGGGCGAGCTGGTCGGCTTCTCCGACTTCGCGGCCGGCGGAGACGAGGACACGATTTCATGGCGCCACGGTAACGTGGTGAAGCTGCATGATGCCTGGCGGCAGAAGGAGACCGTGCAGTCACGGCGGCGGCACATCGACGGGTACCGCAATCAACTCAACATCCTTCCCGGCCAGGTGTGGGGCGACGCGGACGGGATCGGGACGATCATCATCAAGGACATGGCCGACGAGGGTTTCCGGATCCAAGAGTTCCGCGGCGGCCTGCCTTCGCTCGAGCCTGAACGCTACGCCAACCTGATCTCACAGTTCTGGATTGAGGGATGCCGCCTGATCGAGCGGGGCAAGCTCCACCTTGGACCCCGGGACAAGTTCAGCGCCGAACTTTACGAGCAGCTGACGACCCGCCGCCTTGAGTGGGACGGGAAGGGAAGGCTGCGGGTGGAGAGCAAGGAGGACATGAAGGCCCGCGGGGTGAAGAGCCCCGACCGTGCCGATTCTTTCATCGGTGCCATCATGTGCGGTGCCCGCCTCAGCAAGGCAATGACCCCGGAGAGCACCAAGCAATCCCACGTGCCGGCATCGCCGTTCCACACTCCGACCATTCGGTTCTGACCGGGGACCACTCCGACGGGTGGCAGGAGATCGGGAGACGGGAGCAGGGTGCAAGCCATGAACTTCGCTCTGAATCCGGACGTGAGATGGGAGAAGGCTCGGCACGTGCCAGCGCCGCCGCCTCGGAAGAAGCGCCGCCGGCCGCTCCTCGATGTCGGCTTGGTCTGCGTTGTCCTCGCTTTGGCGTGGGCTTCAGCCGGGTGCGTTCAAACTTCGACCGTCCGCCCGCTCCCCGGTGGAGGCGAGGAGCGCGTGCAATCCTACGGCCTGACCGATCGGGCATTCGGAGCGATCGACACCGGCGCGCGCTACTACTTCCGCGTCCCACAGGAAGGGGGTGGCAAGTGATTCGCTTCCGCTCCCTCCTCTCCGTGCTCTGGCAAAAGGCCTTCGATCCCTTCCGCGCGCCCGAGGACCGAGGCCTCGACACCTACGCCAAGCCAGCAAGCGGGGACACGCGCGACGACAGCCGGTATATTTCCCAAAGGGGAATCGACCTCATCAAGCATTTCGAGGGCTGCTATCTCACCGCCTACAAGGACAGCGTGGGGGTCTGGACCATCGGCTACGGGCACACTGGCCTTGTCCACAAGGATGGCACCGTGAAGGCGGGCCGAAAGATCACCCAGGCAGAAGCAGAGGAGTTGCTGCGCTACGATCTACGCAACTTTGCCAAACGCGTGCAGGAGGGAACAACGGCCCCGCTCACCGACGATCAATTCGCCGCTCTGGTCTCCTTCGACTTCAACACGGGCGGCTTCCTGAAATCGACTCTGCGCGCGAAGCTGAATCAAGGCCTCTACGCTGCCGCGGCCGACGAACTGCTGAAGTGGGACAAGGCTGGAGGCCGCACCCTCTCAGGCCTGACCCGCCGTCGCAGGTCCGAGCGCCGCCTTTTCCTCGGCGAGGCGGAGCCCATTGTCCGCACCCTTTGATTTCACCCAGACATGCCCGAATTCATCAACAATCTGGAGCGCCTTGTCGGCATGGGGATCCTGCCAATCGTGGCGATCCTACTCCTCTTCGTGCTCGGCCTAGCCGCGGTAGTCGCAGCTATGGCCGGGTTTGGCTTCAAGTTCTTCATGGGTGAGCGCCGAAGGCACGACGCCCTCCTCGCGCAGCGGGACAAGGAGAGGGTGGAGGAGCGACTCGCCATCGAGACACGCCTATCCACCTCGGAGGAGAAGCACGAAGCCTGCGAGAAAGATCGGGACGTCCTGCGTACCGACGTTGCCACGCTAAGCGAGAGGGTCGACCGGCTGACCAAGTGTCCCAAGCCCGGATGTCCGATGAGGTTGCCGTAAGCCATCTAGCAGATTTTCGTACGGAGAACCCCTTGGCGACCCGCCGCGAGGCGAAGCCCAAGGGGGGCTGCGACGAGCCCCTTGGGTATTATCACAAAGAAGAACCGGCCCCGGCAGCGGAGAGCTACCGGGGCCGGACATGTTCATGGCGCACCGGAAGGTCCCCCCGGAATCACGGTGCGTATCGCGAATAGTGAATCGCGGAGAAAAAGTCAAGATGGCCTAAAAATCTTAGCCCGAAATTACGCGGGGTCGTTAGAGCAAAATCCGCGATTTAGGGAGAGGCGGATTGACCAATGTGCAAGTCCCCCCGCAGGATACATGCTCCTGACCCACGGAGGCGGCTCGGTGCTTTATCATCAGCGGACCCCCTCCAATGCTTTATTGGAGGAGCAAATGAATTGGGGAAGCGGCTGCTGAATGAATGGGCGGAATAGAGCGGGCAGGGCTTTCCCGCCTCCAGTGCAGAGGCATACGATCGCCGACAAGGCTTGCAAAATTCACGGTCAGACGTTGGGGTCCGGGATGCTGCAGATGGGAAGGAAGCGAGCGTTCAGAGTGGACTGTGAAATCGGGGATTGGGTCGAAGTAATCGCCGTAAAGGAATGGGACCTAGATCCAGAATTCCGGTCATTCGAACTTCCCGAGGTAATCGCGAACGAGACGGGTGAACCGCGATGGATCTTCCGCCGTCGCGGCGTTCGACAAGATCGACACGACAAGCTCACCTGGGTGTGGGTCCGCATGGAGTGACGGTGGTGGAATTTCACTTTTTACTGGCTCGCCCGCACCTTTCTGACCGAAATTGCCTTCGTGGAAATGCCTCCGCTCCGCACCGATCCAGCCGCTTGCGAGGTCGGCGACCACCTTGATCCTCGTCACGTCGCCCAATGGCCACTACGCGAAGGGGCGGAGATTCAATGGACTCTAATTCCACCGGGCGGAGATCCGACAGCCATCAAGAGCGCGCTGTTCTCGGTCCAACGGCGACTGATTGACGATGGCGTAGACAAGGTGCTTGTCTGGGTCCGGATCTCCTGAGCTGTCGGAGGCTTTTTTCCCGTGGCAAGGCCTGTTTTTCTGGCGAGCGAGAGGTAAGCCGAATTCGTAGGCGGGATTCGTTGCTATTGCCCGGTTGCGAACGATTGTGATCGCTCGGGCTTCTCGTTTGTCGCCCGGCGTGAGGGGTCCCGGCATGGCTGCGGGGGCCTCTCTCTTTTAGCTATCCGAAGGATCATTGACCCCAGCCGGATTGGCCGGACCGTGTAGCGCAGAGTCTCTTGAACCAACACTTCGCACCCGTCGTTTGGAGCGGCCTCTTAAGGTAGGAAGCTCTGGGCGGGGACTTTACTTCTCCCGGAAGCCGTATCGATCCAAACGCAAGACCCCTCCGGCTAAACGACGCCTCGGCGGCTCCTCGCTCGTCGTCTCGTTGAGAGGGCTATTCCTGCACTGGAGTGCCCCACGTATCAAACTCGTGAATCTCCCGCTTGAGTCGCCCGCAGGCCGGACGATGGATCTGGACCATTTCCGGGAGGACGCAGAACTCGTAAATCTCGCTGAAGCGAAAGAGTTGCCAGCCTTCGTCGGCCTCCAGTTGCCAAGCCAAGAGCAGGTAGGTGCGATACCGACCGCCTAGCCCTAAGAGCCTCGGTTCGGCTTTCACATCCATGCCTCGCCACTGGAATGCGACGACCTTCCTCCGGGTAATAGCGTCCCGGATCTGCTGTAAACTGGGCTTGGTACGCATCAGCGGAAGATCACGAACAGGATCGCCGCCGCAAAGAGGGCCGCAGTTACGATAAAAGCCACGATCTCACCGCAAAGGTGAGTCGCCTTTTTTGAGTATTGGAAGTGTCTCGGCATTGCAATCGGGGTGGGAAGTTGCAGGCCGGGTGATAGCAGGGCTTCGTCAATAACTCAGGCATGTTGAGGCTGCAAGAACGATCAATCCGCATCATTTGCGGGACCTAGCCATGCAAGTTTTTCAGGCGTTGATGCGGCAGACGGCGGGCCGGTGCTGCCTCTCCATGCTTGTGAGAGCCCGACCCGCCGAGCAACTATGTGACTACCCAGGAAAGTCAGAAGAGCGTGCATCGCGAGAACGCAATGACTCCGGCGAGGGCTCCTACAGCCAGAACAGCGGCCACGAAGGCCTTTTCCGGCAAGGTCATCAAGGGCGAGTTGTTCATGGGCCGCGTTCGCGAGCATTTGCCAGAACCGCAGAATTTTGGCAAGCCGGGAGAGACTGTGGCTAGCGGACCTTGTCAGGCCGAGATCGGCCCGCTCATCCTGCCCCCGTGAAACCCCGCCCGCTGTATCGCTCCATAACCTTCTGGTCCGGCGTCTTCGTGATGAGCTTCCTTTTCTGGGGCTCGTGGCTCTCCCAAGGCATGTACCGTTCCCTCGCCTACGATCCCTACGCGGTGGCGAGCGCCGATGGCGTACTCCACATCAGCCGGTCCCCCGGATACAGCAGCGGCGATCGCTGGAGCACCACGCGGTTCCCGTCGGTTAAAACCTGGGAGAGATTCCCGCCGCCACTCTTTCTCCGCGGCAAAGGGGAACCGGTCTCATCACCAGAGCCGCCGCGGCTTTTCCGGGAGATCGCGAAAGTGGCGATGAGTGGTCAGAGCCCCGGCGCCTGGGTTCTCGCCATCCCGCATTGGCTAATCATTTTCGCCGCGGGATTGTCGTGGTCCGTGCTTCTCCTCTGGCGGGCGAGGCGAACCAAGAAGGCTAACGAGGGTGTGGAATCGTGGCTTTGGCCGAAAGAAAGATAGGAATTCGCGGGGCAGTGCCACGTGCATCGTCGGGCAAGGGATTTAAGCCCGGCAGCGTGCTGCGACAGCAAGTAACAGACCGGGGACCACTCGGCAGGGGTGATTCCTTCCACGACGCGGTGGCATGGTCCGCCACGTGGCAAAGAACGTCATCCCCAGCATCAAGACCGGTGCCACATGGCAGGGACGCCAGCACCAGGCGAAGCTGAACGGCGTGCCGATCGATATCACCGGCGCCACGATCCTGATGCAGCTGCGGTCCTCTGTGACCTCGGGCGTCACCGCCGAGTGGAGCACCGCCGACGGCACGATCGTTCCCACGGTCCCCGGGGATGGCTGGTTCCAGATCCTCGGTCGGGACGTCACATGGCCAGCGGGGTCCTACGTGCACGACGTCCTCGTCGTCTTGGCCTCCGGTCGGAAGATCCAGTTCCCGACCGGTGAATGGACCATCAACCCCAACGTGAGCCGCCTCTAATGGACACGTTCGTACTTCAATCGGTCGATACTCCCGACGTCTTCCAACTGGTGATCTTGGAGGGCGTTTCGGTTCCGCCTGGAGGGACCGCGGGGCAGATCCTTGCAAAGGCCAGCGACCGCGATTTCCACACGGTGTGGGTGGATGCGCCCGAAGGCACGGGCGGCGGGGGAGGAACTTCCATCACCGTTTCCGCTGGATTCGGCCGATTCACCTACGCCGGCACCGACTACAAATTCCCCGTTTCAGACCAGCCATGAAAGCCGTTCTCCTTTTCTTCGCCTCCGCCTCTCTGGCCATCGCTCAGGCCCCTGGCAGCTACTACCTTTCCAAGTGGAACGGCACCAAGTTCGTCGACGAATACGCACCGACGGCCGTTAATGCGATCCTTGCTTGGAATGGCAGCGGCCAGCCCATCGCCTTGGCGCAAAGCACCTTTGCCTTAGCCAGCCACACGCAGGCTTGGAGCACGATTTCCAACACGCCCACGACGCTGGCGGGCTACGGAATCACGGATGCGGCGGGCATCAGCCATTCGCACACGTTCGCGTCGCTGACTTCAAAGCCGACCACGTTGGGAGGATACGGGATCACCGATGCTTATCCCCTGAGCGGGAATCCCTCGGGGTTCATCACCTCCGCGGCGCTTGCTCCCTACCTGCAGAGCGCGACGGCGGCGACGACGTATGCGCCGATCAACAACCCGACATTTACGGGAACGGTGGGCGGTATCTCCAAGTCGATGGTGGGGCTCGGAAATGCCGACAACACCAGCGATGCGACGAAGAATGCGGCGAGCGCGACGCTGACCAACAAGACCCTGACGAGCCCGTTAATCAACGGCGCGACGATGGCAGCGGTCGGAGGATCGGGCGTGCTTTCGTGGACAGCCACGGGCAGCGACCAGATTAGCCTGAGCTCCGCGGCCGGGGTGAATCTCAGTAGCAGCTCGGGGATTACAGCGACGGTGACAGGCGGCGGGGCTTTCACCGTGACGGCTCCGCTGACCCTGAACGGTGTCACGTATAACTGGGGTGCGGGTGCCTTGTCCGCCTTCAGGGGAACGCTTGCGAGCGGCACGTCGGACGGCACGAAGTTCCTGCGGGATGATTGGACTTGGGCGACGCTGGCGGGGGGCGGAAGCACTGGCGGGCCATCCTCGATGGTGGTCCTCGAAAGCGATTTCGTCACGACCTCCACGCAAGGTGCACCGGGCCTGATGGGCACTATCGTTTCGAGCGGAACGGTTTCCACCGCCAGCGGTGCGGCGGATCACCCTGGCGTCCTGATCCTGCGCGATTCCACGACGATCGGCGGCGGCTATGCTTTCCAGACCAACTCCGCGCCCTTCCTTCTGGCGGGTGGCGAATCGTTCGAGGTGGTTTTCCTTTGCCCCACGGCAGCGACGACGGTGACGGCCCGGCTGGGGTTTCAGGATATTTTCACTGCTGCCGATCCGACTGATGGCATGTGGATCCACCTGGTGGGTGATGGCACCGGGGTCACGGCGAGCGGCAAGACGCGGTCCAACAGCTCGGAGACCACCACGGGCACGACTTACACGCTGACGGCTTCGGCGTGGTATCGCGCCAAGGCCGAGCTCAACAGCGGCGGCACGACCGCGACGTTCACGATTTACGATTCGAGCGGGACGCAGGTGTGGACGAGCACTTGTACGTCCAACATTCCGACCGGCTCGGGGCGGCACACCGGCTTGGGGCTGCTGTCCACGGAGAGCACGACGACGGCGCTGACCGATATCCTCTATCTGGATTGGTACCGCATGACCATCACCCGCATCCTCGCGCGGTGAGCCGAAGCGGGGACCACTCCGCTTGATTTCCCGGTAATGGACCGCGGTGGCAGGGTGCCCGGGTGCCTGCCGAGATCTACATCAAGCCTCACCGCCGCGGCGACAACTGGCGCGGGATCCCGTCGATTGGCCCGATCCTGATCGATAGCGCGCAGCCCGAGCGGCCGCTTACCCGCGTGCGGATGCAGTTCCGCAAGTCGAACGTCGCTCATTTCACGATCGATTCGAACGGCAGCGGCGATGCTCCTGCCGTGATCGTGAACGCCACCACGTGGGAGGCGATGATTCCCGAGGTGAAAGGCCTTTCTCTGCCCGCCGGGACCTACGACTTCGATATCGAATACTACGCCGGCGAGGACACTACCCCGGAGACCTACCATTTCGGATTTTTCAAAGTCACCCTCGATTCTACCCGACCATGAGTGTTTCCGCACCTGTCACCATGATGCCCCTTGAAGTCGTCGCGCCATACACCGATGCCCGCGACGCCTACCAGCTGGCCCTTGCCGAGGGCTTCGTCGGCACCCGCGAGGAGTGGCTTGTCAGCCTGAAGGGTGACAAAGGAGATCCCGGCACGCCCGGCGCTTCCGGATCTTCCAAGCCATGGGAGATTGCCGGATGCGTGGGCGGCTTCGACTTCCGCGACGTGCAGCTGAACGGCTCGCGCGTCATGCAGGTCAATGACAAGTCCGGCAACGGGAAGCATTGGACCCATGCGACGGATGCGACGCGGGCAATCTGGACTGAAAGGGGAATGTTCCCACAGGGCGGCATCTACTCGGTGGCTGGCGGTGGCATCGCGGGAGTGAGTTCCGTGGCGGGAACGGTGGTCTGGATCGGCGCGGACTGGACCACGCAGAACCCATCCACCTCACCGGTGAATGGTTCCGGCGCGGTCTTCCTGGAGGCAGGCCTGCGGCTCCAAGCCTACGGGTGCTATGCGGCCCAATCCAACGCGACCACCTACAACCCGCCGCTGCTTCTAGCACCGGCTGGCGCGCCTTCCATCTATGCCCAGATTTACGAGGCGGCCCGGTCATCGTTCTTTGTGAACGGGATTCAGACCTTCAAGGGGCCGATGACCGCAGCATCGCCGGCGATCACCAAAATCTTTGGCTCCACGGACGGTGTATCCACGCCGTTCTTCCGGCTTACACAGGGCCTCTACTTCTTCAATCGACCGCTGACGTCATCCGAGGTGGTATCCATCGCGGCGTATTACGGCGCGCCGACTTCGCCGCCCAGCACGGTGGTCTATAGCTTTGGCAGCTCGACACCTGCAGGACAGGCCTCCGGAGAATTCCAGAAGGGCTGTGTGGCGCTCTTTGCGAATGCGATCGGCGCGCACCAATCCACCTACGCGGTGGGCGGCGAGCGCTGGAATATCCAGGCGGATTCCTTCGCCACCTCCGGCCTGCAGCTGCTCCGCGGAACACAGAACACTCACATCATCATGCCGCAGGGCAATGATCTGGCCGCGAAGGTCCCGGTGGCCACCTGTGAGACATCGATCACCAACCACATCAACCGGGTGCGCGCGTCTGATCCCTTCGGGGGCATCCTCCTTGTTCCTCCGACGCCGCGGAACTCCACCTTCACAAACGGGCAGACTTACGATGGCTTCGACACGGACCGGCTGGCGTTGATTGCCTTCATGGAAGCGACGGCGTCCGCCTCGGCGGGAATCGTCTGCTGTGATGTGATGAGCATCCCGAACCTCTGCAACAAGGGGGACGAAGCAAACCCGCTCTACTTCAACCCCGACAAGCTTCATCTCAACGAGGCGGGGCACGTGCAGCTCGGCCTCTCCCTTTTCCGGGGCCGCCAGAAGCTGTGGCAGGGAGCCTGACGGGTTCAGCCCGATCACAGCCGGAGCCGATAGCGTGGCGGTAGACCGGGGACCACCGCCCGCGAGCGACACGGCACAGGGGGATTGCCACCCTGCGTGGCATGTCCGGCCCGTCCAATGGTCCCCGCCCCGAAGGTGCTACGCCTCAGTCCGCGTCCTCGGCCCCGCTTTCCCATTCCATCGTGGTCCCCGCCGCGCGGGAGCGTTTGCTCGAGATCTTCAAGCGGGAGCAGCTGCCGCGCGAGGTCGGCGGCACGCTCGAGGGATCGATCTCCGGGGACCTTCGGCTGCAGCAGCTCCTGTTTTACGCGATGATTGATACCTGGCCTTTCCTTTCGAAGGCGCTGGCAGAGATCAAACGGAAGGTTCGGAAAGCACCTTGGAAGGTGGTCCCATGGGCACCGCGCGGCGAGAAGGCCGACGCCAAGGCGGAGAAGCTTGCCAAGGAAGTGGAGAACTCCATTTGGGCGATGAAGCCGGACCCAACCCGGCAGATCCGCGGCTTTGAAGGGACGCTCGATGATCTCGTGATGGGGTATTTCCTCGGTCACCAGCTCCAACAGATCGAATGGGACAAGAAGAAAGGGGAGTGGGCACCAGGTGGAACGAAGCCGATTTCGGCCCGATACTACGGCTATCCCTACGAGTTCCACGACGAGGACCGCTTGATGCTCGACCCCTCGGGCGGGGAGTCCGGGTTGAGTGCCTACATTGATTTCCCGGAGCATCGCTTCCTCATTGCAGTGAATGGAAGCCATCCCGGGCACCCGACGCTTGCCGCACCCCTGCGCGCGCTCACCGGCTACTGGCTGGCAGCGGTCTTCGGCTTGAAGTGGTTCATGCAGTACTCGCAGCTCTTCGGGCAACCGATCCGATGGGCGAACTACGTTGCCGGCGACACCACGGCAAAGGCCGAGATTCAGAACATGATGGAGAACATCGGGGCCGCGGCATGGGGCATCTTCCCAACCGGCACCGAACTTCATTTCGAAAGCGATAGCCGCGGCGGCACCAGTCTCCCACAGCGCGAGCTCCTGAAGATGGCGGATGAGCAAGTATCCGTCTTCATCCTCGGTCAGAACCTCACGACCACCTCCGGAGAGAAAGGCGCGCGTGCCTTGGGCGAGGTGCACATGGATGTTCGCGAGGAGGTCGTCGAAGGCGTGTGCGATTTCGTCGGCGAGATCCTTACTCACCAGCTTTCCGCCTCAATCGTTGCGGTGAACTACGGCGACGGCCGCGACGATATCCCGGGTATTTGGGCGGTCTACGAGCAGCCGAGGGATGAAAAGGCCATGGCCGAGCGTGACAACGCCCTCGGGATCACCAGCGGCCAAACTCCCGTTGAACGGCAATGGTTCTATGAACGGCACGGTATCCCGATCCCTGCGGACGGTGCTCCGCTCTTCAAGGAGAAGCCGGACCCAGAGCCAAAGATCGATCCCAAGACCGGCAAGCCGATCCCGCCCAAGGAAGAGAAGGAGACCGAAGAAGAACCGCCCGCCGAGAGGAAGGAAGAGCCCGAGAAGAAGAAGGTCGAGGCTGCGGACGCCGGTTTGAGCTGGCGGCGCTTTCCTGCGAATAGCGGATCCCTCGGCGTGCCCCGAGCCGAGATGCCGCAGATCCGCAGCGGTGACCGTGCTTCGTTGGTTCAGTTCTTCCGCAAGCGGGGGATTGGCGCGAGCGAGGAGACGGTACCGGCCGATACCCTGAAGCCGACACAGCTGGAATTCTCCCCGGAAAAGGTGCGCGCGGCCCTGGACTACAAGGGCGGGAATCGCTCGATCCTCGTTTCCGAGGACGACCACGTGATCGACGGTCACCACCAGTGGCAAGCCCACGTGATGGCCGAGGAGGATATCCGGATCATCCGGCTTGCGGCGCCGATCGCCCGGTGCCTGATGATGGCTCACCGCATGCCGAGCACCACCGTAGCGGCCAGCCTGCGGGAAGACCTCTCGGACGAGCTCGACCACCCGCCACGGAAGAAGGGCACCACGTTGGAGAAGCTTTCGGCAGCCGTGATGGAAGGCCTCACCGGAGTGCAGTCCCAATGGCTGGGACCGGTGCGTCCGTTCTTCGACAAGCTGCTTGCCGCGGCCATGGATGAGACCGCCACCGATGAGGACTTTCAAGAGGTGCTGCAGAAGGCACAGCGGGAACTCCCCGAACTCTTCGGCGTCCTCGACACCCAGGCGCTTCGGGAGGCGATGGAGAACGCGATCGGTTCCGCAATGCTCGCCGGCAGCGTCGAGCGCTACGAGAAATGAAGGTCACCGTTTCACTGACTGACGGGGCAGGGCCGAAGATGAAGCGGCTTATCTCCATGCTGACGGGCGAGCAGGCCACCGCCTTGAATGCGGTTGCCGGCCGTGCGGCTGTCCTGCGATCGGCGGAGTATCACCGGATATTCGAAGCGCGGGGCGGTTGGGAGAATCCTGCCTTGCCCACGCATGGGCCCGGGCGGGAGAGTACCGGCTTCGGCACCAAGGTGGCGGATTCCTGGTTCCTCTCGGTGGCCGACAGGGACGGTGCAACGATCGCGAACGATGCGCCCCACCTCGGCCACAAGGTCCGCGGAGGGAAGATCACTCCCAAAAGGGTGCAATTTCTTACGATTCCCGTGGTCCCCGAGGCGCATGGCAAGCGGGCGGTTGACTATGAGATGGATTACGGGACCGATCTCTTCACGATCAAGGGTCGAATGGGCCTCTTTGAACGGGCGAAGACTGGAAGTGAGAGCGTGATCAACCGCACCTATGGCCGCCGGAAGAATGGGCAGAAAATCCAGATCTCCGCGCGGGGTCATATCCGAATGGTCTATGCGTTTTCCAAGGGAGTGGATCAAACTCCGTGGCCGGGGGCGCTGCCTCCCACCGGGGATATCAAAAAGGCCTATGGAGTTGCGTGGCGCCGCGAATTGATAGACAAGCTGAAGCGATGATCGAGCGTCCGACGCCATTTGAAGAGGCAGTCCTTTTCCTCCTCAAGAAGAACCTGAATCCTCAAGAGTGGGATTCGGCCGACTGGGCCGCGCAACAACCTTCCGTCCGGGTCCGATCAATGTTTTCGTCGCGGGTAGAAAGCGCCCGCTTTCTGGATAGAGCCCAAGGTCTGATCTTCGACTATCTCGTGGGAACGACCGAGGAGGTTGTCGGCCCGGACGGCACCAAACACACGCTTCGCCGTGTAGGAAGCCGGTCAGATTTTATCGTGGCGATGAGAGAATTCATGGAGGCCGAGGGCATGGTGAAGCCTGAGGACTGGAAGGATGTGAATCGCAACGATGTCACTGACATCCGCAGCAGCCGGCGCCTCGGATTGATTTTCGATACCAACGTTCGCCAGGCCTACGGCTTCGGGAAGTGGCGGCAAGGCATGTCACCCGCAGTTCGCAAAGCCTTCCCCGCAGCCCGCTTCATCCGCGAGCACGATGTCGGGGAGGCGAGGCCCAGGCATGCGGTAAGCGAGGGGGACGTTCAGCTAAAGACCGACTACGAGTATTGGGCGAAGTTTCAGAACGATCCCGAAATCGGCGGCTTCGGTGTCCCGTGGGGACCTTACGGTTTCAATTCCGGGATGGGCCAGGAGGACGTTTCAAGGGAGGATGCCGAGCGCCTGGGGCTGGTGAAGCCCGGTGCGCCGGTCACCCCACCTGCGGAGCCGGAACCAGCGTTTAATGATAGCGTTTGGGCGAACATCGGGGATTTGGACCCCGAGCTGAAAAAGGAGCTAGTCGATTCCCTCGAGAAAGAGATCGAGGACTTGGAGTCTATGGAGGACATCGCCAAGCGTGAGGCGGCGAAGGCCCGGCGCAGTGCCATGCAGCGCAGCGAGAGGAAGGCGATCCAACGGGGTGACCTTGCCGAGGCCGCGCGGATACGAAAGCTGATCGACCTTGGCGTTCCCGAGGAGCCTTTGATCATCGACGACAACCGGATTGCCTTGTCGAAGCGGGCAGCCGAGCGAGCGCCGAATGTCGAGGATTGGAGCAGGCAGGCGGCGGAGATCTTCAGCCGCATCGAGCGGAAACTTCCGGCACCTCAGAAGCGGGGAGTTTCCCGCGCACGGCATCTTGGGGCCTCGGAGTTCATCGCCACGCCTGAGGAGAAGCTCATCGTCGAATCTCCGCTGGAAATCATGGTCGCGCACGATGCGTCGGGCCGAATCTACCGCGCGGGGGTCGGGGGCCGCGCCTCTATCAAAGTGCCTGACCTGCCGGCGGGATCGATCGTGACGCACAATCACCCCGGCGGCCGTGGTCCCAGTGATGGGGATTTCAAGTGGGTATTCATGAATGCCGACAAGATTCTCCGGGTGATCACCAGGAACGAGCGGGGAGAATTGGAGCTTTTCCGGTTTAAGGCCGGGCCGCAGTTCGACCCGGCAAAGGTCTCCGACTTGCTCGCCAGCTATGCCATCCTGTGCCGAAGGGGCGGTGACACAGCTCCAGCGCGTCGGGCGGCGATGGGATTGATTCAGCGGGATTTCCCCGGTATGCTCGCCCTGGACTACGGAATCGTGCAATGAAGCGGATCGACATCAGAACCCAGATCACTGACGAGGCGGAGGCTATTTGGTCGTCCGATCCGATTATTCGAAGGGTCTTGGAGCTTGGCGAGAAGGTCCGCGCTGGCACTGCCACCGAGGAGGAGATTGCGGAGTATGAGCAGTTGACGGCCGAGGCTCGCGCCTTACCGACGGACGAATTCGAGTAAGAACCATGACGATGTCTGAGCCAGTCTCTAAATCCTTCGACTACCGCTCCATGCTGGTGCGATACCTTACGCTGGTGGGCGAGCAGGAGGGCATCGACTACCTGTCAGAGCAAGACGGTCGCTTCACGCCTGAGGAGATGGAGGAGATGCAAAGGCTCCTGGCTGAAGCCGGGGACCACTAGGGCGAGTTCCATCGGCGCATCGTGATCGGTAGATGGCTGTATGCGTCTACTGGTCACTGCGATTGTCAGCCCGTTCGGCAAGGTGAAAGCCGCGCCCACGGAGATCGTCTACATCCCCGAAGGGGAACATCAGATCTATCCGCAGAGCCATCCGAAGGGCATCAAGGTGAAGATGACGGCAGACCGCGGAGAAGCGGTCGCCGCGGCCTTTCAACGCGACCTCGACAAGCTCAACCTGCAGAATGTAGGCCCGCGGCTCGACTTCGACCACATCGCCGCGGGCCCGGCTTCGGGCTTCCCTACCGCTTTCCGCTATCAGTCCGGCGTCGGCCTGATGTGTTCGGTTGATTGGTCCGCGAAGGGAAAGTCGGCGATCGAGGGACGGGAGTACCGGTACTTCTCCCCGCGCTTTGACCTGGATGACGACGATGTGCCGGCGGGGCTCCCAAACCGGGGACCACTCGGAGGGCTGGTGAACGATCCAGCATTTCGCGAAATCCCCGCAGTAGCTGCCGCCGATGCTGGCGAGCTTGAACCACAAGACTCCAAAATCATGAAGACCCTTCTCGCCGCTCTCGGCATCGATGACGCTCACAAGGACGCCGAATCCTCCGGCGTGAAGAAGATCGAGGAACTTGCGGCCGCTGCCGCGCGCGTGCCGGTCCTCGAAAAGGAAAACGGCGAACTGAAGTCGCAAGTCAAAGCTGCCGAAACCGCGACCAAGGCCGCCGCCGAAAAGCGCGCCAAGGATCTTGTGGAGGCCGCGGTGGCTGATGGCCGCATCGCTCCGAAGGACGAGGAGACCCAAACCGGCTTCATCGAGCGCATTTCGGCTGGCGATGCCTTCACCGAAAAGCAGCTGGCCAATCTGCCGAAGAAGAACGGCGACTTGCGCAAGCCCGTGATTGCTGGCGGTGCCGACCGGCAAGACGCCACGAGTCTGGACAAGCAAGCGCGGGAGCTCGTCACCGCCGGCGAGGCCAAGACGCTGGATGAAGGTCGCGAGATGGTCCTCGCCTCCAGCCCGGACGCCTACAACGACTACCTCGCGTCCCTCTCCGAATAAGCCCGCCACCCACACACTTTTCACCTCATCTCACCATGGAGACGTATCAGGATACCCCATACCATCCTTTCAAGGAGGCGGTGCTCGACGCCCTTCTGAACAAGGAGGGTTACCTCGTCGAACTCGGCACAGCTGCCGACACCGTCCAGATTGCGACCTCGGCCAACAATGCCATCGGCGTTGTAGCCGAGAAGCAGGAGGGCAATTCCCACGTGACTATCCGCCTGCTCGGCAAGGGCGGCACGGTCAAGGTTGTCGCTGGCGGCGTGATCGCCAAGGGCGGCAACGTCATCTGGGGCACTGGCGGCAAGGTCGTGAATTCTGCCACTGGCAACACGATCGGCCGGAAACTCACTCAAGGAAACTCCGCTGATGGCGATGTCATCGAGATCGTGGACGCCTTCCGCACCCTCGCCTAACGCACACCCTCATTTGCCATCGTGAAGACTCCACTTCTCAATCCCGTTCTCACCAAGACCGCCAGCCGGTACATTGCCACCCTCCAGACCGTTGGCGCGCGCATCGCGCCGGTGGTCAACGTCCAGGATCACGCCGCGCAATACTACGTCTACGACTCGTCCAACTTCACGGACATCCCGACGAACATCCAGCGCGCGCCAGCGTCCGGGTTCAAGCGCCTCAAGTCGAAGCTCTCGAGCGATTCCTATATCGCTCAGGACTACGGCATCGAGGAGCCGATGGACAAGATGCAGATCCGGCAATTCGCCAACGTCTTCGCAGCGGACAAGGCCGCGATGCAACGCGCCGTGCGCGTGGTCGCCCTGAACCACGAGATCCGCGTCCGTGACATGGCCCGCGCGACTACCGCGACGTCTTCTCCTTCTGTGAAGTGGGGCGCCTCCAGCGGCACCACGATCATCGCGGACCTTGAAGCGGCGAAGGCCGTGATCCGTGGCAAGATCGGCGTAACGCCGAATCTCCTGACGCTGCCCTATAATGTTTACCGGAAGCTGATTCTCTCCCCGGAGATCAAGACCAGCTTCTTCGGCAACACCGACGGCGTCCTGAACAAGGAGAAGCTCGAATCCGTGCTCGAGGTCCAGATCGCAGTCGCTGGTGACCTCATCAACACCGCCCAGGAAGGGCAGACCCCATCCCTCGGTGACATCTGGTCGAACGAGGCGTTCCTCAGCTACTCCAATCCTTCGGAGGATATGACGGACCTCAATTGGGCCCGCACCTTCAACTGGGTGCATGCCGATGGCTCCGGCCCGGTTGGTATCTCGACCTTCACCTACGATCAAAACGAGATCGATTCCCGCATCGTCCGCGCCCGCCAGTATACCGATGAAAAGGTCGTGGCTGCCGGCGCCGCTTACTACTTCTCCGCAGTCCTCAGCTAATACTGCCATGAATCCCCACAAAGTCACCGACCCGCGCGGCATCCACTACGGCGGCAAGCACTTCAAAAGCGGATCCACCGTTCAGCTTCCGGACGGTCCCGATCTCGATTGCTTCCTTCACTTCAAGCAGGTGGAGGCTGGCACCGACACCAAGGAGAAGGCCGAGATCGACGCCGACCCTCCGAAGCCAGCCGCGAAGAAGGCGGCCAAGAAAGCCGCAAAGAAGGCGGCCAACGGCACGGCGGATGAGCCCGGGACCGAAGAGGAGGAAGACGAGAACGACGACCCCGAAACCGATTCCGGGAATCCGCCTGTTCCGTGATTGCCTAGCTGTTTGCTCCTGACCCTCACGCCCCGTCCGTCCGCAAGATGGGCGGGGCGTTCTCTTAGAAAAGCTGCCATGCCTTGGATTGAATTCACTGCCGACCTTGCCAAGTCCCGGTTCTCCCAGCGGGAGCTCGACGTCTACAACGAAGTCGCCAACGCCGAGTATCCGGAAGAAGGTGGCGAAGCAGTGGTTCCGCCCGATGCGGCCGATCGCCTGCCGATCATCCGCGACCAGATCCTCGCCGAGTTCCGCGGGAAGATCATGGCCAACCCTGCGGTGCGTTACCTCGGCCCTCCCGGCACGCTGCCAGACTGGTGCATCGGGCCTGCGGCCGTGCTCGTCCGCTACGCCATCATCGGGATTCCACCGGTCCCCGAAGGGATGACCGATCCGCGGCGCGACGAATACAACGACGCGATTAAGACCCGGAACTCCCTCACGTCGCTGAATGCCTCGGCCTTCGCCGAGACCGAAGCGCCTCCCGCGACCTCCCCGGCATCCTCCGCCGTCGGTGGCGACCCTTACCTGCGTTTCTGATGCTCCGCCTCCGCACCATCGCCCACGCCATGAAATCGCGCCTGGAAGAGATTCCGGAGCTGCAAGGCAAGGTCGTTGTGTTTTTCCGGGCAAACGTTGGTACCGAGTTTGAAAAGCGGATGACGAAGACCCGGGGCCGGGCGGTGATTATCCGATTGCTGACCGGCCAGAACACCGGCGGGAAGGCAAAGACATCGTTCTACGTTGGCAACTATGCCGTGGATCTCTTCACCGTGCCCCTTCTCACACAGAAGGACATCAAGGACGCCGACGACCTGATGACCGAGATCGAGGAGAAGCTCCAGGGCTGGTGGCCGCCCGAAGTCCCTTCCAACCGGTCAATGTATATCACCTGCGGCAGCGTCACCTTCGAAGCCGCCACCGGCAGAGATGGCGCTGTCTACGACGTCGCTACCCTCACCGCGCAAGCGCCCGGAAACCTCATCAGCTGATCCCATGAGCGAAGAGCAATCATCGACACCACCGGCACCACGCCGCCGCAGAGCCGCCGTCCCCAAGGCAGAAGACACCGCACCAGAGGAATCGGGAACCGCGACCATTGAGACCAAGGCGAAGAAAACCCGCGCCCGCGGCTTCACGTTCGGCAAGGGGCAGGTCGTCCCGTTGGTCCCCATCGCACATGCCAAATTCCTGAAGGACGCCGGCGAAGCTGAGATTATTGACGTTCAATCCTAACACCACCTGATCCCGTGAAAGACATCATCATTGGTAGCCATCTCCTTTTCTGCCGCGCCGGTACCGTCATCGGCGGCATTCCCACCGGCCCCGAGGCCATGCCCGACACCTCGCCGGGGAACTACATCAAATTCCCATCTATCACGGATTGGGCTCCGAAGGTGACGCGCAACATCGTGAAGCGCCGCGCTCCGGCTCCCGGCAAATTCCAGAACCGGAAATCCATCATCCTTAGCACGGAGGTGACTCACGCGTTCTCGCTTCAGGAGTTCACCGAGACCACCCTTGCCGAGCTTGTCCTTGGTGGCGAGAAGCCCGTCGGCGGCGTGTTCGTTCCTGGTAGTGCAAGCGAGTTGCTAACCGGCTGGTGGATCGTTCAGGGATACGACCAGACCGACCAGGAGATCGTAGCGCTCAACGTGTGGGCTGAAGCAAGCTGCGAGGGCTACACCTTCAAGGAAGGCCTCGATCCTTACGCGATCGTGCTCACCCAGCTCATCAGCACGCTGAACACCGGCGAAGTTTCCAACCTGACCTGATTCCATGCCCTCCGCTCCCGTTACCGTCGACTTGTCCGTTCTCACCGGTCCTTGGCCGGGCTTCACGATCTCCGGGTGCACCGGAGGTGAGGCCGCGGCGGTCAATGGGAACTATCGCATCGCGAATGATCCCGGAGAGGCAAGCAACCCGTATTTCCTTCACGTGAATGGCACCGCCAAGATCGTGAAGGACGCCCCGACGTGGGACATCTACGACCCGTCGAACACCAAGCTCTTCAACGGAGGCCCGGCACCGTGGCCTTGGCTGGTGGATGACTACTCGCCGACGAGTGGCATCATCGGTGGAGAACCGGTCTTCACCCACTGGACGCCGCCCCCAATCACCGAGGACCTTGGAGGGGGAGAGAGCGGGGATCCGCAACCGCCGGTCACGGTGGATTTGGGTGGCGCGGTGGACCCTGTCGCCGCTTCCTTGACCACTGCCATCGGGACGCCCAACGCGAACCTCAAGTTCACCGCGCGTGAGCCCGGAAGGATCGGTGACGGCATTTCCATTGAGATCACGCACCCCGGCGGGATCAATCGCCCGCTGCGGGTTGAGACTCCATCGAAGTTCGAGATCGTGGTTTACTTCGCGACCAACGGATCGGGCGGTCCCACCTCGACCGCTACGCAGATCAAGGCGGCGATCGAGGCCAACGTCGCGGCGAACGCGCTTGTGAGTATCGCCAATGCGCCTGGTAACAATGGATCCGGCTTGCTGACCCTGACCAAAACATATCTTTCCGGTGGCGAAGGCGGATTGCCCAAGCCGCCGATCAAGGTGGACATCTGATTTATGGCTGAGGAAAGCGACGAGGTGCTTCTCGATTCCTTCGTGCGCGTTGTCTGGGATCCGGACGGCGCGAAGAAGGTGCTCGTGGAAATCGGAGATCCCATGTGGTCCCCGGTGGCGATCGACGGCGAGCAGGTCGTCGATGTCGCGCAGGGCTCCAATATCGTGGGCGTCCGGAACTTCCCCCGCGGGAATGAAGCCCACAAGCTGACCTTCACACTGTGCCGCATCAAGGACACGCTAGACGATGCCTTCGAAACGCGGATGAATGAGGCAATGGCGTTGCCCCGGGACATGCGGGACATCGTTTTTTCGCTCCAGTCGGGCAAAGCGTGGAGGCTGAAGAACGCGGCCGTGAAATCGTGGCCAACCAATCAAAGAGAACGCCTGACCAAGCAGAACCTCGTTATCCTCGGCGGGGAGATCGTGGCAGAAGCCAATGCCCCCCAGCCTGGAGCAGGCGCGGAAGTTGCCCTCTATGCGGATGTCGGCATTTCGAACGGCACGCTTGAGCCCCTTTCCCTCTGGTCGAATTCCGGCACCGGCTCGATGGATGCCGTGCAAGCGACGGGTGCGAACCAGCCGGTCGCGATCGCCCGGTCGATGCGCAGCGGCGTGAGGGTCGGCGGCCTCTATCTTCCCGGAATCGCCGGGAACTACGGGAGCGTCCCGGACACTGGCGGCTTGGACTTCTCCGGAAACTTCGCCCTCTCATGGCAAGGGAAGCTCGATAGCTACACCCCGGGAACGAAGTACTGCCTTGTCTCCAAGTGGACCGCGGCAGGGAACCAAAGAAGCTACGCACTTTTCGTCAATCCGAACGGCACCGTTGAGTTGCAGATCTCGACCGATGGCACCGCGGGCGGCGTGCTCACCTACACCAGCACGGTACCGACAGGCCTTGCGCCGCTCACGCTGGCCACGCTGGTGGCGGAGCGGACGGGCTCAAACATTCGCTTCTATGTCGCCACGGATGCCTTTCCCCAGGGTGAGCTCTTCATTCCTCCGGCGCTCCAACTCGGGGCGGTGGTCGTCGGCGTCTCGACTGCGATCTTCAATTCGACCGCACCGCTTGTGATCGGGGCCACCGATGCCGGCACGGCGAACCTTATGCGGGGCTACACCCTGCAGGCCCGCGCGCAGAACGATCACGTGAACTCACCCACCGCCACCGGGTGCTGGCTTATCTTCTACAATGCCGTGACCGGAGCCACCTCGGTGATCGACATGGGGGGTACGAATACCATGACGCTGAATCGCACCAGCGTTTCGCCTGCCAAGTTCGTGAACGGCTACCGCGCGCAGTTCGACGGCTCGAATGATCGGATGGACCTTTCCAGCCCGCTCCAGCTGGTGAGCCTGAGCGGCCTCACTCTTGCATGGTATGGCACGCTCAATCGGGTGACTGGCCTCAATGACCTGTTGCTCTGCGGGACGAACGATAGCACCCAGCCGCGCTCGCTCCTTCGGGTGGATGGTGGCGACCTGAAAGCTCTCATCCGCCGCACTGATAGCGAGGCGACCGCGACTGTCACCTTCGCCGGGGCTGCCGCGCAGTATGATGCCAAGACATTGGCCGTCTCGATCAACTACGCCGCTGGCACCGCCGCCCTCTTCGTAAATGGCGTGCTTGTCGCGTCTGGCGCCCTCACCAGCTCTGGCACCACCGATGCCACCTCCAGCGGGATCACCCGCATCATGGCCGGAGTGAGCGGGGCGAATGCCGCGGCCGGCGACGTCGCCCGGGTGGTGATCATCCAGCGCGCTTTGGATCTCTTCGAAATGGCAGCGCTCCATACGACGCTGACCACGAACTAACCCACGGGTGCAGGTCAGAGCATCGCAGTCCAGATCCGGGAAAAGGAGACGAATGGCAACATTCCAGGCGAGGAAGGGTGATTTCGCGTGTCTCCAGCGGTCAGTCCCTGCAACCTGCCCCCGTGAAGCCCCGCCCGCTGCATCGCTCCATCACGTTTTGGTCAGGCCTGTTGGTGATGGGGTTCATCTGCTGGGCATGGCGCGACTCTTTCACCCGATACGCATCCGCCACCGTGAATCGAGCTTCGGTCGGTCAGGCTGCGGGAGGAGTGGTTTGTAGGTGGAGTGACACGTCAGCGTCTTTCCGATTTTTACAGTCTCCGGAGCCACTGACAATCTATGCACCAAAAGGACGATTGAGAGGGTTCAGTCCGAGAGCGGATAACGCTTCAGTCCCGCTATGCCCCCCGTTCCTCCTACATGAGGAAAAGGGCTTTTTTCTTCCCCACTGGCTCCTCCTCCTCGCCGTGGCTCTCCCGTGGTCCCTCCTGCTCCTCTGGCGGGCGCGGCGGATCAAGAGGGCGGAAGAGACCATCCGCTCCGCGTAAGCAATCCGCGGAAGTACATCCGCCCGATTCAGTGCCGCGGCGGCTTGCTTAGCACGCATACAAGGGACGGCCCAGCAAGCAGCTGGGGACCACTCCGGCGAATCGCGGAAGCCTCCCGCGCGCGTGACCCTGCGCGCATGGCAGACAAGGACGTGAATATCCGGATCGGAACGGAGGCTGACACCTCCGGAGCCGAGAAGGTGGAGGAGGCGATCAAGGAGATCCAGCAGGCCGCGGCAAATCCCATGTCGATGCCGGATTCCATGATGGGCCCGGAGCGAACGGACGAGATCAACCGGCAGGCCGAGGCCACGAACAAGCTTGCCGATTCGGTGAGCGATGCCGCGGAGCACGCTCAGGACCTTGGGGACAATGCCGACGAGGCCTCCCCGAAGATGGATGAATTGATCGGGCTGCAGCGTGCGCAGGTCGCCGCCCAGTTCGCCCAGGTGATTGGAGACGTTGCCCGGGACGTGCGCACCTTGGCGAACAATCTCAGCGAAAGCAATGCCCGCGGGGCTCAGTTCGTTGGCGGGATGGCCACGGGGCTTGAGACTCTTTCTGCCACGGCCGCCGGTGCCGCTCAGGGCTTTGCGGTTGGCGGTCCGCTGGGAGCTGCCATTGGCGGCTTGGCCGGCCTTTTCACCGGCAAGCTCCGGTCGGCGATCACCGGTGCGGTAGAGGACTTCAAGGCGCTGAAGACGGCGCAGGACAATGCGGCCACCGCGGCAAAGAACCTGAAGACGGCGCAAGACAATGCGCGGCTTGAAACCCGGCGAAACTCCTTGGTGGAATTCTTCCAGCGGGGGCGCGAGGCCATCGATGCCGCGACGGCCGCGATCGAGCGCCAACGCAAGCTCTTCGACGCGACGGCGGATGCCGATGCAGCCGTCCGCCAGTCCCAGCAGAATGCCGCTGTGCGTGCTGGCGCGAGCCCTCGGGAAGTCGAGGCGGTGGGCGTGCGAGAGGATTTGAAAGCGGAGCTTGCCCGCCTTCAGAGAGACCTGGAGGACGCGAAAGCGAAGGCCGACCTTGCAACGGCTGCAGCGGCTAAGGCCGACCTCAATGTGCAAACCGCAGAGGCAAATGACGCAACTACCCAGGCTGACGTGGAAGGGCTTCGAAGAGAGGCCACCGATGCACGCGCGGCCGCCGACAAAGCGCAGGCCGATGTCGAGAACTTGTCGGGCGTCATCACCGAAAGAATGCGCGCGCTGGTGGCAACGACCGGTGACAAGCTCGATGCGATAAACGCTGATGCCACGGAGGAAATCAGCACCAAGGCCACCGAAGGTGTGAAGAAGGTCCTTGATACCGTGGCAAAGGTTCAGGAGCAAACCGGCCAAGAGCTTTCGCGGCAGGCGGTTGAATCGATGGAAGCTCTCAAAGACCTCCTTTCCGATCATATACCGGACGGAGAGCAGCTGGAGCCCATAAAGGCCGAGCTTCTCAAGCTTAGGGAGTCCTTCATCGGCATGCGCCAAGAGGTCAACACCACGATTAACGAGACGGTGCTTCAGGTGAATGGCCTGGCATCCGACATGGTCGACGTCCGGAAGATCATCGGGGAGACCCGGCAAATGATGCAGTCGGTCCCCAACCAGCAATAAGCCATGCCTGCTAATATCTGGAGCTATGCGGGGGAGGCAGGAAAACGGCTGAACGGCAACGCGCGCCCCTTTACCGGTGATTCCGCCCAGTTCGATTTCATCGCCCTGAACATTGACCGGTGCCGATGGGAGGTGCCTTTGAGGAACTTCGTGCCCGGCGCCGAGGAGTTCCCCGAGGAAGGGCAGACGGTGAGCTTCTACCGAAACAGTCAGCGCTTCTTTTTTGGGCACGCGCTCAGACCTGATCGCAACGGGAACCGGGTGAATGTCGATGTCGTCGGGCCTTGGCATTGGCTCGAGAAAATTCAGCTGACCACGGCCATCACCCTCGATGCCGCGAGCGGAGGCGGATCCGGGGTTCGGACCACGATCGGGTTTCCGGCCCAGAGCATGACCGTCAGCCTAGGCACGTTGATAGACCGGTGCATCGCCTTGGGCGTGCCGATGATTAAAGGAACGATTGCCACATGTTTTGCGTGCATTCCCATCACCCTGAATCAGGGGAGCTGCGCGCAGGCCATCTCAGAATTGGTCCGCTTGATCGGCGACATGGTGGTATCGTTCGACTACACCGGAGCCGGCTTTCCGGTCATCAACATCACCCGCCGCCTAGCAGGCTTGTCGGTCGGCTCGATGTCCGCGGTAACGTTGGATGCCTCGATCTTCACGCCGGGCCAGTTCAAACTCACTCCGATGGATGAGCTCCGGGCCTCCCAAGTGCGAGTGCCTTTCTATGATCGCGGGCCAACCGGAGCCCGCCGCTACCAGGAGCAGAAGGCGGGAACCGCGGAACTCGGACACGTGATGATCCTGACTGCCAGCGGCAAGGAGTTGGATACTTTCCTCCCCGAAGAGAAGCTCGATGGCTACGTTCTCCAGACGGCGGCCACCTCGGGGACCACCTTCAAGAATTGGGTGCTGAACAAGTCGGGAAGCATCGTGGCAGCCGGTCAGGTTGCTGGCATCCCTCCTCAGTCGCTTCCGCTCAATATCGGACCGGTGGCGCTGTCCTATCAAACCTACAATCAGGATCTGCCGGGGACCAATAAGACGATTCCGATTGCAGGCCCGAAGTTTCTCAATGGGCAGGGGCAAACGGTCTCGACGGCAGGAAAGAACATCCTCGTGAGTGACAACTTGCCGGAATGGCTCAAAGACCAGTTCGTTGTCGAGGAAGTTACCGTGGTTTGCCCGGTTTACTACGAGTGGCGCGAACGCAATTGGCCCGGGGGCGTTTGGGAGCAAGTGCCGCAGTGGTGGTACTCCGTCCAGTGGGCTGGTGACATCGCCGCAGGGTTCAAGGGCAGTAGCAGCACGAACTACGCGAGTTACCGTCTGTTTATCCACAACGCTGAAATCCGCGCATACCTGATCAATGCCAGCGCCCCCGCAGGGCAACAAATCTACAGGCAGCCCGACTATACCTTCATTGCTCCGCCTGCGGGCTTTGCCACCGGTTTGCTCAATGCCCGCAATTGGACGCCCTACCAAGGGACTTGCGGATGGATGGAGCAAGATTGCGGCGCCCAGCGGTATGCGAACAAACTTATCAGCGTGGTCGGCGCGGATCCCGAGTTCGAATCGATGGGCGCCATGGTGCAGAGCGAGACCCTGAACATCCGCTCCGGTGTCACAACCCTCCGCCTTGGTCCCCCTCAGCGGCATTCCTTCCGCGATCTCACCCAGGCGGTCCGCTCCAACTCCAACGATCAAGTGGTCTTCCTATGAGTCAATTCCAAGTCTTCCTCGATGCGAGCGGGAATCTCACCATGGCGGCCGGCGTGGTGCACTGCCTTCACGGCACGACATCCTATTTCGAAGTGGGCGACGATTCCCAAGCTGTGCTTCCTCGCGCAGGGGGCGACACCACCGTGCAGCGGGAGGTTTCTGCAGGGGCTTCCTTCCACGGCGGGAGCGGCCGAAACTACATCGTGAAGAATGGCCCGGCACACCCGGACTTTCCCGCCGGCTATTTTGCTCCGCGGGGACCGGACGACTGGCGAGGCCCAAAGGGCGCATTCATCACCAAGGATCCCGGCACCGGCGACCTTGCCCTGAATGACGGCACCGACGTGCTGGCCACTGGTAGCGGCTCGATCGGAGGATCGCTCACCGGTGTTCCGAGCGCGGGGACTTTTCCGATCACGGCTTGGGCAATCGACGGGTATTACTCGGGCTTCGGCGCATACTACCAAGCCGTCGGTTATCCGGGCTGGGTGGCCTTTCACAGCTTCACCACCGGCGACGTGCAGGTGGATTTCTACGGCGACCCTCGCCTCTTCCGCACTGGCGGCAGCACGACCGACCCGTCAGGGGTATGGGTGGCGAATGCGCAGTCGGAAATCGATTGGAACGGGGGCAGCCCGTGGACCTACACCGTCGCCGCCGCAGGCCTCACCGGCACGATGAGCGGCACGACCTACGGTGAGGACACCTATAACGGCGGAGCGCCATTCACCTTCGACCTCGAGGCGGAGAGCGACATGCCAGCGTGGCCAAATGCCGCGGTCACAATCACTCCCTATTCAGGCACCGCCCAAGGTGGTCCCTATCTGCCCACCGGCTGGCAATCCTGGCAAAGCTCGGTCGATGACAGTTGGACCGTGACGATCGATGGCACAGGGACGGGGGAGTGGAGCGACGGGCTAGACATTGTTGCCACCCGGGCCGCGGATCCCGATCGGCTCTACGATCCGGACGGCGGGCTGTGGGTGGCGACGGCGTACGGTGAAGCCACCTACGGGAGCGGTGATCCTTGGGCGGCCGAGGCGGTTCGAACGTTGGCCACGCCGATGGGGGGAAAGCTTTACCTCGAGCTGACCGTCAACGGGTCGAATGAAGTCACCGCAGTGGAGGGGCCGTTCTTTGCGCCCTTACTGCCGGCGAACACCAGCACGCTGAAGGTTTTCCTTATCGCCGAGAGCGACGGCGCTGGGAACATCCGGCAGGTATGGGAGGGTCCAATCAATTGGATCCCGTGAGCCCGGCTTTCTCCATTTTCCGCTCCAGCTCGTATTTCTGATCCATGAACTGGTTAACGAGACGAAGCGCACTCTCGTGCTTCTTCACCGCTTCATCCCGCTCGTACTCAAGCGCCGCCACCTTCTTCTTCAACTCGGCATTCTCCCGCAGGATCGGGGCCGGGTCGGTGTAAGCGGCGTCAGGCTCCGGGGAGTCGCAGGACACCAGGGCGAGGGCCAGAAGGGTGGGAAGGAACAGTTTCACGGGGCAGTTTTAGCACGGGCGTCAACGCGAGGCTCCTACGCGATCGCGATAACGTTCTCCTTTTGCTCGGGAGGCTGGATTTCCCAGTAGGCTTTGCCCTCAGCCCGCGATCGCGCATTCTTGTAGTAGCGGTCGAACGTCTTGAAATCGACGTGACCCATGTTGGCCGCAAGGGTCTCCTTGCAGCCCGGTTTCCCGCGGTGAGCCGCCTCCCAGTAGGAGCCGTAAGAGTGGCGGGTGATATCGTGACCCCAAGGAACGAGCGCTTTCCACTTGGTTTCGTCGCCGAAGGTCGCGTTCGGTGTGGTGTAGAAGCCGTAAATCAGACGACGTCGGCGTTTCGCGAAGTTGTCAGGGATGATCGATCCCTTCTTTTTCAGCCATGGTCGCATCCAAGCCTTTAAGGTGTCCTCAATCTGCACGTATCGGTTTGGATTGCCGTCGGTCTTCGTGATGCCGACCTTGAGGTGCCCCTCATTCCAGTCGAAGTGCTCGAAGTGAACGCGTTTGGCTTCGGAATCAGGTCGTAGGCCTGCGAAATAGCAGGTGACAAAGTAGGGGACCATTTCGCGGTCGTGCTTCCATGCTACATCTAGCAGTCGCTGGACCTCCTCAGGTGTGGACACGGGAACCTCTCCCTTGCGTTCCTTCGCGCCTGGCAGATCGTCGAGAGGATTGATGGGATGCACCCGTTTGGCCGCTGCCAGTTCGAAAATGGAGCGGATGCCGCCGAGCTGCTGGTTGTAGGTGGTAGGACCGGGCTTCGAGGTCTCCTTCCATTTCTTCAACCAGTCTCGCCAGAACGCCTGATCCATCTGCGATATCCGCAGATCTTCGATCTCATCCAAGCGACTGCGAAAAGGCTTCCAGCGCTTGCCAAGGTATTGAGAGGACCAGTTCTTGGAATGATCGGCTTGGAAAGCATCCAAAAGGCTGGCGAGCGTCGGTGCTGCGGAGGCTTTCTCCAACTCGGCGACCTTGGTTGCGCAGAAGTGATCCAGATCGCGGAAGCCAAGCTCGATGACCACCGGCTCCCACTTCACGGCAGCCCGCATCAATTCCGGCCGCACATGCTTTGCTAACTCCTTCAGGTTCTCGTTCGCCTGCTTGAGCTGGTCGGCGTAGGCAACTGCGTCTTGTTCAGCTCCACGGGGGAAGTAGACCCGTTGCCTCGCTCCCGTATCCGATAGACCCGGAGGGACGTTAAGGACCCACTGCTGCCGTCCGTGGTCGAACTTGGGTAGAAGCCTTGCTCGTCGTGCCATTAGAAAGCCAGATGGGCTGAGAACGAGCGCCAATGCGAGCAGTTTAAAGGCGCATTCGGGCGCTATTCGGGCGCAGGCCAAAACGAAAATGGCCAGCATAAGCTGGCCAAGTTCTTGGAAATGAATGGAGCGGGCGATGAGATTCGAACTCACGACATCCACCTTGGCAAGGTGGCGCTCTACCACTGAGCTACGCCCGCGTCGCGAAACGCGTGCGCGGTTTCTACACGTGCAGAACCGACCCGCAAGAGAAAATTTGCATGCTTCTTCATCTGCGTGATTTTTCCTGCCCGTCCTCCACTTGTCAGAGGACGCAACCTTTTGAATTTAAGTCTTCCGCCTCGTGATGGGCCGGGGCAGAGATTTCTGGTCATGAAACCCTTCAATCCCCTGCTTTCACTCGTTTCCGCTGCGGCATTGCTCCTCGGGGCGTCCGCAAAAGCGGAAGATTCGATGCGATTGGTTGCCATCAAGGCGGCTCCGAAGGAGGCGGCGGAGCTGCGGAAGGCATTGGCGGATCCACTTCATTCTACGAAGTCGATGACGATCGATACGTTGGCGAAGCGGGGCATGACCGTACTTGGCGATTTCACCGAGACGAATCCATGGCGCATGGAGTCCGTGAAGATGACGAAGATCACAGGCTCGTTGAAGGCAGGCGGCCAGATCATGAAGGAACTCGGCGTTGTCGCCGCGGTCGAGGGCGGAAAGTTCGGCACGCTCACCGCGGATAGTCTCGAAGCGGAGATCGCCTTGTCAGGAAAAGGGCAGACTTACTTGAGCTGGGGGGTGATGGGAAACATGGCCGTCATCAAATCCGGGGTGTGGCGCGAGCGTGCCTGGTGGAATGATGGAAAGGATACCTTCATGCTCTGGCAGTTTCCGGAGGTAACCGCGCCGGGCGATCCCAAGCGGCAGGGCGGTGGGGGCAACTGGGATTGCGTGAAAGTGGAAATGCGCTGGTTCCAAGCCAACGACGCCGACATCGAGAAAATCAACCAAGCTGCACCGGAGAATCGCGACAAGGCTCTAGAGTGGTTGGTCGGCAAGGCGAAGCTTTGGAAAGACTGCGGCTTCCGCGCGCGCACCGGCGAACGCTCGATGTGGCACTCGCTGGAAGTCGAGATGGCAATGGTCGATGGCGATGCTGCCGAGATCCACGAAGGGCTTTCGCTGGATGGCTATTTCGCCGGCCAAGAGGACAATCTGCGGATCGAATGGGATGTGGAAGCTCCTTCAAAGAAGAAGCCCACCGCACGCTTTCAATTGGCGGCACCGGTGAAGCCCGGTGTCTGGACCTTCCTTCCGGTAAAGGATGTTCCCTTTGCGAATGTCGTGGCCTGCAGGCTCACGCGGGAATGAAGAAAAAAGCGCGGCGAGATGGCCGCGCACTTTGGCATCCCGCGACAAGGGCGGGGGGAAGTTTTCGAAGCGGGGCGCGGGGCGCCCCTCATCCGGGACGCTCAATCGAGCGGATACTCACCGTCTTCGCCAATGCCGACCCAGTTGAGGCGACCGAAGGCGCGCAGGATGGCAGGCGTGAGTTCCTCGCTCTCGTCTTCCGAGTGTTCGATGGTGGCGGAGCTCGTCAGGCCGCGCATCGACTCGATGCTGATCACGGTGCGGTGACCTTCGAAGTGGATCCAGTCGCCCCAGTTCTTCGACTCGTGGCGCGGGAAAAGCTTCTCCTTGCGGAGGGCATCGACGACTTCTTTTACGGTGCAGGGATCTTCGGAATCGGGAAGTTGCAGGACGGTTTCCATGTGCGGGCAGCAATCGTGGAGAGGTTTATTCGCGAATGGAAGCTTCGCATAGCCGCGAATACAAGCCGCCTCTTGCTAACAGTTCATCATGCTTCCCGCTTTCCACCAGTTTGCCGTCCTCAAGCACGCAGATGAGGTCGGCATTCCTCACGGTGGAAAGGCGGTGGGCGATGACAAAGGAGGTGCGGTCGGAGCGCAGCGTTTCCAGCGCCTGCTGGACCAAGCGTTCCGTTTCATTGTCCAAGGCGGATGTGGCCTCGTCTAACAAAAGTAGGGGCGGATTTTTCAGCAAGGCCCGCGCGATTGAGAGGCGTTGCTTCTCGCCTCCGGAGAACCGGACCCCACGTTCACCCGCGACGGTATCAAGCATCTCCGGCAATTCACGCACAAAAGGAGAAGCATTTGCATTGTCGAGCGCTGCCCAGATTTCGTCGTCGGTCGCGTCCGGTTTTGCGAGCTTCAGGTTGTCGCGCAGCGTTGTATTGAAAAGAAAGCTCTCCTGCGTGACATAGCCGGTGTGGTCGCGCAGCCATTCTTTCGAAAGCGACTCGATCGGATATCCGTCGAGTAAGATGCTCCCCTGATCGGTTTCGTAAAAACGCGTAAGAAGATTCAGGACGGTCGATTTGCCTGCGCCCGTCGGTCCCACCAGTGCCACGGTCATGCCCGGCTCCGCGACGATCGAAACACCACGCACGGCAGGGGAATCGGGATCGTAGGAGAAACCGGCATTGTCGAAAACCACGCGGCCTTTGAATTCCGCAGGACGAGCACCCTCGGTGAGATTCGTTTCATCAGGCAGGTCCAGGATATCGAAGACGCGCTTCGCTGCCACCTTCCCGCCGAGATAGAGCTGCGTGAGGTTGTTGATCCGCGAGATCGGATCGAAGAGAAAGCCCCAGGCGACCAGGAAAGCCAGCGGCGTGCCTTCGGTCATCTTTCCCTGCAGCACCCACCAGGCACCGCAGCCCAGCATCAGGATGATGCCGGACTCCGCGAGCAGGGACACGCCCGGCCACACCACGGCCTGGCCCTTCATGACCCGCATGTGCTTTTCGCCGACGTGCCGGCTCGCCTCGTCGAAGCGATTGAGCGCTTCCGGCTCCACGGTGTAGGCCTTGATCTGCCGGATGCCCGCCAGGTTGTCGTGAAGCAAGGCATTGAGCGCCGCGGAAGCTTCGGAGGATTCCCGCCACCGCGGCTCCGCCACCCGCGAATAAATCGTGGTGATCAGCCCGATGATCGGCAGCGGTGCCAGGGTCACGAGGGCGAGTTCCCAGCTGTTGTAGAACATCCAGCCGGCCATGATCAGGAACTGCAGCACCGCAGGAATCGCCTGGTCGATGGTTTCAACAATCACCCTGTCGGTGGAGGGCACGTCGCTCGCCACGCGCGACATGATCTCGCCGGAGGAGTTCGAGTCGAACCACTTGATCGGCAAGCGCTGCAGCTTGTCGTAGAGCTTGCTCCGGAGGTCATGGATCAGCCGCTGCTCCAGCGCATTGTTCCCGTAAGTCCGCAGCGTGAAGAGCAGCTGTCTCAGGAAAATCGCACCGATGCCGAGCGACGCCGTCTTGAAGAGCAGGTCTGCACGGCGGTTTTTCATCACCTCGTCCACCAATATCTGGGTCACGGTGGGAAGCACCAGCACCAGCACCGTGCAGGCGACTGCCATGAGCAGCGAGATCGATGCCCGCCAGGGGTATTTGAGAGCCAGGGCAAAGACGCGCTTCAGGATGGCCATGCTGCCAGTAAGGAGCGCCCGGAATGGCAATGATGCAAGGAAGATGCTTCGCGCTTTTGCGATCCCGTGTTAGCAATGAGGGAAAGCTCTCCCTGTTATGCCGAGAACCCATATCCTTGCCCTCGATCAAGGAACGACCTCGTCGCGAGCTGTCGTCTTCGATCAGGAGGGGCGCGCCGTTGCCTCCAGCCAGCGGGAGTTCCCCCAGCATTACCCGCGTCCCGGCTGGGTCGAGCATGACCCCTTGGCGATCTGGGCCAGCCAGTGGTCCACCGCGATCGAAACTCTCGGGAAAGCGGACCTTTTGCCCGCGGACATCGCCGCCATCGGCATCACCAATCAGCGGGAAACCACCCTGCTTTGGGAACGCGAAACCGGAAAGCCGGTCTACCCCGCGATCGTCTGGCAAGACCGCCGGACCGCGGATTTTTGCGCCTCCCTGAAGGCGGAAGGCGTGGAAGATCTCTTCACCCGCAAGACCGGCCTGAGGCTGGATCCCTATTTCTCCGCCACAAAAATCCGTTGGATCCTCGATCACGTGGACGGCTCACGGAAGCTGGCGGAGCAGGGGAAACTGATGTTTGGCACCGTCGATACCTGGCTGCTTTGGCGCCTGAGCGGCCGCACCGTGCATGCCACCGATGCCACCAACGCTTCGCGCACTTTGCTCTACGATATCCATCGAGGTGATTGGGATGACGAACTGTTGGAGATTCTGGAAATTCCCCGCTCGATCCTTCCGGAAGTCAAGGACAGCAGCGGCATCTTCGGCGAATCCAGCGAAGGCATTCCCATCTCCGGCATCGCGGGGGATCAGCATGCCGCCCTCTTCGGCCAGGGATGCTTTTCTTCCGGCATGGCGAAGAACACCTACGGCACCGGCTGCTTCATGCTGATGAATACCGGTAGCGAGGCCGTCGCTTCGCAGAATAATCTGCTCACCACCATCGCATGGCGGATCGGTGGAAAGACCGAGTATGCCTTGGAGGGATCCGTCTTTGTCGGTGGTGCGGTCGTCCAGTGGCTGCGTGATGAGTTGCAACTCATTCGCACCGCAGAGGAGTGCAATGCCTTGGCGGCGACCGTGCCGGACAGCGGTGGCTTGTATCTCGTTCCTGCCTTCACCGGTCTTGGGGCACCGCATTGGGACCCCTATGCCCGCGGCGCGGCCTTCGGCATGACCCGCGGGACCAATCGCGCCCATTTCTGCCGTGCCGCCTTGGAGTCGATCGCCTTTCAAAGCGCGGAGCTTGCCGAGTGCATGGTGAAAGACAGCGGCATCCCTCTCAAGGAGCTCCGCGTCGATGGCGGTGCCGTGCGTAGCGATCTCCTCATGCAGTTCCAGGCGGATCTGTTAGGCGTGAATGTGATCCGCCCGAAGGACGTGGAAAGCACCGCAGCCGGAGCAGCCTATCTCGCCGGGCTGGGAGTCGGCTTCTGGGAGGGCAAAGAGGAACTGGCAAGACACCACGAGATCGACCGCGAGTTTCATCCTTCACGACCTCGACAAGAAATGGAGCAACTCGAAGCCGGATGGAGACGCGCCGTCGAACGCGCCAAAGCATGGGAGTCATGAATCGAGACGAGCATCTTTCCGCACTCCAATCCGAGTCCTTCGACATCTGCATCGTGGGTGGCGGGGCGACCGGGCTCGGTGCAGCGGGTGATGCGGCTTCGCGAGGCCACCGCGTGGCACTCGTCGAGCAAGCCGACTTCGCGAAAGGCACATCCTCACGCTCGACAAAGCTTGTGCACGGAGGCGTGCGCTATTTGAAGCAGGGTAATGTCTCCCTCGTCATGGAGGCCCTGCACGAGCGCGGACGCATGGCGCGCAATGCCCCGCATCTGGTTCGGAATCTCGCCTTTGTCATCCCCACCTACAAATGGTGGGAAGGCCCCTTCTACGGCGTCGGCATGAAGGTTTACGATGGCTTGGCTGGAACGCTCGGCCTCGGTGCCAGTCATATCCTCTCCAAGGAAGAGACGCTGGAAAAAATCCCCACCATCGAGCCTGAAGGGCTTACGGGTGGCGTGATCTATCACGATGGCCAGTTTGATGACTCGCGCCTCGCGATCCATCTTGCGATGACGGCGGCGGATCTCGGCGCGAAGCTCGCCAACCACCTCCGCTGTTCTCATCTCGTGAAGGAGCGGGGACGCGTCGCGGGCATCGAGGTCCAGGACGTGGAAAGCGGTCGCAGCTTTGTCCTCCGCGCCAGTTGCGTGATCAATGCGACCGGCATCTTCGTCGATCACCTCCGCCAGGAAGACGAACGCTTGGATGAGGAACTGGTCGCCGTAAGCCAAGGCATCCATCTCGTGCTGCCGAAGGGCTTCCTGCCCGGCGACTCCGCCATCATGATCCCAAAGACCGCGGATGGCCGGGTCCTCTTCGCCGTGCCGTGGCACGATTGCGTCGTCGTGGGCACCACCGATACGCCCCGCCCCTTGAAAAGCCTCGAACCCCGCGCCCTCCCGGAGGAGATTGATTTCCTCATGACCCACGCCGCACGCTACCTCACGCGTGACCCGAAGCCGGACGATGTGCTCAGTGTCTTCGCCGGGCTCCGTCCTCTTGTCAAAAGCGGCGATGCTACGAACACTGCCAGCCTTTCCCGGGATCACACCATACTCATCGGAAAAAGCGGGCTCATCACCATCACCGGCGGCAAGTGGACCACCTATCGCCGTATGGCGGAAGACGTCATCAATCGCGCAGAAGAAGTAGCCGGCCTCGATCCCGTTCCTTGCCGCACCACTCATCTCCCGATCCATGGTGCAGCCGAAATGACCACGGATCCGTTGTGGCCCTATGGCTCTGATGCGCCAGCCATCCGGGAAATCGGAGATGCGGACGAGGTCCATCCCTCCCTTCCGCTCACCGTCGCCGAAGTCCGCTGGCATGCGCGAAAGGAGATGGCCCGCACGGTCGAGGATGTCCTCGCCCGCCGCAGTCGCTGCCTCCTGCTGAATGCCCGCGCCAGCATCGGGGCCTCGGCCAAGGTCGCGGATATCCTTGCCGAAGAACTTGGCAGGGACGAAGCGTGGGCGCGCGAACAGACCCGCAACTACGAGACCCTCGCGCGTGGCTACGTCTTCGGAGATCCTTCCGCCACGGGTTGATGTTTCTCCCGGCATCCTGTTAGCATGGCCTCGTGATCCACTACGTCTGGGAAACGGTCGGCACCCTCGTCTTCTGCGTTTCCGGCGCCATCGCAGCGCGGGAAAAGGAGATGGATTGGTTCGGCATGTTCGTCATGGCCTTCGTCACCGGTGCCGGTGGCGGACTCCTGCGCAGCGTCTTGATCGGGGATGTCCCGCCGCAGTTCCTGAAGAACCCCATGACCTTCGGCCTCGCCGCGGGCGGCACCGTGATTGCTTTGGCTGGCTCGGAGTGGTGGAGGAAAATGAGACGCGCGGTCTCTGTCGTCGATGCCTTGGGCCTCGGCCTCTTCACTGTTACCGGCATCCGCATCTCCCAAGCACACGGCCTGCCTTGGTGGGCTTGCCTGGCGCTCGGCGTCATCAGCGCCACCTTCGGCGGCCTCTTGCGCGATGTCCTGCGGAATGAAATCCCTCTCGTCCTGCGAAAGGAAATCTATGCCACCGCCTGCATTATCGGCGGCCTCGCCCTGCTCGGGCTGGATCGCCTAGGGCTACACGAAGGCGTCGTGCTCGGCATCACCTCTACCCTGGTCGTCGTGATCCGCCTGCTCGCGATCCGCTATGCCATCCATCAATCGACCGGCTGACCCGCGCCGGGGAGATGATCGGCCTGCTTTGGCTAGAGTTTCTTGATCGGTTCGATCCATCCGGGATCACAATCGGATACCCGGCGAGTTTCGCCAGCTGAGATCAGAAAGACGGTAGGGTCCTCCAGTTCCCCATGTTTGGGTTCCGCATACCCGTAGGTCCGGGAGGAGCTGAAAAAACCGTGCAAGACCTCTGCGACCCTTTCAACCAATCGAATGAGGCTGTTATCGAAATTGTCGGGAGCGCTATCGGTCGGCGGGTAAAAAGCTGCAGCTTCCGTCCACAGCGTCACCGAATCAAACACGTTGGCCGGATCTTTGAAGTAGAAGCTAAACCACCACGTTTGAACGAGAGGCGAAAGTTCGAGGTCGTCGTCCCAACCGTAACTGGTAAAATCTCGCGAGAAACCTAACGAAATACGCTTGTACTTCGTGACGAAATCCCAGAGTCGTTCGAGGGGGGCATGGATGACGTCGATTCCTTCTGGAAATGGAAACTCGATCAGCAGGGCTTTGTCGGATCGGATTTCGTGGAAGGTGCGTCCTCCAGATACGAAACCAAAGCTCTTCATGGCCGCGACCAACTGCGTGATCAGATGGCCGGTGAACTCTTGAGGCAATGTCGTGAAGCTGACCGCGATCCGGTTATCGATGCCCATGGTGTCCCTTGTTAGCTTCCGGTCCCGAAGAAATGCTCCAGCGCCTCCACGCAGCCCTCGCTGTGCGGCAGCAGGCACGCGTGCCCGCCTCCCTTCAGCACGTGCTCGCGGATCTCCGGCACCGCATTCGCCGGGCACGCAAACATTCCGGAAACATCCGGGCTCAGCATCTCGAAGTCATTGTGGCTGTCCCCAATCGCAAAGGTTTGCGCCGGGCTCAATCCGAAGTTCCGCGCCACTTCCGCCAAGCTACTACCCTTCTGGTACTTCTTGTGGCCGAAGCGCAGCCAGATCGAGTTGCGCTGCCAGCCGAGCATCGGCTCCGCCGCGGCGTGCAGTTCGATGCGGCTGACGATCCACGCCATCTCCTCATCCGTGCGGGCCACCAGACCCGCGGGATCGCCCGGTTGCTCGATCCACGTAGCCCCAGTGTGCTCCTCCACCTCGTGGCGGATCGTGGCTAGGATCCCGCGCACCTCCTTGAAAAACTCTCCCTGCTCGCGTTCGCACGCGGAATTCCACGAATCAAAAGGCGTCCACCTGCCCAAGCTTGTCGGCAGCCAGATCTCGCGCTCTCGCGCCACCACCCAGTCCGGGGTGAAAGGAAAGCGCGCATCCACCAAGCCCTCCACCACGTGACCGATCGATCGCCCCGTGTTGATTCCCCATAGCGCTCCCCGTTCCTGGCGCAGGCGCTCCAGGGTTTGGAAAAGCCGCAGGCTCACCGGCGGGTGCTCGGCCGGACTGTAGAGCGTGCCGTCGAAATCAAAGGACAGGATGGCCCCCGGTGTGGCGGGTGATTCGAGCGGCTTCATGACCCCGGCATAGCGGCCACGCGCCGCGGGTCAAGCTGCCACCCCATCCGGCAGCAGCGAAGATGGTGACACTTACTCCACCGGCACCGCACGGGCCGGCGGTGCCTCAGGCTCTTCCTCCACCCCTTGGGCGCGTGGAGCCTCCTCTTCTTCTTCCACGGACTTTGCCTTCGGAGGCTCCTCCTCGACGCGCTGTGCCTTCGGCGGATTCTCCTGAATCGGGCGTGCCCGCGGGCTCTGCTCCTCGAGCGGGCGCATGCGGGAGTTGTCCTTGGTGATGGGCTTCGCCTTGGGAGCATCCTCCACGACAGGCAGGGCCCTCATCGGCTTCACCACCACCGGGTCCTTCGGCGGAGGAGCGGGAGCAGGGGAGGGGGCCGGAGCCGGGGTCTCTTTCGGCGGGGCGGGCGCCTGTGCCTTCTCCGTCACCACCACTTTCTCCGCAGGC
Source organism: Luteolibacter luteus (assembly GCF_012913485.1). Taxonomy (GTDB): domain Bacteria; phylum Verrucomicrobiota; class Verrucomicrobiia; order Verrucomicrobiales; family Akkermansiaceae; genus Haloferula; species Haloferula lutea. The sequence continues at coordinate 2,219,419 of NZ_CP051774.1, read as the reverse complement.
GGAGGAGTCCGCCGCATCCGGATTTCCACGCGGCGGTTCGGAGCTTGTTCCTCCACGCTCCCGGCACTCACCAGCGGCCGGGCTTTTCCGTGGCCCCGCGGCACGATGCGATCGCCATTCAGATGCAGCGTGTTCACCAGATACTCGCGCACGGCCCCGGCGCGACGCCGTGAAAGGTCCTGATTGTAAGCATCTCCACCAAAAAGGTCGGAATAACCCTCGATCCAGCAATAAAGCTTCGGATTTCGCTCCACGATCAGGGCCAGTTTCATCATCCCCACCTTCGCGCTCTCGCGCAGGACCGCGCTGTCGTATTCGAAGAGCAAGTCGCTGGGCAGCATTGTCTTCTTGCCCACCAGCACGTCGGCGGAAAGCCCCACCATGTCGTCGAGGGTGACCATGCCGTCCAGAGTGCCCACGTCGGAAACTCCCCCGGCCCCCTTCTTCAGGAGGTCTTGGGCGAAGCGATCGAGGTTGGTATCGTCCGCGATGCTGGCACCGGGATCGACGATCATCTGCGCATCTGCCGCGATCGGCGGCGGATCTTCGGAGCGACCGAGTTCCGGAAGGGCCGTATCGAGATCGAAACCTGCGGCTGGATCCACCACGATGCCTTCCGGATTGCCCTTGATTGCTGGGTTTTCAAGGCGCACGGCGAATTCCGGGTCACTCAGATCCGGCTTGATCTCCATCTCCGTGTTCTCCGGAAGCTTGTCGAGCATGTCGATTTCTTCCAGCAGCGTGGCCTTGTCTGGCGCTGGCTTTTCCGCCGGTTCCGGCTCCATCACCGCCTCTTCCGTCGGAGTGATATCGACATCGCGAACCGAAACCCGCTCCGTGGAGATTTCGTCACTGGATGGGAAAATACCCGTCCCGATCTTGATGTGACCCAGCGCGAAGAATGCGGCCACGTGCAGGATCACCGCGATGAAGAACGCCGCAGCTACCCACCAACCCATGTTATCGGGTCCGGGAAGTCGCAGCGGCCTGGAGTCGCGGGATTCGCGCCATGAGTAGCCGTGGTCCACGGGCGGACTATACGCCGGAGCCCCCCGCTGACAATCACCGCCTTGCGGAACAACTTGCCGCTTGGCACCTCGACTGCTCGACTACGGTGCGATGTCTGCCAAAAAAGCTGCGAAGAAGGTGGCCAAGAAAGCCGCCGCAGAGGTTCCCGCGAAGAAGGCCGCCAAAAAGGCAGCGAAAAAAGCTCCTGCGGGCAAGAAAGCTGCCGCACAGCCGCCACGGGACCTCGCCAAGGCGGCCTATCTGAACTATCGATCCCGGGTCGAAAAGGGCGAGCACGGCGATCAGTTGGGAGATTGGCTGGCCGCGGAAAATGCTCCCGAGTGACCTTCTTTGCGCTTTCCCGCTAGGCGGTGGGGACAGAGAGTCCCGCCGTGAATTGCTCTTCTCTTGGCATCGGCCTCGCCGGACTCGGAACCGTGGGTTCCGGCGTTGTTCTGGCACTTGAACGCAACTCGAACCTCATCTGCGACCGCACCGGCGGACAGGTGAAGCTGGAAGTCGCGAAAGTGCTTGTCCGTGACGTGGCGAAAGTCCGTCCCGTCAATCTGCCGATCGAAAAGCTCACCACATCCTGGCAGGAGCTGGTGGCGGATCCCTCCGTGGACATCGTCGTCGAGCTGATCGGCGGCACCACGGACGCCTTCGACATCGTGGCCGCAGCCCTGAAGGCGCGGAAGCCCGTCGTCACCGGGAACAAGGCCCTCCTTGCCGAGCGCGGTGTGGAGCTCTTCGCTCTTTCCAAGGAACACGACACCCCGATCCATTTCGAAGCCGCGGTCGCCGGTGGCATCCCGATCATCAAGACGGTTCAGGAGTCCTTCATTGGCAACCGCATCCATTCGATCACCGGGATCATCAACGGCACCTCGAACTACATCCTCGAGCGGATGACCACCGCCGGGTTGGAGTTCCCCGCCTCCCTTGGCGAAGCTCAGGCACTCGGCTATGCGGAGGCGGATCCCGCCCTCGACGTGAATGGCTGGGACGCCGCCCACAAGGCGATCCTGCTGGCCACTCTGGCCTACGGTTTCCCGATCGATCCCGCGAAGGTCCACGTCGCCGGCATCGAGCAGGTCCGTCCGATCGACATCGATTTCGCGACCCGTCTCGGTTATGTCGTGAAGCTCCTTGCCGTGGTGCGGGAGCATCCGGATTGCTCCGTGGAATTGCGGGTCCAGCCTTCTTTCATCCCGAAGAGCCACATCCTCGCCAGCGTCCACGGCGTCTTCAATGCCGTCGCCGTCCACGGTGATGCCGCGGGCGAATCTCTCTTCTACGGTCGCGGCGCTGGCCAGGACCCGACCGCTTCTTCAGTTGTCGCGGACCTCGTTGAAGCTGCTCGTTCCCTGCGCCAGGCTACTGGCCACCGCGGCTTCCTGCCCTATCGCGAAAGCGGCGTGTTGCTCCCCGTGGAAGACACGGAAACCGCCTATTACGTCCGCTTCGACGTCACCGACCGCCCCGGCGTCATCGCCGAGGTCGCGCGCGTCCTTGCAGATGCAGGCATTGGCATCTCCGGCACCCACTCTCCGGTGAAGCCCGACCAACCGGATGCCGAATTCCTCGACATGGTCTTCCTGCTCCACACCTGCCGCTTCGGCCTGCTGCAAGACACCCTCGACAAGATCGAGGCCCTCGATTGCATCAACAGCAAGCCTGTCGTCTTCCGCATCGAGAAGCTCTGAAAGGTGGCGGGAAAGATGGTCCCTCCTTAAGCAAGTCCGTAACCGCGATCTCTAAAGCCCCGACGGGGCGACCGGGAGATAGCTCAGGGTAACCGCACAACACGCTCCCTCCTAAAGCCCCAACGGGGCGACAGGGAGATAGCCCAGGGTAAGCGCGTAGCGCGCAACCCTGGGTCTTCACGGCCAAGGTATCGCACCCTGAAGGGGAGCCGGGAGGCCTCTAAGTTCCGTCATCTCCATTTGAGCCGACCGTGGCAGTAGAAACCCGCCCCCGCATTTACGAATATCAGGGCAAACATGCCCCTCGTCCGCGCATCGATCCTCCCGCCTTCATCCCCGCGAAGCGCACTTCGGTTGATGATTGGCAGATTGGCGATGGGTGATTTCTCCCTCCACCCGCCTGTTATTTTCCCTGTTTTAACAGGCATAACAGGCGGAAAAACTGAGCCTCCGCCGGCGGCTCAATCCCCCAGCATCCTGCACGGCGTCATTCCGTCTCGCATCGACGCCCAAGGGGCTTCGCCGGAGACATCCTTCGGGTCCTCCGCAGCCGCTTCTTCTCCATCAGGCAAAATCGCAGGCGAGAGAATCGCGTGGAAAACCAGCGTCTCCTCAAAGGGATTGTAGGTCGCATGCACTACCCCCGCCGGCAGGTGTGCGATCTCCCCAGGTCCAAGGATCCGGTATTCATCGCCCACCCACTGCTCCGCACGCCCTTCGACGACATGGATGATTTCTTCCCGATGTGGGTGCAGGTGGAAAGGGTGGCAATGCCCCGGCGGCATTGTCGCTCGTACCATCAGCAGCTTCTCCGCGGGGACGAGATCCGGGCGGCACAGCCACTCGTTGTAGGTCCACGCGTTGGTTTCTTTGATGCCTTCGCCAGCTTGGACGAAGCGTCTGGAAGCGTTGCTCATGGGTTCGGAAAATGTCGGTTGAAAAACGGGTGTCCGGCCTGCGCCAGCTATCTGAATTGCACTCTTCATGGTCGATCGGCCGGTCGCAAGTCCAGCAAGAGCAAATCGAAATATCTGAAATGCACATTTCATCCGCTTGATCCGCCCGGATTTTCATCTAGGGTCCGGACGATGTCTGTTCTCGCTGCCGTCGAACCCATCCGCACCCAGGTCGTGCGTGCGGACCAATCCGACAACCGGGAGTGGCTGAATGAACAGCCGGTCTGCCAGTTGCTGACCCAGCATCACATCGCCCACGTCGGGCTCATGGAGGCTCCCCAAGACTTCCAGATGCTGCGCCCGGATCAATCCGGCACCTTCATGCTGGCGTGCTATGAAGGCAGCGGGATGGTGCTGGCGGACGGCCAGTGGCGCCAGGTTTCTGCCGGACAGGCCTGCCTGCTGCCCCCCTTCGTCACGAATGCGATGAAGACCACGGGCCGCATGCCATGGCGCATGTGCTGGGTCCGCTACCTCGAATCCCGGGAGTCAAATCCCATCGTTTCCGCCGGCTCTCCGGTGCTCGGATCCTACGATCCCCAGCCGCTCTTTCACGCGATTTCCGGGCTCCACGCCGAGTGCGCCGGCCTGAATACCCCCGCCAATCTCCACCTCTGGACCGAGCTGATCCATTCCTACGTCCTGCGCTTTGCCCAGCCGCATCAGGCGGATGCCCGCCTCTGGAAGCTCTGGGATGCCGTGGAAAAATCGCTCGATCATCCTTGGACCTTGGAGGAGCTCGCCGCCCGCGCCTGCGTTTGCAAGGAGCACCTGCGCCGCCTCTGCCGCGACGAATTGGGCCGCAGCCCCATGCAGCATGTCACCTTCCTGCGCATGCAGCGGGCCCGCCATCTCCTCTCCACCACCGACGACAAGGTGGAGTCGATCACCCGCCAGATCGGCTACATGAACCCCCACACTTTCTCGAATACCTTCAAAAAGTGGATCGGGTGGCGCCCTTCGGAGCACCGGAGGTAAATCCACAATCCCTTATCGCGATTGCCAACACGGCTAGGAAGTCGCCGGGATCTGCGGTAGAAGGGGAATGCACGTCCGCTTCCCGCGACCCATGAAACCCGGAACCCTACGCAGTTCGCTCGTCCCGCTTTTGTTAGGCGGGATGCTCTTGGCTTCACCCGCCAGCGCCGCTTCCTTTCCCATCTACGCCCAGGGCGCTGCCGGGATCGTCGAAGGAGCGAAGGACGGCAGCGCCTTTCCCACCGCCGATGACCTGAAGAAGGGTGGGGTGGTCCTGCTCACCGGTCGCGAGCCATGGACCGCCGCGCAAAGGCAGGCGATTGAAGATTTCGTCGAAAAAGGCGGCGGCGTGGTGCTTGTCCACGATGCCATCGCCGCCTCCGGATGGGTACGGGGAAACATCCAGGGCTGGACCGGTCAAGTGCCGCTCTTCTTCACCCCGCCGGGAAATCAGCACCCGGTCACCGGTGGTATCTCGAACTTCGATGTCAGTGACGAAATGCTCTACGGCTTCGATCTGCCGCAGACCACCAACGTCCTCGCAACGACGTGGACGCCGAACAAGAAGCACCTGAAAGGCACCGAGCCCCAGCCCTACATCTACGGTGTCTCGCCGATGATCTGGACCGCAGAGCGCGGAAAGGGCCGCGTCGTTTTCTTTGTCCCGGGACAGAATGAGGAAACGCGGGCGCACTCGGCCATCCGCACGATGCTCCGCCGCTCGCTGGCCTGGGCCGCAGGTGCCAAGAATGTTGATGAGCTTTCGACGAAGGAAGATCTGGCGACCCTTACCTATCCGGTCGGCGGGCCGCTTGCACCGCTGAAGTCGGTCGAATCGATGCAGGTGCACCCGGATTTCAAGGTCGGCCTCGTTGCTGCTGAGCCGCTCATCTCGAAGCCGCTCAATATCGATTGGGATGCGAAAGGCCGCATGTGGGTGGTCGAAAGCGTGGAGTATCCGGAAGGCCGCGAAGGCGGTGGCCCGGAGTCGATGCTTTCCATGTGGCAGCGCGACACCCCCTTCCCGAAGCCGCCGGCGGTGACTCGCCCGGGCCGCGACAAGATTTCTTGGATCGAGGACACCGACGGCGATGGCGTAATGGATAAGAAGCACGTCTTCGCGGATGACCTCGATCTCGCCACCAGCTTCTGTTTCTATCGCGATGGCGTGATCGCCTCACAGCCGCCGGAAGTGCTTTTCATCCGCGATACCGATGGCGATGGCAAAGCGGACAAGCGCGAGGTGCTCTATCGTGGCCTCGGTACCTCGGACCGCCACGCGGTGCTGAATAACCTGCGCTGGGGACTTGATGGCTGGGTCTATGCCACGCACGGCTACGCAGGTTCGCCAAAGGTGACCTCCGCCGATGGCTCCGTGAACTTCGGCGGCATTGGCTCCGGCGTGGTTCGTTTCCGCCCGGATGGCTCGAAGATCGAGATGGTCAGCGCGAAGGCGGGCAACTGCTGGGGCGTGGACATGACCTCGGATGGCGAGATGTTCTTCACCCAGCCGACTTCGGGCGATCTCGTGATGCACGTGCCGGTCTCGGACCGCCTCATGGCGGAAGGTGGCCTTGGCTCTGAGCCTTCCTGGCAGGTGATGGTTCACCTCCGTCCGGTGAAGCCCCTGATGTCTTGGGAAGAGATCGTGGAGAATCAGCCGAACGATGTCATCGGCTCTTTCACCGCCGCCTGTGGTGCCGCCGTCTATGAGGGGGGTGCTTGGCCGAAAGAGTGGACCCTCGGTTACTTCACCGCGGAGCCGACGGTGCACATCATCCACCACGAAGCTCTGAAGAACGAAGGCGTGACCTACTCCGCCGAGAAGACCCGCGAGGAGGAATTCTCCGCCACCCGCGATTTTTGGAGCCGCCCCATCGACACGCGCATCGGGCCGGATGGCCAGCTCTACGTGATCGATTTCTACAACCAGGCGATCCTTCATAACGACCCGCGTGGGCCCATTCACCTCTGGTATAACCAGGCTGCACGTCCGGACCGCGATCACTTCTTTGGCCGCATCCATCGCTACGAGCACAAGCAGTCGGTGGCACTGCCGAAAATCGACCTCTCCACCCTTGAAGGCCGCGTTGCCGCGTTGAGCCACCCGAACCGCGAGATCCGCTATCGGGCCCAGCGCCTGATCGAGGAGGGTGATGTTCGCGCCGCCGCCGTGAAGCTGGAGAATGCACAGGGCGTGGCGAAGATCCATTCGCTCTGGGTGCGTGCTGCTGCAGGCCTGCTGTCTGAGAAAGAATTGATCGCTGCTCTCGGCGATGACTCGGTCTCCGTCCGCATCACCGCTGCCCGCGTTTACGAAGCTTATCCGAAGCTGGTGACCGCGAATGTCATCGCGACTGTCGCCCGCGGCGTGGAGAAGGAAGAAGACGCCCGCGTGCGGCTTCACTGGATCGCATCCCTGCCGAAGGACGCCGTGGTTCCGGCCAGCGCCTTGGTGGAGATCGATGCGAAGTCAACCGACCGCTGGACCCGCGCCGCAGTGGCCCGCCTCGCCCGCAACAATGCCCCCGAGGTCCTTGCTGCTGCCTTGAAGTCCGCGGAGCCTGCCAAGCACTCGCCTCTCATCGCGCTTCTGATCGATGGCTCCCGTGCGGATGCCGCGAAGCTCGCTGCCATGATCGGTGCAATGGAATCTGCCGAGGGCGGTGCCACGGACATCGTGCTTTCATCGCTGGCTTCCCTTCGCAAGGGCGACTTGCCGCGCAGCCCGCAGCTCGAAGCCGTCTTTGTCCGGCTCTCGGCAAACAAGCAGCCTCGCATCGCCGCGGCCGCCCTTCCCCTCGCCGTGAGTGCCTGGCCTGCGGACCAGATTGCCGCGAAGCTTCCATCCGCAGTCGGCGCGATTCTTGCCGCCGCTCCCGCAGATGGCGTGGTGCTGACATCCCTGGCTGCCTTGCCGCAGTTCACCCCCGATCTCGCGAAGGCCCTGAAGGAAGGCGTCGCAAGCCCCGGGGACCTTCGCCGCCCGCTGATCGACGTGCTTTCCGCAAATGCCTCGAAGGATGCGCCCGCGATTCTGATTGCCGCACTTCCCTCGCTTCCTGCGGAAGAGAAGGCCCGCGTGGTCGAAGGCCTGCTGACTCGCCCTGCTTCCGCGATCGCGCTGATCGATGCCTTGGACAAGGAAGAGGTCTCGCTGACCATCGTCGGCACCACCGTCTTGCCGCGTCTCGCCGATCACCCGGATGCTACTGTGAAGAAACACGCCGCTCCTTTGCTCGCGAAGCTGCGCGGTGCGAATGAAGCGAAGGATGCCATCATCGCCCGCCTCCTGCCGGAAGTGAACAAGCCCGGCAATGTCGAAGCCGGTAAGCTCGCCTATGCCGCCTGTGCCGTCTGCCACAAGTTCAACGACGAAGGCGCTCTGATTGGCCCGGTGCTTGAAGGCATGGGGGTTCACGGTACCGAGATCCTATTGAGCCACATCGTCGATCCGAATCGCGAGGTCGAGCCGAGCTATCACGTATGGAATGTCACCACCTCCGATGGCCAGACCGTTTCCGGCTTTATCAGCCGTGAAACCGCAGGCAGCCTTTTCCTGAAGAACGCCGCCGGTGAAACCGAGATTCCGCGTGCGAAGATCACCAGCCAGACGAACACCGGGAAGTCGCTCATGCCGGAAGGCTTCGAAGGCCTCGGCGCGGAAACCCTCCGTAACCTGGTCGCCTACCTCCGCTCCGGTGAGCAGCGCTACCACACCGTCTCCTTCGGTTCCGCGGCGACTGCCGATGGCAGCCGTGGCGTCTATCTCTCGCAGGATGCAGAGGTCGATAAGGTTAGCATCAAGAAGTATGGCCTGATCGAAGAACGTGGCGTTCCCTTTCACCTGCCGGATCCGTCCAGCACCGCCAGCGGCAAGAACGTGATCGTCCTAAAAGGTGGCATGGGTCCCGAGGTCTTCAGCCAGACCATGCCGAAGCAGGTCGAGATCCCGGTGAACCTTGCCGCCGGACGCCTCCACCTTCTCGGTGCCGTGGCCGGCTGGGGTTACCCGGTCGCAAATGATCACGATCCGCTCGTGAAGATCGCCGTGCGCTACGCGGATGGCAGCACGGAGGACCTCGTCTTCCGAAATGGCATCGACTTCGCCGACCACTTCAATCGCGTGGATGTTCCCGGCTCCGCATGGACCGATCTGACCCGCCGCGGCCAGATGCGTTACCTGTGGCGCGATCTGAAGAAGCCCTCCGCCGTGATCGAGAAGCTGGTCATCACCAGCGCCGATCGTCAGGCCGCCCCGATGATTGCCGCGATCACCCTGGAGTCTCCGAACAAGGAAGGTGCCATGGCCGCGCCGCCAGCCGATGGTGGCCCTGCGGAGAAAGCTTCCGCCAGCCTGCCGGAGAAAGCCCAGGCCGGTACCTTGCGCGTGCTGATGGCCGGCGGTGGTAGCTCTCATGACTTCGGTCAGTGGTATGAACGCGAAGACCAGGCTATCCTGAAGGAAGCCGGTGGCCTCATGACCGCTTACACCAGCCTGCCCGATGAAGCTGCGGCACAACTCCCGAATGCCGATGTCTTCCTCTTCAGCTCGAACGATGGCGCCTATGCGAAGAGCGAAGTCTTCCGGAAGGCCTTTGAGGCCTTCGTCGCCCGCGGCGGCGGCCTCGTGCTGCTGCACCCGGCCACTTGGTACAACTGGCCCGACTGGCCGGCCTACAACACTACCTACGTCGGCGGCGGTTCGCGCGCTCATGATCCCCTCGGCGAATTCGGCCTCACCGTGATCAAGCCGCAGCACCCCGTCGTCGCCGGTCTCTCGAAGGAGTTCAAAATCCGGGACGAGCTGTACCAGATCAACTTCGAACCCGGCGCAAAGGTCGAGACCCTGATCGAGACCTCCGTTTCCGGCCAGACCGGCAAGAAGCACGCCTCCGTCTGGATCACCGCCCATCCGAAGTCCCGGATCGTGAACATCGCCCCCGGCCACGATGAAGCCGCGCACCGCCTCCCGGATTTCCGGAAGCTGCTCGCGAATTCCGTGAAGTGGGCAGGCGGAAAGTGAGAGAACTTGCGGTTTGCTTCGCGGCGAGGTCCGGCCCTAGCCTCCGGCCATGTCCTCGCCGCGCATCACCGTCAAAGTTTTCCTCTACCGGATCACGCCGCAGATCTGGCGGAAGTTCTCGGTGCCTGCTTCCTTTAACTTCCTCCAGCTCAATGACGCCATCCAGGATGCGATGGGCTGGGAGAACAAGCATCCGCATGAGTTCCGTCACGGCTCCGGCAAGAATTTGAAGGACGTGATCGGTCCGGTCGGCCTCGCCGACCAAGTGCCCGTCGGCGGCGAGTTCCAAGACGAGCTGAAGGTCACCCTCACCGACTTCATCGGCAAGAAGCGCCTGCCCCTGCGGCTCCTCTATCGCTACGACTTCGCGGAAGATTGGATCCACGAAGTGGTGCTGGAGAAAAAGGAGGACAGCGATCTCGAAGGCCCGATCATGATCGATGGAGCCCGCGCCTGTCCGCCCGAAGATTTCGGCGGGGTCTTCCAATACATGGAAGCCCTCCAAGGCCAGATCGGCTGGTATCGCGGCGAATACGACCCCGAAGCTTTCGATATCAAAGAAGTGGTCTTCGGCGGCAAGAAGCGCAATCCGAAGAAGCGCAAGCTGCGCTGATATCCTTCAAGGGGCGACCGTCGCTTCTAAGCGCAGGAAGCCCCTGCCGCCTCCGCTCGGAATCGTCGCCCGGTTGAGGCCGTCTGCTCCTGCCGTGGAAGCTACGGGAGTGAAGGGTGGCACCAGCGAAGTCGAGCTGGCTGCCTGCAGCGTGAAGAAAGCCGAGCTTGGCAAGCGCTTCGGATACGCCAGTTGCAGCTGGCTGCCTCCCGATACCAGCGAGGTGCGGATCAGGTCGGCATCTTGGATGTTCGGATTCAAGCCCGTGGCAAACTCCACTCCCGCCGGAATGCCGTCGCCATCGGCATCGGAATTCTCCAAGCCTCCGGTCAGTCCGAAGCCGGTCATCCAGGAAGCGAAGTTCATGTTGGCCTGCGTGGATGTTTTCTGCAGCGCTGTTACCAACATCTCGGTCGCAGAGAGCGGGGCGACCTCGCTTCCGTAGCGATTGTTGAAAGCGCGAACGATGATGTTCGCGATCTCGAGCTGCATGTTCGTGTTCGGGTGGAAGTTCGCGCTCAATTGGCCATTGAGCCAAATGTAGTTGAGATCTCCGGTTTTGGACCCCGAGTTGTTGAACGGAATGCCATGGATACCGTAGGAGCCGGAACCCAGCAGCGGAAGCGTCGGCGTGAAGATGTCAGCGAATCCCGCACCATGCTCGTCAGCCACTGTCTTCAGACGCGCATTGAGATCCGCCAGCAGCGCCGTCACGCGTGGCGTTTTCACCGGATCCGTTGGCGAGGTGGACTTGATGTCGGGCGTGATCCCGATGTGTGGCACGGCGACCACCACGATGGGAATGTTTGGATTCAGCGTGCGGATCCGGTCGAGGATTGCATCTGCGTCATTGATAAAGTCATCAGCGAAGGTGCCGGCCGAACCGCCGTTGTAGACCGTCCCGTAAATTCCGCGGACGTCATTGCCCCCGATGAAAAACACCAGGCGCTCCGCACTGCTGGTGATCTGATTCACCATCTCCGCATGGTTGAAATGAGTCGCGTCGCTGAAATTGGAGAAATCCAAAGCGGTAACGACCGCTTCGAAGTCATCGCTTTCCGCCAGTAGTTCCGTGAAGGTAGCCTCTCCCAATACGAAGCGCCGCATGGCATCGACCTTGAGGCCGGGGATGGCCCAGTTGTACTCATTGCGGAAGAAGATGGAGCCGAGTCCGAACTGAAGCGTGAGGTTCTTGCGCGCGCCTTGGTCGAAATAGGCGTTTCTATAGTTCGTAGAAGAAAGCGTCTCGATCCAATTCCGGACCGTGTTCGGCATCCCGTCCCCATAAACGGTGCCCAAGACGTTCTTCTTGAAGCCGAATTCACCTTCGTAGGCGAAGGTCAGGGAGTCTCCGAGAGTCACGATCTGCTCGGCGGCTAGCAGAGGCCCCTGCAGGGCCAGAAACAAAGGGAGAAGGGGGAGTTTCATGGCGGCATTCATAGCGTGTCGAAGCAGGGAGTCCAGCCTGCCGCGCTGCGCGGAATCGCGGTGGAATCGTCATGGACGTCACGGCGCTTTTGCCCGACCCTTTCCCGCATGGCGAATATCGGCGAGCGCGCCACCCTGACGATCCTGCGCGAACAACCCTTCGGACTCTTCCTCGATGCCGGGGACGAGTTGGGGGAAGTGCTGTTGCCGCGCCGCGAGATGCCGGTGAAATGGAATATCGGCGGCGAAGTCGATGTCTTCCTCTACCACGACTCCGAGGATCGTCCTGTGGCGACGATGAAACGCCCGAAGGTGATGCCCGGCGAATTCGCTTACCTTGAAGTGCTTTCGATCAACGCCGTGGGAGCCTTCCTTGACTGGGGCCTGCCAAAGGACCTCCTTCTGCCATTCCGCGAGCAGAAGGAACGCTTGGAGGTCGGCAAGTCCTACGTCGTCCATGTGCATGTGGATGAAGCCAGCGGTCGCATCGTCGCCACCCGCCGGCTGAACAAGTACCTCAACAAGACCCTGCCGAAGTATGAGGAAGGCCAGGAGGTGGACCTGATGCTCTACGGCAAGACTGAACTAGGCTACAAGGCGATCATCGAAGGCCGGCACAGTGGCGTGCTTTTTGCGAACGAAGTCTTCCGCCGACTGCGTGCCGGGGAAAAGACCAAGGGCTACGTCGTGCAGGTCCGGCCCGATGGGAAAGTGGACCTTTCCCTCTATCCCCCCGGTCGCGCGAAGATCAACGACCTCGAAAGCCGCATCGAGGATGAGCTGAAGAAGCGTGGAGGCTTCATGGGCTTGAATGATTCCAGCCCGGCCGAGGCCATTCACCAGGTGCTCGGAGTGAGTAAGAAAGCCTTCAAGCAGGCGACCGGTGCGCTCTTCAAGAAGCGGAAGATCAGCATCGGCGATGATGGCATCCGCCTCACTGAATGACCGCTTCTACTCGACGACGTCGAGCGCGATGGAAGGATTTGTAGGATACTGGAAATCGATTCGGAAGAACCCCCGCCCACCGAGAATGCGGAAATAACGTCCAGGTGGATCACCCAAGCCCAAGCCTCCGTCCGGGGAAGCATTGTTCCAGCGCAAGAGATCTGAACTACGACGCATCTGGTAGTTCAGTCCGCCCACGGAATACGGCAGCGACGGCCGGTCCCAGCGCATGGCGGCGAAGGTGGTGCTCGTGTTGGTGAAGGTCGTCCGGCTCATCACCAGTGCTGGCCGGCTGCTTCCGGAGAGGGGATTTCCGCCCATCCCGAATTCGCCGAGGTTGCTCAGGCCGTCGCCATCGGGGTCTTCCTCCGGAAGCCACTGGGTGAAGGCGGCGCCCCGGCTGGCGGCCCACAATTCATAAGCGCCGGCGCGATCGACAAACACCGCACCCCCGTCCGCTGCAGCGAGGTCTGACCAAGGCGCGGCGGAAAGGCTGAGCAGAGGCATCGCTCCCACCGCGCTGCCTACGGCATCCCCCGGTGAACCCTCGCGGGTGCACATGAGGGTGAAGGCAGGCGGCGAAGAGAGCACCGGGATGTCGTAGGAGAAGGTCTTTCCGGAAGAGCCGAACAGAGGATTCCCGATGACGATTCGTGCGCCACTGATCGCCACCGCGGTGCCGAAGCCATGGCCTTCCGCGGCCGTGCCGCCGAATGGCACAATGTCCTCCCAGGCTCCGGAAGCATCCAGTCCGAAAAGGTAAGCCTTCCCCGGTACGGCGGGAACATCGCCGGGTGCCCCTACCACCACGGTTTCCTGCGTCGCGTTTGCCCCGAGTGCGGCGGGAAATCCCGGCGGCGATCCGGCAGGAGCCGTTTTGAAGGAGACCTGCCCCCAGTTCTCGGTTCCTCCCTGGTTTGGAGCGTGGGCGAAAATTTTTCCCGTCGCCGTACCCAGCGCGGGCAGGGTCGCGCAGAGCAGGTCATCCGTGAAGGCGACCGAGGTCCCGAAGCCGGGATGTGTCTCCCCGGCGGGGCGCGGGATTTTCTTTCGCAGGCCCCAGTTGTTGGTGCCGCCGAAGCCTTGATCGAAAATGAAGACCGCGCCTGCGTTGGAGCCTGCATCATCATCGCCGGGAGAGCCCACCGCCAGGTGATTGTTCTTCCATAGGGAAACACTGCTTCCGAAGTTATCAGCGGAATCGAGGGGAGAGGCGACCACCCGCTTGGTGGCCGTCGTTGGGCCCGAGTTGAACAGCCTGAAAAGATAAACCGCACCGCGATTGGAGTTTTCTCCGGGCGCGCCGACCGCCAGCCAATCTTCACTACTGCTGCCTTCGATAACGGCCACGCTCTTTCCGAAATTGGCACCCGCTGTGGGAACATTGGCTTGGAAGCGACCGACTGGAATCCAGACCGAGTTGCCGGGCGTAGGAACGCGATACCATACCATCACGCTGCCACTTCCGATCCCTGCGGCACTGTCGTCCGGCATGCCTACCGCCACGAAGCCTCCGGAGACCGCCATCGACCTTCCCATCCTCGCCGCCGATTCCGGACCCTTCAGGGTCTGCTGCAATTGCCAGCCATCGGCGCCGCCGGTGCTACGACGGTGGACAGAGGCTAGCCATAGCGCGGAAAGATTGGCGGTCTGAGGGGGACCGAAGCCGTAGAGGAAATCCTCTCCAGCGAAGCCCATGCCAATCGCCGGGCCGGCAAAGAGCGCGGGTCGCCTCACCGTGAAGTCTGCGGCATGCGTCCAGTTTTCGGCGCCCCCTCCTACCCCGCGGAAGATCCACGCGTGGCACTGCGGAGGGTTCAAGGTGCTGAGTGTGCCGATCGAAGGCGTCCCCATGACCCCGAGCCAGCCGGTGGTCGTGTCGACCTGGGCCTGCAAGGTTTCGATCTCCGATAGGGGAACCGTGATGAGCGTGCCAGAGGCACCCCACTGGTTCGCGCCGCCTGCATTCTGGCTGAAGACATCCAGCCGGGTATTCGCTCCTTTGCGAGTGGAGGTGGCGAATCTTGATCCGTTTAAGGCGACGCTCAGTCCCAGGGAATCGACTCCAGCACCGGTGGCCGTGATTTCTTTGGCGACATTCCAGCTTCCGGGTAATCCCAGATCCCGCTCATGGATGCGGACGCAGCCCTCCGTGACAGAGCTGACCGCCAGGCGGCTTCCGCTCAGGGAGAAATCGGAGACCACGCTTTCCCGGCCGACTTGCACGAGATCCGCGGTGTCATTGATGGTGATCTGTTTTGTCAGGTCCCAATCCGCGGCGTTGTATTCGTAAATCCGCACCAGATTGCCGCCGGGAACGACCGAGCCCTGGGTGTCTACCAGGGCCACCAGCCGCTCCCCATCGAGCGCGAGCTTCTTGACCGCGTAGCCGAGAGGGACCGCGGCCACGCCGTAGAGACTCCAAGTGCCGGGCCCGGATCGGAAATACAGGTCGATCTGGCCCGTCCTCGCGATGGCGAAATGGGTGCCCTCGCGATTTAGAGCGACCGCGGTGTAGTTGCCGTTGAGCATCTGGACCTCGGACCACGTGCCGGTGGCGGCATCACGCTCATGGATCAGGGCGGTGGAGCTTGGCAGGGCGATGACTACGGCGGAATTGCCCGCCGCGGAAAGATTCACCTGTCGGGTCTGCGAGGAGGGCAGCAGCGTGGCGTCCGGGTAGGGACGCGCTACTTGGGCCATGCTGGGAAGGGCGAGCATTGCCGCCAGCGCGGAGAGGACGCGCAGAATGCAAGGGAGAGCTTTCATTTCAGCATCTCCAAAATAGTAAACCGATACCCGGCTGTCGATTCCGATGCGCTCACCCCGGCCGCGGCGGTGACAAACTCCATCCGCTCCTTTGGAAAGATGCCAGGGTTTCATCCCGTCCATCCTTCCGGAATCCATGAAACTCGCCGCGCTCCTTTGCCTCCTGCCCCTTGCCGCACTTCACGCGGAGGGACCCTATCCCGTCGATCCCGCCTCCCTTCGTCAGGAGGGAGTGCCGAAGGGAGTGACAACCAAGCACTCTTTTTCCGGCAGCAAGATCTACCCCGGAACCGAGCGCGCCTATTGGCTGCACGTGCCCGCACAATACGATGCCTCCAAGCCAGCCTGCCTGATGGTCTTTCAGGACGGCGGTGGCTATGTGAGCGAAAACGGCGCGAACAAGATCCCGATCGTTTTCGACAACTTGATCGCGAAGGGCGAGATGCCCGTAACCATCGGCCTCTTCGTCGATCCCGGCGTGGTCCCGGCCCAGAACGGTGAGGCCCAGCCGCGTTTCAACCGCAGCTATGAATACGATGCCTTCAGTGCCGACTACGCCCGTTTCCTGATCGAGGAGCTGATCCCGGTGGTGGCAAAGGACTACAACGTCAGCACCAATCCCGATCATCGCGCGATCTGCGGTGCCTCTTCGGGTGGCATCGCTGCATTCAATGTCGCGTGGCAGCGCCCGGATGCCTTTCGTCGCGTGTATTCGATGATCGGAACCTACATCGGGCTCAGGGGTGCAGACGAGTTTCCGGTCTTGGTGCGCAAGACCGAAACCAAACCTCTCCGGGTTTTCCTGCAGGATGGATCGAATGACCTGAATATCTACTGCGGCGACTGGTGGGTGGCGAATCAGGACATGCTCTCCGCGCTGAAGTTCTCCGGCTATGAAGTGAACAATGAATGGGGCGAGGGAAAGCACTCCCATGAGCACGGCGGTGCGATCATGCCGCAGGTGCTGCGCTGGCTGTGGAAGGATTTCCCGAAGCCGGTGGAGACTCACTACGATGAATGTCGTAGCCGGATGAAGGAGATGCTGGTCGCCGGTGAAGACTGGCAACTGGTCAGCGAAGGTCACGGCTTCACCGAAGGTCCGGTTCCCGGACCGGATGGCAGCGTCTTCTTCACGGATATCCCGAAGAATCTCATTCACCGCGTGGCCGCCGATGGCAGTGTCTCCGTCTTCCTTGAGAATACCCGGGGCACGAATGGCCTCGCTTTCGGTCCCGATGGTCGCCTCTACGGCTGTCGTGCAGGCAGCGGTGAGATCGTCTCATGGGACATCGCGACGAAGGAGGAGAAGATCCACGCCAAGGACATCAAGGCGAATGATCTCGTGGTCGCGAATGACGGCACCATCTACGCCACTGAACCGCCGAAGAAAGCCGTGTGGATCATTCGTCCTGGCCAGGAAAAGGTGATGGGCACGGATCGCTGCAATGGCGTGAACGGCATTACGCTCACGCCGGATCAGACCGGCGTGGAGATTGCCGATCCCTCCGGTCGCTACGTGTGGGCCGCGACACGTCTGGCGGATGGCTCGCTTGCGAATGTTCAGCCTTATCATCACCTGCATCTCCCGCCCGCGGATCCCGATCCGCGCAGCCGCGCCGATGGCATGACCATGACCCGTGATGGCTGGCTGCTTGTCGCCACGGCCATGGGTGTCCAGATCTGCGATCAACCGGGACGGGTGAACTTCATCATCCCGCCACCACCGGGCGCGCGCTTCCCTTCAAACCTTTGCTTCGCCGGACCGGACCTGAAAACCCTCTACGCCACTGCTGGCGACAAGGTCTTCAAGCGCCAGACGAAACTCACCGGCGTTCTCGCCTGGGAAAAGCCCGTCATGCCCCCGAAGCCAGGGCTCTGAAGGCCTAGTCGGCAGCTACCTCGATCGCCCCGATCCTCTGCCTCGTCCACGTTGCTTCTTCCTCGAAGCCATTCGCCGTGTAAAACCTCAGCATCTCGCCATACCGCTCCACTGGATTGAACCGGACCGCATAATATAGTTTTCGCAGGCACACCGGGCACAGGTTCATGGGCGTGGCATCCGCTTCCTCCAAGTGGTTCGCCCCGTTCATGTTGCACTCGTAGTGGATGCAGTGGCGGATGCCGAACATGTGCCCCATTTCGTGAGTAAGGATTTTCGTCGCACGGCGCAGGACCAGCTTCTCCGTCCCGGCGTTAGCCTCGCCGCCTGACCACTTGGGATGGTAGCGGGCAAAGCTGAATATTCCCACACGTTCTCTCAAGGAAGCCTGCCCGAAGACAAAGTTCCACGCTTCGTCCGGATAGAGGTCGGTCATGGTCACCGCGATCATCGCGTAGCCGTCAGAGGGGAGCTTCTTTGGCAGCCAGTCGAGAATGTCGGTGCTCTTCCACTGTTTCTTCCCCTGATTCGTTCGCTCCTTGGCAGGCACCGCTGCATCCGAAATGACAGGGAGCATCTCGACCTTGAGGGGATGGTAATAGGCTGCCGTGTAGCTCTTGAGCTTCTCCAAGTCTGGCGCAATGCCCTTCTCGAACTCCCCGATCGGCAGGATGTAGAGTTTCTTCCGCACCGATCCCGGGATGTTCGGCCGCGATGCGAGATATTGGTCGAAGGTCTGGCCGGGTTCCTCATGCTGCCCCAGCCAGTCGAAGCCGGTGGGCTCGCTCTTCGGCTTGAACTCTCCTTGGTCGCTGAAAGCCCGCCGCAGTTTGGGTGAAAGGCTCAGCAGCGACCCCGCAGCGGAAGTGCGCCGGGCCTTGTCCGGCACCTCGAAGGCCATGAGGGCGACGCCGAACGACGCGAGCAGGGTAGCGAGGGGAAACCACATTCGGAGCGGAACCATCCCATTCATTCACCGCAAAGAATGGTGGATGTCGATGGGATAAGAAGAGCTACTTTTTCCTCCCGCGTCCCGCCTTCGGGTAGGAAACCTTCTGCTTCGGTGCCGAAGCGGCCGGAGTCCCGTCCTTCAGCGCATTGATCTGATCCCGCAGGTGGGCGGCGCGCTCGAACTCCAGCTTCGCGGAAGCCTCGAGCATCTCCTTCTCCAGTTCTGCGATGACACGCACCTTGTCGTAGGCTTCCTCGTCCTCAGCCACTAGCGAGCTGCTGAGCTTGTCGGCGGCTTGGCGCTGGTTCGAGTAGAGCTGCAGGCTTTCCTGCACCGCACGCTTCACGCTCTGTGGCGTGATCCCGTGCTCCTCGTTGTGCGCCATCTGCCGGCTCCGGCGATACTCCGTCACATCGATCAGGCGCTGGATGGAATCCGTCACTTCATCGCAGAAGAGCACGCACTGCCCATTGAGGTGGCGGGCGGCGCGCCCAGCTGTCTGGATCAAGCTCGTCTCGTTGCGGAGGAAGCCTTCCTTGTCCGCATCCAGGATGCAGACCAGCGAGACTTCCGGAAGGTCCAGTCCTTCCCGGAGGAGGTTGATGCCCACGAGAATATCGAAAGCAGCGGCGCGGAGCTGCCGCAGGATCTCCACACGCTCCACCGTGTCGATGTCCGCATGGATGTATCGCACCTTCAAACCGGTGCCTTGGAGATACTCGGAAAGATCTTCCGCCGTCTTCTTGGTGAGCGTTGTGACCAGCACGCGCTCGCCTTTCTCGACACGCTGGCGGCACAGCTCGATGGTTTCATCGATCTGATGTTTGAGTGGTCGCAAGAGCAGCGTCGGGTCCAGAAGCCCGGTAGGTCGGATAATCTGCTCCACGACCAGGGCCTTGCCAGCTTTCCCGGGATCGAAGGCATCCACCGGTTCGGCGCTGCCGCTCGGTGTGATGCGTAGCTTCTTGAGATCGATGTGCGTGAAGCCACGGTCATCACCCCGTCCCTTCACCGGGATGTAGCGCTTGTTCTCCGGACGGGAGTTCACGATCTCGAAAGGCCCCGGCGTCGCGGAGACATAGAGACGCTGCTTCGTCATCTGCATGAATTCGTCGAAGCGCAGCGGCCGGTTATCCAGCGCGCTGGGCAGGCGGAAACCATGGTCCACCAGCACCGTCTTCCGGCTTTTGTCGCCTTCATACATGCCCCCCACCTGTGGGATTGTGACGTGGCTTTCGTCCATCATCAGCAGGTAGTCATCCGGGAAGAAATCCAGCAGCGTGTGCGGACGTGAGCCCGGCGGGCGTCCGGTGAGGTGGCGGGAATAGTTTTCGATCCCCTGGCAGAAGCCCATCTCCTGCATCATCTCGATGTCGTAGTCGGTCCGCATGCGCAGCCGCTGGGCCTCGATCAGCTTGCCCTCTTTCTCGAACCACGCCACGCGCTCCTCCGCCTCCTTGCGGATCTCCACGATCGCCTTCTTCATCTTGTCGCCCGGCGTGACGAACTGCTTCGCCGGGAAGAAGGTGTGCTTGTCCATCCGGTCGATCGCCGCACCGGTCAGCGTGTCGATGCTGGTGATGCGGTCGATCTCATCGCCGAAGAACTCCACGCGGATTGCGGTCTCATCAAGGTAGGCAGGATGAACCTCGACCACGTCCCCGCGCACGCGGAACTTGCCGCGTCCGAACGCGATGTCATTTCGCTCGAAAAGAATCGCGACGAGCGATTGCAGGAAATCATCGCGCCGGATCTGCTGGCCTACCCACACCGGCACCATCATGCCCTCGTAGTCATCCGGCGAACCCAAGCCGTAGATGCAGGATACCGAGGCGATCACGATCGTGTCCTCGCGCGTCAGCAGCGATCCCATCGTCGAGAGGCGTAGGCGCTCGATCTCGTCGTTGATCGAGGAATCCTTCTCGATGTAGGTGTCCGTCCGCGGGATGTAGGCCTCCGGCTGGTAGTAGTCGAAGTAGGAGACGAAGTATTCGACCGCGTTGTTCGGGAAGAAGTTCTTGAACTCGGAAAAGAGCTGCGCCGCCAGCGTCTTGTTGTGGCTCATGATCAGCGTCGGTTTCCCGATCTGCTCGATGATGTTCGCCATCGTGAAAGTCTTCCCTGATCCGGTAACGCCCAGCAGGGTTTGGTGGACATTGCCCGCCCGGATCGACTTTACGAGCTTGGCAATCGCTTGGGCCTGATCGCCTTGTGGGGAATACTCGCTGGAGAGTTTGAAGGGCATCCGGCCCCTGTGTAGCCCCGGAAGGGCTCCTCCGCAAGGGGCACCCTCAGGCACGCTTGCTTCGCATCGCCAAGACTTGGTCGATCGCGGAGTTTTCCGCGAATTTTGCGTATTCCGACGATCCGGCCGGGTAGGCCGCGATCTTGCCCATCTCATCGAAATGGAGGCCCCAGCCGTATCGCTTTGGCAGCGCGGAGGTGCGCAGGCAGGGAATGGGCTTGGCCCGCAGGCGCGTGAGGATCTCCTTCTTCGTCTCTCCGCTAGAGGGCTCGCGGCGTAGCTCGCCCTCAGCAATCAATTCTTCGTGCGAGTAGGAGTAGGGTCTCTTCCGCAGCAGTTCGAGATGGATCGCATGTACCGGCTTCTTCCCGCCGCGGCTGGGCGGCTCGATGCCTTCCTTTTCAGGGCAATCCTGGGCGAGCCGGATGAAGGTGTTTTTGTAGCTCATCGCGGAGCAGATCGGTGTCTCTTCACCTGCTCGAGGATCCACGGGCGGATCTGCTCCAGATCAGGATCCTTCTCCGCCATCGCGAGAGCTGGATCCGGCTCTTCGGCGAAAGCTTGGGAAAGCAGAGTGCAGGCTTCGGCGAAACGTTCCTGCACGCAGGCGTAGCAGGCGAGATTGTAGAGCATCAGCACATGCCGCGGATGTCCCTGTAGCCCGGAGCGCAGGATGATCTCCGCCTCCACGATCGAGCTTGCGCGCCGCTGGGCATAGGCTGCTTGAATCCACCATCCGGGATCGGACGGCTCCCGTTCCAGCATCGGCAGGCAAATCTCTGCGGCCGCCGTCCAGTCCTGCAGCCGGAAAAGCGCATCCACCTTCAGATGCAGCGCCGGAGAAAAATACGCCGACTCCGCGGGCAGGGAGTCCAGCTCGGAGATGGCGTCTTCCGGCATCCCGAGTTCCAGGAATCCCATGGCACGCTGGCAGGCTGCGATGGCTTCGTCAGTCACCCCGCCATCATCGCAGGCCGGGAAAACTTGGCAATACGCGGAAACGTTAGGCACCGAGAAAGGCCGCGGCGCGTTGCTCCGACCAGTATTCCCCGGAACTCGTCGAAAATCCCACATGGCCTCCGTCCTCCGGCGCCTCGAAATGGAAGCACTCGCTCGCCGCGGCCTCCTCGTGCGGAAAGCAGCCGGGGCCGAGGAAGGGGTCATTGGCCGCGTTCACCAGCAGCGTGGGAATCCGGATCTTCGGGAAGAATGGCCGTGAACTACTACGAGCCCAGTAATCCTCCGCATCGCGGAATCCGTGCAGGGGGGCCGTGAAGCGGTCATCGAATTGCTTGAAGTTCCGCACCCGGGAAATCCCGGTGAGGTCGATCTGTTCCGGAAAGCGCGGCTTCTTCTCCTCCAACTTCTCCCGCAGCGATCTCAGGAAGCGGTCCATGTAGAGGCGGTTGGTCCGCGATGACAGCCGGACCGAGGAACACGCGAGGTCACAAGGCACGGAAAAAGCCACCGCACGATGAAGCCGCGGCGAGACTTCGCGTTCGCCCAGATACTTCAGGGTCATGTTCCCGCCGAGGCTGAATCCCACGAGGTCGATCTGCGGAGCGGAGTGGACCTTCAGCGCATGGGTCACCACATGATGCAGGTCGCCGGAGGCCCCGCTGTGATAGAAAGGGAGCAAGCGGTTCGACTCCCCGCTGCAGCCGCGGTAGTTCCAAGCGAGCACATCCCAGCCGCGGCGCTGGAGCGCGGCGGCCATTCCTTGGATGTAATGCGCGCCGGAATTCGCCTCCAAGCCGTGCGATAGGATGACGAGCCGTGGATTGCCCTGCGTGGACCAGTCCAGATCCAGGAAGTCGCCGTCCGGTAGTTCCAGCCGTTCGCGGCGTTTCGTGATCCGGGGCACGCGCCGGAACAAGGCGGGGTAAATCGTCTGCAAGTGACCGCCGCGGAGGTGGGCGGGAGCACGGTAGCTGGACGGAACGATCGGCACGACACCGCTCCTTTAGTCGCGCTTCCCGCGCCGATCAAGGGTGGGGACCACCGGCAGGGATCGGCAGATCGGTCCGATCTGGTTAGCTTCGGGCCATGACTTCAACGCGCCACAATCCTCACGAAATCCACCCGGCGAAGCTGAGTGCCGCAAAATCGAGCCTGTTAATTTTCCTGTTTTATCAGGCGTAACAGGCGGGCAGAGCGAAGCCGCGGGTCCTGCGGATTCCTCATTTTTGGTGATCTGGACGCTCCCGCTCGTGCCCGCTCTTGCGTTCGCCGCATCTTCTTTCCTTGGATGGCCCATGGCTTTTACGCTCCACCCGCGGCTCGCAGCCGGCGGCTTCGATTTCGGCAGCTCTCATGGCTGCCGAATCCTGCTGAAGAACAATGCGATCTTTCCCTGGTTCATTCTCGTTCCCGAGGTGGAAGAGGGCATCGAGGACCTGCACCAGCTCGACGACGCGTGCTATGCCGAGGTCACGAAGGCGATCCGCTTCTTCTCGCAATTCGTCTCCGCTCACTTCAAGCCGGAGAAGCTGAATGTCGCTTGCATCGGCAATCAGGTCCGCCAGATGCACATCCACATCGTGGGCCGTTCCTCCGGCGATCCGGCATGGCCGGGTGTCGTCTGGTCCTTCGATGGAAAGGAAGCCTATGCGGACGAAGCCGTGGCGGAGATCCGCCACGCCCTCGCCAGCTACAGTGGCTCCGTCGCCTGATCGGCTTACTTGCCCGCGACCACCAGCGGCGAGGCATTCACCGGATCGCCCGCACGCAGCATTGCGTTCGGGCTCACGATGACTTGGCTCTCTGCTTTCAGCTCGGCAGAAGTCACCTCCATCTGGGGACCGAGGTTGCGGCCGGGAAGCACGTCGATGAACTTCACCTTCCCGTCCTCGACCAGTGCCACCGTGGATTTGCCTTCGCGCAACACGAGGGTGTTGTTCGGCAGCAGGTAGGTGCCCGGCGCTGGCATCAGCTTGAAGCCGACCGTGCCGGTGAGGCCGGCGGGCAGCGTGAAGTCCGCATTATCCAGCAGCAGCTCCACCCGCATCGTGCCGGTGGCGGTATCGAAGGACTTGCTCGAGCGGCTCACCTTCGCTGGGAAGCTCCGGCCGGGCAGTTCGGTGAAGCGTACCGCGGCCTCGGTTTCGGGAGTCAGCCGCAGCGCGACGTCCGGCGTGGCGCCGACCGCGAAACGCAGCTGGTTGATCCGCATCATCTGGAAGGCCCACTCGGCGGTCGTCGAGGAATCGCCGCGCACGAAATCGCCGACATCGATCCGGCGGCCGGAAACAGTCCCGTCGAAAGGCGCCCGGACGATCCCGAACTTCTGCAATTCTTCCAGACGCGAGACTTCCGCCTTCGCTACCCGCACGGCGGCTTCGAGTTCGGCAGCCGAGGCTTCGCGTTGCTCGGATTCCTCCTTGGACACCGCTTTCGCTTCCGCCAGCCCGGCCGAACGGTTGGCCGTGCTGCGCGCGATGTTGGCGCGGGCAACTGCTTGGTCCACCGAGGCCTTGGCCGATTCCAACTCGCGCTCGATTTCGGGAATGTCGATCACCGCCAGCGGATCGCCCGCCTTGACGCGATCCCCGATGTCCACTGGGCGCTCTTTGACGGTGCCCGTCGCGCGGGAGAAGATGCGCGCTTGCTCCACCGGCTCGGTCCGGCCTGGCAGATCATAGACGCGGGCTTGGGTCGCAGGAGAGGGCGCCACCGTGCGAACCGCCAGGGGCTCCTGGGCAAGCAGTGCCGGAGCAGTCAGCAGGGAAATGAGAATCGTGCGGGAAGTCATGGCAGGAAAAGGGATGAAATTGGATCAGGAAGGTTCGGCGATCACGTCGGCATCGATCACCGGTTCGTCTTGCTTGGCTCGCTTGTGCCGGCCGCGCACGAAGGCGAAGGCTACCGGCACCACGAAGAGGGAAGCCATGGTGCCGAAGACCAAGCCTCCGATCACGGCGCGACCGAGCGGCGCGTTTTGCTCGCCGCCCTCGGCGTGGCCGAGCGCCATCGGGATCACCCCGAGGATCATCGCGAGCGCGGTCATCATCACCGGGCGGAGACGCGTGGTTGCCGCTTCGACCGCGGCCTCCCATGCAGTGGCTCCTTGGTCGTAGCGATCGCGGGCGAAGCTGCTCACGAGCACGCTGTTCGCCGTCGACACGCCGACCACCATGATGATGCCCATCAGGGCAGGCACGCTCAGTGGCGTGTTGGTGACCCACAGGCCGAAGAGGGCGCCGGAGACGGCCACCGGCAGGCCGCTGATCGCCACGAAGGGCAGCGTCCAGGATTGGAAGTTCACCACCATCACCAGAAAGACCAGCACCGCGGCCAGACCGAGACCGCCGATCAGCTCCGAGTAGGCGGAGGTCATCAGCGCTGCCTGGCCGGTGAGCACGATCTTGTTGCCCGGCTTCTGCTTGGCGCGCAGGCCGGTGGCGGGCACGGCTTCCTTCTTCTTGGACGGATCGGCCGCCACGGCTTCCTTGCCGATGATGTGTTCGAGATCCTTGGTCACGCTGCCGAGGTCGCGGCCATACACGTTTGCCACCACTGTGAAGGTTGGCTGCATGGTCGTGCGGGAGACACTCGCGGGTGCCCGCTTCTCCACCACCGTGGCAAAAGCGCGCAGCGGCACCGGATCACCGCTCCCCACGGAAGGGCGGATCGGCAGGTTGAGCAGTTGGTCCACCGATACCAGATTGGATGGCGGGGCGATCACCTGCACGTCGTAGGAGGCGCCGGTGGCAGGGTCCGCCCAGTAGTTCGGGGCGATCGAGCCGCCGCTACCCAGTGCCGCGAGCATCGCGTTCGCGGCATCCTGCTGTGTGATCCCGAAGGTTGCGGCACGAGCGCGGTCCACACGGATCGCGTAGCCGGGCTGATCCAGCACTTCGCGAAGGGTGACGTCCACGGCACCCGGGACTTTGGCGAATTGTTCCTTCAGCTCCTTGGCGAGCGCCAGGTTGCCCGGAACGTCCCGGCCGGCGAAACGGACTTCGAAGGTCGTGGGCGCGCCGGAAGCGAGCGTCTGGCTCGTTGCGTCCGCCGGTCGGAAGAAGGATTGGATGTCCGGGAATTTCTCCGCGAGCATCGTGCGGATCTTCTGCTCGTACTCGCCGCTCGGTCCGTGCTCGCCGTGGAGCTGCACCAGCACCTCGCCATCGGCGGAACTGATCGAGGTGGTTTCCACCCAGGCCTGGTTCACGGAGGAAGGCGCACCAATGTTTTCGACAATAAACTGCAGCTCGTCCTTCGGGATAATGCTGCGGATCTCACGCTGGATCTCCGCCATCTTGCGAGCGGTGTCTTCGATCCGCATGCCGCTCGGGATGCGGATGAAGAGACGGATCAGGCCGGCATCGGTCTTCGGGAAGAATTCACGCCCGGAGTGCAGCGCGGAGAACACGCCGATCGATGCCGCGATGAAGATCGGGATCAAGATGACCACCTTCCAGCGCAGCAGGAAACTCAATACGCTGCCTTGCTTGTCGGCGAGCTTGTCCACGCCGTGTTCGATCCCGTGATGGATCATGCCGAGGCCACGCGGCTTCTGCCCCTCGCGCTTCTTCTCCGCACGGGCTTCGGCGGGAAGAATGATCGAGGCCAAGGTCGGAACCAAGGTGCGGGCGAGCAGGTAGCTCGAAATCATCGCGAACACCACCGCCAGTGCCAGCGGGCGGAAGACGTAGGATGCCGTGCCGCTCAGCAGGAAGATCGGCAGGAATACGATACAGATCGAGAGCGTGGAAACGAACTCGGGGAAGGCCACCTCCTTCGCACCATCGATGATCGCGGTGCGCACGTCCTTCCCGAGCGAGATCTGCCGCTTGATGTTTTCGATCTCCACCAGGGAGTTGTCCACCAGGATACCGATCGCCAGCGCGAGGCCGCCGAGGGTCATCAGGTTGAAGGTCGCGCCGACGAGGTTCAGGCCGATGATCGAGCAAAGCAGCGCCAGCGGGATCGAGGTCAGCACGATCAGGGTCGAGCGCCAGGAGCCGAGGAAGAGCAGGACCACCAGGGCTACCAGCCCGCCCACCAGCAGGATCTCGTGCTCCACGCCATTCACCGCGGCGCGCACGAAGACCGATTGGTCGAAGATCGGCTCGATCCTCATCCCCGGAGGGGCCGAGGCTCGGATCTCATCCATGCGCGCGAGGATGCCGTCGATGATGTCCACCGTGGAGGCGTTCCCCAGCTTGAGGATGGAAATCATCACCGCGTTCTGGCCGTTCAGGCGTGCGATGTTCGAGCTCACTGCCTCGCCGTCGCGAACGTTGGCCACGTCGCGCAGCAGGATGGTGCGTCCGTCCACGGAGCGCAGCGGGATATCGAGGAATGCTTGGATCGTCTCGGGGCTGGCGTTCAGCTCCACCGGCAGTTCGCGGCCTCCTTCGCGCAGGGAACCGGAAGGCAAGGTGAGGTTTTGCCGGCCCACCACGGCGCTCACTTCGGCCGCAGACATGCCGAAGGCATTCAGTGCTTCCGGATCAAGGTCCACCATCACTTGGCGCGCCGCACCACCGTAGGGCAGGGAGATGCGCATCCCAGGCACGCTCTGGAGCTGGGCTCGCAGGGCCAGGCGCGCGTAATCGAAGAGCGCCCCATCGGTCATCGTGTCCGACGAGATCACCAGCTGGATGATCGGCACGCTCGAGGGACTGGTCCGCACGATCAGCGGCGGCGTGGTGCCGGGCGGCATGCGCCGGATGATCGTCTGGGAAACCGAGGTGGTCTGTGCCAGCGCCGTGTTGATGTCCACGTAAGGCTGGAACTTCAGCTTCACCAAGCCCACGCCGTTCGAGCTCTCCGACCGCACTTCCTGCAGGTCGTCGACGTTGTTGAGGACGGCGATCTCGGAGAAGGAGCTGATCTTCGCGGCCATTTCGGCGGCGTTCAGACCATTGTAGTTCCACACCACCATGATCTCGGGGCTCTCCACCTTGGGGAGGATGTCGGTAGACATCTTCCGCCCGGACATTACGCCGAAGAGGAGGATCAGAATGCCGAGAACACCGATGGTGTATTTATAACGGAGTGCAAAAAGAACGATCCACATGACCTTTGGGGCCCCTGCCCGGAGCGGGCGAATGACGTTGACGAAGATGCTTCGAAGCTGCGCGGTATTCCGAATTTTGGCCCGGCGCTGCGCGTTCCCGAGCAGCTCGAACCGCGCCACCTTAGTTCGACTTTCATCAAACGTCGCTGTCTTTTTGGTTTGAAACGACTGGGAAGTGAAATTGATGGTTTAGCCAGTGCCGTAGAGGCACGATTCCGTTTAAATCACATGAAATCCATCCTCGCACTTTTTCCTCTCCTCGCCATCACGGCTTTCGCCGAGCCGGCGGCTCTTTTCAACGGCAAGGACCTCTCCGGCTGGACCACCGATGTTCCCGATGCCGATAAAAAACCGGACATCGAGCCGAGCTTCATCGTCCGCGATGGCAATCTCGTCTCGAAGGGCAAGCCGCTCGGCCACTTGGTGACGGACAAGGATTACTCCGACTACAAGCTCACGGTGGAATACCGCTTCACCGGTAAGGCCGGGAACTGCGGAGTGCTGGTCCACGCATCGAAGCCGCGCGAACTGTACGGCATGTTCCCGAAATCGATTGAAGTACAGATGCAGTCCGGCCAAGCCGGGGATTTCTGGTGCATCGGTGAAAACATCGAAGTGCCGGACATGGAGAAGCGTCGCCCTCACAAGGAAGGCCAGAAATTCGGCGGCGGTCCCGATGACGCCCGCAATATCAAGAACCTGACCGACGACTCCGAAAAGCCGCTCGGCGAGTGGAATACCATGGTCATCGAGTGCAGGGGCAACGAGATCAAGGTATGGGTGAATGGCACCGAGGTGAATCACGGCAGCAAGTCCACTGCCAGCAAGGGCAAGATCGCCCTGCAGGCGGAAGGCACCGAAGTCGAGTTCCGCAAGGTGGAGCTGGATTCCCTGAAGTGAAGCATCTGCGGCCACTGCTTCTGATTTTACTGCTGGCGGGCGGGTGCGAACGAAAGGCATCCCCCGCCAGTTCTCCTTTGTCGCAGGACCAGGCGCCTGGATTCTGGATCTGGCATCGCTCCAGCGCCTTGGCTGAGCGTGAGACCGCCTCGATTCGAAAGTCCGGGAGCGGTCCTCTCTACCGGCAGATCGTTGAATTCGGCTGGAGGAATGGCGAATGGTCGCCGCGCCCCCTCGGCACCGCGGATGTCTTGGGCTCCGCCACCCCGGTGCTCCGCTTGGATCCTGGCCCCGCGATGATGGAGCAGCCGGATGCAGCTGCCTCCTTGGCCAAATGGCTACGCCATCACTTCGATGGCAAAGTCCCGTCTGCAATCCAACTCGACTACGATTGCCCGGTCCGCCTGCTGCCCCGTTTCGGAGTCTTTGTTTCCGAACTCCGCTCGGAGCTCGGCTTGGAAAAGGTCTCGGTGACTGCCCTCGCGAGTTGGATCGATTCTCCGGCATTTCCTCGCTTCTCGGAGACGGTCGATGAGCTGGTGCCAATGTTCTATGATCTCACTGCGGATCCTCCCGGCGACGTCGTGGCAGGGAAAGTCGTGCCGATGGCCGGGACGGACACAGCCCGGCGGATCGAGCGCTGGAAGAAGTGTAGGAAAACATGGCGCGCAGGCTTGCCGAACTTCGAGCGGCTCACGCTTTTCAAGGCGGACGGCAGCTTGGTCGGCCACTTGCGCCAATGGTCACCGGAAGCCTTGGCCGACATGCAATCCTTGAAACCGCTTTCCGGTTTCAGCGGCGGAGCTGCCTATCGCGCGGACCGGTCGATCAACTTTCAGGGAACCTCGGTCGAGGCGGATCAGCTTCTGGTCTGGCGTGCTCCTGACAATGAGGAATTGAAGCACTTGATCCGCACATCTTTTTCGTCCGGCGCGAGCGGTATCGTATGGTTTGCACTTCCTGGACCGGGTCTCCGTACATCCCGCTCGCCGCAACACCTCGCGGCGCTTGCAAGGAGTGAATCACCGTTTCCTTCCATCAAGGCAACGCGCGATTCCGCAGGCAGGATCATCCTGCGAAATGAAGGCCCCGGTGACCTCGTGATGAAGCCCGGCGGCGAAATGCACCAGCTGGCTCTGGAGTCGGATCGGCCGGGTTCGTTCGCACATGCCGGGCCGGGTGATTTCTTCCGCACCTCGCTCCCGGAAGGCAGTCCGATCTCCATCAATTTTTCACGAAAAATAGTGATTCATTTCGCCGGTTTGGGAGTAGATGAAGAAATCGCAAGTGAGCCCGGCCTAGTCCCCGTGAAGGATCATCAAGAGCTCCGCTGGTCACTCGATGCTTCTCCACCACAACCACTCCCATGAACCGTCGCGTCCTTCTGTTGGCGGCGCCCTTCGTCCTCGCCTGCGGCCCCTACTTTTACCAGGCACCGCCACCGCTGGACCACTACCCGCAGCGCTATCCCGGGAAGGGTTGGCGCGAGCTCTTCGCCGAGGCAAAGCCAGCCGCGGCAGATGCGGCGAGCATGGCGGACATGATCCGGAGATGCGGGGAACTCACGAAGGAATTGCCGCCGCTCCCGGTTGCGGAACGGTTGGCGAAGATTGATCAAGCTCTTGAGAGGAATCGTGAAGGTGACTTCCGCCTCAGGGTTGCGAACTATCTGATCGAGCTGCGTGAGATCGCCAGCGACGACAAGATCATGTCTCTGGCTGGTCCTTATCTCGACTGGCGGCTGGGCAAGCTGGGGGAGCGTGCGGGCTTCATCAGCTCACCGCCTTCCAAGCGCTGGAACATGAGCGAGCAGGACTATGCTTTGGCGATGCGGGGCTACGAGGAAAGGATCGGAGCGGGAGTGGCCGAGCTGGATAAGGCGATGGCGTCTTCCGCGGAGGAGTTGAAGCCGAACTATGAGGTCCAGAAAGCGGCTTATCTCTACGAAAACGGCAAGCTTGCGGAGGCGGCCGAGGCCTTTGGAGCGGTTGTGACTACTTGGCCGGATCATCCTCGGGCGGAGGTTGCGCGGTTGATGAAGGGAAGAAGCCTTCTGGAACAGTCGCGCCGGCTGAATCGGCAGACTCCCAAGGTGGATCGCCATGAGGTGGAAGCACTCAGGAATGCCGCGACCGAAAACTTCCGTGTGAACATGGAGCGCTATCCGCAGGGGCGCTTTGTGGCGGATCTCCGGGGTTGGCTTGCTGCCGTATCGGCGGACCGGGAGGACTATCCCACGGCCATTCGACTCCAGTTGGAGCGTCTTAAAATGCAGCCGAGCCGTGAGGTCGTGAGATCGGTGATGTTGGAGTGCGACAAGTTCTTCGCGGAGCTCTTCCAGCAGGAACACGACACTTATCAGATGACGTTGCTCGTTGAGGCGATGCCTTGGGCGCAGATCGCCTCCGAGCCAGCGATCGCCCGCCTCTTCGTATTCCAAGCTCTGGACCCCGCGATGCGCTCCCAGATGATGCCGGGAGTCCTTGGCTTTGAGGAAGAGGGGGATGCCGTGAAGTATGTGCGGAGCCTCAATGATCGCGCCCAGCCTTTCGCGAAGGAGGGACTGGTCTCCTTGGGGAAAGCGGTGGTGAAAACCATGGCGGGGCAGCCTGTCGATCCGGGTTCGCTGCAGATTCTTGGTTGGGCGTCGCTTCAGGAGGGCGAGCCAGAGCAGGCGAAGACTTTGTTTGAGCAGGCCTTGAGACAGCGGCGATCCGACGAGCTTCTCCACGGCCATGCTTCGGCGCTTGCCGCATGCGGCCGCTATGGGGAGGCCGCTGCGGTTTATCAGGCATTGCGCAGTGAATTCCCGGATAGCGTGATCACCAGGAACACCGCCTTCGACCAAGCAATCGCCCGCTTTCGTGGAGATCAGGCAGGCGAGGCCTTTTTGGACTTGCTCGTGCTTAACAAAGGATACTTCACCGGCGACGAGAGGCCTCCCTACCTTCATCTGCGAAAGGAGCTGACGCAGTGGATCGATGCTATCGCCCAGTTCGGCTCCTTGGATCAGCTTGCGGCTCCTTTGGGAAGGTTGCCTGACGACAGCCGGGAGGCAGAGCTGCTCCGCGGGATTGTGAGAATGCGGGCCTTGGCTGCGGGTGATTTTAACATGGCCCGTCGCTACCTCGATCCCTTCGTGACCCAGCCCACGGAGGGCCGGTATCCGGATTACTATGTTCCCCGTTTCTCGATGGACCAAGCCGGCTGGCAACAGGAGATCGAATCCCTCGCCGGAGCGATTGAGATCGCGGAAGACGCGGAGAAGGAAGGGAAGGATGTATCGGCCCAGCACCTGAGGATTGGCCGCCGTTGGAAGGAACTCCGTGGGAAAGTCACGCTCCCGCTCCAGGACTGCTTCGACTATGCCGGAAGCGAGCCTGAGAAGATCGATCTCATCCGTAGGAAGAACGGGGCATTCATGGGCTTGTCTGAGAAGGCGATCACCGAGGAACTTGATTCGCGGGATGAACTGGTCCACGCCTTGAAGCACTTCCTGAAAGCGGCAGGGTCCAAGGCACCAGAGATTGCAGCCCCGGCTCTGGAGGAAGCGAATGAAGCCATCTTCCGCTTGGCGGAGTTCTCTCATTACCGCTTGGCACGCGCGGTGGAAACGGATGCCGCCGCGCTATCAGCAAGTCTGGTTGGGCGTCTGCGAAAAGATTATCCGGCAAGCCCGGAAGCCTTGCGGGCAGCCACCTGGACTTTCACTCCTCCGGGAATGACCCAGCCTTGGATGGCCGGTGATTATTCCTCATGGCGTGCGGCCGAGGCGATGGCTTGGGCGATAAGTCATCCGGACGGCTCCCGATGGTCTTGGTACGAGGCGGACCCGAGTGCGGAGGGCGCGGCAAAAAGGATCATGGATGGCATTAGAAGGCTGCCAACTGCGGACGAAGCCGGAATAGAGGACATCAGGTCTCGCTTGGCCACATGGCAAAAGGATTTCGAAGAACTGCGTCCCAAATTGGTGGCGGACACGGTGCTCGTGACCGTCAATCACCTTGATGATCTCACGATTGCAGCCTCCGTTCCCGGAGTCAGCGCGGATCTGTTCCGGCGCTATGCCGACTTGCGCTTGAATGATGTGCCTCCGCCTCCGGCGGACGGGGACTGGGTGCCTCTAGCCCCTTTGCTTGCGGTTCTCCAGCGTCATCATGCGGGAGGCTCCGAGGAATCTTGGCGAACCTATCTCCAGCAATATCCTGATTCCCCGAAGGCCGAGGCAGTTTCCTTGGTTTTGCTCCGGCAGCAGGTTCGCCGATATTGCCGTGTCCCGCAGGTCCGGGGTTTCGAGTTTCCGGAGGCACCGATCCCACGAGGATACAAGCGCATGAGTAAGGGCCTGAATCCAGACCGCTCTGCCTTGGTGGGCCTAGACGACGAGATCGAGGTCTTTCAGAAGCGCTTCCCGAATGGCCGCTATGCCGCGGATGTGAGCTTGCTCAGGGCAAGTGTGGCGATCGAAGCACGGAACTTCGAACGTGCTCTCCCTGATCTCGCGAGCGTGCTTTCCGATCCCTCCCATCCGGAACTCCGGATGGATGCGGCGCTGCACCTTGCGGACTGCGGCCTGCGACTGCTGGATCCAAACGAGAGGCGGGCGGTCGCCGCCGCATTCCGGAAGAATCCGGCGGCGATGCCTTTCCTAAGGAATCTGGTCTATGGCGATACCTGTCTCTTCCGCCTGCGTCCGATGATGAACTGGCTGGAGAACGGCTAGTTAGTCTCCTGCCTTGATCGCGGTCGCGTTCACCACAAGTGCATCCGCCGTTGAGCCTTCGGCGACCTTCCCGGTCACGGTGACCTTGGCGAGTTTTGCCAAGCCACCGGTGCCTTCGAGGTTCTCCTTCAGCACGCGGCCATCGGCTCCCACGATCTGGATGGTGGCGGTGCCTGCCTTGATCTCTTCAGAGGTCTCGCAGCAGACGTCCCATGGGGTCTTGCACTCGTCGCCGGGCTGCTCATTGCAAGGAGTGAGTGTCTCGGTGTCACCGAGGACGAAGGCGGCGCGGCCGGAGACGAAGGGGGACTCGGTCCCCATGATCTTGCCGGAGATCGTGATCTCGTCGCCGGGCTTCACCGAAGTGCGGACGACGTGGATCGCCTTGGCTTCCCCGGAAGGGGCTGCGGCCAGGATCTTGGAGAGTTCGGCGCTAGGAGCGGCAGAGCTCGTTGCTGGTGCGGATTCGGCTTTGGTGGCTTCCTTTTCCTTGCAGGAGGCGAGAAGAGCCGCTGCAGCAGCGAGGATGATGATGCTTGGTTTCATGTTGGTTCGTGGATGGATTCAAGAAGATCGAAGAGCAGTGGGAAGGGCGGGCTTCAGGCAGCGGATCGCCGGCGGAAGCGCACCGATCAAGCCGAGGAGCAGGCCCGTGAGAACGCCAGTGATGGCGACTGCCGGGCTGATCTCGAGGGTGAAGGCACCGATCGAGAAAGGAATGGTGCGGCCATCCAGCAGCAGCACTGCAATCACCGAGGCGAGCAAAGCGCCGGTCAGGCAGGCGAGGGTACTTTCCTGAATCAAGCTGGCGAGCAGCGAGCCACGGCCGAAGCCGATCGCCTGAAGTGTCGCCATTTCCCTGACCCGTGAGGCGAAAGCCGCGTAGAGCGTATTGATCCCGCCGAAGAGCGCTCCGGCAGCGATGAGGCCCGCGGTGATCCAGGTCATCGCGCGCAGCGGCTTGAAGAAGGTGCTAAGTCGCGCGTAGTAGTCGCTTTCCCGCAGAGCGCTGAGTTCCAGATCGAGGCGCTGCTTGGCGAAAAGATCGGCTTCGGAAAAGTCCTCGGGATTGTCGAGCCGCAGCACCACGCAGGACACGGTGTCACGTTTCGCGAGAACCCGGAGATCGCCGAGCGTGGCCCAGATTTCCGATTCAAGCACCGTGCCGGGGGCTGCAAAGCTGCCGGATATCGTCAGCTTTTGGCCATCCAGCACGATGGTCTTTCCGGGCTTCAGGGCGTTCTCGCCGATGCCCAGCTTCCGCCATGCAAGCCGGCCAACCATCACCTGCCCGGCGGCAGGGAAACTGCCCTCGGTCACCCGGACCTCGGGGTGAACCCTCAGGGCCTGCCCCGTGACTCCGCGGAACATTGCTTGCTTGCGGATGCCTCCCTCGAGATCGACGAAGTTCATGTAGTGGATCTCGTTGGAGACGGCGCGAACACCGAGGGTCTCATTGATGCCCGGCACCGCCGCTTCGGCGATCCCTGCGGCGGTCTCTGCGACCTCGCTGCGCTGGATGCTCTCCTCCGACCCCGCGCCGACGAAGATGACATTGTGCGGCGAACCGGAGGCGGAGAGCACGCGTTTCATCCCCGCATTGATGGCCACCGCGGCCATGACCAGCAGCACCACCAGGGCACTGCCCCCGATGGTCTGAAGCAGCCGAGATTTTGAGCGGAAGAGGTTCCGCACCGCATAGTTGAAAGGCAGCATATCAGCCTCGGAGGTTTTTAACGATTGGCTGGGTCATCGCTTGGAAAGCAGGCCACAGCGACGCAAGGACACCCAAGATGAGGGCCGAGAGGATGCCGGTGGAAATCACGGTAGTGTCCGGCTGGATCGCCAGCGTTTGTCCCTCGTTCCCCATCGTGAAGCTCTGCCAGCGGAGAAACGCGGCGGAGAGACCCACACCGGCAATCCCGCCGATCAGCCCGAGCATGCCGCCTTCACCTACCACCAGACAGGCGATGGCTCGTCCCGGGTAGCCGAGGGTGCGGAGCACCGCATTTTCTTTCACGCGACCGCGCACGACCAGTAGCAGCGCATTCGCCACCAATGCGGTCACTGCAAGCACGGCGCCGACGCCGAGCCAACGGGTGAAGCCGATGATCTGGATGAGTTCCCCGGCGGTCTCCGCGAAGAAAGCTTTCTCGGGTCTCGTGTCGGTCGGCTGCTGATCGGAGTGGAAACGCTCATCGATCGCCTTGGCCACGGGGGCGAGATCTTTTGACGAATTCACCCTGACATTGAACTGCGTGACTACACCGAGGCCCGCCTTCGATGCCTGTTGCAGGAAAGGCAGCTTCACATACGCGACGTTGTTATCCTGCGGGAAAGGGGAGCGCAGGATCCCCGAGACCGTGACGGTCACACCGGCTCCATCGAAGCGATCTCCAGGCTTCAAGCCACGCCGATTGGCGAAGACCTCGCCTACCAAGGCTCCATCCCCGCGCTTCTGCCATTCCGCCATGCTTCCATCGATGATCTGGATCTCCGGCGCGAACTTGGCGAACTGGTCGTCAGGCACACCACGGAAGGTGATCACGTCTAGCGACGCACCGCAGTTGTTCACGACGATCTGCACCGGGATCACCTCGCGAACGCCGTCAATCTGCCGGATCTCGTCGGCATAGTGCTCGGGCAAGCGGCTCGCCGAAGGGCAAAAGCGGTTCTGGCGATAGACCACCAGCGTCGTGTCCGCGGCGCTCGCTTCGGTCGCCTTGGCAAGTGAACGCTGAAGGGTTTCCACCGCGGTGTAGAGGAACATGCCCGAGGCCACGCCCAGCACTGTCAGAAGTGAACGCACCTTGTGACGCACCAGCTGCGTCCAGGAGAGCTTCAGCAGATTCAGGATCCAGTTCATGATACGAGGAGTCCTTTCTCAAGGTGAAGGGTGCGGTCCGCGGACTCGGCAGCGCGGGGATCGTGGGTCACCATCACGATGGTCTTGCCGTGCTCGCGGGAGAGCTGCTTCAGCAGATCCAGGATCCGGGTCGCGGATTCGCGATCAAGGTCGCCAGTGGGTTCGTCGGCTACCAAAAGTGAAGGATTGGCCACCAGCGCCCGGGCGATCGCGACGCGTTGTTCCTGGCCGCCGGAGAGTTCGGTGGGCGTGTGATGCATCCGGTCATGCAGACCGACGAGTGAGAGTGCGGATTCCACGCGGACGTGGCGCTCCTTCTTCGACATCGGCGAGAGCAGCAGTGGCAGTTCGACATTCTCGAAGGCGGTCAAGACCGGCACCAGATGGTAGAGCTGGAAGATATAGCCGACTTGGGATGCCCGCCACTTCGTCAGTTCCCGGCGGGAAAGCTTTGCGAGTTCCTTGCCGGCAATGACCAGCGAGCCTTCAGTCGGCGAGTCGATGCCGGAGAGCAGATTCAGAAGCGTGGTCTTGCCAGAACCCGAGGGCCCCATCAGCGCGAGGAATTCTCCGCGCGGGACATCGAGGTCCAGCTTCTCCAGCGGTGTGACCACGTTGTTGCCCTTGCGGTAGCTCTTTGACAGGCCGCGGCATTGGATCATCGGTTCGCTCATTGGGTGACAAGGCTGGGGTTGACGCGCTGGCCTTCATCGAGGCCTTGGGGTGAAAGGACGACATGCTCGCCGGGCTTCAGGCCCTCCGAGATGCGGACCATGCCTTCGCGGGTTTCGTTGCTGGCTTGGATGCTGCGCTTGCTCACGCGTTTGCTTTCGGGATCGCAGACCCATGCCGCCCCATCGGCCACAGCTTCCTGCGGAATCCAGGTGGCGAGCGCACCGCCGGCTTGGGTGAGCATGGAGGCATTCCCCATGAATTCGACGCGGCAGAGCATTTCCGGGCGGAGTTGGTCGATGGGATCGAGGATGCGGACCTTTGCTTGCAGCGTATTGCGTTGGAGATCTGCCTCACCGGTGATGCGGGTGACCTCGCCTTCGAAGATCTTGTCGGGCAGGAGTCCGCAACGGATCTTCGCTTTCTGGCCCACGCTCAGGTTTGCGGCATCGGCGAGCGGGACATCCACGCGCACCTGGAGCTTCGCGGGATCGTAGAGCGTGGCGATGGTGGAGCTTTCGGCTTCGTCCATCTGTAGCATCTTCTTCTGTCCGGGAGCGGCATTCAGGCGCAGCACCCGGCCACTGATGGGGGACGGGATCTTGGTTCGCTCAAGGGTCAGCTTGGCCTTTTGGACAGCGACCCATGCGCCATCGATGCCATCGCCCTTGGCCTTGGTTTCCAGATTGACCCGGTTGATCTCGGCTTCCAGTTCCGCGGCCTCGGCTTGGGCTGCGAGATGGAGGGAGCGCTCCCGCTCATAGCGGAGACGAGCGGAGACGATGTCCGATTCGGAGATGGCAGACTTGAGGTTCTTGATCCGGGAATAGCGATCCTCTGCCTCGTCCTCGGAGCTTCTGGCCGCGGTGATCCGGGTGGCCGCGCCCTCCAGTTTCTTCTTCAGAGTCTCGATGGAGGCTTGGTGAGCCTCGCACTCGGAGACCATGGCAGCGTGTTGTCGTTCTGCGGCAGCAAGAGCGAGTTTGGCATCGGCATCGATCAGCGTGGCGAGTGGATCGCCTTCTTTCACCAGTTGGCCCTCCAGGACCATCACCTTGTCGACGACGCCATCGATCAGGGCGGTGGCTTTGACCGGCAGCGGATCCGCTTCAATCCAGCCGCTGGCTTGGAAAAGCATGTTTCCGGGTGAGGCGGAGGCCGACGCGTTCTTCGCATCGCCGGTGGTGGTGAGCACCACGGCGGTTTTGACGTCCGGGGCGGGAAGCAAGCGGTCCCTGAAAAGGGCGAGGAAGAGGACAGCAAATCCAAGGGCAATGCCCGAAGGGATCAGCCAGGCAGGCATTCGCCTGGCGGGCGTTCCGCCACTTTCCGGGCGGGTCAGAGAATCAAGGGAAGGGGTCATGAAAGGGAATCAGTGAAACTGCGCCTGCGAAACGGGCAGGCAAAAGGGCCACGCGAAGGCATGGCCACGAACGAGCGGGGAAGGCCGCCGTCTTTACAGTCTCCAGATTCCGAGCACGGCTCGATGCGCCGTGGGAGTATCAGGCCCCCGGATCGGCGTCGCCGCGATGAAGACCTGCTCCACCACGGGTGCCATTACCGGCGCCATGAACATTGGTTCCGGAAGATCCATCACCAAGGCCGGTGGCACGCTGTCCGGCGAGGCGGGCGGCGTGGCATCGGGGAGGTGATCGACCTCCAGGCAGCAAGGATCGCCCTCGCTCTTCTTTTCACGGCAGTCCGGGCAGCATGACTTCTTCTTCGATTCCTTGCTGCAGGTGTCAGATCCCTGGATCAGCACCTTGTGATCCAAGACGCAGAAACGCACGGGGGAGCCAGCCAACGGGATAATCATCCCGAGGCAAGCCAGCAAGAATGCTGCAATCACCCGTCGCATCTTCGTTATCAGTCGCACCGGTGGGAGTCAGGGGTCAAGGGGATATTCCCCAAGCCTTGCTCCCGTTTCACTCGATATAGCGCTCCAGAACCTTCAGCAGTTCTCGCATTTTTCTCCGGCTCAGCTCGGCGTCCGGGGTGTGCTCGAGGCATTCGTGCGCGTGCTGGCGGATGAGAACTTCCGAGAAGGACTTGAGCGCCTTCCTTACCGAAACCACCTGCATCAGGACGTCCGGAACCTCTTGGTCCTCCTCCACCATCTTCTCGATAGCGGCGACTTGGCCGGCGATTTTCCGGAGGCGCATTTTCAACGCCTTTTTCTCTTCGTAGGAATCCAGATGCATGTCGGTCGGTGGGACGGAGGGGTCTTGAAGTAGGAAAGTAAATCACGCAATTCCCGGCTTGTCGATAAGGGGGTAGGGGGTATGGTCCTTCCTGTGACCGATTTATCCCAAGCACTGGCCGGTGGCGCGACGAATCTCTGGGTTTTCATTCCGACTGCGATTTTGCTCGGTGCCTTGCACGGGGCGGAGCCGGGGCACTCGAAGACGATGATGGCTGCCTTTATCATCGCGATCCGCGGCACCATCCTGCAGGCGGTGCTGCTGGGAGTTTCCGCCGCGATCTCGCACTCGCTGGTGATCTGGGCGCTCGCCGCGCTGGCCTTGCGCTTCGGGAGCAAGTGGAGCGCAGAGGCGACAGAGCCCTATTTCCAGATCGCCTCCGGAATCATTATCCTCTGTTTCGCGATCTGGATGTTCTGGCGGACCCGCAGGGATGTGGCGGCGCATCACCAGCACCATCATCACCATGCCGAAGAGGGTGCGAAGGTGATCAATACGGGGCACGGGATCATCGAGCTTGCCGTTTTTGAGGACGGCGTGCCGCCGGTCTTCCGCCTCAAGTTCAGCGAGCATGGAAAAACGAAGGTGCCGGATCCTTCCTCGGTGGAAGTCGAGACCACCCGGTCTGACGGGAGCAAGCAGGTGTTCCATTTCGTGACGAAGGAGGGCTTTCTAGAGTCGGTGGAAGAAGTCCCCGAGCCGCATGAGTTCGAGCTTTCGATCGAGGTTTCGCATCACGATCACTCGCATCGCTACAAGGTGTCCTTCAGAGAAGATGGGCACGATCACGGGCACTCTCATGATCATGCTCATGGTCACCACCATCATCATGATCACGAGCATGCTCACGGTCATGGGCATGACCACGGTCACCACCACCACCATCACGACGAAAGTGAGGACGAGTATCAGGACGCGCACGAGGCGGCTCACGCGGAGGACATCCGCAGGCGCTTTGCGAACCGGACGGTGACCACGCCGCAGATCATTCTCTTCGGCCTCACGGGCGGCCTGATGCCCTGTCCTGCCGCGCTTACCGTCCTGCTGGTCTGCATGCAGGTGAAGCAATACACGCTGGGCTTCGCCTTGGTGGCGGCTTTCAGCTTCGGGCTGGCGCTAACGATGGTCTCGGTAGGCGCGGCAGCAGCGTGGAGCGTGCGGCATGCTGAGAAACGCTTCAAAGGCTTCGGAAACTTTATCCGGAAGGCTCCTTATTTCTCGAGCGCCCTGCTCGTGCTGCTTGCCTGCTACATGGCCTGGCACGGGTGGCAGGGGCTGCAGGGATTGCATCAGCATTGAGAAATTAAAAAGGGCCTGCGGGTTTGGAGACGTCAACCTTTCCCCGCAGGCTCTTTGTTTATTCAATCAGTGGAGGTGTAGCTCGAAGCGAGCAGTCACCGCCTTGGCGTCCGGAGTCGCCTTGATCACGAGGATCATCGGGACGTGCGCACCTTCCGGCAGGGCCTTGTCGGAAATCAGGACATTGGCGTCCTTGTCCTTGCCCGCGGTGAAGGTGAGCTTCACCGGATTGGAGCGTTCTCCGCTGGTGCCGGTGACGACCTGCTTCTCGAGATCCACAGCTTTGCTCTCCTTGTCGAGGAAGACGATGCGGGCCTTGCGGCCTTTGTCCACGGAGACCTCGATAGCCGGGGTTACGGAGTCGACGATCATGCCTCCGTTCGGGCCCTTCTTGCCGTGGTCGTGCTCATCTTCATCGTGGTCGTCATGATCGTGATCATGCGCCGCGTGCTCTTCCTTGGTCTCCTTGGAGTGGTCATGCTTGTCCTCGGCGAAGGCCAGGGGCGCTCCGAGCAGTGCCAGCAGAATCAACAGGTTTGGTTTCATGGTTTTCGTATTGATGGTCGGTTTTGTTTTGGAACGAGAGTCCGTGTGAACTTATTCAATGCGTTGCCGGTGCTTGCAGGCGGAGGGCTTGCAAGGCGGCCTTTTTGCCGAAGAGCCGGAAGACGGCCGGCGTGACGGCGAAGTCGAGCAGCGTGGAGGTGATCAGTCCGCCGACGATGCAGATCGCCACCGGGCTGAGGATCTCCTTGCCTGGCTGCCCCAGTGATCTCACGAAGGGAATCAGCGCGATGCCTGCGGAAAGCGCGGTCATGGTGACCGGAACGAATCGCTCCAGTGTGCCACGCTCGATCATCCGCTCCGTGAAGGCTTCGCCCTCGTGCTTCATCAGATGGAGATAGTGGGAGATCATCATGATCCCGTTGCGTGCGGCGACACCGCCGACCGCAATGAAGCCTACCAGGGTCGCGATACTGATGTTTCCCACCAGAATCCACGTGAGCGCCAAGCTGCCCATCAGGGCGAGTGGCAGGTTCAGCAGCACCTGGACTGCCAGCACCAGGCTGCGGAAATAGGACCACAGCAGCATGACGATCACCGCGAGGATGATGCTGAAGAGGATCGCGATCCGTTGTGCGGCGGCTTGCTCCGCCTGGAACTCACCTTCGTAGCTGACGAAAACTCCTTCCGGCATCTTGATCTGCTCCGCCACCTTCTCCTGAAGTTGGCGCACGAGTTCGCCCGCATTGCGCTGCGTCGGCGTGATCGAAACCACGTAGCGGCGCTGGGTGTTCTCGCGGAAGACCGAGCTGGGGCCCGAAGCTTCACGCACGTCTGCCACCAGTTTGAGTGGGATGTTGCGACCGGTCTTGGTGTGGATCGGCAGCTCGCGGATTTTCTCCGGATCGCTGCGCCACTCGAGGGGAAGGCGGATCGCCAGATCGATGGTGCGCTGGTTCTCGCGAAGCTGTGCCACGTTCCCGCCGCCGAGTAGGGTGGCGAGTTCGGAGTTCAGCTCACCCGGCGTGACGCCGTGTGCCAAGGCCCGCTCGCGATCCAGTTCGATACGGAGCTGTGGAATCGGAGCCTGCTGGTCGAGCTTCGCGTCTTCCAAGCCGGGGATGGTCTTGGCGATGGCCTGAACCTTTCCGCCGATCTCGGTGATCACGTTCAGGTCGGATCCGAAGACCTTGACGGCCACTGGAGCTGTCACGCCACTTAGCAAGTGGGCGATGCGGTGGGATAGCGGTCCGGAAAGCACGCTGAAGGTGCCGGGGACGGTTCTCACCCGCTGGCGGATGTCTTCGAGGATCTCCTTGTTGGTGCGATTGCTCGCTCCCTTCTTGAAGTCGATATCGAACTCCGCGTTTGAGATCGGGACGATATGGTCGCTCCGCTCGGCGCGACCGATGCGTCGGCCGATGTGATTCACCTCGGGGACTTGGCGGATCTGATTTTCCACCGCCTTTGCGAGATGCTCCATTTCCGCCAGCGAGGTTCCGGGTGCGGCACCGGTGGTGACGATCACGGTTTCCTCATGGAATGCGGGCAGGAAGTCCTTGCTCATCTTCGGATAGAGCATGAGTGCGAGCACCAGCAGCATCGAGACGATGGCGATGACCAAAGTCGGTTGCCGCAGGCTTAGGCGAAGCAGCGTGTTCTTCAGGGTCGCCTTGAGCAGGCTCACCAGGCGGCCGTCTTCGTGATGACCCGGCTTCATCCGTTCCTTCAGGAGGAGCGAGCAGAGCACCGGGATCGCCGTGAGCGAGACGACGAAGGAAGCGATCATGCTGACGATCGTCGCAATTGCGATCGGTCCGAAGAGCCTGCCTTCCACCCCGGTCAGGCCGAGCAGCGGGACGAAGACGAGAACGATCAGGATGGTCGCATAGAGGATCGAGTTCCGGACTTCTCCGGAAGCCTTGGCGATGACTTCCAACTTCGGCTTGGGCTCGGCCAATGCTGAGTTCTCCTTGAGCCTTCGGAAGACGTTTTCCACATCCACGATGGCATCGTCCACGACCATGCCAATGGCCACGGCGAGACCTCCCAGGGTCATGCTGTTCACGCTTAGCCCCATCCATTTGAAGGTGAGGAGCGTGATCGCGAAGCTCAGGGGCATCGCCATCAGCGTGATCGCGGTGGTGCGCAGGTTCAGCAGGAACAGGAAGAGGACGATGGTAACCATCACTGCTCCTTCGACGATCGCGTTCTTCAGGTTATCAATCGCGCGATCAATGAAATCGCGCTGGCGAAAGAGGATCATCGCCTCCACGCCTTCCGGCAGTGCGGGCTTCAGCTCCTCGATCGCTTTCTCGATTTTCTCGGTCAGTGCCACGGTGTCAAAGCCGGGCGCCTTGGTGACGCTCATGATCACGCCCGGGCTTCCATTCACGCTGGCATCGCCCCGCTTTGGCTCGGTGTCCCATGCGACTTTCGCGACGTCCGCGATGCTGATGGGGCGACCGTTCACCAGCTTGATCACGGTCTTCGAGATGTCCTCGAGTTGGACTGTCATCGCCAGGTTGCGGACCATGATTTCCTGCGAGCCCTTATCGATGAAGCCGCCGGTAGAGTTGGTCGCTGCCTCCTGAGTGGCTTGCTGGAGTTCCTCGATGGAGACGCCAAGGGCCTGCATGCGCCAAGGGTCCGGTTGGACCTGGGCCTGCTTCACGCCGCCACCCATGTTGAGGATCTCGGCTACGCCGGAAATCGCTTGGAGGCGCGTGCGGATGGTCCAATCCGCGATCGTCCGGACATCCATTGGAGCGGTGCTGCCGTCCGGGCTGCGGACGCCGATGAGGAGGATCTCGCCCATGAGCGACGCAACCGGCGTGAGGTAAGGCTGTGTGCCTTCCGGCAAGGACTCCCTCACGCTTTGCAACCGTTCCTGGACGAACTGGCGGGCCTGATAGATATCCGTGCCCCATTCGAATTCAGCGAAGACGAGCGAGAGCGCGATGTCCGAACTCGATCTCAGGCGATTGAGCCCGGAGATGCCCATCAGCGAACTTTCGATCGGCTGGGTGACGAGTGTCTCCACTTCCTCCGGAGCAAGTCCGGGGGCTTCGACCAGAATGGTGACCGTGGGCTTGGTCAGGTCGGGAAGGACTTCGACCGGTAATTCTCGATAGGCTTGGAAGCCCATTACGGAAAGCAGCAGGGCAAGCCCGATGATGACCGCCCGGCTGCGGAGCGACCAGCGGATGAGTGCGTTTAGCATCGTCTCAAGCTTGTTCAGTGGTTTCGTCCTGCGGCTTGCGCTTGGTGATCGAAGTGATCACCAGCAGCACCGCCAGCACACCCGTGGAAATCATGAAGAAGAGCTCGCGAGAGCTACTGCCCT
Source organism: Luteolibacter luteus (assembly GCF_012913485.1). Classification (GTDB taxonomy): domain Bacteria; phylum Verrucomicrobiota; class Verrucomicrobiia; order Verrucomicrobiales; family Akkermansiaceae; genus Haloferula; species Haloferula lutea. Next base: position 2,175,379 of record NZ_CP051774.1, on the reverse strand, counting down.
TCGCTTCGCCGTGTTCATGACCCGCTTCCCCGCCTCCGGCTTTCGCCGCGGCGGCTTGTTCCGGCGTCATTTCGGAGCCGTCCTCGTTATGCTTGTGGCCGTGGGCTGCATCGAGCGCTTCTTTGAGCGACATGCCACCGCCACCGCCTGCAAAGCCAAGCGAGTAGGAACCACGTGTGACCACTTCATCGCCGGGGAAGAGCCCGTCGATAATTTCCACGCGATCGCCGCTGGCTTCACCTACCTGAACGTTGGCGCGTTCGAAGGCATTCGGGATGGTCGTGTGCTTCACATAGACGTGACGGTTCGCCGGATTGCCTTGCAGCGATTCCTTCGGGACCGAGAGCACGTTCTCGCGCAGCGAACTGATAATGCTGAACTCCGTCCGCATGCCAGGACGCAGGATGCCTTCCGGATTCGCCAGCTTGAAGTAGGCATCGATGGTGCCGCTTTCCTGGTCGGCGGAGGTGCCGAAGCGCAGGAGTTCGCCCTCGAATTCTTTTTCGCCAAGGGCCGCTACCTTGATCTTCGCCTTGGCTCCCGGCTTGATCGAGCCGGCGTGATATTCCGGCACGCGGGCCACGGCGTGGACCTCCGAGAGATCGGTGATTTCCAGCAATGCCTTGTCCGGCTCCACCGGATCTCCGAGGCGGGTCTCGGAATGCATCACCAGACCCTTGATCGGAGTGGTGAGGGGAATCACGGGGGGCGGATCACCGGGCTGGCGGCTCTCGACCTTAGCGATCACTTGGCCCTCGCTGACGGTATCTCCGGTTTGGACATCCAGCGCAACGAGCCGTCCGGAAATCCGGCTGCTAACGGTGGCGGTATGGCCGGGCATGGCCTCGATGCGGCCGAGCGCGAAGGCGGTTTCCTCGAAGGTCGATTCTTCGACGACGACAGTTTCGATACCGAGGTTTTTCACGCCCTCCTCGGTCAGCAGGACGGTGCCCGTTCCTGCGGGTGCGGCAGCGTGGGCAAGGGAGGGCAGCAGGAGCAGGAATGCTGCGAGCTGCGGTCTAACAAAAGGTTTCATGAATGTGAAAGAAGGGTGATCAAGGTTTGGCGAGCACGGACTCGTAGCGGACCCGGGCCAGGTGGAATTCACGCAGGGCGTCCAAGCGGGCGGCCTGCAATTGCATGCGTTTTTCCCGGCTGCGGAAGACGGCCTGGAGTTCTCCCTGGCCTTTCCGGTAGGCCTCCTCCGAAGCCTTCGCCTGTTCATCTGCCAAGGGCAGCAGGGTGTCCGTGGTTTCCACTGCCAGCTTCTGCCACTGCAGCATCTCGTTCTTCGCGGCCTCTGCTTCGAGGCGGATGTTCCGGGCCAGCGCGGTAGCTTCCTTTTCCTTCCGCTCTTGCTTCGCCTGGGCCTCCTGCACCGCGCCTTCGTTCTTGTTCCAGAAGGGCAGGGGGATCTTGACTCGCAGCCCGACCATTCCTTCGCGGTCATAGCCCTCGGGAGCGTCTTCGGTGCGTTCGACGCCGGCGAAAATTCCGGCCTCCATGTCCTCGTAGCGCTTCGATTGCTCCAGCGCGACGCCTTGGGCGGCGGCCTTGGCATCCAGCTTCGCGGCTTGGAAATCGGGGCGCTTCGAGGGATCGACCGCAGCGGCGGGAATGGCTGCTTCCGGAAGCGCTCCTCCGACATAGAGCGGTTCATTCGGGCGCACGCCGAGCAGTGGCTTCAACTCGCCGACCGCTGCCGCTTCCGTGGCATCGAGCTGGCGCATCTCCAGCGCCAGGCTGGTGGCTTCCAGCTTCGCCTGTCCGGCGTCGAGGGGTGAGCCCTCGCCCTTCTCTGCGACGCCGGTGAGGAAGTCCGAGAACTCCTTCGAGAGCGCGGATTGTTCCTTCAGCAGTTCGCGGCGCTTCCGGATGGCCAGCACGTTCACGATGCCCTCGCGGGCTTGGGCGACGAGCTGGCGCTGGACTTCGCGGACTTCGGCTTCGGCCACCTTGACTTCGGTGGCGGACACTTGCTTTTCCAAGGCGAGCCGGTTCGTGACCGGGAAGCGTTGGGAAAAGCCGACTTGGATCCCGCGCTCGCGGAAGCGTGGATCGTGGGAGGCTTCGACTTCGAGTTCCGGATTCGACAGGCGTCCGGATTGGGTCATTCGGCCGATGGCTTCCTGAATGCGCAGCCGGGCGGCGGCGAGATCAGGATTTTGGGCCTTGATCCGGCCACCCACGCTTTCGAGCGAGATGATGACACCGGGTTCGGCCTTGGCCGCGGATACCGCGAGAAGGCAAACGACCGCGGTACGGGATAGAAAAGAATACATGGATAAAGGTAGAAACCGCCTGGTTGGAAAACCTTGGACGGATGAGTCAAACAAAGGACTTGAGGGACTCCGCGGGCATCAAGGTGCCTTCACGGAAGGACGGCGGGCCGTGGGTACGGCAGGCCGGAGCATCGGGAGGCGATGCTCAGATCAAAGGAGGCTTGTCCAAGGCAAAGACCGGCTCGTCCGGAGGGAGAGCCGTCGACCAAGTGACGCCAAGCCAAGAGGCACCGGGGGGCACGAGGCCGGGGTTCGGTATCTCGGCACCAGCCAAGGGTGCCTGGTGGCAGCAGGTGTGGTGATGGTCGTGCGGCCACGGAGGGCAATCCTTCCCGTGGTCGCCAGCATCGCCCTGCGAATCGGAGCCATCGTGGGAGTGGTCGTGATCGCAGCATGCCGCGACCTCCTTTTTCCCGTGCTGGTGATCCAGAGAGAGCACACGGCCCCATAGCCCGGCCATCACGCCGAACACCAGGAGCCATGTAAACCAGCTGCGCACGCTGACCAAGAAACGCGTCGGAGGGCCTCCTGCAAGCCGAATCTCGCCGGAATGGGCTTCCCATCAGGCGGGGTCCTGAGGAAGTTTGGCGCACATGGCCGTCTCCGAACCCCACAAGGAACTGCGCTTCACCCGGGCCGGGCAGGCGACCGGATTCTGGATTGCGGGGGCGGTTCTGGTGATGGCGGCGCTGGTCTTTTTCCTGCTGGCCCCGCATCGCGCGGAGAATCCCCAACTGCCGCACCCGGCCTGGGGGATCGTCCCGCTGGCTTTGGCGGGACTGTCGCTGCGGGTGGCCTGGCGTTGCACGAAGCACGCCTACATCCTGCTCAGCCCGATCGGGGTGGAGGTCTTCCCCTTCTTCCGGGCGGAGTCGGGGATGCAGGTCATTCCTTGGGCCCAGATCACGGGGGCTGACGTGGATGCCTCCCGGCTGACGCTCCATTTTTCCGAAGAAAAGACCTCCGGCATCCATCTTTCCCTCGCGCCGATCGCCAAGGACCGGCGCGAACTCCTCTCGAAAGCGATCCGTGGACGGATCCCCGCCTAGCCCGACGTGATCAATGTTGGACGTCCGGCGCCGGATGTTCATGTTCCGCGCATGCGACCGCCATCCCGTCAGATCCAATCGGTAGAAGATGCCTTCGGGCGAAACGGCTGGCATTGCGAGCCGGTGGAAGGGCGCGATGTCCTGCGTGCGGTCTTTTCGGCCCACCACACCCGGATCGAGATGGTCGTGCAGGCCTACATTCCGATGAATGCGCTGGCAGTGATGGGCGAGATGCCGCTGCCGGTGAGCGAGGAGCACCAGCCTTACCTGTTGGAGTTGCTCGCCCGGGCGAACAAGACGCTCAACCTCGGAGGCTTCGAATACGACCTCGATCGCCAGCGGCTGGTCTTCCGGATCACCAACCTCTTCGACCGGGAGCTCTATGATGCGGACATCGTGACCTCGATGGTTCACTGCGCGGTGGCGGAGCTCGACCGGATCGCCCCGTATGCCTCGACGGTGATCCGCACGCCGGAGGATCTGCTCGACGATCTCGACATCAAGCGCCTCTTGCAGCGTGAGGATTTCATCCCGCCGGTACCGGGGGATGAAGATGACCTTCCTTGAGAAAAAAGACCGCCCCATGAAACCGATTGCTCTCCTTCTTGCCACTGCCTCGCTGGCCCTTGCGAATGATGCCGCCCATCCGGCTGATGCCTGGGAACTCACTTTGGAATCCGGTTATCTCTGGAACATCGGGAACAATACCGCGATCGACTATGAGATTGCCCCGACGCAGTTCACGCTGCGCAGTCCCACGGTATTGAATTGGTTCGCGGGCGATGATGGTTCGCGGCTGGTGGTGCGAAGCCGGGTGTCGTTGCTGACGGAGTCGATCGTGGAGGGTCCTGAGGACTACTACTTCGGGATCTCGGGCGCGCCTTCGATCGAGTATTGGTTTCCGAACCAGAAGACCTCCTTGTTCTTTTCGATCGGGGGCGGGGTCGGTTGGACGAACTCGACGGGTGAGCCGGAGGGACAGGGGCAGGATTTCACCTTGAACTGGTTCTCACAGCTCGGGATGAGGCAGGAGATCTCGAACAACCTCTCGGTATTAGGCGGGGCGTACTTCATCCATCATTCGAACGGCGGGCAGACGGATCCGAATCCGGGGATCGATGCCTTGGGGTTCACGATTGGTTTGGGATGGAGGTGGTAGTTCCGTTCTACGGTTCTATCTCGCGATGAGCGGCCAGCCGTCCTTCCATTCGAGGGGAAGCATGCGGAGGTCGGATCTGCCGTTGCGGTCCTTGTCGTAGTAGTGGTGCACGAGCATCTCCCGGCCCTTTTCCTTGTAGATGGACGCGTGGCCGGGGCCGATGAACTTGCCTTCGGTGGCGAGAAACGGCGCGCCGCCGCCGTCCTTGAGGTCCACGCCCTCCTTGTCGAGATAAGGACCGGTGATCTGCTTGCTCCTGCCAATGCGGATCTCGTAGGTGCTGTCCACGCCCTTGCAGCATTTTCCCCAATTCACGAAGAGGTAATAGTCGTCGCCGTGCTTGTGGATGAAGGGGGCTTCGATCTCCTGATGAGTGGCGAGCCGGATCGGCTGCTGGCCAGCGTTCTTGCGAAGGCCGGTCTTCGGATCGAGCTCGATGAGCTGGGTGCCTTCCCAGAAGGAGCCGAAGCTCATCCAGAGGCGGCCATCATCCATGATGAGCGCCGGGTCGATCGCATTGTAGTGATTCGAGCCGCGGGAGCGGATGATCATGCCTTCGTCTTTCCAGGCGTAGTCCTTGGAGGCGGGATCGAGGGTCTTGTTGGTCGCCAGGCCGATGGCGGATTCGTTCGAGCCGAAGCTGGAGACCGAGTAGTAGACGAACCATTGGCTGCCGATGCGGATGATGTCCGGGGCCCAGAGGTGACCTCGGTTTTCGGGGATCTCTTTCTTGTGCCACGCCGGATAGTCGGAGAAGAGCAGACCTTCGCGCTTCCATCGGCCATCGGCCTCCCGCTTGAGCAGCGGCACGCCGTGGCCGGTGCAGAGCATCAAAGTGCTTCCGGCATCGTCCACAACGGTGGAGGGGTCGTGGATGCGCGGATAGGGATCGTCCCGGTGGAATTGGGCCGCTGCGGGGAGGATGAAAGCGAGACTTGCCAGGAGAAGCGGCCGGAGCATGGGGAGGGAACGCGGGTAAAGCGGGAATGTTTCTGTGGCTGTCACGATTCGGGAGGGGGTGGGATTCCGAGGCTTTGAAATTTGCCACCTGTTCCGCCTGTTATATCAGGGAAATTAACAGGCGGGCGGAGGGAGAAATCACCAATCATCAATCTGCCAATCATCAAACGAAGCGCGCTTCGCGGGGGCGAACAGGAGAGGATGGGTGCGTGGACGGGGAACATGTTTGCCAAGAGATTCGCAGATGCGAGGGTGGGTTTCTACTGCCAAGGTCGGCTTTAATGGAGATGAAGGAACTTAGGGGCCTCCCGGCTCCCCTTCAGGGAGCAGTACCCTGGTCGTGAAGACCCAGGGTTGCGCGCTGCGCGCTTACCCTGGGCTATCTCCCGACCGCCCCGTTGGGGCTCTAGAAGAGGGCGTGTTGTGCGGTTGTCCTGGGCTATCTCCCGACCGCCCCGTTGGGGCTCTAGAAGAGGGCGTGTTGTGCGGTTGTCCTGGGCTATCTGCCGACCGTCCCGTTGGGGCTCTAGAAGAGGGCGTGTTGTGCGGTTACCCTGGGCTATCTGCCGACCGTCCCGTTGGGGCTCTGGAAGAGGGCGTGTTGTGCGGTTACCCTGGGCTATCTGCCGACCGCCCCGTTGGGGCTCTAGAAGAGGGCGTGTTGTGCGGTTACCCTGGGCTATCTGCCGACCGCCCCGTTGGGGCTCTGGAAGAGGGCGTGTTGTGCGGTTGTCCTGGGCTATCTGCCGACCGCCCCATTGGGACTCTAGAAGGGGTGTGTTGCGCGGCTATCCTAGGCTATCTGCCGTCCGTCCCGTTGGGGCTCTAGAAGGGGGTGTGTTGTGTGGCTATCCCAGGCTATCTCCCGGCCGCCTTGTTGGAGTCTTCCTTGCGTGACGACAAATGTCGTCATTTTTGGATGGACGGGTGACGACATTTGTCGTCAGTGTGGTTTGACGATCATGAAATCGCTTCCCGCACTCTCCGCCGCCGAGCAGGCGCTCATGGACTTGATCTGGCAGAAGCAGCCTGTGCCGGTGGCGGCGCTGCTGGAGTTAGTCAATGCCGAGCGTGCCGAGCCGATTAGCCGGAACACTTTGCAGACGCAGCTCACGCGGCTGGAGGCGAAGGGCTGGCTGAGGCATGAGGACGGGGAAAAGGTGCGCCACTACAGCGCGGCAGTACCGGAGAAGCGTGGTCGTGGAAAGATCCTCTCGGAGCTGAAGGAGCGGCTCTTTGGCGGGTCGGGGCTTTCGCTGGTGCGCTGTCTGGTGGAAGAGGGAGGCTTGAGCGATGCGGAGATCAAGGAGCTGAACGACCTGATCAAAGATCACCGGAAGGGAGGCAAGGCGTGAACTTCCCGGAGCATTATTTGTTCAATGTCGCGCTGCATGCGACGGGTCTTTCGATCCTGGTGTTCGCGGCCATCCTTTTCATGCGGAAGCCGCAGCGGGTCGCAGTGGCGGCCTTGTCGGGACTGCTTGCGATTGCGATTCTTCCTTGGTTCTCCGCATGGAGAACAGGTGAGAAAACGGCCGAGAGGAGTAAGTCGGACCGAGTGTCAGTCTCTCCCGCAGCCTTGCCACAATGGACGGTGATCCGCATCCCGGCGGCGCGGGTCCAAGAGTCGGCCGTGGCGGTGAAAGCTAAGAAGCCAATGGCTTTGCCGAGTCCGGATGCTCTTTTGGCCTATGGCTGGGCGGCGGGTGGAGGCGTGCTGCTACTTGGTCTGGGCATCGCTTCCCTGCGCATCGTGAGTTGGCGACGTTCCCTTCATCCGATGGATGAAGAGGCGTGGTGCAGGCTTTCCGAGAACCTTGGGGACGTTCCATCGCGCGACTCTTTCCGCACTTCATCCGGAAGCGGGAGTCCTTGCGTGGCCGGATTCTTCCGTCCCCTGATCGTGGTGCCGGCTTATCTGCTGGAGCAGGATAAAGAGCGGGAGCTTCGGTGGGCTTTGCGACACGAACTGCGCCACTGGCGTGGTGGGGATTCACGTTGGACCATGATCCTTGAATTGATCCGTGCGATTCATTGGTGGAATCCGGTGGTGCATCTCCTGATCGCGCGATGGAAGATCACGCGTGAATTCATCTGCGATCTTTCGGCGGCGGAGAATGATGAGGACCGGTCGACCTATGGCGAGTTTCTGATCGCGATGGCGTCCCGGCAGACTTCCCGAAATCCACTGGCAGTCACCATGGTTCGCAAGCAGAGGCTGAAAGCGCTGAGGGCGAGAATTGTCACGATCCTCGAAGCCACGCCGGGCAGCGGGACGCCATTTGAAAAGGGGGTCCTCCTCTCGGCGTGTTGTGGCCTGTTAGGGGTCGCGCTGCTTATCTCGGGGGTGCGGGTCGGTAGTGACCTTTCGACTTTATCTGGAGCGGGGGAGTTCGGCGTGGTGCAGGACAGCCCGTCCGGCGGGATGGCATTTGCGGAGGATGAACCAAACCAAGCAGAAGGCGGATTGGAAAAGATCGTTCAGGTGAAGGTGAGGATGAAGGTTCTGGTCACAACGGACGAACTGGCAGCCAACGCTTCGGTTCGCACGGATGCCGAAATGCAATTGCTGATGAGGGAGGCAGCCCAAGAGAAGGGAGCGATGCTGATGACACCACCGGTGGTCACCATGCGGGCCGGCGAGGCGACGATGATCGAAGTGGTGCGGGAAAATCCCGCGAAACCGCCATGGCAGCCCGACGCCAAGAACCCCGGGGAACGACCCGAAGGGTTCGCGGGATGGAGCTACCGCTTGGAATCACAACTGGAAGGACAGAAGCTCCGGGTGGAGGCACGGATCGGCTACGGCTTCGTTCCGGGAGAGCACTTTGCGCTGGATGTGGCCGCTTGGGAGAAAGGGACCGAGCGGCTCGAGGATGAAGTGAACATCGAGGTCGCTTGGGACAAGTTGGTCCACCGGAAGGGTGCGGCCACGGGGAGCCTGGCACCTGGAGATACGATGGCGATTTCCCTAGGGGAAGTGATGCCCGGGCATCATGGTGTGGTTTTCATCACGGTGACCCCGGTCGATGTGATCGGGGTGGAAGTCCCGGATTTCGAGGCCGCCGGATACGAGCTGTTACCCGCGATCAAGGGGAATTTGAAAGTCCGGGGTTCCTTGATTGAAGTAAATGACGATGCCCGGGCAAGTTTCGGGGACGGGAGCATTTCGCCGGCAGTGGTTTCGATCCTGAGGGAGACGGCGATGAAGATGAAGGAAACCAGCAAGACGCCGGTCATCGAGCTGCCCGAGGTGGTCATTCCGAGCGGGGAGTTCCGCGTCCCTTGGGACGAGGTGAAGGAGCTTTCGTTTTCGGCCGAGTTTCTAGGCGATGCTTCCTCCGCCAATGTGAAGTTTCGCCCCATGAGAACCGGCTTCAGGGGCACGGATGCCAGAGGAACTCCGACAGCCGAGAGGCTGATTCCGAGGAGCTCTGCTGCTTTGCTTCATGTTCTTCCGAACGAGAAGGGGCCCCAGCGCATGATGATCTTGGAACTTGATCCTGCAGACTGAAACGAGAAAGCACCGCGACGGGCGGTGCTTTTGTCGGTGTTCGCCTCAGGCTCCGGCCGCATCGGCGGGTATTGCTACTTCCCTTTTCTTCCGACCGTAGACGAGTTCGAAGACCGGGGAGGTCATGAGGGTGGTGACGATGGCCATCACGACCAGGATGGAGAACAGGGCCTCGCCAATGATGCCGCGCTGGAGGCCGATATTGATGATGATGAGCTCCATGAGGCCGCGGGCGTTCATCAGGGTGCCGACGGCGAGGGAGGTGGCATTGTCTTCCCCATTGAGGCGGGCGGCGGCCCAGCAGGCCACGCCCTTGCCGAGCACGGAGGCGAGCAGGATGGCCACGGCCACGAGGATGAGATTCGGCTGCATCAGCACGTTCAGCTTCGTGTTCAGGCCGGAGAAGGTGAAGAACATGGGAAGCAAGAAGACCACGGCGAAGGGCTCGATCTTCTTCCGGATGTCGTCCGCGAAGACGCCACGGGGCATTGCGATGCCGAGGATGAAGCCACCGAAGACGGCGTGGACGCCAATGATGTCGGCGTACCATGCAGCGAGGCAGAAGAGTGCGAGCACCAGGGCCATCATCGGCTGGCTGACTTCGCCGGCTTTCTCTGCCCGGCGGCCAAGTCCGGCGAGCCACTTGCGTCCGACCGTGAGGGCGACGATGCCGTAAAGTGCGGCACCGCCGATGGCGACCACTTCCGCGCCGATGGTCATGCCGCCGACAACCAGCGGCTGCGAAGCGCCGAAGGTGGCGAGCACCACGGCCAGCACGCACCATGCAGCGGCGTCATCGATGGCACCTGCAGCGAGGGCAAGGGTCCCAAGGGAAGTTCCGGAAAGGCCGCGCTCTGAAATGATGCGGGCGAGCATCGGGAAGGCGGTGATCGCGATTGCCGCGCCGAGGAAGAGAGCTCCTTCAAAGTAGCGGACCTTCGGAGAGAAGATGCCGGGGACGTGTTGCAGCCATAGGACGAGCAGCGCACCGAGGATGAAAGGAACGAGCATTCCGGCGACGGAAACGCAGGCCGCGCTGCGAGCACGCGAGCGGAAGTGGGAAGTATTGAACTCAAGGCCCACGAGGAACATGTAGAGTCCCACCCCGAGCTGTGCCCCGGCGTAGAGGATGCCGCGGGATTCCTTCGTGAAAATCGCCGACATGAGATCCGGCCAAAAATACCCGAGCAGCGAGGGGCCGATCAGGACGCCCGCGATCATCTCCCCGACTACTTGCGGTTGACCGACTTTTTTCGCCAGGAGGCCTACCAAGCGGCAGACCACGAGGATCACGGCCATTTGGAGGAAGAACGAAGCGGAGAGCGCGTGCATACGGGACGAGCTTCCGGCACTCCGGCTGTGGAAGGCAACCGGGATTATAATCTAACTGCAATATGCAATGGTTATATTATATTTTCATTGAAATCAATAGATCGGAATGGCGTCGGATTTCTCCGTGACGATAACGTCAACAACCTTCGAGGGGGTGAAGACGTTCACCCAAAGCAATTGATTTTAAAGGCGAAAGCGTTTCAAAGCGGGCGTTGAGAGAACGGGGTTCGAGGGGCTTTTTGCCGCCCCGTTGACCACACGAACCTCTATGAACCGTTACGTCCTTCATCGCGCCTTTCTGGCCTCCTCCCTCGTTCTTTCCGCTCAAGGTGCCACGCTATGGACCGGGGCGAATAGCACCGACTACAACGATGCGCTGAACTGGAATCCGAGCACGGTTCCTGCCACCACCGAAGCGATTGAGATGAGCACCGGAACTGCCGTGCGGAATGGCAACTTGGACCGCGCCGCGCTTTCCACACTGTCCGGCGACGCCTCGCTGACGATCCAGAACGGTCGCTTCCTGAATGGTAGCGGCGGCACCGGAGACTTTCAGGTGAACGGCGGCACGCTGAGCCAAACGGGTAATTACTTCATCGTCTCGATCAACCAGCCGGCTTCCATTGTCCAGACCGGTGGCGTCGTGAATTCGAGCATCGACCGCGGCTGGTTCATGTCGGATGGCGGGACCTCCTCGGGGACCTATGAGATCGGCGGCGGCTCGCTCAATGTCGTCACCTCCGGATCGCAAACCGCGAACAACAACTTCGCGGTACACATCGGCAAGCAGAGCGGTGACGATGCGCTGCTGGTCAATGGTGGCAGCGCGAACTTCACCGCGACCGTGGCGAACACCCGCACCTACGTCTCGAAGGGTTCACGCGTGGAGGTGAACTCAGGGAGCCTTTCCTTCAGTGGCTTCCGTTTCATCTCGGTGGGGCGTGATGGCGACGCGACGACGACTTCCAAGATGCTGATCAATGGTGGCACCGTGAATGTAAGCGGGCAGGCTGCGGATGGAGCGGTGGTGATCGGCAACGGGAATACCGGCCTGATTTCGATGGGCTCCGGGGATTTCCATCTCGTCAACGGGCCGATGTGGGTGGGCGACGGAGGTGCCGGCGGCAGCTATGTGCAGACCGGAGGCACCTTGATGCTCGACGACGGGCAGATCGTGGTGGGCCGCAATGGCTGGGGAATCTTCACGCTGGATGGCGGCACTGCGACCGCGCGGAATATCCAGCTGAATCGGGACGATGCGATGGTGAACCTGAATGGCGGCATGCTGACGGTGGATGGTCTCGGCGGCAGCGCCCCGACGCGCGGGACGGTGAACTTCAACGGCACGGAGATCCGCCCGGGGGCGAACTTCTTCGGTGGTCCCTTCATTTCGAACCTCACCCATGCCTATATCGGCGAGAAAGGTCTGAAGATCGAGATCGCGGATGGCCAGGAGGCATCCATTTCACAGGAACTGGCGCATTCCCCCGAGGTGGGTGCGCACAAGGATGGCGGTCTCACGAAGAAGGGGCCGGGCACGCTGCTGCTGGATCAGCCAAGCTCTTATAATGGCCCGACCAAGGTGGAAGCCGGGACGCTGGCGATGATCTATCCGACCTTGGACGATCGCAGCACACTGAACATCGCTTCGACGGCGACGCTGGATCTCTATCACGCGGAAGTGGATACCGTGCGCTCGGTGGTGATCGGCAGTCAGACCCTTGCGACCGGTGTCTGGGGCGCGCCGGGCTCCGGTGCCCAGCACATCCATCCGAATCTCGCGGGCTATGGCTTCCTGAATGTCACGAATGGTGCCGCGGAGACGGCCTTTGAAAGCTGGATCCTCGGCACCGGCCTGCCTGCGGCCCTGACCGGAGCGGATGCAGATGGCGACTCCGATGGCGTGGCCAACCTGATCGAGTTTGCCACCGGGGGCAATCCGACCGAACTGACGAGTCCGGGTGTCCGCGTGATCGTCCCGCAAGTGCAGGGCGGAGTGCTCACGATCGCGGCTCGCAACGGAGCGAGCTTCACTGCTGAGGGGGGGCGTCGCATTGCAGAGGTTGATGGAATCCGCTACGAGGTAGAAGGCAGCACCGATCTTTCGAACTGGGATGCCAGCGTGGAGGAAGTCACGGCAGTGACGACGGGAGTGACTGTTCCGGCAGCCGGATTTGCGCTGCGCAGCTTCCGCGTCGCGGGCGCGAGCGAAGGGAAATCCTTCCTGCGTCTGGTGGTCACCCAAGTTCCCTGAACCCTTCTTTGATCGGGGATTCGTACCGCGTCCGGCTCCGGACGGGCGCGGTTTTCCGTATTCGGGGCCTGTCCATGCCGGGGCCGCGGTCCTTTCTTTTTCAGTGTCTTGTATTTGGGCTCTGGACTCTTTCGCCTCCGCCCTTTACTGCCTGCGCCGCCATGTCCGAAGCAACTCAACCGCATTCCACCGAAGCTGAACTCATCGCCGTCCGCCGTGAGAAGCTGGGTAAACTGCGCGAACTCGGCGTGGATCCCTACGGCTCCGCCTATGAAACCACGCACACTCCGGGTGATCTGCGTGAGAATTTCACCGAGGGCCTGCAAGTGAAGGTGGCCGGCCGCATCACCGGCCTGCGAAACATGGGCAAGTCTTGCTTCTTCCACGTGGGTGACATTCACGGCGGGATCCAGGGTTACCTTTCGATCAAAGAGCTCTCGCCGGAAGATCTCGCGATTTTCGAATGCCTTGATCGCGGCGATTGGCTCGGCATCGAGGGTGAAACCTTCGTGACCCGCACCGGCGAGCCATCGATCAAGGTGTCGAAGTTCACGGTCCTCTCCAAGTCGCTGCGGCCGATGCCTGACAAGTGGCACGGTGTGGCGGATCGCGAGATCAAGTACCGCAAGCGCCACCTCGACCTGATGTCGAATGAGGAAAGCGCGGAGGTTTTCGTGACCCGCAGCAAGATGGTGGCAGAGATGCGCGCCTTCTTCCACGAGCGCGGTTACCTCGAAGTGGAAACGCCGATGCTGCAGGACATCCCCGGCGGTGCCGCGGCGCGTCCCTTTGAAACTTTCCACAATGCGCTGGGCATGCCGCTGACGATGCGCATCGCGCCGGAGCTGTTCCTGAAGCGCCTGCTGGTAGGTGGCTTCACGAAGGTCTTCGAACTGAACCGTAATTTCCGCAACGAAGGCATTTCCCGCCGCCACAATCCGGAGTTCACGATGCTGGAGGCCTACCAGGCTTTCGCCGACTTCGAGATCATGGCGGATCTTGTGGAATCCCTGATCTGCCACCTCGCGGAGAAGTTCCGCGGCACGCTGAAGCTGGAGCACAAGGATGAGGAAGGCAATGTCGTCCGCACCATCAATCTGGAGCGTCCTTGGAAGCGCGCGGATTACAACGACCTCGTGGCGGAAGCGGCGGGTGCGGATTTCTTCACGATCACCCCGGAGCAGCGCCGCGAGCGTTGCGACCAACTCGGCGTGCAGATCTCGCCCGAGATGGAGGACCACGAAGTTGTCCAGCAGGTCTTCGAGAAGCTGGTGGAGGAGAAGTCTTTCGATCCTTGCTTCGTGACCCGCGTTTCCAGCGAGCTGGTTCCGCTCGCGAAGCTGAGCCCCGGCGGCAAGACCGTGGAGGTCTACGAGCTGGTGATCAATGGACAGGAGATTTCGCCCGGTTACTCGGAGCTCAATGACCCCGATGTCCAGCGCGCGCGCCTGGAGCACCAGTCCGGCGAGGAGACGCAGAAGGTGGACTACGATTTCATCGAGACCATGGAGCACGGCATGCCGCCGGCCGGTGGCATCGGTATCGGCATCGATCGCCTGATCATGATGCTTACCGGAGCGCCGACGATCCGCGACGTCATCCTTTTCCCGTTGCTGAAGCGGAAGGATTGATGCGCTTGCCCTTGCAGGCCTTCTCTTCCTTGCGGATCACCGCCTTCACTTCGTCCGCAAAGGCGCAGGCAGCGGCGGTGCGATGGCCTCCATTCACCCATGCCAGGCCGACACGGCGGAAGGAGAGATTCTCCGCCTTGTCGGCGAGCGGTTTCACGACGAGGTCCGGATAGGCGGCCCAGCGGACGGCGGATTCGGGCATGAGAGTTACCATGTTCGTCTGCCGGACGGTGGCGAGCACTCCCTCGATCGAGTTCATTTCGATCGAGGGGCGGAGCACGCGTTCGAGTCCCTGGAGGGAAACGCTTTCGAGGACGAGTTCGCGGGTGCAGAAGCCGTGGCTGAGCAGGACCATCGGCTGAGTCAGCATGTCGGGCAGGGTGATTTTTTTCCGTTTCGCGAGAGGATGGCCTTTCGGCAGGACGGCGACGAGGCGTTCGACGAAGAGCATCTCGGTATCGAGGCGCTTGCCGTGGCGTTCGTGCATGAAGCTGATGCCGAGGTCGAGATTTCCGGCGAGCAGTTCGGCTTCGAGGAGTTCCATCTGGAGTTCCCGCACCGAAACGGAAACCCCAGGATGGGAGTTCCGGAAATTGCCGACCGCTTCCGGAATCACGGCGACATTCACGGTGGAGACGATGCCGATGCGAAGTTCGCCGCTGGCCATGCTGAGCAGCTCGGAGATCTCTCGCTTGGCGTCGTCGAGCTCGCGGAGCATCGAGACCGCGCGCTTGCGCAGGATTTCGCCAGCGGCGGTGAGGCGCACGGTGCGGCTCAGGCGTTCGAAGAGCGGTGCACCCATCTGCATCTCCAGCTGCTTGATCTGATGGGAAAGCGTGGGCTGGGAGAGAAAGAGGTTTTGGGCTGCCTTCCGGAAGTTCCGCGTCTCCGCGACCGCGAGAAAATAGCGGAGGTGGCGCAGTTCGGTGATGCCTTCTTTGATCGTTGCCATCTATCGATATGATTAGATCAAGAGATTGGATGAATCAAGGGCGAGGCGGTAAGATGGCGGCCTATGCATGCTCCACATGATTCTCCCTCCGGCGGCGGCCGGATGCCTGCGGCCGTCTACGCACTCACCGTCGGTGCCTTCGGGATCGGCACCACGGAATTTGTGATCATGGGCTTGCTGCAGCAGGTGGCCGCGGATCTGCAGGTCACAATTGCTGCGGCAGGGCTGCTGATCAGCGGCTATGCGCTGGGCGTTTTCCTGGGGGCGCCAGTGCTCACGCTCGCCACAAGCCGGTGGCCGCGGAAGTCAGTGCTACTCGCGCTGATGGGGATTTTCATCGTGGGAAACGTGGTCTGTGCGGTGGCTTCCAACTATGCGTTGCTGATGGTGGCGCGGGTGATCACCTCGATGGCGCACGGGACTTTCTTCGGAGTGGGAGCCGTAGTCGCGACGACGCTGGTGAACGAGGAGCGGAAGGCTTCGGCGATCTCGGTGATGTTCACCGGACTGACCTTCGCGACGCTGATCGGGGTGCCGGCGGGCGCGTGGCTGGGCTTGCAACTGGGCTGGAGGGCGACCTTTTGGGCGGTGGCGATTCTCGGGGTGCTGGGGCTTGCGGCGATCGCGTGGCTGGTGCCTGCGGAGAAGGGAAAGGCTGAAGCTCCGTCCGATATTCGCTCGGAGATTGCTGCTGTCACCGGTGCGAAGGTGCTGAGCGGGCTTTTGATGACGGTGCTGAGTTGGGCCGGGGTTTTTGCGGTCTTCACCTATATCCAGCCAATCCTGACGGGGATCTCCGGATTCAGCGAGAAGGCGGTCTCGCCGATCCTGCTGGCATTCGGTGGGGGAATGATCGTGGGAAACTTGATTGGTGGTCGCTTGGCCGACAGGAGGCTGACGGCGACCTTGTTCGGCTCCTTGATCTTCCTCGCGGCGGTCTTGGGCTTGATGAGTTTTGCGATCCACAGCAAGGCGGCCGTGGTGGTCTTCACCGGGCTGCTCGGTGCGGGGGCTTTTGCGACGGTGGCTCCCTTGCAGATGCGGGTACTGCGTCACGCGGGCTCAGGGAGCCAGACGCTTGCATCCAGCTTGAACATCGGTGCCTTCAATCTGGGCAATGCGATCGGCGCTTGGCTCGGTGGCTTCGTGATCCTGCATGGTCCGGGCCTGGCCAATATCCCGTGGATCGCTGGCTTGGTGAGCTTGGGTTCGGTGGCGGTGGCCTTGCTCAGCCAAGGGGCGAGCCGCGCTCCGGAAGATCCGGAATTGGCCTGAGCGGAAGCATCGACGAAGCCGCGCACGTGGCTTTCAATATCCGCGTGCGCGAGCTGATCCTTAACGAAGAGATCCACACCCGGGTGATCGGGGAGCTGGTGCCTTCGGCGCGGCGCTTTTTGTGGATCGTCACGGCGGACATCAAGGACATGCATGTCGCGCGGGGGAAGCGGTCGGTGCCGTTCCTGCGGGTGCTGGCGGAATTGGTAGAGGAGGGCGTGGCGGTGCGGCTGATCCATGCGAAGGAGCCGGGGCCGCGTTTCCGCGAGGACTTCGACCGCTATCCGGTGCTGCTTGAGAGCGATTTGTTCGAGCGGGTGCTGTGCCCGCGGGTGCATACGAAGTCGGTGATCGCGGACGGGAAGCGGGCCTTTGTGGGGTCGCCGAATCTGACCGGTGCGGGGATGGGGGCGAAGCATGCGGACAAGCGGAACTTCGAGGCGGGCTTCCTGACCGATGAGGCGGAGGATCTTGAAAAGCTGGTCGGCTGGGTGGATGAACTTTTCCTGGGGGACTACTGCGGGCGCTGCCGTTTGAGGGATCGCTGCCCGGATCCGCTCGACCGGGAGGCGTAAACCGGGTCTTGTCCGGGCGGGGTTCTCGGGCATTGTTTGGGCGAAATGCTCCTCTCCCGTTTCTTCTCCCGATCCTGCCGCGTGCTGCTGGCAGGGCTGGCGTCCGCGCTGGCGGCACCCTTGTTTGCCGCCGATGAGCCGGACCATCCGGTGAAGCCACTGCTGTGGAAGATCGAGGGGAAGGATGTGAAGAAGCCGGCCTATCTTTTCGGCACGATCCATGTGGGAACAGGACCGGCGGCAACGCTGCACCCCGCGGCGGAGAAGGCCTTCAAGGAGGCGACGGCGGTGCACACCGAAGCTCCCTTTGATGCGGCGACGCAGGTAGGGGCGGTGCAATTGGTGCTCCGGCGCGATGGAAAGCAGCTCTCTGATTCGATCGGGCCACAGCTGGGGAAGCGGCTTGAGGAGGAGTTGAAGCTGATCAATCCGCAGCTGGATTCCACTCCCTTTCAGCCGCTGAAGACCTGGTACGTCGCGATCATGCTGCCGATGCTGCCTTTCCAACTGGAGGGCGGGAAGCCGCTTGACATGGCGCTATGGGATCGGGCGGAAAAGGATGGGAAGAAGGTTGCCGGGATGCAGACGACGGCGGAGCAGCTCGCGGGATTCCACGACTTCAACGAGAAGGAGCAGGTGGTGCTGCTCAAGGAAACGCTGCGCCTGCTGAAGAAGGACCGCGATGAGAGAAAGGATTCCACGAAGGATCTCGTGGATGCTTACATCTCGGGAGACGTGGACAAGATCGAGGCGGAGTGCGACAAGGCACTGAAGGCGACTTCCGAAGGAGAGCATCGCGAACTGGGCGAGCGGCTGATCAAGCGGCTGCTGACGGATCGCGATGTGATCATGGCGAATTACATCGATGCGACCCTGAAGAAGTCACCGGATGAGGTGCATTTTTTCGCGGCGGGAGCGGCGCACTACACCGGGAGGAACGGCGTGCGCGCCCACCTTGCGAAGAAGGGCTACACGGTCAAGCGGATGGAACCGTGACGCGCGGAAGGCCTGCGGCTTGGGCGACGATCTCGTAGCTGCGCCTGCGATCTTCGTGGCGATAGAAGCCGGAGTGGATGATAAGTTCATCCGCGCCAGTGGATGCGACGAATTCCTCGAGCTTCGATTTCACGGTTTCCGGGCCGCCGATGATGAGGGCGCCGAGGTGATCCATGACCGCGGCTTTTTCCTGCGGGCTCCAGCGGCCATCGAGGCTGGGAATCGGCGGGGGCACGGGTGTCGGTGCGTGGCGGATGAGATTGAGGATCTGCTGCTGGACGGAGGTGGAGAGGTGGCGCGCCTCTTCATCGCTATCCGCGGCGATCACGGGGACGCCGACCATGGCGTGAGGTTCCGGCCAGCGTTCGGAGGGCTGGAAGTTGTCGCGGTAGATCTTGAGCGCCTGGTGAAGCAGGCGCGGGGCGAAGTGGGCGGCGAAGGCGAAAGGCAAGCCGAGGAAGGCGGCGAGCTGGGCGCTGAAGGTGCTGGAGCCGAGCAGCCAGACGGGCACGTGGGAATTCATGCCCGGGATGGCTTTCACGCGCTGCGCGGGATTCGGGCGGCCCAAGAGAGCGATGAGCTCCTGAACCTGATCCGGGAAATCATCGGCTGCGGTGGGATCGCGGCGGAGGGCGCGCGATGTGGTTTGATCGGTGCCAGGAGCACGACCGAGTCCGAGGTCGATGCGGCCGGGATAGAGGGCCTCAAGAGTGCCGAATTGCTCGGCGATGATCAGAGGTGCGTGGTTCGGCAGCATGATGCCGCCGGAGCCGATGCGCAGGGTGCTGGTGCCCGCCGCGACATGGCCGATGAGGACCGATGTCGCAGCACTGGCGATGCCAGGGATATTGTGATGCTCGGCGAGCCAGAAGCGGGTGTAGCCCAGCTTCTCGACGTGTTGCGCGAGATCGACGCTATTCCGGAAGCTCTCCGAAATCGTGCCGCCTTCCACGATCGGTGAAAGGTCGAGAACGGAGAGCGGGATTTCGGAGAGCAGCTTCATGGTGTGAGATCGGGCGCGATCGATCAGGCTGGCTGGGCCAGTTGATCGAGGGTCGGGTAGTCGGTGTATCCTTCCGGGCCTTGGCCGTAGAAGCTGCCCGGATCCGGTTCGTTCAGCGGGGCGCCGAGAGCAAAGCGTTGCGGCAGATCCGGATTCGAGATGAAGAGGCGGCCGTAGGAGATGGCGTCGGCTTCATCATTCTCCAGCAGCTCTTCGCCTTCGCCGGCGGTGAGCTCCTGATTGGCAATGAAGTCGCCGGTGAAGGCCTTGCGGATGCCCTTGCTGAAGCGCGGGGAATCAAGAGCTTCGCGGACGAAGAGGAAAGCGATGCCGCGGGCACTGGCTTCACGGGCCACGTAGCCGTAGGTCGCAGCGGGATCGGAGTCGCCATTGCCATTCGCCGGAAGGGCGGGTGACAGGTGGAGTCCCACGCGGTCCGGTCCCCAGACGGAGATTGCGGCGTCGAGGGCTTCCAGCATGAAGCGGGCGCGGTTCTCGATGCTGCCGCCGTAGGAGTCGGTGCGCTTGTTCGATTCGTCGTTCAGGAACTGCTGAGGCAGGTAGCCATTCGCGCCGTGGATCTCGACGCCATCGAAGCCGGCTTCCTTCGCATTGAAGGCAGCCTTGCGGTAGTCCTCGATGATGCCGGGGATCTCCTGAAGTTCCAAGGCCCGAGGCGTGACATAGGGCTTCTGCGGGCGGATCAGGCTGACGTGGCCCGGCAGCGCGATGGCGCTGGGGGCGACGGGGAGTTCGCCATTCAGGTAGTAGGGATCGGAGACGCGTCCAACGTGCCAGAGTTGGGCGATGATCGTGCCGCCTGCTTCATGCACCGCCTTGGTGACGAGCTTCCAGCCTTCAACCTGCTCCTGCGACCAGAGGCCGGGAGTGTCTGGATAGCCCACGCCCATCGGGGTGACGGAGGTGGCTTCGGAAAGGATCAGCCCGGCACCGGCGCGCTGGCGGTAGTATTCGGCCATCAGCGCATTCGGCACGCGGCCTTCACTGGAACGGCAGCGGGTGAGCGGTGCCATGACGATGCGGTTGCGGAGTTCCCAGGCACCGATGCGGATGGGCTGTTGAAGCAGGGACATGATAATGGATCGGTTGTTGTAAAAAGCGGGCTCCTCAGTTCTTGAGGGAGGCCATGTCGATGACGAAGCGGTACTTCACATCGCTCTTGAGAAGGCGGTCGTAGGCCTCGTTGACCTGCTGGATCGAGATCATCTCGATCTCGCTCACGATCCCCTTCTCGCCGCAGAAATCGAGCATCTCCTGGGTCTCGGCGATGCCGCCGATGGCGGAGCCGGAGAAGCTGCGGCGTGGCAGCAAGAGATTGAAGGCGGCGACGGGAAGCGGGTTCTCCGGAGCACCCACGAGAGTGAGGTTGCCGTCGAGCTTCAGCAGGGAGAGGTAGGCGTTGATGTCGTGATCGGCCGAGACTGCATCGAGGATGAAGTCGAAGCTGGAGGCATGCTTGGCCATTGCGTTGGCATCCTTCGAAATCACCACTTCATCGGCACCGAGCTTCAGGCCGTCCTCCACCTTGGAAGGAGAAGTTGTGAAGAGAACGGTGTGGGCCCCCAGAGCGCGGGCGAACTTCACGCCCATATGGCCAAGACCGCCAAGTCCAACGATGCCGACCTTCTTGCCGGGGCCGACTTTCCAGTGATGCAGCGGCGAGTAGGTGGTGATGCCGGCGCAGAGCAGCGGCGCGACAGCGGCGGGATTGAGATTGGCGGGAACCTTCAGGGTGAAGGCTTCATCGACCACGATGGCATCCGAGTAGCCGCCGTAGGTGATGCCACCCAGATGCTTGTCTTCGCCGTTGTAAGTGAAGGTCGGGAACTTGAGGCAGTATTGCTCCATGCCCGCTTGGCAGTTTTCGCAGGTGCGACAGGAATCAACCATGCAGCCTACGGCGGCGAGATCGCCCTCCTTGAACTTGGTCACCTGCGGCCCGACCTTTGTGACGCGGCCCACGATCTCATGGCCGGGGACGCAGGGGTAAATGGTGTTGTGCCATTCATTGCGGGCCTGATGGAGGTCCGAGTGGCAGACCCCGCAGTAGAGGATCTCGATCTGGACATCGGTGGCCCCGGGCTCGCGGCGTTCAATGCTGAGAGGAGCAAGGGCGGCGGTGGCGCTTTGGGCGGCGTAGGATCTGGAGGAGCTCATGTCGGGTAGGGGAGAAGAGGCGGTTCTCGTTTTTGTTAGAAAAGGCTGTGGAGCAAGCCACCTTCGGCACGGAGGGCGGCACCATTCGTCGCGGCGGAACGCGGGCTGGCGACGTAGGCGACGAAGGAGGCGATCTCATCCGTCTGGATGAAGCGGCGCAGCAACGAGTTCGGCCGCATGTTGGTGAAGAATTCCTTCTCCACTTGTTCAGCCGGCTTGTTCTGGTCGCGGGCGAGATCTTTGACGAACTGCTCCACGCCTTCCGACCAGGTTGGGCCGGGCATGATGGTATTCACCGTGACGCCGGTACCGGTGGTGAGACCGGCGAGGCCGCGGGAAAGCGAGACCTGCATGGTCTTCGTCACGCCGTAGTGGATCATCTCCGCGGGCACGTCGGAGGAAGACTCGCTGGAGATGAAGATGATGCGGCCCCAATCGCGCGACTTCATCTTGGGGAGGTAGGTGCGGCTCAGGCGCATCCCGCTCATGAAGTTGGTCTCGAAGAAGCGATACCAATCGGCATCGGGGATTTCCTCGAAGGGCTTCGGCTCGAAGATGCCCAGGTTGTTGACGAGGATCTCCACGTCCGGAAACTCCATGGCGATTCGGTCGCTCTCCTCCACCTTGGCAAGATCGCCGGCGAAGCTTTCGAGGGATGCGTCCGGGACATCCTGCCGGATGGCAGCGATGGCCTCATCGACACGGGCCTGCGTGCGGCCATTGATGATGACGCGGGCCCCTTCTGCTGCGAGAGTCTTCGCAATGGCGAGGCCGATGCCGGCGGTCGAGCCGGTGACGAGGGCGAGTTTGCCGGTGAGTTGGAGGTCCATGGTGGTGGTGGATTGAGCATTTCAGGCGACGGGCGAGGGATTCCGCTCGAAGCCGGCTTGGTGGAAATAAGGGTAGGCGAGAGCGGTGTCGCTGGCGGCGTCCAGCTTGGCCACCTGCTCCTTGGTGAGGTTCCAACCAACAGCACCCAGGTTCTGGCGCAACTGATCTTCGTTGCGCGCGCCGATCACGATCGTGGAAAC
Source organism: Luteolibacter luteus (assembly GCF_012913485.1). Taxonomy (GTDB): domain Bacteria; phylum Verrucomicrobiota; class Verrucomicrobiia; order Verrucomicrobiales; family Akkermansiaceae; genus Haloferula; species Haloferula lutea. The sequence goes on along the minus strand of NZ_CP051774.1, from coordinate 2,153,188 downwards.
GGTCGGGCGCTGGAGTAGCCAGTTGATCGCGATCTGCGGGATGGTCTTACCGGTTTCCGAGGCGACTTCGTCGAGGGCATCCACCACGCGGTAGAGGTATTCATCATCCACCGGCGGGCCCACATCCACATTGAGCTGCGATTGCAGGCGGCTGTTCTCCGGGAGAGGGGTTCCACGGCGGATCTTGCCGGTGAGACGGGCCCAGCCGAGCGGGCTCCAGACAACTGCGCCAATCTTCTGGTCGATGCCGAGCGGCATCAGTTCCCATTCGTAGCTGCGGCCGATCAGCGAGTAGTAGGCCTGGTGGGCGACGTAGCGGGCCCAGCCATATTTTTCGGCGATGGCCAGCGACTTCATCAGGTGCCAGCCGGAGAAATTCGAAACGCCGAGGTAGCGGATCTTTCCGGCGCGGACGAGGTCATCGAGAGTGGAAAGTGTTTCTTCGATCGGCGTCTGCGCGTCGAAGCCGTGGAGTTGGAACAGGTCGATGTAGTCGGTTCCGAGGCGCTTCAGGCTGCCATTGATTGACTCGATCAGGTGATGGCGGGAGGAGCCGATGTCATTCGGGCCTTCGCCGGTGCGGAAGGTGGCCTTCGTGGAAATGAGGACTTGGTCGCGCTTGCCTTCGATGGCCTTGCCGAGGATCTCCTCGGCCTGCCCGGCGGAGTAAACGTCCGCGCTATCGAACATGTTCAGCCCGGCTTCGAGGCTGATATCGATGAGCTTCTTCGCTTCCTCGACGCCGCTGTTTCCCCATGCGGAAAAGAGCGGGCCATTGCCGCCGAAGGTGCCGGTGCCGAGGGTCAATACCGGGACCTTGAGGCCCGATCCGCCGAGATGTCGGAATTCCATGGTGGGGACGCGTGTTGTTCGAGACTCATCGAACATCTAAACCCAATTTCTGCGCCGTCAAACGATAATTCGATGATTGTCGAACAATGAGGGTATGCTATTTTGTGTCGCAATGAAACCCTACAGTCACCCCGAACCTCAGGACGTCACCCTGCCCACGGTGATGCAAGCGCTGTCCGATCCCTGCCGGATCGAAATCCTGCGCGCACTGATGGAAGAAGGGGAACTGGCCTGCGGGGATATCCCGCTGGATATCTCGAAAGCGACGCGTTCGCATCATTTCGCGGTGCTGCGTGAGGCGGGCTTGGTGCTGACACGCACCGAGGGCACGCGCTGCATGACTTCCGTGCGAACCGAGGAAATGGAGAAGCGTTTTCCGGGATTGCTCGATCTCGTGATGCGCGAGAAAGCGAAGAAAACCGGGAAGAAGCCGGCAGCGAAATCGCTCTGAGCCTCCGGTTCACTTCGTGCCGGTTTTTTGGCTGCGCCGCGTGGTGAAACCGCTACGCTGCGAAGATTACCGGAAAACCGCATGAAAACCTTCACTCTCAACGTCAACGGCCAGGAACGGAAGGCCGAGGTCGAGGAGGACACCCCGCTCCTCTGGGTGCTCCGCGACCACCTCGATCTGGTAGGAACGAAATTCGGCTGCGGCATGGCCATGTGCGGTGCCTGCACCGTGCACTTGAATGGCGAGGCGATGCGCTCTTGCGTGACGCCCATTTCAGCCGTCGGTGACAAGAAGGTCACGACGATCGAAGGACTGGCCACGGACGGAAAGCTCACCGCGCTGCAGCAGGCATGGTGTGACCTCGATGTCGCCCAGTGCGGCTACTGCCAGGCCGGCCAGATCATGTGCGCGACCGCCCTGCTCCGCGAGAAGCCGACTCCGACCGACGAGGATATCGACCTCGCGATGTCCGGAAATCTCTGCCGCTGCGCTACCTACACGCGCATCCGCAAGGCCATCCACACCGCAGCCGCCGCCAAGTAAGCCATGAACGCGACACCTGACATGATGGACCGCCGCGGATTCTTCCGGATCGGCGCGCTGGTGGGCGGAGGCTTCATGCTTGGCTCCTGGTCGAGCGCCGCGGAAGCCGCGGCCACTGCCTTTTCCCCGAATGCCTTTATCCGGATCACTCTGGAAGGAGTGATCACGATTTTCTCGAAGAACCCGGAAGTGGGGCAGGGGATCAAAACCTCGCTGCCAATGATCATCGCGGAGGAGCTCGAAGTGCCTTGGGAAAAGGTGACGGTCGAGCAGGCCCCGGTCGATGAGAAGGCCTTTGGCCGCCAGATGGCTGGCGGCAGCATGTCCACCCCGACGAACTACGATAACCTTCGTAGAATGGGAGCCATCGCCCGCACGATGCTGGTGGAAGCAGCTGCGAAGGAATGGGGTGTTCCTGCCGAGGAGTGCGAAGCCACTGCCGGGGAAGTGATTCACAAGTCCTCCGGTAGAAAGGCGGGCTACGGCGCGCTGGCCTCCGCCGCTTCGAAGCTTCCGGTGCCCGATGCGAAATCGGTGAAGCTGAAGAAGGTCGAGGAGTTCAAGTTGCTCGGGAAGCGGATCGGCGGCGTGGACAATCCGAAGATTGTCACCGGACAGCCGCTATTCGGCATCGATCAAAAGCATGAAGGGCTGAGATACGCGAGCTACGTGCGCTGCCCTGTTTTCGCCGGGAAGGTGAAGGAGGCGGACTTGGATGCGGTGAAGAAGCTTCCCGGAGTGACGGATGCCTTCGTGATCGAGGGCAGCGGCGACCACTATGGCTTGCTGCCGGGCGTGGCGATCATCGCCAAGGATACGTGGAGCGCGTTCAAGGCGAAGAATGCCTTGCAAGTGACTTGGGATGCCGATGCCAAGGAAAGCTTCGCGGCGCACGCGGCGAAAGCTGCCGAAGTGATGAAAGGCAAGGGTTCGGGTGAGATCCGCAAGACCGGCGAGCCCGAGTTTCCCGATGATGGCAAGACGGTGGTCGCGAGCTACCACTATCCACACCTCGCTCATGCGAACCTCGAGCCGCAGAATTGCACCGCCGTGTTCAAGAACGGCGCGGTCGAGATCTGGGCGCCAACCCAGAATCCCGGAGGCGGACTGGATGGCATCGCGAAGGCGCTGAATATCGCGAAGGACAAAATCACGATCCACATGACCCGCATCGGCGGTGGCTTCGGCCGGCGCCTGATGGGCGACTTCATGATCGAGTGCGCCGCGATCGCGCAGAAGCTGGAAGGCTCTCCAGTGAAAGTGACGTGGACCCGCGATCAGGATCTTACACACGACTATTATCGCGCCGGTGGATGGCACCATTTCCGCGGCCGCGTGGACGATGCCGGAAAGCTCAGTCACTGGGCCGATCACTTCGTGACCTTTGGCCTCAATAGCGACGAGCGCACCGGCAATGGAGCGGACCTCGGCGGAGATGAATTCCCCAGCCGCTTCGTGCCGAACCTGCTGCTGGAGCGCACCATTTTCCCTAGCAACACGCCCTTGGGTTGGTGGCGCGCGCCGGGTTCCTGTGCGCTTGCATGGGCGATCCAGGGATTCATCGATGAGATGGCGCATGCCGCGAAGAAGGACCCGCTCGACTTCCGGCTCGAGCTGCTGGGGGATCAGCCCGAGGTGCCTGCCACCGGTGGACGTGGCCAATCCTACAATGCCGCGCGGATGAAGGGCGTGCTGAAGCTCGTCGCCGAAAAATCCGGCTGGGGCGAGAAGCTCGAGCCCGGCCATGGCAGGGGCATCGCCTTCCACTTCAGCCATCTCGGGTACGTGGCCGTGGTCGCCGATGTGACCGTCAGCAAGGACGGCAAGCTGAAGGTGAACAAGCTCTCCGCCGGTGTGGATGTCGGACCGATCATGAATCTCAGCGGTGCCGAGAACCAGGTGGAGGGATCGATGATCGATGGTCTCAGCGCCGCGTGGTTCCAGGAGATCCTCGTCGAAAATGGGGCGGTCCAGCAGAAGGGCTTCCATGACTATCCGCTGCTCACGATGAAGGATGCGCCCAAGGTAGAGGTTCACTTCGCAAAGTCGGACTATCCGCCGACCGGGCTTGGCGAACCGGCGCTGCCGCCGACAGCGTCCGCGATCTGCAATGCGATCTTCGCCGCCACCGGAAAGCGTGTCCGCACCTTGCCCTTGGCGAAACAGGATCTAAGCTGGAGCTGACGTTATCTGCCGATGAGCGATTGGCCATTTCTCTTCGACTTCGCCCGCAAGCATCGGGAGGGCAGGCTTGCGCTTGCCTCGCTGGTGGCTCGTGAAGGTTCGAGCTACCGGCAGCCAGGCGCGCGAATGTTGATTGCGGAGGACGGCAGCTTCACGGGCTCGCTGAGTGGAGGGTGTCTTGAGGAAGGCATCGCCAACGCTGCGCGCCAGGTGTTTGCCGAAGGTGCGCCGCGGAAGATGACGATCGATACGCGTCCGCACTTCGGCTGTCCGGGGAAATTGCACGTTCTGATCGAGGAGATTCCTGCTGCGCTTCCGTTGGTTGTGGAGTCAGCACTCCGTGAGCGGCGACCCATCAGCTTGGTGACCGATGATGCGGGCACGCGCGTCGGATCACGAGGCTCCGATGAAGCCCTGATCGAAAAGGTGGAGCCGCCGGTCCGCTTGATCGTGGTCGGTTGGACGCCGGACATCGAGCCGGTGCTGTCCTTCGCGGCTTCACTTGGTTGGCAGCGCCACCGGGTGGTGCGAGAGCAGCGGATGATTGCCGAGACGCCTCGGGTGGCGGGGGAAGCAATCCGTGCACTCTCTGCCGACGAACTGAGGGAACACTACGTGCCCGATGACTCCACGGCAGTACTGATGATGACCCATCACCTGGCGACGGACCTCGCCTTCCTGCGCGAAATCCTGCCGGCGGGCTATGGCTATGTCGGTTTGTTGGGATCGCGAAGGCGTCGCGAGACCTTGCTCGGTGAGCTGGGCTCGTTGGGGCTTCTCGAAGATCCTTCCGTCACCGATCGCTTTTATGCACCGGTCGGGCTCGATCTTGGCGGGCATCATCCCGCGTCGATTGCGCTCGCGATTGTTGCGGAGATCCAGGCTGCCCTCGCTGGTGCGCCCGCAGGATTCCTGCGCGACCGCAAGGGCTCGATCCATGCCGTCTCCGTTTCCGCATGAAGATCGGAGCGCTTGTGCTGGCGGCGGGAAAGGCGAGCCGCTTCGGCTCCCCGAAGCAGCTGCTGGAGATTGATGGCGTGACCCTGCTGGATCGCGCATGCCTCACCGCGCTCGCCGCGGGCTGTGATCCGGTGCTCCGCGTCATCGGCGCACACGCGGAGGAGATCCTTGCCCGCGAATGTCCTGCCCGGGTGTGGACCTTCCATCACGCGGATTGGGAGCAGGGAATGGGAAGTTCGCTCGCCTCCGGAGTCAGGCATCTGCTGGACCTTGCTCCTGATATTGAGGCGGTACTGGTGCTGCTTTCGGATCAGCCTGCAGTCACAACTGACCTGTTAGAGGCGATGTTTGCCGCACTGCGGGAGCCGGTGCCCTCGATCGTTCTTTGTGATCACGGGGAGGCAACGGGACCTCCTGCTCTTTTCGCTGCCGAGCACTTTGACCGGCTGCTTGGGCTTGGCGGAGATCAAGGGGCTAGGGTGATTGCGTCCCGGCACCCGGAGGCGGTGGGGAAAGTGCCATTTCCGGAGGGGGCTTGGGATATCGATTCGCCGGAAGTTTGGGAGAGATTCACTCGGGCTCGGGATGCCAGTTCGAAGCCGCAATCCCCATGATCTCCAGATAAGGTTTTCCGTCGGCGGTCCTTCGCCGGGTCAATTGGAGTACCGGAGCAATCGGGTTTCCGGGCCGGACAGCGGCGGCCAAGCCCCGATGGGTGGTGGATCCGGTCTCGACGAAGCCGAAATAGCTCTGTTCATACCAAGGCAGATCGAGCCGATAGGCGGCCATGTTTTCTCCGCCGGGAAACTTGGTAATCTCGGTGGTGCGGACCTCGACGTGAAAGGCTCCGGTGTCACTGCCTTGCCCGCCTGCGAATTTGGCGAGGTGGTCATTCTGGAATTCGACGAAGGTTTCCCAATCCACTTTCCAGCCTTCCCTAGTTTCGAGCAGTGTTACATCGATCGGCTTGGAATGCGATTCCGTGGTGACTCCGAAGGTCGCGAGTTTGACGCCGGATTCCCCGTCGTTGCGTGTGAGCTGTGCCGTGATCGCGATCGGCCTGATCGGTCCATCGGCGAACTCGGCATAATAGGTCTCCATCTTGGGACCGATGTTCGCGCCATGTAGCGAGTGCTTGAGCCGTGATCGCCAGTCCGGAGCCGAGAGGAAGGCCTTGAGGGCTGCCTCCGGTGCCGAGATCACCTTGAGCTCTCCGCTTGGCTGATCTTCATGTGTGATTTCAGGAACTGGTTCGAGAGGCCGTTCGGGCGTTGGGGGGCTGAGAGCGGTTTCGGGGACATGGGGGCTAACCGGCTGCTCGGGCATTTCCGGTGCCGCTTGCTGGGAAGGCGCTTTGTAGAATCCGATGGCGAAGCCCGTGGCTAAGCCCAGGATGCCGGCGATAAGCGAAGAAAGGACGAGCGCGCAGCTTGTCCATTTCCGGCCATCCCGTTGTGGGGGTGGTCCCGCTGTGCGGATGGGGGGAGCGGCGGTTTCGAGGAAGGGCTGGGAAAATGGTAACGGGCGAGGTTCCGAAGGGGCTTCGGGGGGCTGTGCTGGAATCTCGGGCTCCTGTTCCGGGGGGTGAGTTACCAGTCGTGGTGCTTCGAGCCGGGCCTCCGTTTGAGTCGGTGGTCGAGGGGCGACTATTCCGGGTTCTTGGGGATCTACCGGCAGTGAAGGCTCGGCTTCAGTTTCAGATTGGGAGTCCGGCTGCGGAGACTCTGTCCCGGGATCTGGTGCGGGCTGCCATTGCGATCCGATGAAGGGATTGAAGGGGTCGTCGCGCTTGCTCGGTACTGGTGGCCGGATGGGCGGAGAGAGAGGTGGCGGCGAAGACACTCTTCGCGGGCCAGCACCGGTCGCGATGTCAGGTCCTATGATTTCCTGCCGGCAGCGGGGGCAGGGCCCTTGAAAGCCCGATGCTTCCACAGGCACCCGCAGGGAGATCCCGCAGGCAGGGCAGTGAAATTGGATCACATCGGGCATGGATTCGCTCGGCGTGGCCCTTTTGCCATGAAGGAGTGGAAGATGTCGATGTTAGCCGACAATCAGGATCCGTTCCGAGGAGAGGGGGGCAGCCAAGCGGGCCACGTGTTGTTCCAGGCGCGGATGGTCGAGGCGATGAAGCTTGAAGCCCTGCAAGCGGGGATAGGTGCCGGCGCCGTGCTCGCCTCTTGGGATCAAAGAGACCGTTTCCGGGGCGAGGGACATGCCGGTGCCCAGCCCTTTCAAGAGGGCTTCCTTACCGGTCCAGAGGTCAAGCAGGGTGCCGCTCCGTAATTCCTCGTCTTCCGGAAGGGTCGCCATTTCCTCCGGATGGCAGAAGGCTTGTTCGCAGCCAAGGAGGCTCCGGCCGCGGTTCTCGGCTTCGAGGTCCACACCGACAGGGCCATCACAGGAAACCGCAACCAGCGCGAGGTCGTGGCAGTGGGATAGATTGAAATGCAGGTCGCCGAAGGGATCGCGGAGGAAGGGTTTGCCGAACTCCGCGAAGTCCAAAGGGACAAAGACCGACTCGATCTCCAGAATCTCCCCGAGGATCCGGCGCAGGGCGCTGCGGCAGGCGCGCCAGTGGCGGGCATCCTTCTCAAATCGGAAGCGCGCTGCCTGCTCGTGCTCGAGCGCCGTTAGGGAAAGCAGCGCGTCCTCGTCCGCAAGGGCCGAGGGATCGACCACGTGAACGATCACACACCCGGGAGTTGGCAGTGATGCTGGCACAGGGCAAGGATGGCCACCTGCCGCGTGGATGCGATCTATTTTACCTCGATGATCAGCGCGGTGGTGTTGTCCCGGCCGGAGTCGGCCACGGCTTCGTTCACCAGGGTCTCCGCGCAGAGATGCTTTCGCGAGAGTTCATTCAGGCGGCGATCCCAAAGGCCGTCCACCAGACCGTCCGAGCAAATGAGAAAGCGGTCGCCCGGACGGCATTGGACGCGGCCGATGTGGGGGTCGATCTTCTGGTTCCCACCGCCGAGCGCTTGCGACAGCGAGCTGCGTCCCGGGTGGGTGCGGGCTTCGCGTTCATTGATTTTTCCTGAGCGGCGGAGCCAGCCGACGTGGGAGTGGTCGTGGGTGACCTGTAGCATTTCTCCCTCCTGCGGGAGGTAATAGATGCGGCTGTCCCCGATGTGGCTGAAGCACATCCAGCCGGGCATGAACCAGCAGAGGCTAAGGGTGGCACCCATGCCGTGGCACTCCGGGTAGTAGCGGCCCAAATCACTGATGGACCCGTGGATCCGCTCGAAGAGCTCCCGCAAGATGTCGGAGAAGCCGGATTCCAGATGCTGCGCGGCCATGCCGAAGCTGGGAGGTAGCAGGCGGGTGATCTTTTCCACCGCGATCTTGCTGGCGAACTCTCCTGACTTGGCCCCGCCCATGCCGTCGCTGACGGCGAAAACGTAGTCCGACTCCTTCATGGTCCCGCTTCCGGTCTTGCCGAGGTAGCGGATCTCATGGGCGTCGAAATTCAGGGCGAGGAAGGCATCCTCGTTGTTGGTCCGGAACCTGCCGACATGGGTCATGCCGGACCAGTTGATTTCAAGGGGATGGGACGGGTTTTCGGGGTCGGGCGAGGTCACGTTTCGTGCGCAAATCTGAGCGTCTGCCGTGGCCGCGGCAAAAAGAAAAAAACCGGGCTTGCTTGCGTCTTGGCCTGCGAACTGCTTTCTCGGGCGTCGGTGCTGGCGCATGCACGCACTGAGGGCTTGCACGCCCCCTGATCATCCGCACGAATCCCCGCGATCCGAACCACAACCTAAGAATACGATGCCCAAGTTCAAATTGGAGTACATCTGGCTCGACGGCTACACGCCTGTCCCGAACCTCCGTAGCAAGACTCAGCTGAAGGATTTCGACTCCTTCCCGACCCTCGAGCAGCTTCCGAACTGGGGCTTCGACGGTTCCTCCACCCAGCAGGCCGAAGGCCGTAGCTCGGATTGCGTGCTGAAGCCGGTTGCGCTTTACCCAGACGGCAGCCGCAACAACGGCATCCTCGTGATGTGCGAAGTCATGATGCCCGATGGCGTCACCCCGCACCCGTCCAACAGCCGCGCCACCATCCTCGACGACGCCGACACCTGGTTCGGCTTCGAGCAGGAATACTTCCTCTGGGAAGACGGTGCTCCCCTCGGTTTCCCGAAGGGTGGCTACCCGGGTCCGCAAGGTCCGTACTACTGCGGCGTGGGCTTCAGCAATGTCGGTGACGTTGCCCGCCAGATCGTCGAAGAGCACCTCGAGCTCTGCCTTGAGGCCGGCATCAACCACGAAGGCATCAACGCCGAAGTGGCGAAGGGCCAGTGGGAATTCCAGATCTTCGGCAAGGGCTCGAAGACCTGCGCCGACCAGATCTGGGTCGCCCGCTACATCCTGAACCGCCTCTGCGAAAGCTACGGCGTGGATGTGAACTACCACTGCAAGCCGCTCGGCAAGGACCTCGACTGGAACGGCTCCGGCATGCACTGCAACTTCTCCACGAAGTACATGCGTGAAACCGGCGGCAAGGAGTACTTCGAAGCGCTCATGGCTGCTTTCGGCAAGAACCTCGACGAGCACATCGCCGTCTATGGTCCGGACAACCACATGCGTCTGACCGGTCTCCACGAGACCCAGTCCATCGACAAGTTCACCTACGGCATCGCCGACCGCGGTTCCTCCGTGCGCGTCCCGCACAGCTTTATCAACGCCGGCTACAAGGGCTACCTTGAAGACCGCCGTCCGAACTCGCAGGGCGACCCGTACCAGATCGCCAGCCGCGTGCTGAAGACGATCTCGGAAGTGCCGCTTCCGTAAGTCTTATTGGACCATTGTTGTTTCGCGAAACGGCCGTCCGGGAAACCGGGCGGTCGTTTTCTTTCGCGGTGACCGGTCAGGAGCTGCGGGAAGGGCCCTTGTGCTTGCCGGGGCGGAAGGGCGTGTTCGTTTCACAGGCGCGCTGGCGTTCTTCGAGGAACGAGCGCTCTGAGGCGACGCCGGTCAGCTCCATGGCCTTGCTGAAACGGGCGGCGGCTTCCAAGCGGCGATCGAGGCGCTCTTCAAAGTCACCGATGACCGCGTGGAAGAGGTAGTAGGTCTCCAGTTGCTCGGGCTTGGCGATGGCCTTGATCGCTTCCATCCCGGCTTGCGCGCCGTGGACATTGGCGACGGCAACGGCGCGGTTCAGGGCGACGATCGGTGAATCGCTGATTTCCACCCAGCGGTCGTAGTGGGAAAGGATGCGGGTCCAATCGGTATCCGCATAGTCCGGCGCGGTGCAGTGGCAGGCGGCGATGCCCGCTTGCAGGTGATACTCGCTGAGGTGATTACCGGTGGAGGCTCTGGCCAGATGCATGATGCCCGCGCCGATGAGACCGTGATCCCAGTGGCTGCGATCCTGGTCTTTGAGGCGCAGGATGTTTCCCTGGTCGTCCTCGCGCGCGGGAATGCGCGCGGAGTCGAGCAGCATCACGGAGAGGAGTGCGTGCGTGCGCGGCAGGTCTCCCGCGGGATGCGCGGCGAGCAGGCTGGCGAGACGGATGGCTTCGCGGCAGAGATCCTCCCGCACCACGCTGTGGCCGTTCGATGCCTTGTAGCCTTCGTTGAAAAGGAGATAGAGCACGTGTAAAACGCCATCGAGCCGGGACTCGAGTTCCGCACCCGCGGGAATCTCGAAAGGGATGCCCTGATCCTGGATGCGCTGCTTCGCACGGGTGAGCCGCTTTGCGATGGCGGCTTCGCTTGTTAGAAAGGCGCTGGCGATTTCGGGAATGCCGAATCCGCACAGCGTCTTCAAGGCGAGGGCGGTCTGGTCTTCCAGCGAGATCAGGGGGTGACAGCAGGCGAAGATGAGGCGCAGGCGATCGTCGCGGATCTCGTCCTCGAATTGCGGGCCATCAATTTCTTCGGGTAGGCGCTCGATCGAGGCTGCGATTTCCGGCTGCTTTTCGTGGAACAGCTTTTCGCGCCGGATGATATCGAGCGCCCGCCGCTTTGCCGTTTGCATCAGCCAAGCGGCGGGATTGTCGGGAACCCCGTAGTAGGGCCAGGTTTGTAGTGCCCGGATCATCGCCTCCTGAACCACATCCTCCGCCAATTGCAGGCGGTGAATGCCGAAGATCCGGGTCAGGGCCGAGACCAGCTTGCCGGTCTCATGCCGGAAGAGGTGCTCGGTCAGCTTCGGGATCTCGGGATTGGGCGAAGGAGGCGCGCTCACGGGGTGATCGATTTCAGGCGAGGGCTTGGAGCTCCGCTTCGCGGCGCATGCGCTCGGCCGGGCAGGCAGGTGCCACCGGACGAACTTCCACGATGATGCCGTAGGGCAGGGCGGGGCACTCCTTGCCGATCTCCAGTGCCTCTTCAAAGGTATCGACGGTCAGGAGGAAGAAGCCGCCGACTGCTTCCTTCGATTCGGCGAAGGGGCCGTCGGAGAGCGTGCGGGACTTTCCCGTGATGACCACGCCTTCGTTCTCCAGGGGATTCGCCGCGGAGAGCTTGCCCTGCTGGGTCAGGCGGTCGAACCAAGTGCTCCAATCGCCCATGATCTGCTGGATCAGTTCGGGCGAGAGCTCCTTGTGCCAATCGGTGCCGCGGAAAAGCAGCAGGTATCCATTCGAGTTGCTGTAGTTGTTCATGTTTTACAAGGGATTGAATGAAGTCGGGGTTCGAGTCACGGCCGGAAATCGAAGACGCCTTTCTGCGTTTCCATGTCCAGCGGCACGGAGACGTGCTCATGGACCACTTTCCACGAGCCGGCGATCTTCTTGAAGCAGACGGTGACGCGCAGCCAGCATTCCTCGGTGCCGCCGCCCTCCTTCGGGCTCATCATGCGGTTGAGGCTGCGGCAAAAGGCAACGTCTTCGCCCGCGGTGACATCCAGTTCGCGGATCTCGTAGGTCGGCGGACCACTGCAATGGTCGAACCACATCTGGTAGTTCTTCCGGTAATCGCCCGCGCCGGTGACTTTCGTCGGCGCGAAGAGATCGTAGCCGGTGAAGTCGGGCGCGTAGTCCTTCATCACGGCATCCACGTCACGAGCGTGAACGGCTTTTAGCCAATCGGCCACCAGGTCGCGGATCTGTTGTTCCTCGTTTCGGGCGAGCGTTGTCATGGCAAGATGGGTTTGGTGTTCTCGTTCTTCGAGGCCAAGAATCTCCTGATGTAAAGGAATGCGAGCAAGAGAAGGGACGCGCAGCAGGCGATGATCAGGAAGATCCGCAGTCCCGATGCCACGGGAATGGAGATGCCCATGCCCGTGAAGAGTGCGATGTAGGCGGCGAGGCACACCGGGCACTTCGGCATCAGCACCAGCATGCTGCCGGGAACGAGCCACGCCGAAGCGGAAAGTCCGCGGCGTAGCGTCGTATCCTTCGATCGCTTGTGAACGATCCTTCTCTTGCAGCACGGGTTCATGCTTTGTCCTCCTTCGAGCTGCAACCGCAGGGTGACTTCTCCGACTCGTCGTAGGTGTCGTGAAGGCGGACCCAGCTCATGGTTCCTTCTTCATTCCGGCCCTTCGGCGTGAGATCCATCATCATGAAGGTTGTCAGCGCTTCCTCGCCACCCCGCGCATAGGTGGAGTAGGTGTGGAAGATCTCGCCGGCCTCGTTCTTGTAGAAGACGCTCATGCCGTGCGATTCGCCGGCCTCGGTTTCCGGTGCGTAGTTATAGCTCGCGTCGCCCTTGGCTACCTGCTCCTCGGTGAAGGAGACATGGTAGTCGTAGTTGAAGTCGTTGTTTGCGGAGGAAACCCATGGGAACTTCCAGCCCATGCGCTTCTTGAAGCCCGCGAACTCCGCCAGCGGAGCCCGTGACACCGCCGCGAAAGCGACATCCCGATGCTCGAAGTGCAGGCGCGCGCTGTCGAAGTGGTCGCAGAGGAAGGAGCAGCCGCCACAGCCCTCCTTCCAGCCGGGCCCGAACATGAAATGATAGATGATGAGCTGGCTCCGGCCGCGGAAGAGATCGGAGAGCGTAACCTTTCCCTCAGGTCCGTCGAAGATGTAGTTCTCGTCCACCTTCACCCAGGGAAGCTCGCGGCGTTGGGCGCAGAGCCGATCACGTGTCCGGTAGAGCTCCTTCTCCTTTTTCAGTAGCTCCTTACGGGCCGCGAGCCATTTCTCACGGGAGACTACCGGATGATTCTCCAGGGTGGCTTCCGGTTCCAAGGTTGATGATTGCGTGCTCATGATTCGATGGGGTTCATGAATATGACGAACGGGGAGGGCCGATCGGGACACTCGGGGTTATTTGGTGCGGGTGGACTTTGCGTTCATGATCGTGGTCCACTTTCCATCTTCGCCCTTCACGCTGCTGGTGAAAGTCTTGTGGTCCTTGTCCTGAAGCGTGATCACTTCCTTGAATTGGCAGATTTTGCCGCCTTGCATCGGGCAGGGACCCTCCGTGTTCAGGGTGAGGGTCTTCTGGTCATCGGAGAGGCTGCCCTCGTAGTTCCACATCTTGCCCATCATCGAATCGACCCAGGTGCCGATGAACTTCTTCTTCTGGGGGTCATACCCGAGGGTGAGGATGCTGGTGAAGGGGGTGCCCATGGCCTCGCCGCTTCCCTCGGAGACAAGCCAGAAGCCACCGACCGAGCGGGCCTTCTCGGTCATCTTGTTTTTCATGGGCTCTTGGTCAGGGCCCATGTGGCATTCCATTTCGGACTGCCATTCGCCGACGAATTGTTCGAGCCACTTGTGCTCGGACTGTGGCTTCGGCATCTCGGGCATTTCCTGGGCGAAGAGGGCGGTGCTACCGAGCATGAGGGAGGCGAAAAGGCTTTGGAGGAAGGAACGGGTCTTCATGTGAATCGTTGTTTAGGTTTGGTTCGTTGCAAACTGCGCTGCCAATGGATTGGCGGCTTTCAATAGGAAGACGAACGGTCGGCCGATTTCTGGACACTGTCCGCGATTTTTTTAGAGCGAGGGCTGTCTCCCGGTAAAAATAGGTCATATAGGACTTATCCGAATCATGCTAGAGCGCCTCTTCCGTCTCCGCGAAAAGGGAACCACGCCCGCCACGGAACTCATCGCCGGCTGCACCACTTTCGCCGCGATGGCCTACATCCTGATCGTGAATCCCACGATCCTCGCGGACGCCGGGATGCCGCGTGAAGCCTTGGTTACAGCCACAGCGCTCGGGGCGGCCATCGCGAGCTTGCTAATGGCCTTACTAGCGAATCTGCCACTCGCGATGGCACCAGGGATGGGCATCAATGCCTTCTTTGCTTATGCGGTTTGCATCGGCATGGGCGTGCCTTGGCAGAGTGCGCTCGCGCTGGTCTTTCTCAATGGCGTCATCTTCCTGCTGCTCTCCTTGAGCGGCGTCCGCGAGCGTATCGTGCATGCCCTGCCGATTTCGCTGAAGGCGGCGATTTGCGCCGGTATCGGTCTCTTCATTGCCTTCATCGGATTGAAGAACGGAGGAATGATCGTCGCCCACCCCGCGACCTTCGTCGCTTTGGGCGATCTCACCCAGCCGCCGGTTGCACTCTTCGCAGTGGGGATCTTGCTCACGTGTGTACTGATCGCACGGGGTGCTCCCGCAGCGGTGCTCATCGCGATCACCGTGCTTGCCCTTGCAGGATTTGCCGTGCCGGACGGGCAGGGTGGAATGATCACGAAGCTTCCCGCATCGCTCGTTTCCCCACCTGCCTCGCTCGAGCCGCTTTTTCTCAAGCTCGACTTCAGTTTCATCCTGAAGGAGCCGCTGAAGGCGCTGCCCGTTGTCCTCGCGCTGCTGCTGGTGGATCTCTTCGATAACCTCGGCACGCTCATCGCCGTCACGAAGCGCGCCGGGCTGGTGAATGAAAAAGGGGAGATTCCCGGACTCTCGCGAGCCCTCGTGGCGGACTCGCTGGCGGCCATCCTTTCCTCGCTGCTCGGCACCTCCACCGTGGTCAGTTATGTCGAAAGCGCGACCGGTGCTCAAGCTGGCGGGCGGACGGGACTGACTGCCGTGGTCGTGGCGATCCTCTTCCTGGTGGCGCTGGTCTTTACGCCGCTCATCCTTGCGATCCCCACGGTGGCCGTGGCACCGGTCTTGGTCGTGGTCGGCATCCTGATGTTCAGCAGCGTGATGGAGATCGATCTCTCACGCTTCGAGATTGCCGCTCCTGCGGTGCTGACCATCGCCACCATGCCGATGGCCTTTAGCATTAGCACAGGCATCGGCATCGGAGTTATCACGATGGTGGCGATCGCTCTCGGGACCGGAAAGAACCGCGAGAGCCTGACGCCTTTCACCTGTGGTCTCGCGGTGGTCTTCCTGATTCACTTCATGGAACCGCTGCTCTTCCGGATGATCGGGAAATAAGCTTCCCAGCTCATCCAGCATCAACGGTCGAGGGGGCTTTGGTGACCATTCCGTTGATTGAAAAAATTGAATGAATGCGCAGTATCCGCAGCCCATGCAGCCGCTCTTTCCGATCGATGCCTCGCGTCATTCCCGCCGGTCCTTCCTCGGGGCCTCGGGTTCCATGCTCCTCGCCCTGAGTGCCGGGCGGGTCTGGGGAAATGCCCTTGTCGCCAAGGAGAACCCCTCTTTCCAAGCCTATCCTTTCCAGCTGGGCGTCGCCTCCGGTGACCCTTCCGCCGATGGCTTCGTGCTTTGGACGCGCCTCGCGCCCCAGCCGCTCGAAGGTGGCGGCATGCCGAATGAAGCGGTGTGGGTGTACTGGCAAGTGGCCGAGGATGAAGCGATGACCAAGGTCGTCGCCAGCGGCAAAGAGCTGGCCAGCCCGGACTGGGCGCACTCCGTGCACGTTGAGGTCACCGGCCTGCAGGCGGACCGCTGGTACTGGTATCAATTCAAGGCGGGTGCCGAGATCAGCCAGAAAGGCCGCAGCCGCACGCTGGAAAGCCCGAACAAGGCTGCGAACCAGACCTCCCAGCTGAAGATGGCTTTCGCCTCTTGCCAGCATTTCGAGACCGGCTTCTACACCGCCTACAAGCACATGCTCGAGGAGAGCCCGGACATCGTCTTCCACCTCGGCGACTACATTTATGAAGGCCCGAGCCGCGATGGCCAAGTCCGCCGCCATAACAGCCCGGAGATCGTCAGCCTGCTCGATTACCGCAACCGCCACGCGCAGTACAAGTCCGATCCCTCGCTCCAAGCGATGCACGCTGCCGCGCCATGGGTGGTGACCTGGGACGACCACGAACTCGACAACAACTATGCGGGTGACATTCCGGAAGAGAAGGGCTGGGTCGATACCGAGACCTTCCTGAAGCGCCGCGCCGCAGCTTACCAAGCCTACTACGAGCACATGCCGCTTCGCGCCGCGTGTGTTCCGAAGGGGCCTGGCATGCAGCTTTATCGCAGCGTGCGCCACGGCAGCTTGGTGGATTTCCACGTGCTCGACACCCGCCAGTACCGCACCGACCAGCCGAATGGTGATGGGATGAAGCGCCCGGGCAAGGCCGCGATGGATCCGAACGGCACGCTGCTTGGCAAAATCCAGCGCGAGTGGCTCTTTGCCGAACTCGGCAAGTCCCGCGCCACTTGGAACGTGCTCGCCCAGCAGATCATGATGGCCCGCGTGGATCGTGCGATCGGTGAGCAGGAAAGCTGCAGCATGGATCAGTGGCCCGGCTACGAATTCGAGCGCCAGGCAGTCTTGAAGGCCTTTCAAGACCTGAAGGTTTCCAATCCAATCGTCCTCACTGGCGACATCCACACGCACTGGGCGAATGAGCTGACCCTCATGCCCGGACGCCCGGATGCCCCGGTGGTGGGCAGTGAGTTTGTCTGCACCTCGATCACCTCGAATGCCGATGGTGTCGAGAAGCCGAAGGGCTTGGAAGAGATGATCGCGGAGAATCCCTTCGTGAAGTTCCACAGCGCCCGCCGTGGCTACGTGAGCTGTGTCATCAACAATACTGAGTGGCGCACCGACTTCCGCACGGTGAACTACGTGACGCGTCCGGATGCCCCGTTGAAGACCCCGGCTTCCTTCGTGGTCGAAAGCGGCAAGCCGGCCGTGGTTCACGCCTGATCCCGGCTTCTACGTCGATTTCATGGTATGCCTGCGGAGCGGGTGGATTCATGACGGGGTTTTCTAACCGTCGGACCCGCCCCTCCGCTTGCTGCTTGTTTTCAGGTGCTTGTGCCGGTTCTTCGGCTTTCTGTCCAAGGGGCGGGGACAAGTTTCGACTCGCCTTGCCCGCGCATTGGCGCAACGTGCCGCAGTTTCTTCCGGCGGCATGAGTTCTTCGAAACCTTCACTCGACGCCCTTCGGATCGACCGATCGGCCATTCCACCGGACCGGCATGGGAATGCTTGGATCTGGTGGGTTTTCCTCCTGCTGGTGATCGGCGGTGTGGCGGCATTCTTCTTTTCCAAGCGGGCCGATGTCCCCGTGGTGAAGACCGCGAAGGTGACCGAGGTCAGTAGTGGCGGTTCGAGCCGTGCGACCCTTCTCAATGCCTCCGGCTATGTAACGGCCCGGCGTTCGGCCACGGTTTCCTCGAAGGTCACCGGCAAGGTGGTGGAGGTGCTGGTGGATGAAGGCATGGAGGTGAAGGAGGGCCAGCTGCTGGCCAGGCTCGATGCCTCGAATGTGTCGGCCGGCCTGCGCTATGCCGAGGCCCAGCTTGTGGCGACCCGCACCACTTTGGAGGAAACGATTTCGAATCTCGATCTCGCGAAGAAGGAGCTGGTACGCTTCACCGGCCTTTCGAGATCGGGCGCGGCCAGTGAGTCGGACTTTGACCGGGCCACCGCGCAAGCCCGTGCGCTCGGTGCGCGTCTCGCCAAGCAGACCGCGGATGTTGCCGTGGCGGAAGCCGACGTCGCCCAGTGGAAGCAGCAGGTGGAGGACAATACCATTCTGGCCCCCTTCAGTGGGATCGTGACCTCCAAGAACGCGCAGCCAGGGGAGATGATCTCACCGATGTCCGTCGGTGGTTTCACCCGTACCGGCATCTGCACGATCGTCGACATGAAGTCCCTGGAGATCGAAGTCGACGTGAACGAGAGCCACATCAACCGCGTGAAGCCCGGCCAGCGGGTGGAGGCGACCCTTGATTCCTATCAGGACTGGAAGATCCCCGCGAAGGTGATCGCGATCATTCCGACCGCCGATCGCCAGAAGGCGACGGTGAAGGTGCGCGTGGGCTTCGACCAACTCGACCCGCGGATCCTGCCGGACATGGGGGTGAAGGTAGCCTTCCAAGCCGATGAAACGGCGACCCTGACCGGAAAATCTCTCACGATTCCGAAATCTGCTGTCCAGGATGACGGGGGGCAAAACGTCGTATGGGTGCTGAGCGGCGAAAAAGTCGAGCGGCGAGCCGTCTCGGTCAGCCAGACCACCGGCGATCAATCCACCGTCTCTGCCGGTCTCACGCCCGGCGAAACCATCGTCACTGAAAGTTCCGCGACCCTCGAAGATGGCCGCCGCGTCAAAACCTCCGACAAATGAGCAACGCACTCGTTAAGATCAATCGCGTCAGCAAGACCTTCCATCGCGGGTCCGAGGACATTCATGTGCTCTCGAATCTCGATCTCGAGGTCCAGGAGGGCGAGTTCCTCGCGCTCATGGGTCCTTCGGGTTCGGGAAAGTCCACCTTGCTCAATCTCATTGGCGGCCTGGACCGAGCAACATCCGGCGATGTCGAGATCGGCGGACAGTCGATCGGCCGGCTTTCGGACCGGCAGCTTGCGGCTTGGCGGGCCCGGCACATCGGCTTCGTTTTCCAGTTCTACAACCTCCTTCCGACGCTCACCGCGGAGCGGAATGTGGAGCTGCCTCTCCTGCTCACGCATCTTTCGAAATCGCAACGGAAGGATCACGTGAAGATCGCACTGGATGTGGTGGGTCTTTCACATCGGACGAAGCACTACCCGCGGACGCTTTCCGGTGGTGAGCAGCAGCGCGTCGGCATCGCCCGCGGCATCGTTACCGACCCGACGATTCTGCTCTGCGACGAACCGACCGGTGACCTCGATCGCAAGTCGGGCGATGAGATCCTTTCCTTGCTTCAGGAGCTGAACAAGGCGCACGGCAAGACCATCGTCATGGTCACGCACGACCCGCATGCCTCCGCCCGTGCCACCCGCACGGTGCACCTTGACAAGGGACAACTCTCCACCGAGGCGCCGGCATGAAATTCCTCTCGCTGGTCATCGGCAACCTGAAACGCAAGAAGCTGCGTACGGTGCTCACCGTACTTTCGGCCATCGTGGCTTTCCTGCTTTTCGGACTGCTCTGCGCGCTGAAGGAGGGCCTTCTCGCCGGCGTGAACATGGCGGATGCCGACCGCCTGGTAGTGCGGAACAAAATCACCCTGATCCAGCCGCTGCCGGTGAACTACAAGAACCGGATCGCGAACATCCCCGGGGTCGATTCCGTGGCGGCACTCACTTGGTTCGGCGGTATCTACCAGGATCCGAAGAACTTCTTTGCCACCATGCCGGTCGATCCGGAGACTTTCCTCGATGTCTTCCGCGAGTATCCGGTCTCTGAGGAGACGAAGAAGGAGTGGCTTGCTACACGGAACGGCGCGATCGTTGGTGAGTCCCTGATGAAGAAATTCGGCTGGAAGGTTGGCGATACCGTTCCGCTCACCTCGCCCATCTGGGGCCAGCCGAAGGATCAGGCCGCCTGGGAGTTCAAAATCGTCGGAGCTTATGAATCGACGAAAAAAGGCGGCGACACTTCCTCGATGTATTTCCGCTGGGACTACTTCGATGAGGGTAAGGTAGAGCAAAAGGGCCTGATCGGCTGGCTGACCATCCGTGTGAAGAACAAGGACCAGGCCACGGCGGTGGCAAAGGCGATCGATGCCGAGTTCGCGAACTCTCCTTATGAAACCGTGACGGAAGGGGAGGGTGCCTTTGCTTCCTCCTTCGCGCAGCAAATCGGCGACATCGGAACGATCGTTGCCGGTGTGGTGAGCGCGGTCTTCTTCACCATCCTGCTCGTTGCCGGGAACACGATGAGCCAGTCCGTGCGCGAGCGCACCGAGGAGATCGGCGTGCTGAAAGCGATGGGCTTTACCAATGGCCTTGTGCTGGTGCTGGTGCTGGCAGAGTCCTGCGCGATCGCCCTTTTCGGCGGCGTTGTCGGCCTCGCGCTGGCTGCCGCGATTTCCGAGGCGAATCCCTTCGCGACCGTGTTGCCTTCCTTCAATCTACCGCACCGGGATCTCATTACCGGAGTCCTTGCTGCCCTCGCCCTCGGGATGGTCGCCGGAGCGCTGCCTGCCATCCAGGCGATGCGACTTCAGATCGCCACTGCCCTGAGACGGAACTGAACCAGGAAACTTTGCATTCTCCATGAACTGGCTCACCCAGATCCTCTCGATTTCCTTCTTCAATCTCCGCGCGCTGCCGGAGCGGAAGGGCTCCGCGCTTTCCGCGGCCTTTGGCATTGCCGGCGTGGTGCTGGTGCTCACTGCCGTGCTGGCGATTGCGGAGGGCTTTAAGAAAGCGGTCACCGCGACCGGTGCGCCGGATGTTGCGGTGGTGCTGCGCAGCGGCTCGGACTCGGAAATGAACAGCGGGCTTTCCCGGGAGGAGACACGCGTGATTTCCGATGCTCCCGGCATTGCCCGCGGCTCGAAGGGTCCGCTGACTTCCGCCGAGCTTTTTGTGATCATCGATCTGCCGAAGCGCTCGACCGGAACCTCCGCGAACGTCCCGCTGCGCGGCGTGGGGGCGAATGCCTATGAAGTCCGCGGCAATGTGGTCCTCCGCGAGGGCCGCTTCTTCGAGCCGGGGAAAAACGAGGTGATTGCGGGTGCCGGGGCCGCGCGTTCCTTCGCAGGTCTGGAGGTGGGAAGCTCGATCAAGATCGGCTCGAACACTTGGCAGGTGGTCGGCATTTTTTCGGCGGAGGGCGGGATTGCGGAATCCGAAATCTGGACGGATGCCTCCATCCTCCAGCCCGCTTACAAGCGGGGCGATACCTTCCAGTCCGTCTATGCCAAGCTGAATAGCCCGGGCTCCTTCAATGAGTTCAAGGATGCACTGTCGCTGAATCCACAGCTCAAGCCGAAGGTGGCGCGGCTCAGTGAATTCTACGCCGACCAGACCACCATGGTCAGCGATTTCATTTCCCAGATCGGGGTCATGATCGCCGTGCTGATGGCCTGTGGAGCCCTCTTTGGCGCACTGAACACGATGTATGGAGCGGTATCTTCCCGCACCCGGGAGATTTCGACCCTCCGGGCCTTGGGTTTCGGGTCCGGCCCGGTGGTGGTTTCGGTTCTCGTGGAGTCGGTGGTGCTTTCCCTCATCGGAGGGATCGTCGGGGCCGCCATCGCGTGGATCGCCTTCGATGGCTATCAAGCATCCACCTTGAACTGGGCGACTTTCAGTCAGGTGACCTTTGCCTTCGCAGTGACGCCTGCCCTTCTGGTCCAGGCGATCATCTGGTCGGTGGTGCTGGGCCTCCTCGGAGGGGTGTTTCCGGCGGTCCGGGCGGCGCGGCTGCCGATTGCCTCGGCGTTGCGGGAAACCTGATTTCGGCGGGATGGCTGCAAGGAATTTCGCGCAGCCATTCGTGAAATTCCTGAGAAGGCTTCCTTATCTTGATTCCGGGAGGCAGTCCGTATATCGGATGGGCCGATCGTATGAGAAAGTCTTCGTTCCGGGCTGCCGCGATTGCCGCGTTTCTTTTGCCGCTCGCCGCCGCGGAAGGCGCTGGACGCGCGGATTTGGGAGAGGTGGGAAGCTATATGTCCCGCATGCTCCAGAACGGACATTTCAGCCGTCCGCCTTTCTCGGAGATGAGCCAGCGCTTCCTGGATGAATATCTTTCCCTGCTGGATCCACAGCGGGAATTTTTCCTCCAGAGCGACGTCGATGTTTTCCGGAAGGATTACGGCACGCAGCTCTCGAAGATGCTGCTGACGAACAAAGGCCCTCAGGCAGCCGAGGCCATCCATGCAGTTTACCAGAAGCGGGTGGAGGCCCGCATCGCCGAGGCGGAGGCGATTCTCGAGGGCCCGGAGCCGGATTTCTCGAAGGACGAATACATCCGCGCGGACCGTCGCAAGGAGGCGTGGCCGAAGGATGAGGCGCAAGCTTCCCTGATCTGGGGCCAGCGCGTGAAGGAGGCGTGGCTCAATGAGAAAGTCCGCCGCGAGCAGAGCGCCAAGGACGCGAAGGAGAAGGGCCGGCCGGATCCCTTGGCCAAGGTGGCGTCCGCAGCCTCGATGGTATCCCTCCACTATACCCGGTTGCGGAATGAAGTGAGGGACGAGATCGAGCCCGCCGAAATCACCGGCCTCCTTTACAGCGCGGTGGCACAGTCCTATGATCCACACTCGGATTACCTCGCGGATTTGGAGATGGACCGCTTCAAGGATGACCTGCGGAATCAGGTGGTCGGCATTGGCGTGGAACTCTTCGCGGAGGAAGAAGGCGCGACCCGTGTGACGGGGATCGTGATTGGCGGTCCGGCCGATCGGCAGGGTGCCTTGAAGCCGGACGACCGCATTCTCGGCGTCGATCCCGATGGTGCCCACGGTCCGAAGGGCTTGGTGTCCGTGATGTTCATGCCGGATGACAAGGTCGCCGATCTGGTGCGTGGCAAGGACGGCACCCCGGTGACCCTGAAGGTCGAGCATAATGGAACTCCTGCGAAGGAAGAGCTGATCGAGATCGTCCGCGGAAAGATGGACATCAAGACCTCGCTCGCCAGCGCCACCATCATCCAAACGAAGACCGATAGCGACGAGAGTTGCCGTCTTGGCATCATTACCCTGCCTTCCTTTTACGTGGACTTCGACGGCAAGAAGGATGGCTGCGCCGCGGACGTGGAGCAGCTGCTGCGCCGCCTGCGGAATGAGAACATCGACGGCCTGATTCTTGACCTCCGTATGAATGGCGGTGGCTCGCTGCCGGAAGTCCAGCGCGTGGCCGGCCTTTTTCTTGGTGAGAGCCCGGTCGTGCAGGTGAGAGATTCGGTCGGCAAGATCAAGGTGCTGAACTCCGGCATGCGCGAGCCGGTCTATGGCGGACCGATGATCGTCCTTACCGACAAGAACAGTGCATCTGCCAGCGAGATTCTCGCCGGCGCGCTGCAGGACACAAACCGCGCGGTGATCGTGGGTCAGTCCTCGACCTTCGGAAAAGGCACCGTCCAGCAGACGCTGAGCATTGCTTCCACGATGCCCTTCTTCTCATCGAGCAGCATGGCGGGCACACTGAAGCTGACGATTCAGAAATTCTACCGCCCCTCCGGGTCCTCCACGCAGAACAAGGGGGTGGTCCCCGACATCATCCTGCCGAATGCCAGTGATGCCGAGGAGATCGGGGAAGCCTATCTCGATCATCCCTTGCCGCACGATATGATCCGTCCGGCACCGGAGCTGAGAGCCTACGATCGCAAGATGCTTTTCATCCCGCACCTGAAGGAGCTCAGCCAAGCCCGGGTGAACGCCTCGAAGGATTTCGCCTGGCTGGTCCAGGATGCCGCGGAGACGCGGACCAAACTTCGCGAGAATCGGATTTCCCTGAATGCGGACCTCCGTCGCAAAGAGCTGGAAGATTTCAATGCCCGCGAGAAAGCGAGGGATGCCGACCGCAAGCCGCGCTTCGCGGCGATCGAGGCGAAGGACAAGCTGGCGATGACCTTTTACCAGCTCACCTTGGATGACGTGGCAGAGGGCAAGCCGCTCGTTGCGGAAGATCCCGGCAAGTTCTCCAGCCGCTACTTGCGTTCCGCGCCGGAGAAGGCCGGCGAGTCTGATTCCTCGCCCGCGTGGCCGAGTTCGCTCGACCTGCAGGAGCGCGAGAGCCTGATGATCCTGCGTGATATGGTGAGCACCGAGCGCAATGCCCGCATGGCAGGCTTGCTGAAGCAGGCCTCCCGCTGAAGGAGCCGCCGTTTAGTAAGAAAGGTAGGTCAACACGCCGCGATCATGTGCGGCGAGGGACTCGAGAAATTCGGGTAGCTCCCGGACGAGCTCGGCGAGTTCTCCGGTATCGGGACGTTTCCGGCTTTCGCCCGTGGGATCCTCTTCCTCGCGAATCTCATCAAGGTAGGCAATGAAGCTGGTCCAGTCCTGATCGTGGATTTCCTTAGCGAGCGACTTCAATGACTCCGGCGAAATGGCCCCGGTGAAAGGTGGATCTTGGTCTTTGTTGTCGGGCAGTTCCAGATCCCGGCGCATTCCTGTAGCTCCCGATGTGACCTCGTGTTCCTCCCAAGTCTTTCCCCAGAGGATGCCGAGTTGCCGAAGGAGGGCCGCTTTTTCTTCGAAGCCTGCGGGGCGGGGCAAGGAGGTTGCCAGGAACTCTTCGGTGAGACCCATCATCGGCCACCAACTGCCGAGCCAGGTCAGCGCTTCGTGTTCGAATTCGATTTCCTCGCCCTCGAAGAGCTCGCCGGGCTCGTCCGCTTCCTCTTCGAAAAAGTCGCCGTGGAGATTCCCTTCCTGTGCGGCCTTCTCCACCAGCTTCCATTTCACGCTGCACCAGATCACATCCGCTCCCATATGGCATGACGGTTATCCGCTGCTTGAACTTAACCCGCTTCGGATCAGTGGGTCAAGAATCGGCAACAGTTGCGTGTGGGAGCGGCTAAAAGTGGAAACCCACGCTGAAGCCCGTGCTCCATCCCGAAAGATCGGTTTTGAAGCTCGTGCGGCCCGCTTGGCCTTCCAAGTCTTCGTTCCAATCGTAGCGGACAAAGCCATCCACGCTCCACTGCTCGTTGATCCGGTAGCCCGCGTTTGCTTTCACATAGAGGCCCCCGAGGAACTCCTGGTCGCTGCCGTAGCCACGGTGCACGGCACCGGGCAGAGTCATGGGGATTCGCCAGCGGGCTTCCCAATCGGCGTAGTTGACCACCGCGCCAGCTCCGGCACCGATGTACCATGAAGCGGTCGGCTTCCAATGCAGGTCGCATCCGAGTGCGAGGCTGTAGAGATCGACATCGCTCTCAAAAAGATAGGAGCCCCTGCTCACGGGGGTCAGCAGGGCGTCGCGTGATGCCGGGATATTCGGAATCAGGGGACCGGGGCCCTCGAAGCTTCCCTCATACGGAGCCTCCGGTGGAATCACCCCGCCGAGATCGTAGGTATCCGTGACTGATACATCGTATCCGGTGACGGATCGCGCGATGGAGCTGTCGAGATTGGTGAAGGAGAAATTGAGCGCGGGTCCGATCTCCAGCTTTTCACCGATTGGCCGCATATAGCTGATCTCCACGTAAGGTGCGGCGCTGCTGCTGTCGTCATCGCGGGCCCCACCGATGGAGGATAGTCCCGAGAATCCGCTACGGGTGAAGCTCAAGGTGTCTCCTGCTACCTGGGACGAGTTCTGGTAGCTCCAGTTCGTCGTCAGACCGGTGCCAGGTGTCGCGGCGCCGATCCCGACATGGCCGTCGTCGTAGAACCGGTCCGCATACTCACCGGGATCCCCGATCTCCGGAAAGTTCCCGGATAGTGCGCCGCCTCCCAGATTCGGACTCACCGTGGTCTCTCCGAGCGTCCTCCACATGACCCCGGCACCGATGCGCCACGGGTTCGTTGTTGGCGGAGCGGGAGTGATGCTGGCTTTCGCATCGGTAAGCGGTCCAGTCGATGGCAGTGGCTCGCCCGCGATCAGGGATGTGGAAAGCAGGGGCAGGAAAACAAGCTTGGGTTTCATGAGGAGAGTTTTTGGAGGATCAGTTCGAGGCAGGGAGCTGGATGAAGCGGTACATGCGGCTCTTCACCGTGGATGGATGGCTCGCCGTTTTCGGCGGCCCGCTATCGATCCATTGGAGCCGGTTGCCGGCCGCGGTGACCGATCCGCTGACCCGCGTCCACTCCTGCAAGTCGTGGGAATATTCCACCGCATAGGTGGTTCCCGGTATCGAGGCGGTCTCGATGAGCATGTCGCCGTTGGCGAGTGCTTGGACCCGCGAAGCCTGAATGATGATCCCCCCGCCCGTTGGCAAGGTTAGCGGCGACTCGAGTAGTTCCACCGAGTATTGCGGTGAGAAATTGGCATCGAGCGAGGGCCGGTGGAATTCCACCGTGAGTGTCACGCTCGCACCCGCAGCCAGTTCCTGATTGTAGAGAAGGTAAGGTATTTCGCCCGGGACATCGCTGTTATGGGCATTGTAGACCTTTATTCCCTCCGGGAGGTCGCGCACCCGCAGGCGGAAGGCGGGAATTGGTCCGCTGTTGTTGTTCGTGATGGTGACGGTGGAGACCAGGAGCCCGCTCTGGTTGTTCACCGCTGGAGTGCTCGTGATGGTGACCTCTGTCCTCGGGACGCTGACCACGGGGATTTCCAAGGCCGTGGAGTTATTGGACGGGTTGGAGTCCGCCGGAACCACCGCGTCCAGGACGCTCGAGATCATCAGGTCGCGAATGGCCGTGGCTTGGTGGGGGATTCTGAGGGAAAAGCTCAGGGTGGCGGTTCTGCCTGTCGCGAGGTTTAAGCTCCAGACGTTGTCTGCATAGGTGCCTGATGACGGGTCGGCACTTGCTTCGACCTCGGCGGATAGCGTTTGGCGGATCCGGATGTCGGTCGCATTGCTCACGCCGTTGTTCGTGGCGTTGAGCCGGAAGATCGTACGTGCCTCGCCGCCCGCGAGCACCGGGCTATTGATGACCTCGTAGGTCAGGGCAATGTCGCTGGCCGGACCGAAGCCGGTGAAGACATACGCGGCACCTGCCGCGATAGCGCTTTCATCGTTCTGGTCCCCATTGATACCGGTTGCTGCACTGTCTTCCGCCTTCGCTCCGACCACTGCCGTTGATCCGTCGATCGCCACTGCTTCACCGAAGAAGTCGCTGGTAGGCGAGGGATCCGAGCTCAACTGTCCGCCCCGGCCCGTGGTATCGGTGTTGCTCGCCTTCAAGTAGGCCTGCTGCTTCCAAAGCGTCCTCGCCCGGATGAAGACATAGGCAGCTCCGGAAGCAAGGGCGCTATTATCCCCTTGGGCTCCATTGATGCCGGTGGCCTTGCTGCCTTCCTGATGGGCTCCCACGATGATGGCATCGCCGGAGATTGCTACCGATTTGCCGAAGTAATCGGTGAATCCCGGATTGCTCGCCCTCAGCACTGCTTCATCCCTCCAGTTGGTCTGGTTGCGGACGAAGACGAAAGCATTCCCGGTGTTGCGTGTATTACCCGGGGCGCCGACGACCATGGTCGTGGCGCTAAAGGATAGGGAGCTGCCGAAAGCGCCGAGAGGATCCGGAATGCTCGACTTGATGTAGCTTTCTTGCCGCCAGACGCTTCCTTCTCCCCGGAACGCGTAGACCGCACCGTAGCGGTCCGTGACATTGAGGTCGTTGGTTTGGCTCCCATTGATCCCCTTGGATGTGCTGTCTTCGCCTGGAGCGCCAACCACCACCACATCGTTGAAGACGCCCACGGAGTAGCCGAAGAAGTCCTGCTGCTGGGCGTTGCTCGCTTTCAGGTAGGCACTTTGACTCCAGCCCGTCCCTAACCTCCGGAAAGCATAGGCGGCACCTGCCGAGACCGCGTTGTTCGCTGTTTGATCGCCATTGATTATCGCTGATCCGTTGTCCTCGTAGGGAGCTCCCACGGCCAGAAGCTTCCCATCATATGCCACGGAGTATCCAAACTTGTCCCCGCTGTCGGGATTGCTTGCCTTGATGTAGGCTTGCTGGCTCCACCGCGTTCCGGTCCGGTTGAAAACGTAGACGGCACCAGCGTCCGAGAGCGAGTTGTCAGCTTGGTTACCGTTTATGCCCGTGGCATTACTACGTTCCCCGGGTGCTCCCACGATCAAAGTATCGCCGGAGAGCGCCACGGAGTATCCGAACTGGTCTCCCACACCCGGGTTGCTCGCCTTGATTTGAGCCTGTTGCGTCCAGACTCCATCGGTCCTCGTGTAGACGTAGACCGCACCGGCATCCCGGGTTTGATCGTCGTCTTTCTTCGGATCGACTCCGTGATAGCTGCTGTCTTCGAGGGGCGCTCCCACGACCATGGTGTCCAAGTCGATAGCCACCGATCCGCCGAACCAGTCGTCGCTGCCCGTATTGCTCGCCTTCACGTAGGCTTGTTGTTCGAGAGGCACACCGCTCGCGGGAGGTGAGACGGAGAGGATCATCCCCAAGCCGGAGAAGCAGAACAGCCGGGAAAGCAGGGAAGGGCGGAGGGATGGAGAAGTTTTCACGGATTCAGGTTGTTGCCGGAACCGCTCATGGAACTCCCCTTGGGAGGAGAAGCTCGCCAAGAATGGGTTTCAGGAGATGGCAGGAGCGGTTCCGGATTAACTATCCGTGTTATGATTTTTTCTCTGAGGGTCTAGACTTCTTTTGTGAATACTTTGTGAAGTCGGTGAATTGCAATTGTGTGCTCGCTCGCGACGGATTCCGCCTGCCAAGGGCGCGGAAGTTGTACGGGTGAAGCTCTGGAAACAAAAAAGCGCGTCCTTTCGGACGCGCTTCTCAGGCTTGGAAGGGAGTTGGGATCAACCGCGGCTTGCCGCACGACGGCGGGACCGGAAGAAGATACCGCCGGAAAGGAGGCCGGCGCATGCCAACGCATTTCCGGCCTCGGGGATCGCGGTCAGGGCGATGTTGTCGATTCGGCCGTTGGTGACGCCGTTGAACTTGAATTCGATCCAGTCGCCGGGACCGAAGGTCTCGGTGATCAGGGATTTCAGATCGATCGCAAAGTTCCCATACACTCCACTGCCCGCGGTGCCCGGAAGGCTTCCGGAAGCGAGGTCCTTGAAGCCATCGCCATTGATCTGATAGGTGACGTAGATCGTCCGGCCCGTTGAGATCGATGCGGCATCGAACAGGAGAGCATCGAGCAAGACAGAGCTCCCGGTCACGTTGGTGATTCGCAGCACCGGGTCTCCGGCATTCAGGCTCCGGCCGTATCCATCTCCGGAAGCGGGATTGAGGGCACCGAAATCGCGATCTCCGTAAGTGCCATCGATCGAACCGCCGTCGGCTTCGCTGTTTGCACCATTCTTGAACAGGTCACCCCGGAATCCGGTGGCGGCGTAGTTGGTGGCGGATCCGGACAGCACCGTCTGGATGTCAGTGCTGTCGTCGAATCGATGGAATCCGACCAGCAGGGAAGCGCTTGCGATTTGAGGCAACGCGAGGGCAGAGATGGCGCACAGGGCCATCTTGAATGTTGATGACTTCATTTTGAAGGGGGTGGGATGAACAACGCTGTTCTCGAGAAAAAACAGCGGGCGCTTGTTAGGAGCGTGGGCCTTTGGTCCGCAATGCCTGATCTTCAGAAATGCCGAAATGATTCATTCCCAATGGGAAAGAAATCGAAAGAACTCCAATCCCTTCATTTGAAAGGGTGTGGGCCGGGTATCTGTTCGACACCTTCGGAACCCCTCGTGCGCCCCCCTCTGAAATGCCCCTCAACTGCCGATCGGATGCCACACCGTCTTCGCCTCGACGAAGTCCTTGATCGCCCAAGCAGACTCGTGCTTGGCGGAGTGCCAATCGGTTCCCGGTTCATGAAGCTTCACTCGCTTCACGCTTTCGGCGGCCCCTTGCTGGAGAAGCGTTGCCTCTTCCTTGCCAGCCGCCGCAGCGAGGGCGCGGATATGCTCGTGGGTGGCGAAGGTGGCGAGGAAGTCCTTCCGCTCGCCGGTGAGGAGATTCACCACGCCACCGGGCAGGTCGCTGGTGGCAAGCATTTCGCCCAGCAAAATGGAAGGGTAGGGCGCGCGTTGTGATGCGAGGGCGATGACGGAATTGCCCGCGGTGATGGCCGGAAGGATCAAGGTCATCAGGGCCAGAAGCGGGGCTTCCTCCGGTGCCAGGATGCCTACAACGCCGACCGGCTCGGTGACCGTGAAATTGAAGTGCGGCGAGGCTACCGGGTTCACGCTGCCCAGCACTTGCTCGTATTTATCCGCCCAACCGGCATAGTGGACGATGCGATCGATGGTCGCCGCGACTTCCTTCGCCGCATGGGCCGCGGAAGTGCCGT
This sequence comes from Luteolibacter luteus, assembly GCF_012913485.1. GTDB lineage: Bacteria > Verrucomicrobiota > Verrucomicrobiia > Verrucomicrobiales > Akkermansiaceae > Haloferula > Haloferula lutea. The sequence goes on along the minus strand of NZ_CP051774.1, from coordinate 2,123,324 downwards.
CCAGAGAGATTGCTCCGGCCATCTCCGCCTTGCGCGCCTCTAGCATCTCCGCGAGGCGATAGAGGATCTGTGCGCGGTTGTAGGGCGTGCGTCTGGCCCATCCCGCACCTGCCTTCGCCGCGGCCTCCACGGCATTGCGCAGGTCCTTCTTGGTGCACTGCGGAATGTTCGCGAAGAATGCGCCGCTCACATCATGCAGCGGATAGACGCGCCCGGATTCGGAGCGGATGAAGGCGCCGCCAACGTAGCACTTCGGGGTCTTGGTGATCTTGAGGCTCATGGGAACGAAATGATTTATTCGGATTCAACCTTGGGATCGGCAGGCATTTTTTCCGCGGGTGGTGGCGGTGCAGACAGCTTTGAGAGGATGCTATTCATCTGTCTCAAGACTTCGTTTTGAGACTGGAGCTGGATCTCGATGTTCTTCACGTCTGCATGCAGCTCGCTTGTCTTGTTGTCGAGAGATCGCAACTCGTTCTTTAAGGCGCGGACTTCGCGTTTAAGGTCACTGGTTCCGCCGGAATTCCCGAATAGCAGCACGATCAGGGCGATCAGGATCAGCGTGCCGCAGCCGAGGGAAACCTTGTTGCCGGTAGCTTGAGACATGATGCATTTCTAGGGATCGGACCGGAATCCTGCCATTCCGATTAAAGCCGGTGATTGGAAGCTGACTTTCCAAAGTGATGGTTCCCCATGACCGCTTGAGGAGCTATTCGAGGTTCGCATATTCGAGCAGCCCGTGTCTGCCGCCTTCACGACCGAAGCCGGACTCCTTGTAGCCGCCGAAGGGTGAAGAAGGATCGAATTTGTTGTAGGTGTTCGCCCACACGACGCCAGCCTTCAGCTCGCTGGCCATCTTGAGGATGCGGCTGCCCTTGTCGGTCCAGATTCCGGCGCTCAGGCCGAAGGCGGTGTTGTTTGCTTTCTCGATGGCTTCCTCCGGCGTGCGGAAAGTAAGGATGCTTAGCACCGGGCCGAAGATTTCCTCTCTCGCGATCCGGTGGCTCTGCGTGACATTGGTGAAGAGGGAAGGAGGGAAGTAGAAGCCCTTCGCGGGCAGCTTGCAGGGGGATTGGTGCAGCTCCGCACCTTCCTTCACGCCGATGGCGACGAGTTCCTTGATCTTCGCAAGCTGTTCGGCGGAGTTGATCGCGCCGATGTCCGTATTCTTGTCGAGCGGATCGCCGACGCGTAGCACCTGCATGCGGCGCTTCAGCTTGTCCACCACCAGATCCGCCACGCTCTCTTGCACCAGTAGGCGAGAACCGGCGCAGCACACGTGACCTTGGTTGAAGAAGATCCCGTTCACGATGCCCTCCACGGCTTGGTCGAGCGGAGCATCGTCGAAAACAATGTTCGCCGCCTTGCCTCCGAGTTCGAGTGTGAGTTTCTTTCCGCTACCCGCTAGCGCGCGCTGGATGATCTTCCCGACCTCGGTCGAGCCGGTGAAAGCGATCTTCGCTGCGGCCGGATGATTCACCACCGCGGCACCAGTCTCACCGGCACCGGTGACGATGTTCACGACACCGGGAGGAAGACCGGCATCGGAGAGGATGCTTGCGAACTTCAGCGCGGTGATGGATGTCGTCTCGGCCGGCTTGATCACCACCGTGTTTCCCGTGGCGAGAGCGGGCGCGATCTTCCATGCCAGCATGAGCAGTGGGAAATTCCACGGGATCACTTGGCCCACCACTCCCAGCGGCGCGAGACTGCGGCCCGGCGAGACATACTCGAGCTTGTCCGCCCAGCCGGCGTGATAGAAAAAATGGGCCGCCGCCATCGGCAGGTCGAAATCGCGCGCTTCCTTGATTGGCTTCCCCCCATCGAGCGTCTCCGCCACGGCGAATTCCCGTGCGCGATCCTGCAAGAGCCGGGCGATGCGGAAGAGATACTTGCCGCGCTCTTTGCCAGGCAGCTTGCTCCACAAGGGAAAGGCCTTCGTGGCGGCGGCATAAGCGGCATCGACATCTGCAGCGCTTGCCAAAGCGATCTCGCTCAGCTTCTCGCCATTTCGCGGTGCGATGGAGTCGAAATACTTCTTCGACCTCGGCGCGGTAAACTTGCCACCGATGAAGAGTCCATAGCGCTTTTCGATGCATGGCTCTGCTGATTCCGGCGCGGGATCGAATTCCCACAGATCTCCAAAGAGAAGTTCGCGCGGGCGGACGTTGCGGGAGTTGTTTTTCTTGGTCGCCATCGTGTCGAAAAAATTTAGCGGCGGTCTATGGCCACTCAGTATCCGGATGAATCATCGCTGAAGGTCCACGGTGCCTGATAGGCCCCCGTTCGTTGTGTCTCCAACTGCCTCAAGAGGTCATTCAACAACGACGAGGCTCCGAAGCGATAGCGGCGGTTGTTCAGCCACGCGTCGCCCAGCGTTTCCTTCACCGCCGTGAGGAACTGGAGTGCCTGCTTGGCAGTGCGGATGCCTCCGGCAGGCTTCATGGCGATCTCGGTGCCGGTCGCGAGGTAGAAGTCGCGGATTGCTTCGATCATCACTTGGTTGTTACCCAGCGTAGCGTTGGCAGAGGTCTTCCCGGTGCTGGTTTTAATGAAATCTCCAGGACGCAGCACGCGCATCGCCAGAAAGGAGGCGGCACGGATATTGTCATAGGTCTCGAGCTCGCTGGTTTCGAGGATCACCTTGAGCGTGGCTTCGCCGCAGGCTTCACGAACTTGGGCGATCTCGTCCTGGACCAAGGACAGCTCGCCCTCATGGAATGCACCACGGTTGATCACCATGTCGATCTCGTCCGCGCCATCTGCCACGGCTTGGCGGACTTCAGCCAGGCGGGTCTTCAGCGGCGCTTGTCCGGAAGGGAATGCCGTGGCAACGGAGGCGATCCTCACGCCGCTCCCTTTCACGTGTTTCGCGGCATGCTTTACCATCGAGGGATAAACGCAGACCGCCGCGACCCGTGGGATATCGCCTTCATGCGGATAGAGCGCCTTTTGGCACAGAGACTCCACCTTGCCCGGCGTATCCTTTCCCTCCAGCGTGGTGAGGTCCACCATCGTCACTGCCAGCTTCAGGCCGAAGACCTTCGAGCCCTTCTTGATCGAACGCGTGGTGTATTTGGCGGCCCGCTCTTCAATGCCAACGGCATCGACGGGGCCGATTTCATCCAGGAGGCGACGCAAGGCCGGGCGGGTCATCGCGATCCAGCTTGCCGGGTCCGCTTTCGAGGGACAATGGCAAAGCCCTCCTCGGGTAGGGGATTTCATCCGGGCGATCCCGGCTACCAACGCCTGCCACTGCTTGTCCTCAAGACCTCGTCCGTATCCGTTCGCGGATGGAACCCCTCTCGCAAAATCACAGGCTCACCCTCATGATTCGACCGGGGGATCTCGCAAGGAAGCGTCGCGAGAGATCCTCGAATTGATCCGAGAGGTCGGTGAGATGGATCTCCAGCTTCCCGGGGTCCGCCTTCTCGCTAAGAAGGTCGAGCTTGGTGAGATCATTCTTCACGTGCTCCGCGCAGGTCGTCGCGGAATCGACGAGCCGCACGCCTTCCGGCAGGAAATGCCTCAGCACCGGAATCAGCAGCGGGTAGTGTGTACAAGCCAGCAGCAGCGTGTCGATGCCGCGATCAAGCATCGGGTCCAGATAGGTATGGAGGGCGGCGAGGGTGGACGGGTGATCCAGCCAGTCTTCTTCCACCAGAGGCACTAGGAGAGGTGCCGGAGTCGCATGTAAAATCAGGCCCGTACGCCGCAGTGCGAGAGCGTGCTGGTAGGCATGGGAACGGACCGTGCCGCGGGTGGCGATGATGCCGATGCGCTGTGCACCCGGGTCCGCAAGCACGGCTTCCACGCCCGGTTCGATCACCCCGATGATGGGCACTTGATAGCGCTCCTGCAGCGAGGGCAGCGCGTGGGCGGTGGCCGTATTGCAAGCCACGACCACGGTTTTCACCCCCCGGTCTAGGAGGAAGCGCACGTCTTCATGCGAGAACTGCCGGATGGTTTCCGGGCTTTTTGACCCGTATGGGACACGGGCGGTATCTCCCAGATAGACAATGTCTTCCGAGGGAAGGAGTTGCTGTACGGCACGAACGACGGTCAACCCGCCGACGCCGGAATCAAAGATGCCCAGAGGGGCGTTGCGCATGAGCGGGAGAAAAGCGGGGAAATCCCCCGCCCGCAAGCTTCACCCGTGGATCTCGCGCCGGCGCCGGGAAAGCATCGCCATGCCCCCGAAAGCGACCAAGAGGGCGGCTGTCGGCTCCGGCACCGCGGCGATCCCTGTTTGCTCGAAAATCCACGGATAAAAGAGGCTCAGATGACTGGCCCCGCTTAGGGCGCCGTAGCGCCCATTGGTGCTGCCGGACATGGCATCCAAGGTTCCGCTATAGCTGTTGATGCCCACCAGGTAGTTCACACCTGCCACGGTGACGAATACCCCTCCGCCGCTGTCGCCGGGAGTGACATTCCCTTCCAAGAGGGTCGGTGTGGGGTCAGAGGCCGGATTATTCTTTGTCGGATCGCCCGGTCGGTCGAAATCCGCGATGAAGGAGGTGGAGGGCAGGCCCTCGTAGAGCGGATGGTCTCCCAACACGTCGATCACGTTGGTGAAAGCGCGGAATTCGAAGGGGCCCTGCTGGCCCGTCGCGCCCGTTCCGGCCAAGCCGTATCCGACCCAGGTGGCCTGCTGCCCAAGAATGGATTCAGGGCTGCCGAAGTCATACATTTGTGCCGGAGGCACTCCGTTCACGGCGGTGGAGAGAAAAAGCAAGCCAACATCGAAGTTCGGGCCGGAGAGGGTGAAATTCGGATGAACGATCGCGCTCTGGACCGTGTAGGTTTGCCCTCCCAAAACGAAGGTGCCGCCATTTTGCTTGGAAAGTGCCACATGGCCTGCGGTCAGAACCCATTGACCGCCAATTGAAACTCCGGACCCGCCAAAGCCCGAGCCCTTTACTTCCCCCACCGAGGTGTAGGGCTGGGCCGCGTCCCGGTACATTTGCGCGGTTACGGCAGGATCGTCGGCAGGCGCGATGATCGTGGAAGCGCTGGCGGTGGCTGAGACCGCCATGATGGCAATCGAGATGGGGGAAAGATATCGACGATGCATCCGGGGCGAAGATAAGGGGAGTTGCTTGGCGATGGGAAGTGCGCATTTTGCGCGAGGCTTTGCCTTTGCAAGAAGGTGTTATTCGGGCTACCGGGGGTGCGTGAACGGACAGATCGAAGTCGCGATCGTGGGCGGAGGCCCCGCAGGATGCACCTTGGCGGCGCTTTTGGCCCAGCGTGGCATCCGTAGCGTGGTCTTCGACGATGACAAACGTCCGGAACTGCTGGTGGGTGAATCCCTTCTGCCGCGAGTCATCAGCCTCATGCGCCGGCTCGGGATCGAGGACCGCGTGAAGCAATTCGCCCAATACAAGCCGGGCGTCGGCTTCATCTCCCGTGATGGCAGCCGTCTCGATTTCTTCTTCCCGCAAAAGGCGATCAAGGGGATGCCGAACTACGCTTACAACGTTCCCCGGCCCGAGTACGACAACCTGCTGCGCACCCGCGCGGAAGAACTGGGTGTCGTCTTCGTGAAGCGCCGCGCCGATTTGGAAAAGGGTAGCGATGGCCGCGAGATCCAGCTTACCGCGGATTGCTTGGCCTCTGTGCCCGAACTGAAGGGTCGGCACCCGAAGCTTCTGGTGGATTCCACCGGCCGCGCGCGCACTTTTGCCCGGCTGCTCGGCATCGGGACGAAGCGCGGCACGCGCAATGACGTCGCCTATTTCGCACACTTCGAGGGCTTCGATGTGGAAGCGATGAGGGAAGGGCAAGTGGTCATCACCACGCTGAGCCGCGGCTGGAGCTGGCGCATCCCCTTGCCGGGACGCCTGTCCGTCGGCGTGGTCGTGGACAAGTCTTTCGCCAAGGAGCATGGTGAATCCCCGGAAGAACGCCTGGAGTCGATCATCGCCTCGGAGCCCTTCCTGAAGGACGCGGGCAAAGATCGCCGCCGGGTGACCCCGGTGATGACTTACACGAATTACCAGCTCATTTCCGAACGTGGCCATGGTCCGGGCTGGGTCTCCACCGGTGATGCGTTCGGGTTTGTCGACCCCATGCTCTCGCCCGGACTCTTCATGGCGATGCATTCGGCAGACTTGTTAGACCAGCATGTCTTTGCCAATGGCTTGGAGATCCTGAATCAGCCGAAGCACTTGGAACGGGCTTATGCGAAGGTTTTCGATGAGCTCATCGACTGGCATGAGGCTTGGTCGGAACTGATTGAATATTTCTACGATGGGCGAATGTACGCCCTGCACGCTGCGGGTGAGCAGTTGTCAAAGCAGTACGGCGAGAGGGCTCTTCCGCGGATCATGGAGCGTCATTTGACGACCCAGATCACGCGTCTGCTTTCGGGTGTCGCTACCCGCAGCCGCTATGGACGACGTCTCCTGAGGTTCTCGTTGAAGCACCTCGTATGGGACGTCGATCCCGCCGAGACCTTTGCGATCAAGGCCTGACTGCCGCCGTGAGGCGCGGTTCCGGGCACACCTTGGTTTTACTTCACCACGTGCCACTGGCGATTGCTTGCGACGAAGGGACCCTGGGGTTCTCCCGTGGCTTCGAGCAAGGCCCTTTCGACAGCCTCCTGGTCCATCGAGAAGGTGTGAACCATGCGGGTCGGGAAAAGCTGCAAGGCATAGCGATGCGTTCCTTTCACCGTGCCATGGATCATGTGCTTGCTGCCCTTGGTTCCATTCGGCCGCGTGATGGAACTCAGGAGAAGCTTGGTGCCATCCGCGGTGTAAAGATCGTGACCGACCGCAGCATAGCTGGGAGATCTTGAGGCCTCCACTTGGACGTCCAAGCTGCCTTCTGCGCGAAGCCCGAGCTGCGTGGATCCAAAGTAACTACCGACTGTGACGGTGAGCGCGCCGAAGATTGCGAAGACCGGTTTCATGGGTGACTGCTAGTTCGCCCGGAATTAGCAGCCGATGTTCCAAATGGGACAGCTTCGTCATTTGAATTTGAGGAAAGCGAATGGATACGTAGATCACGCCATTAGTTCGGCTCCTGGATGGAGAACATCCCCTGCAACGAAAAAGCCCGGCTGGTGTCAGCCGGGCTCGTTCGTGAAAGGTGGGTGATCCGCGGAGTGTCAGCTTATTGCGGCTTCTGGATGTAGTTCCAGATGGCGTCGAATTGCTTTTGCGCATCTCCGTCCAACTCAGGGCGCTGCGACTTTCCTTCGTCACTGTAGCGGGGCATTTTGCTACCCGGTGTCACGGCGGGAGGATTGTCCATCCAGCGGTCGAACCATTCCTTGCGGAGGCGCTCATGGGAGAGTGCAAAGTTCACACCCTCCACTTCAAACGCCGCGGAAGGCTTCACCGGACCGACACCGTGGCACGTCGTGCAGCCGAAGCCATCGAGGCTGGCGAGCTTCTTGCCGATCTCGGCAAGACTTGCATCCGGAGTGGCATCGGGAGCTGCACCTGGCTCGACACCATGGATGCAAGCTAGGCCCTTCGCGAGATCCGTGGCGTAGCCATGGAATGCAGGCATGCGCATGTCCAGCCATGGGCGGGGACGGGGAGTGGCAGCGCCGTTGATCATCTTCTCCATGTAGGAGGAGTAGAGCATCTCACCGATGTAGGTGAGGTGCGGGCGGGATTGATCGAGCTTTTCATTCTCACCGTGCACGTGAGCGACGAGCGGCTTCGTCTCGACGTGGGTCGCATCCAGCAGGGACGGCTTTCCATCCATGCCGTGGCAGCTGGTGCAGCGGAGTGCCTTCACCTTCGCGGCGGCGTATTCGGCCGGCACGTGGCGGGAAAGGGGGGCAGTGCCCTTCTTCGAGAAGGCGATCAGCGCGGCGCGCTCTTCGTCGTTCAGGGCGAGCTTTGGCACCTTGCCGCCATGCTTGCCGGAGACGCAGCCATTGGCAGACCAATCTTTCGTGAAGATGGTTTCCACCGGTGTCGCGAAGCTCGGCGCAGCAGCACCGGCGTGGCAGGCCCCGCAATTCAACGCTTGGGCAAGTGCGGCACCCTTGGTGGCATCTCCCTTCGGGAATTCGGACTTCGGCTTCTCCACCTTGCTGGAAGCATCCAGGACGAAGGCGGCGATTTCATTCGCCTCGGCATCGCTCAGGGCGAAGTCAGGCATGCCGATGTGCGGATAGAGTGCATCCGGCTTCTTCAGGAAGGCCACCAGCGCCCCCGGTTGGAACTTGTCGGCCACATTGTGCAGCGGCACCCGGCCATGGGTGGCATCTGCAGCGGAAGCCCCCGGCGAGGTGTGGCAAGCCGCACAGCCGAGGCGGTGGAAATGCTCCCCGCCCTTTTGGGCCAGTGCCTTGTCTGGAGCCGCGGGTGCTTCACCCGCCTTCAGGGTCATCAGCCAGGCCGCGAGGTCTGCAGCCTGTTGCTTGCCTTCGGCTGTGGAGGCATCCACGAGTGCAGGCATCCGTGTATCCGCGCGGAGTGCCGAAGGATCCGCGATCCATTTGGCGAGCCACTCTTCGTTCAAACGGGAGCCGGTCGAGAAGAGGAGCGGAGCGCTCTCCATCATTTCCTGCATTCCGGCGACACCGGAAAGGTGGCACTTCGAGCAATGATTCTCCGCGAAGAGGAGGCGGCCCTTGCGAGCCGGATCCTCGGTCACTTCAGCCTTAAAGGCGGCCGGCGGGACGCTCTGCTTCGGAAAGGAGTGTTCTTCCCAGAAAAGGCGGAAACGTCCCGATCCGTCCGGCTTCGAGCGGAAGGTGATCGTGATTTCGTGATCACCCCGGTTCAGACGTGTGCTCTTGGAGGCCTTCGCGCCCAGAGTGCCCTCTTCGGCCAGAACTTCCTCGCCATCGATCGTCAGCGTCGCCTTGCCTTCACCTTCAAAGGAGAAGGCCAGACGCTGCCGCTCTGCCAGCACCAGCGTGCCCTTCCACGTCACCCCGAACTCTCCTGCAGGCAGGAAAGGGGTGGGGGACTCGCCCGCCTTCACCAGTAGCGCTGGCAGGCGGTCGGCACGGACATCGGTCGCGCCCCCACCTTCAAAGGTGGCGGCCAGCTCGGCGCGGGCAGCACCAAGCATCAGCGAAACGGGCAGGAGGAGACTGGCGAAACGCGGGAAGTTCATCACGAAAAGGGTAATTTGCTCGAAAGCGCCCGGTTTGTCAGGCGCTTTCGATAATAGACGTCGGATCTGGAGCTTGGGCTTACTTCACTTGCCCATCTTGCGGACGGTGGCGTGCAGATCTCCCTGCAGCACATCGCCTTCGGCATCTTCCAAATCCCAAGCAACTTTCAGCTGCATGGACGGCTTGTGGCCGGCGAGGTCGACTTCGACGGTCTGGCCGTCTTCCAGCAGGCGGGCAGCGGTGATTTCCACCTTGTCACGCTTGTGGGTCTCCTTCGACTCCTTCTCGAGAGCATTCTTCTCGGATTGGGTGTCCGGGTTATCCACCGAGAATTCGCCGGAGCCGTATTGCGGGCCGCGCACGTAGTTCCAGCGCTCGGCGGAGTAGCTTTCCGGGTCGGTGGCCAGTTCCTTGTCCAGCTTGGTCTCGAAGTGCAGGCGCACGCCCTTCTCAGTGATCTCAAGCTTGTCGGGGATCGTCACGGTGCCTCCGGTGTAGCGGATGCGCTGCACGGCGCACTCGCTCGCGGCATTCGTCTGCCAGCCGCGGAAGCCGGCCACGTAGAGCGAGCCATCCTGATGGAAGCGGGCGCGCATCGCGGAGGAGCCGAGGCTCACCGGGATCTTCACCACGCCACCCTGAAGGGTGCCGTCCACCGTGGCATTCAGCACGCGGTAGAGAGAAGACTGGCCGTAGGAAAGGTGGATCAGTTCACCGGGCTTCAAGCCCCACTTCACGCCCTGCGGCACCCAGACTTGGGAACCACCGGAATTGTCCACATCCATCGGCAGGTAGCAGAGCGGCTCGGTGTAGGGAGCATCCTTCAGGCCTTGGCGGCTCGGCTCGGTGCCGAAGAACGCCGGACGCTGGTCTGCGGTGATGAAGTTGAGCTTGCAGCAAGGCTGCCAGGTTCCCTCGTTCTCGCCGGTGGTGATTTCGCCGTTCGGACCCACGCCGAGGCCGCCGGGTGCACGCAGGCCGGTGGCGATCACCTCGAAGCTGGAAGCGTCCTTCGACAGGCGCATCACCGTGCCGTGGTTCGGGAAGATGGTGTCGAAGCCACGACCGCCGGGGCGGACCGGAGAGGCCTTCGAGAAGTAGAAATCGCCGTTGCTGTCGGTCTGCAGGTCGAAGGCGAACTCGTGGAAGTTCGGGGAGACGGCCACTCCGTTGAAGAAGTTTTCGAAGTAGTCGGCCTCGCCGTCCTTGTTCAGGTCCTGAAGCTTCGTGATCTGGTCGCGGCCATGCACGTAAATCGTGCCGTCCACCACCTTGACGCCGAGCGGTTCGAAGAGACCGGCAGCGAAACGCTTCCATTCCAGATTGCTCAGGTCGCCCTTCAGGCCCTTCACCGTCCAGACGTCGCCGTTCCAAGTGGAAAGCACGGCCGAATCCTCATCGAGGAAATCGAAGCCGCCGAAGCGGATGTTGGACTTCCAAGGATTGTTTTCCGGGATGGTGATGGTGTCGGTCACCCAGGCGGACTTCTTGTCATTGGAAACGGTGCCCTTGGTGGTCACGGTTCCCTTCCAGAGGCCTTCACCACCCTTGGTCAGGGACGTGAGGGCGGCAGGCTCGACGGCCTTGGCATCGCCGCCGCGGGCGTAGCTGATCGTGAAAGTGGTCGGGCTGGCGGCGGGCGCTAGGTTGGCCAACAGCCGGGTTGCCTTGTCGCCGGAAACCGCGAGCACGGCGGCCTTGCCACCGGCGGCTACCGAGAGACCGGAAGCGGCTTTTGCGGAGCCTTCGGCGACGGTGAAGGCGGAAGCGTCATCCGCCGCGAGAAGCGTCAGCGGCTTGGCGTGCGGGCCGACCTCGAACTTGCGGACCAAGCCGTTCGGCGAGGCCTCAAGCTGCTCGAGCACGCGGACACCGTTCACGGTGTACTCGAAGACAATCTGGGAACCATTGCGGAAGAAGCCCTTGTAAGCGGCTCCCGGGATGTTGCCGCAGGCGGCGGTCACGTCGCTGCGGGTGCGGTCCGCCTTGTAGACCGCGAAGCTCATCGGTGTCCGCTTGTCCTCGAAGTTGCCGGCGTCATTGGCCCAGCCGGGACCCGGGACGGTGTTGAAAACGAAATCCTTTTCGTTGGCGATCTTCACCAACTGGCCGTGGGCACCGGTCCAAGGCGTGCCACCCCAGTGGACACCACCCTTGTAGGCGGACACGACGCGGAGCGTCTCCGTGTCGAAAAGGGCGCGGCTGCCGTCGCCGAGGTCCACCAGCACGCCCTTCACGGCGGCGATTTGCTCCTGACCGTCGAAGGTTCCTGCGAAGGAATTGGCCCACGCGGGACCGATTTGCATTTCCTGATACCATTCAGCGGCAGTCACCGGCGCGACAGCGGCGGCGAGGACGATTGGTGCGATGTACGGGCGCATGAGTGCTTTGTAACGTCGAGGTTCGAGGTCGGGTTTACGGACCGCTGTGGAAAGCTTGCCGTTTGTGACGGCGCGCATTTCTTCCCCGGTCCGGGTGCCGCCTTCATACGGCATCTTCCCAATCGGTTTAGCAAGCCCCCCCTGTGTCGGAATTTCCCAAGACAGCGGGGATTCCGCCCGATTTCGTTTGAAATCCCCTCTTTCGGGGACAGCCGGGTGAGCGGGGTTTGATCCCGGCCAAAAGTGATCGAGCTGCCCTTTTGCCGCCTAAGGAGCGTGCAGGCTTTCCACGAGCCGGTCCAGATCGATCTGGTCTCCGAATTGGCTGTGAAAATGATCCATTCCCGAGGTGCCCGATAGGATCGTCTTTCCGGTTTTGGGATCGCGATACTCGTAATAATAGGATCCTTTCGACGGCGAATACTCGATCAAGACGTGATGGCGTCCCGCTTGGCCGAAAGAAGGGGGCAGATAGGCGATGGATTTGAGAATCCCGGCCTTTTCCGGATCTGTGGCCGCGTCGATTTGCTTTTCCAGCTCCGCGATCACTGCCTTTGCAGCCTGGGGAAAGGCCTTCGCTTTCAGGGTGATCAGCTCCGGCGAGGACGCTTCCCTGTCCACCGCGAGCGCTTGGTTGAACAAGGTCGCGAATTGCTTCCACATCGCCCGTGTCGCCCTTTCGACATGATCGAGCTCAGTTTCGGTTAGTCCGGCCGCTTCGGCAGCGCCGGTGGGAACATGGCCGCCATTGGCGAAAAGCTGGAGAGGCGGTGGCGAGGAGGGTGAAAGGTAGTCGGTCCGTCCGTAGATTCCGTCTTCGATGGTTTCGTCGTCGTCTTCAGGGGACGCGGACACTTCTTCCAGCAGCACTGCATGCGGCAGATCTGCTTCCCGCGCTTCTTCCAGGATTTTTCCGGAAGCCGGAGACGACATCTCCTTTTGCCGGGACTCCGGGGCTTCACCCGGGAAGAGAAGGGAAATCGTGATGATGATCAGCCCCGTGGCCAGGACAGAAACGATGATCCACTTTTTTCGCAGGGGCGTCATGTCGGTGAATCGACCTTGTTAGTCCTTGGTTCGCTTCTTTTCCATTTCCTCGAGGAAGCCGGTTCCAAACTGGATTTCAAAGTTCAGCTGATCAGGCTGGCCATATGACGCGGTCCTTCCGTTGTCCGGGTTGAAGTACTCGCATTTCCAAGTGGACGTTTTCTCGTCGTATTCCAAGTGAACATCGTAGCGCCCGAAGTTTCCCAGCGGGTCGCCCCAATCCTGCTTCGATGTGAGGAGTTGCTGGCGTTCTTCACCTACAATGTCGGTGAGATCGCGCGTTAAATTCTCGCGAAGGGAGTTACCTCGGTCGCGGCTGGCTCGAATCCGATAGACCCATCTCCGCTCGGCCGGATCGGAGGAATCGGCATCGTATCTCGCCCTTTGGCGAAGCTCCGCCGAGGCCTCCTCCCACATGCGGCTTACCACGGTATTCACCTTGGCTTTTTCCTCCTCGGAAAGATTGGTGTGAAACGCCGCGTCGGGCGACAAGCTTCCTCCGACAAGCAGGCGGAAACTGGGCGGACTTGGCGCATTCGTGAGAGCTTCCAGTTGTTCCAGCGCGCTCTGTTTGGATCTCTCGATAGACTCCTGAAGCTCCTTGGCTTCGTCATTGAGCCGCTCTTGTTTGACTGGCTTTGGCTTCTGTTGCTGTGTCACATCCGCATTCGGACGCTCACCTCTGAAGAAGGAAAATCCGAGCGGAAGCAGGACAGCGCATAGGATCATCGCGGGGACGATCCTCCTGATGCTGCACGATTTTTCCGGGGCCACGAATCTCCAGATACCCGGTACGACGAGCGGTTGGCAAGGTGTTCCAAGCGACAGAAACGCCGCCGTGGGTCAAGAAACACCCGGAGCGGCGGCAAATCCCGCGGGCCCCTCTCGACAGCCGCCGGGGGCACTCCTAGTGTCCCGCCGGCATGTGGGAAACGATCACTCATTGGGGCGGCTGGGGAACGGTGGGAACCGGCGCCGCGTGGGTCATCACTTCCTGTCTTTTGATTGCCGGCTTCATTGGCTGCATCATCCCCATCCTGCCAGGGCATCTGATCCTGCTTTTTGCGGCGGTGGCTCACCGGTTGATGCTCGGCCGGGAAGGCTCAGGCATGGAGTGGTGGTCTTTCGTGATCCTGACAGCCCTGATGGCCCTTTCCCAAGCACTCGAATTTGCGGCTGGAGCAGCAGGGACGAAATGGTTCGGCGGTACGAAGTGGGGCGCTTGGGGTGCACTGTTAGGTGGCCTCGTGGGCATGTTCTTCTTTCCCGTAGGCCTCATTGCGGGTCCTCTGATCGGTGCGTTCGTTTTTGAGAAGTGCTTCGCGAAGCAGGAGCTGAAGCCGGCGGCGGTTTCAGGAGTGGGCTCGGTCGTCGGGACCGTGGCAGGGATGGGGATGAAGCTGGTGATCGGGATCGTGATGATCCTCTGGTTCTTCATCGATTGCTTCTGGGTGGGATAAACTCGGGTTATAAACGCTTGAGATTTAAAGTTTGAACATTCCCGCTAGATCCGATATCACGTCAGGCGCTCCCCTCCCAATCCCCCCAAACTTAAACGGAGTTGCATTGCAATCTCGGCCTCCCTCTGCGGAGTCTTCGTGCGCAATCATCGGTCCCCCCCATAAATCCGATGAAAAATGTATTCCAATCTCCCCCGCTTGGAAGCCGCACCCCAGCTGCCAGCGCCTTTCTGGTACCTGAACCATCGCTCTTCAACCTGCGTCGTCACCGACGACGGCCGTAGGTTTTCCTATTCCTCTCTCCAGCAGGAAGTCGATGCGATCAAGGAGGCTCTCACGGCTCCCGTGAAGTCATTGGTATTCGTGATGTGCAGCCAGAGCGTGCCGTCCTTGGCCGCGTATCTTGCCTGTCTTCAGATCGGACATGCCGCGGTCCTCTTGCCGCATGACATGGAGCCGGCGCTGTTAGCCCCGTTGTTGGCGGCCTATCACCCGGATTTCATCTGGTCGCTACGCGAGATCGGGGAAGGTGCATATGGTGATTCCGGCTTTGGCTCTGAAGGATACCGCATGTATCGCCGTGAAGGTGAGGCATCGGAAGTTTCCATCTCCCCGGATCTGGCGCTGATGCTCACGACCTCCGGATCCACCGGCAATCCAAAGATGGTGCGCCTGTCTTATGCGAATCTTCAGGCGAACGCGCGATCGATTGCGGAGTACCTGGAGATCGGGCCCCGCGACAGGCCGGTGACCTCGCTGCCCATGCACTACTCCTATGGGCTCTCCGTGATCAACAGTCACCTGCTGCGCGGGGCGACGCTGATCCAGACTGCGAAAAAAATCCGCAGCCCGGAATTCTGGCAATTTGCCTGGACCTACGGAGCCACCTCGCTTGCCGGAGTTCCCTACGTCTATCAGATCCTCCATGAGATTGGCTTTGAATCGATGGATTTGCCCTCGCTGCGGTCCATGACCCAGGCGGGCGGTTATCTCGATCTCGCCTTGCAGGACCATTTCATCCGCCTCGCGAAGCGGAAGGGCATCCGCTACTATACCATGTACGGCCAGACGGAAGCCACCGCCCGAATTTCCTACGTGCCCAGTCATCGTGCAGAAGAAGGAGCGGGCTCGATCGGCGTTCCGATTCCCGGAGGCAAGTTCGAGATCATCGACGGCGAACTTGTCTACAGTGGTCCGAACGTAATGCTCGGTTATGCGGAAAGCCGCGGGGATCTCTCGAAGGGCGATGAGTTGGGCGGGCGTCTCTTTACCGGCGACATGGCCCGCCTTGGCGACAATGGCTTCTGCTATGTTGTGGGCCGCAAAAAGCGCTTCATCAAGCCGATGGGCCTGCGGATCAATCTGGATGATGTAGAGCGCCAATTGGCCGCCCATCTCCAGAAACGCGTGGTGGTAGTTGGCACCGATTCCTCTCTCCGGGTGATCTCGACCGATTGCAGCGTGGAAGACGCAGCCATCGAATTCATCCGCAACACCTATCACATTTCGAGGAGGCTCTGCAGCTTCTCCGTGATCGATGAGATCCCCGTGATGCCTACCGGAAAGGTGGACTACGGGGCGCTTCATTCCTTCGCCTTTGCCCCGCCCGCAGCTGCGCCGGACGAAGTGATCCACCTCCGGGACGTGGAGATCGTCTCCTTCCCGGGCGAAGACCCCATGGCCCAAGCCGTCTGAATTTCCTGCGTCACCCGACTCCCCGTCGCTTCCTGTTCACCCCTCCCCCTTTCGATGAGCACCCCTCCCGACCTCTTGGTCGCCAGCGATTCCGCCGTCATCAGCCCCGCTCCCGACGTGCGCCCCCTTGCAGAGGCTGCTGTCATCCCTGTCTCCGCGGTCAAACCCAAGGAGCGCTACGTCTACCTGGATGCGATGAAGGGTGTGATGATCCTCTGGGGCATCCCCGTGCATGCCTGTGTGATCAGTCACTCAGCGTTCTTCCACCTCGTGTCGGATATTTCGAACTGCGTGCGCATGGAGGCATTCTTCATGATCTCCGGCTTCCTCTCCTACATGCTGGTGAAGCGCTACGGCGCCTCCACGATCATGCGCAAGCGGGTGATCGCGACCGGCATTCCCCTGCTCACGGTGGTCCTCCTTCTCAATCCGGTCACGAACTGGCTGATCCTGCACTATCAGGTGGACAAGGCTGCCGCACTGACGCCGGAGCTGAAGGTGGTGGCGCCGACGCTCGGGGAATTTTTCACCGGCAAGATTCCGTGGCAGTTCTTCGATGATCGCGCCAAGATCACTTGGAACTGGCACTTGCACATCTGGTTCCTGGCCGTGCTGCTCTGCTTGGCCTCGCTCTCCTCGCCCATCATCCATGCACTGGATCGGACCAAGAAAGCCCTGCGGTCCCTGCCCTCCCGTCTTCCTGATTGGATGATCCTTTCCCTGGCGGCGGCTGCCGCGGTCTTCCTCTGCGTCGTGGCTCGCTTGGGCTACGAGGCTGCGATCAAGCCCTTCACCTCGCCCTCTTTCCATTATCCCCTGCGCATGGTCGGCTATTACTTCGCCTTCTTCGCCTTGGGCATGGCGATGTATTGTTCGCCGCGGCTCCTGAGGATCTTCACCAACTGCCATTGGTTCCAGTTGGCGCTTGCCGGGCTGCTTCTCTGGGCGGCGCGCCTTTGGCAGGCCGGCTTCACGCCGGGAACCCATTCCCTCGCCAAGAAGATCTCCGAAGTCACGGCTCTTTCCGCAGAAGTCTATGTGGCTGTGGCTTTCGTCCCGGTGCTCTTTGCCTTCTTCAAGCGCTTCTGCTCGGGGACCGAGGGAACGATGCGGCTTTCGCCCGGCCATGGGCTGCATCTTCTGGCAAGCGGGGTGATTCTCGCCATCGCTACACGCTTTGGGCACTTGCTGCCTTCCCATGCTCAAACGTGGAGCGAGATTCATGTCGGTCTTCCGGCTTTCGTGGCGGAAATCGGCCTCACCCCCGCGAGATTCTCATCCGGGCTCATGCTCGCCGCACAAGGCTATTTTTTCGTGATGGTCTGCCTCGTGATCTTCGGCCTTTTCGAGCGCTTCATCAAAAAAGCGGGAGCTCCGATGCATTTCGTCGCGGAATCTGCCTTCTGCGTTTATCTCTTCCACTACCTGGTGATCTACCTGAATGCCTTATGGCTGCGCAATTGGGTGGGGATCGACGATGACTTCATGCTTTCGCTCTTGGTCACGCTTTTTACTGCCGGGATCACCATGGGAATCTACGTGGCCGTGGAGCGCTCCGTAATCCTCCGTTGTCTCTTTCTGGGCAAGCTGCCGAAGCGGCAAGCCGGGAAGTAATCACTTGGCCCTTTTCAGCCCGAACTTTCGCGTTTAGCTTCCGCCCGCCGCTCTCCGGGTGATCGCGGCCTTGCTTGCAAGGTCGAGGAAAGTCCGGACACCGCAGGGCAACGTGCCTCTTGAAAAAGGGGGACGGCAGCGTCAAGGCTGCCGGACAGACAGTGCAGCAGAGAGTATACCGCCGATGGCCCGCAAGGGATCAGGTAAGGGTGAAAGGGTGGGGTAAGAGCCCACCGCGTGACGGGTAACCGCCACGGCACGGCAAACCTCGCGTGGTGCAAGACAGAACAGGGGAAGGGTGCCCGCCCGTCGAATCCCCGGGTATTAGTCGCAGTCCGTGCAAGCGGACTCCCGCGCAAGCGGGGAGAGAAATGATCGCCCATCCCTGCAAAGGCAGGGGGGACAGAATCTGGCTTACAGGAGAGCGGCCGCCCTCTTTCTCCGGTTCTGGAAGAATGTGAAGAATGTTGGGGCCGGACCCATCGGGCTAGGCCCGGGAGATCGCTCTGGCTCGGAATTGATGAACTCTGGGGTGATCCTGCCCAGTTGCGGAAGGCGCGCCGGGAGCGCGGTCCTCATCCTCATGGCTCCTCGGGGTCCATCTTTCGTCTTTGTCGCTTCCGCGTGCGCTTCGCCCATGGCTCTTTCGGATGGGGCGCAGGCCTTTCCTCGCGATAGGTCCAAGGGATACGACCGTCGCGAATGAGAACAAGATCGCGGATGAGCCTCCGGATCGGGCCGGGAATGTATTTCTGAATCCATTCCCGTATCCGCGATGCGCTGGAACAGTAGCCTTCCGGTGGAGGAGGCTCGAAAACTATGTCTCGTTTCAGCGGCCCAGCGGCGGAGGAATGATGGAGCTGGCAGGGTTCTGCTTTGCCGTATCAAGGATCTTCGCCAGCGCCGCCACGGTGCCGCCGATGTCGCTCAGGTTTTGCGGCAGGATCATCGTGTTTGTCTGCTTGGCGAGGTTGCCGAACTGCGTCACATACTGCTCCGCGATCCGCAGGTTCACGGCGTCCTTGCCGCCTTCCTGTTGGATGGCTTGAGCAATGCGGATGATCCCCTCGGCCGTGGCGTTCGCGAGCAGCTCGATCTCCCGAGCCTTGCCTTCGGCCTCGTTGATCTGGCTCTGCTTCTTCGCCTCGGACTGCTTGATGACCTCTTGCTTCTGGCCTTCCGCCACGTTGATCTGCGCCTCGCGCTGACCTTCGGAAAGGGCGATCTGGGCACGGCGCTCACGCTCGGCACGCATCTGCTTTTCCAGTGCGTCGGAGACGGATTGCGGCGGCTTGATGTTCGCGATCTCGTAGCGGGTGATCTTCAGGCCCCAAGGCTCTGAGGCCTTGTCGAGCGCGGCGATCACCTCCGCGTTGATCGTGTCACGCTCCTCGAAGGTCTTGTCGAGCTCGAGCTTGCCGATCTCCGAGCGGAGCGTCGTCTGTGCGAGCTGCGAGGCCGCGAAATAATAGTTGTCGATGCCGTAGGAAGCCAGCTTCGGATCGAGCACCTGCATGTAGAGCAGGCCGTCGATCTCGATCGCGATGTTGTCCTTCGTGATACAGAATTGCGGTGGCACATCCATCGCCACTTCCTTCAGCGAGTGCTTGTAGGCGATCCGGTCGATGAAAGGCACCGTGATGTGAAAGCCTGCCTCCAGTGTCTTGTGATACTTGCCAAGCCGCTCGACGATGTAGGCCTGCCGCTGCGGTACGATGCGCGCCGTCTTGATCAGCGCCACTACCAGGAGCACGACGAGGAAGATGACGAGAATGGTGCCGAAGTTGCCGCTGGTGGCAGCGAGCACGGAGTGAGGGAGCGGGATGTTCATGGGAAGATGTACGGGATGAAGCTCAATGGCGCGGGCGGACGTGGAAAGTCAGTCCCTCGCGGCGCTCGATGATCACGGTGGAGCCGGCGGGAATCGCGGCCTCGCTACGGGCCTTCCAATTGGCACCCTTGATCTCCACCTGCCCATCGCCGCCATGACCGGGCAAGGCGGTTACCACCCGGGCCTCGCGACCGGTAAAATCGTCATCGGTCATCCCCGCATTCGAGGAATGCCCCACGAACCATTTCTTCACGTAGCGGCGCAGACCGAAAAGCAGGATCACCGAGCTCACCCCGAAAACCGCCGCCTGAGAGCCAACTCCCGGCGTCCAGCCCGCCCAAGTAGTGACGGAAGTCAGAATGGCTCCGATGCCGAAGAAAACGATGATCACTCCCGGAATGAAGAATTCCACGAGGATCAGGAGGACCCCGGCGAGGAGCCAGAGAGTTTCGGCGTCGAGAGGCATAGGACAAAGGAAGTCCTAACACGGCTTCGTGCATCGTCGAATTACAAAGTGGGTTGAAAGCTCTACCGCGGCCGGCTGGGCGGATAAAGGGAAGTGCCGCCTTGGCGGCTGTCGATTCTTCCCCCACGCTCCGCCCGTGACCACTTGGCAATCGGCCTGCGCCATCATCGACTCCTGCCTCTCCCACGGCATCCGCGAATTCGTCGTCTGCGCGGGAGCGCGGAATGCGGCTCTGGTGGAAATTCTGGCACGGGCCGAGACCGCGGGCGTGGCACGGGTCTGGCGGCATTTCGAGGAACGCAGCGCAGGCTTTTTCGCGCTCGGGCGGACGATGGCCACGGGCGAGCCTTGTGCCGTCGTGACCACCAGCGGCACCGCGGTGGCCGAACTGCTGCCCGCTATGATCGAAGCTTTCTACCAAGGGCGCCCGCTTCTTGCCCTTACGGCTGATCGGCCGGAGCGCTTCCGCGGCACCGGTGCGCCACAGGCGATCTCCCAACCCGGAATCTTTGGCGAGCATGCCGGTAGCGGCGATATTGCCGAATGGCTCCAGCGTTCCCCGTGGCATTGGAACGTGGAATTGGAGGAAGAGTTCCAGCCGGGCGAATGGTCGCCGCCATCGGAAGACAAGTCGCAGCGCATCCCTTTGCCGAATTTTTCCGTTGCCGACCTGTCCCGCTGGCTGCGTGAGGATCTCTATCGCGGACTTGTCGTGATGATCGGTGATCTGGAGCCGGAGGACCAGGAGCACGTCTTCCACTTTTGCCTGGATCTCGGCGTGCCCGTGGCGGTGGAGGCCACCAGCGGACTGCGCGAAGCCTTGGTCGAGATGGCTCTTCCCGATCCCGATCGGATGCTGCGGCAGAATCCTCCGGGCAAGGTATTGCGCATCGGCGGAGTGCCGAGCGGCCGCTTCTGGCGGGATCTCGAAGATCTGCCCGAGACCGAGGTCTACAATATCACCCGCACCGGCCTGCCGGGACTGGCCCGCGAGTGCAAAACTATCACCTCGCCTGTGGGGCGAGTCATGAAGGGGCTCGGCAAGGTTGAGAAGGCGGGCGATGCTCTCGACTACTTCCGGCGTACTTCGCGCCGCGCCTCGGAAATCGAGAACCTCTTGGAGGCCTATCCCGAAAGCGAGCCGGGCATGCTCCGCATCCTCTCTGCCTATGCCTCCACCGGCTCCTCGCTCTACCTCGGCAATAGCCTGCCGATCCGCGAGTGGAATCTCTTTGCCCAGCACGACAAGCCCGTCACCGATGTCCGCGCGAACCGTGGTGCCAATGGCATCGATGGCCAGCTTTCGACCTGGCTCGGCTGGACCGCGGATCTGGAGGACGCCTGGTGCCTCGTCGGTGATCTCACCGCACTCTATGATCTTGCGGCACCCGCTTGGCTCGGCCAGATCGAGACCAAGGGCCGGGTCTTCGTCGTGATCAATAATGGCGGCGGTCAGATCTTCTCCCGACTGCCACGGCTTGAGTCGATGAGCGAGCGTGCCAAGGACCTCATGCTGAATTCCCACGAAGTCCGGCTCGATGGCTGGGCCGCCATGTGGAGCATGGGCTATCTCCGCATCCAGGATGAAAATGGCTTCGACAAACTGGAGCCGGGTGAAGGAGCGCTGCTCGTCGAAGTCCTCCCGAATGCCGGGGAAAGCGCCGCTTTCTGGAAGGCATGGGACAGCCCGCATTAATGCCCAACTCTCCCGTGGCGCCGCTGCGGAAGGCGGCTAGCTTGCGCCAGACATGCCGATTTTCTCGAACCCCTGGATCCAGGACGACGGGCGCTTTCTGGACGTCCTGAAATGGAAATTCGGGCGCGGCCCCCAGGAAGAACCCTCTACCGCCCCGGATACACCGGCACCCTACCAGCGGATGCTTCCACAGCCGGAGCCGGAGCAAGGCTTCCGCGTCACATGGCTCGGGCACTCTTCCTTTCTCATCCAAGGGCAGGGCCTGAACCTGCTGATTGATCCCGTTTTCTCCGAATACTGTGCGCCCCTTCCGATGAAGTCGATGCGGCGCCTGGTTCCTCCGGGCTGCTATTTGTCGGATCTGCCGAAGATCCATGCCGTGTTGTTGAGTCACTCCCACTATGATCATCTGGACCTGGATGCCCTGAGAGCGCTTGGCATGGAGACACCCTTGATCATTGCGGAAGGCCATGCGCGCTGGCTCGCCAAAAAGGGCTTCAAGAATGTCCGCGAACTTGCCTGGTACCAGGACACGGAACTTGCTCCCGGCATTACCGTCACAGCGACTCCCGCGCAGCACTTCACGGCGCGCACCCCTTTTGACCGCAATCATGCACACTGGTGCGGTTGGCTGTTAGATGCCGGTGGTCTGAAACTTTGGCACGCGGGAGACAGCGGTTACTGTCCTGCATTCGAAGAAATCGGAGAGCGCTTCGGGCCCATCGACCTCGGCATGATTCCCATTGGGGCTTATGCGCCGCGTTGGTTCATGAGCTCGATCCACATGGATCCGGAGCAAGCGGTGAAGGTTTTCCAAGAGACCCGCTGCAAGAAGGCGATCGGGATGCACTGGGGCACCTTCCGCCTCACGGACGAGCCGATGGGCGAGCCTCCGCTCAAGCTTCGTGCTGCTCTCGGGGAGGCCGGGATCGATCTCGATTCCTTCGTGGCCGGATCTGTCGGCCAGTCTTGGGAAGTCTACTGATTCTGGTAGGGCACCGGATCGTCCGGCAGCGGCTTGTTCGGATCAGGTAGATCAGGAAGGAAGTCTTCAGCCGGCGGAGTCGTTGCTTCGGCAGCTTCCTTTGTCGCCGTTGCGTGGGCATCCACTTCTTTCTTCCGGGCATCCTTCTCTTCGGCCTGCTTCTTGGCGGCTTCCTCTTTCTTCTTTTTCGCCTTTGCCTTCTTTTCTTCCTCGGTGTCGCCAAAGGCGTCCGCCGAAGCGTCATAAGCCTTCTTTCCGACGTGGGCCGTGCCTTCCACCACGGCCCCGGCTACCTTGAAAGGCACCTTCACCAGCCCGCAGGAGCTGAGAGCGAGTGCGAAGGTCAGGCCTAGGGCAGGGCGAGCGAGCATGGCGGCAGCCTAGCGACCCCGCTCCGGACTGCCAGCGAATCCGCGAGGCCGCTAAAATCGCGATTTTCCTTCGTAGCCCGCGGTCTGCATCCGCTAGAACCCGCAGGAAGTGAAAGGAACGCTCTGGTGTCTCCACGGCGCAGTCGGCATGGCGGCCGATTGGCGCGGCTTATCAGTGCCGGGATGGAGCGTGAAACGCGTGGATCTCTGGCGCTTCCTCGACTGCTGCCCCATGACGATGCCGGAGTTCGGCCTCGCCTTGAACCGCGAGGCGGAGAGCGGAAATCGGGAGACCCCGGGGAAGCGGGTGCTCGTCGCCTATTCCATGGGTGCCCGGCTGGCGCTTCATGCCCTGCTGGAGGGCGGACCTTGGGATGCCGCGGTGCTGATCGGCCCGCACCCTGGCTTGGAGTCGGAAGAAGAGCGGGCAGCCCGGCGCGCCTCGGACGCGGAGTGGGCTAGTCTGGCCCTTTCCGGGAAGTGGGCCGGGTTTCTTCGGAAATGGGAGGACCAGGCCGTCCTCCAGCGGAGTCCGGACGGAGAAGGAGGGATGGCGGATCGTGCCGGCCTGTCCGTCCGACGCCGCGAGGTAGCCCGGAGCTTTATCGATTGGTCGCTCGGCGCGCAGCAGCCCCTTTGGAGCAGGTTGGGGGAGATTTCCTGCCCCGTCCTCTGGGAAGCGGGAGAGTTGGACCCGAAATTCCGGGCGCTCGCCGAGCGGGCCACGCCCTTGATCCCGAATGCTGAACTATGGGTCGCGCCGGGGGCGGGACACCGTCTGCCGTGGGACGGCCCGGCGGCTTTCCGGGAGAAGCTGGGGGAATTTCTTGAGCGGCTGGGGTCCTAGTCCGACACTCCCGCCGCCATGTGGACCACCGTTCGCGAATTCGAGGACATCCGTTATGAAACTACGGATGAAGGGCAGATCGCCAAGATCACGATCAATCGTCCCCAAGTCCGGAATGCCTTCCGGCCGCTGACGGTGAAGGAACTGCTCATCGCCTTTGAAATGGCGCACGAGGATCCGGAGGTCGGCGTCATCATCCTGACCGGCGAGGGTCCGGATGCCTTCTGCTCCGGGGGCGACCAGAAGGTGCGCGGTCACGCAGGCTACATCGGGTCCGATGGGGTGCCGCGTCTCAATGTGCTCGATCTTCAGAAGAAAATCCGCGGCTTGCCGAAGCCTGTCGTTGCGATGGTGGCCGGCTACGCCATTGGCGGCGGCCACGTGCTTCACATCGTGTGCGATCTAACGATCGCCGCGGACAATGCCCGTTTTGGCCAGACCGGCCCGAAGGTCGGCTCCTTCGATGGTGGTCTCGGTTCGAGTTATCTCGCCCGCATCGTGGGTCAGAAGAAGGCGCGCGAGATATGGTATCTCTGCCGCCAGTATGATGCCCAGCAGGCACTAGATATGGGTCTTGTGAATACCGTGGTACCCCTTGCGGAACTCGAGAATGAGACGCTCAAGTGGTGCCGGGAGATGCTCGCTCACTCGCCGCTCGCCCTGCGCTGCCTGAAGTCCGCCCTGAATGCCGATTGCGATGGCCAGATGGGACTGCTTGATCTGGCGGGAAATGCGACCTTGCTCTACTACATGAGCGAGGAAGCGAAGGAGGGGAAACAGGCCTTCATCGAGCGTCGCAAGCCGGACTTCTCGAAGTTCCCGCGGGTTCCTTGAGGCGGCCCTTCAGGAGGGGGGCGACAGCGGGCTTGCATGCCCGTAAAGAATTCGATATCTAATCGATAGCTGTAAAAAGCTCATCTAACCCATGAAATACAACAGTCGCCTCCCAATGTCCTGTGCCGCCTCCATCGTGGCACTCGCATCGCTTAGTTCCATCGCCCTCGCGGGCAAAACTCCGGAACCGGAACCACCGGATCTCCAGTCGCCGCTCCTCGTTGCCTCGGCCACGGGGAATGTCGCTTTGTCCACGGCCCGCATCACGACCCGTGACGTGGGTGATCGTCTCTTCCGCATGCGCGCCGCACTTCGTCCGGTCGAGCAGGTGGTCGAGGAAGTCGCTCCTGCCGCTGGTAGCAAGGGTGGCATCACTACCACCCGAACCATTTCCAGCCTGAACTGCTGGGAAGTCTACGGCTCCTTGTACTACTACACGGAAGAGCAGGATTCCCAGGTCGGATTCTTGCCCGGCATCGTTGGTGGTCCTGCCGGCAGCCTAGTTCTCATTCATCCGGACACGGACCTCGACATCTTCGGCGGCAACGTCGGAATCGAGCGCCACTTCAATGAAAACTGGAGTGCCGGCCTCGCCTTGGGTGGCTCGACCACCGATGTCGACATGACCTTCGCCGGTAGCAGTGACGTCGATACCTTCTCGGTCACGCCGTACATCTCCTACTATCGCGCGGACGCTTTCGGCTCCGTCGACTTCTGGGCGGATGTCATGTATTCGCATGGCTTCCATGAATTCGATATCCAGCGCTTCAATGGCGGTACGCTCGCTGTCGGTTCGCCGGATGCGGATACCGATCAGGTGGAGTTCAACACCGGTCTCAACTTCCAGTCCGGCAATGTGACCCATGGTCCATACGCCGGTCTCCGCTGGATTGATGGCACCGTGGATTCCTACAACGAGATCGGGCCCGGCGGGCTCTCCTTCCCGGAGCAGGATGTCGAGTCGCTCGCAAGCACGCTCGGTTACCAGCTGTCCTTCCCGATCAAGACTTCGGCAGGCATCCTTGTCCCGCAGATCCGCGGTGCTTGGGAGCATGAGTTCGAGGACGACGGAAACGAGATCCTGGGCATTTCCCTGGGGGAACGCGATGAGGACCTTGCCGTCTTCGGCGCGGGAATCGGTTACTATTTCAATAGTGGCTGGAATACCGTGCTCGATTACGAGGGGCGCATCGGCAGCGAAGTCGAAGGCCACTATGTCTCCCTGAAAGTCGGGAAGGAGTTCTAAGCACGGCCCTTCCGTTTTTCCCATGCCCGCCCCGGTGATTGCCGGGGCGGGTTTTTTCTTTGCTTGGCATCGCGGCGGCCCGGGGGCTTGTTCCGGGGCGTGATTGGACCGCTGCTGCTGGCCACCCGGCCGAAGACCCTGCCCGCCGCCATCGTGCCGGTGTGGGCGGGCTGCGTGCTTGCGTGGAAGCTTACCGGCAAGTTCGATCCTATGCTCGCCGCTTGCACCTTCTTCGGGGCAATCTTCATCCAGATCGCGACGAATTTCTTCAACGATGCAATCGACCATGCGAAGGGGGCGGACACCGAGCGCCGCACCGGGCCGAAGCGGGTGACCGCCAGCGGTCTCGTTCCGCGGCGTGTGGTGATGATGGCGGGCGCTGCTTTCCTGGTGCTGGCCACCCTGTGCGGGGTCGTGCTCTATTCCGCGGTCGGCTGGCCGATCCTTGCGATCGGGGTTCCCTCGCTCTACCTGGCCTTTGGCTACACCGGCGGACCATTCCCGCTGGCCTATCGCGGCATGGGAGAACTGTTCGTGATTCTCTTCTTCGGTCTCGTTGCGGTCACGGGCACGGTCTTCATTCAGACGATGCAGTGGCGCCCCGAAGCCTTCCTCCTCGGAGGGCAGATTGGTTTGCTCTCCGCGGTCCTGATTTCGATCAACAACCTCCGGGATCGTGAGGAAGATGCCAGCACCGGTAAGCGCACCCTCGCCGTGCGCTTCGGGCCGAAGCCCGCGCGAATCATGATCTGGATGGAGGTGAAGGCTGCCGCGGTGCTAGGGCTCATATGGTTCCTCTTCGGTCTCCCATGGCTGGTGCTCGCGACCCTGCCTCTATGGTCGCTCGGTCTTCGCATCAGCTGGGGTGCCCTGACCATGCCGGAAGGAAAGGGCATGAATCGCCTGCTCGCGATGTCCGCCTTGCAGCTCGTCGCCTTCGCGGCTCTGTTCCATCTCATCGCCGCGAAACTTTAAAGGGCCATGGTTTCCAAGAGTCTGATCTGGTACTGGCATTACCGGCTGAAGAGCCGGAAGAGCCTCAATGCACGCTCCTCCCGGAAAGAATTCGAAGGCGTGTTGCTGCGTGATGCAGAGGGCGGCTACGCCTGCCTCCACCCGTGGCCGGAGCTTGGCGACCCATCGCTCCAGAAATGCTTGGAAGACCTGATGGGCGCTCGCCGTTGGCCGATTGTCCGGCGCGCCCTGCGCTGCATGGAAATGGATGGTGCCGCGCGATCCCTGCCCGATCCCTTGTTCGAGGACCTGGACATCCCCTTGAGCCACGCCACTTTGCCGTTCCGCGATGAAGCCGCCGTCGCGCAGGCTGTCGAGGCAGGCTTCACCGTGGCGAAGCTCAAGTGCGGCCTCGATCTCGCTGCGGACCGCGCCTTCCTCGACTCGATGGGGGAGAAGTATCCCGCTCTCAAGTGGCGTCTCGATTTCAATGAAACCGGCGATGCCGATGAACTCGCGAAATGGATCACCGCCATGACCGTCGAAACACGGAGCCGGATCGAGTTCCTCGAAGATCCCTGTGAGTTCTCCGGGACCAAATGGCGGGAGCTCTACAAGCAAGGCCGCATTCCTTTGGCCGTGGATCGCGAGGCCGCTCCGAACCTTGCGGAAGCCCAGGTCATGGTGCTGAAGCCGGCGATCGATGAACCATGGCTCCTCGGCGAGGCGGCTATGGAGCGAGGGCAGCGCGTGGTGGTCACCAGCTACATGGATCACCCCTTCGGCCAAGCCTTCGCCGCATGGGAAGCTGGCCGCCTCGCCCTGCAATTCCCCGGCCTCGTCGGCATCTGCGGACTTCAAACCCATCATCTCTTCGAGCCGGACGCCTTCACCGAGGCACTCGGCTCGTGGACGCCCGAGTTCCATGCCCCTCCGGGCAATGGCCTCGGCTTCGATGCCCTCTTGGAGAAGCTGCCATGGAAGCGCGTGCCCTGACCTCGGATACCTTCTGGGAAGTGGATGTCCCCGTAATGATGGGGGCGGATCATCCTGCTCCGGAGGGTATTCCACCGCTCATTTATTTTCAGACATCAGGCAGCACCGGTGTTCCGAAGTGGATCGGCCTCTCGCGCGAGGCACTTCAAGTCTCCGCAAGGACCGTAAATGAACATCTCGGAGTTACCCGGGAGAGCTGCTGGGTGCTTACCTTGCCGCTGCATCACGTTGGCGGTTTTGGTGTCGCGTCGCGCACCTGGCAAGCTGGATGCCGTATGGTGTCCTTCGAAGGAAAGTGGGACCCCTTTCGCTTTGTCCAATGGATCGTAGGGCAAGGCGGGACGCATCTCTCGCTGGTTCCCACCCAAGTCCACGATCTCGCGGCTGCCGGCCTGCGTGCCCCGGCTTCGCTCGAGGCAGTCGTCGTTGGCGGCGGCATCCTCATGGAAGACACGGGACGCGCCGCGCGTGAACTCGGCTGGCCGGTGCTCGCCAGCTACGGCATGACCGAAGCAGGCACGCAGATCGCCACGCAGCGGCTCGAACTACTAGATCAGCCGTATGTCAAAGAGCCGATCGATCTCCTCGCGTGCTGGGAAGCACGAGACGGCAAGACGGGACGCATCGA
The DNA here is from genome assembly GCF_012913485.1 of Luteolibacter luteus. Classification (GTDB taxonomy): domain Bacteria; phylum Verrucomicrobiota; class Verrucomicrobiia; order Verrucomicrobiales; family Akkermansiaceae; genus Haloferula; species Haloferula lutea. The sequence continues at coordinate 2,095,182 of NZ_CP051774.1, read as the reverse complement.
GATTCGTGGCGATGCGCTGTTTAGCGGAATTCTAAAGCATGGCGGGGATCAATGGAAGTACGAAGCGCGTAGTGGTGACTGGTTTGCCACATCCGACAGCGGTCTCGTCGAAGGCCGCAAGCTGCGTATCACCGGCCGCACCGATGCCCTGGTGAAGATACTCGGCGAATTGGTAGACCCCGTCGCCGTGGAGGCGGCGCTGATCTCGCAAGCAGCCGGCCTTGTCGCGCCGGGACAAGCTGTGGTCGTCGCGATCGAAGATACCCGCGCGGGTAACAAGCTCGTGCTCGCGCATGAAAAATCCGTGAAGCGCGAGCTGTTGGAGCTGGCGCTTGAAGCCTATCATGCGAGCTGTCCCGGCTATTGCAGGATCAAGGACTTGGTTGCCGTCGAAGGGATTCCGAAGAGCCCCTTGGGCAAGCCATTGCGCAAGGAGTTGTCGCGAATCATCGCGCAGGGAAGCATTTGAGATTGCTATTCTGATCGGGGAGGCAATAGTTCAGGAGTCTTGATAAAAAGACTCTTCCATTTGCCGCCGCGTGGCGGTTTGACGGAGCCCGGTGGCGGACCGGTTCTTCGTCCCTCTTGATCCGCCAGGTCTCCCTAACCTAACCCCACCAGCAATGATCCAACGTGCCGAGGACGTCCAAGCCCGCCTGATCGAAATCCAAAGCGGAGCAGGAGCCAGTCGAAGGTCGAACGGATCGGGGAAAAAGGCGCAACCCACGGAATTCGGATTCCGCGCGCCGAATCAAGCGGTGAAGAACTTCGTGCTCGACACGAATGTCTTGCTGCATGACCCCGCCTGTCTCACCCGCTTCACCGACAACCATATCTGCATTCCCGTGGATGTGCTATCCGAGCTCGATCGCTTCAAGACCGAGCAATCGGAGCGCGGCGCAAATGCCCGCAAGGTCCACCGGGTGTTGACCGAAATGTTTTCCTGTGCCCGCAAGGTGACCAGCGGCGTGCCTACCGAAGGAGGCGGCAGCATTCGCCTGGTGATTTATGATCCCACGATCTGCCCGAAGAACTCGGACATGCTTTCCCGCTTCTACCGGATCTTCCCGGACAAGGAGCGCGTGGATCACCGCATCCTCGCCTGCACCCTGCTCTTGATGACCCACAACGAGGCGCCGGTGGTGCTCGTCACGAAGGATCTCAACATGCAGCTCAAGGCCCGCTCGGTGGGTATCGAGTGCCAGGACTATCTCAACGACAAGGTCGATCCTCGCGAGGTTTCGAGCTACGATGTTCGTCGTATTGAAGTGGAGGCCTGCGATCTGCAGCGCTTCGCCAGCTCCGGTGAGATCGCGATCAATCAAGAGCGCTATCCCGATGTGGTGGTGAACCAATACGTCCTCCTTGAAGCTGGCGAAAAGCAGACCATGCCCGCCCGCATGACCTCGGACGGCCGCTTGGTCCGCCTGCAAATCCCGGAAGCCCTCAAGATCCAGGATGGCACCGCACTGAAGCCGATGAACCTCGGCCAGCGCTGCCTGATCGATGCTCTCCTGAATCCGGACATCTCCTTGGTGACCTGCTTCGGTCAGGCCGGCACCGGCAAGACCCTCATCGCGGTCGCCGCCGGCCTGCACGAAATGTTCAATCGCCGCTACAATGGCCTCACCGTCAGCCGCCCGGTCGTCGCCATGGGTGACCAACTCGGCTTCCTGCCCGGCACGCTCGATGAAAAGATGCGCCCTTGGCTGCAGCCGATTCACGATGCGCTTGATCTTCTGATGCGCCCCGCCGCGCCGCTTGGCCCGCGCCGTAAGCAGCAGAAGAAGGAAGGCGCTCCCACAGCCGGCGGACCGGTCAAAAAGCCATGGGAACACCTCATGGAGCAGGGGATCATCGAGGTGGAAGCGCTCTGCTACATCCGCGGCCGCTCGATCCCGAACCGCTTCTTCGTGCTGGATGAAGCCCAGCAGCTCACTCCTCAGGAGGCGAAGACCGTGGTGACCCGCATGTCCCGTGGCTCGAAGCTCGTGCTCGTGGGAGATCCGGCCCAGATCGACAACCCCTACGTCGACAGCCGCAGCAACGGCTTGGTTTACACCCGGAACCGTCTGAAAGGCCTTCCCTTCGTCGCTCACGTATCCCTCAGCCGCGGTGAACGTTCGGAACTTGCCGATGCCGGTGCGCAGTTGATGTAGAATGGCTTCCACGGTCACAGGGCGCGGTGAAATGCCGCGCCCTGATTGACAGCCATCCGGGTCCGTCGTTTACTCCTGCCGATGTTGATGTGGCTCCGCGCTTGCCTGATTTTTGCCTCGGTCCTCCTGTCGGGCTGCGGGATGATCAAGCAGGGCGGGGATAACTGGAAAGCTGCGCTTGCGGCCCAGACTGCCCAGCTCGGTTACCGGAATTGGATCGTGGTCGCAGAGGCCTCGTTCCCGGCCCATAGCCGCCCCGGTGTCCGCCAGATCAATGCCAACGAGGAGATCCCCGTGGTCGTGGATGAAGTCCTGCGCACCCTGGAGCAGACCGAGCACGTCACCCCGCGCATCTACGTCACCCGGGAAATGCGGGTCGTCGAAAACGACTACGCACCGGGCATCGATGAGTTTCGCAAGCAGTTGCAAGGAGCCATCCACGCTCATGAGACCACCGAGCTCGAGCAGCAGTCGCTGATGACCCTGATGGAGGACACCACGAAGAGCTTCGAGGTGCTGGTCATTCGCACCAATACCGCCCTCCCATACACCAGCGTCTTCATGGAACTGCAGCCCGGCTACTGGAATGCCGATTCCGAATCCCGCCTCCGCGATCAGCTCGAACGCCAGCGCATGGAAAAGCTGGCCCGCCCCGTTCCCTGAGTTCAGGCTCCCGCGCAGATGAACAAGAGCGAAGAAATCCGGCTTGAACGGGAATCCGCATGGATCGGAGATGCCGTGTTGGCGCTCTTTGCCCGCAGCTGGGTGTTGCGCGAGCGCGGCTCGATGGACGGCGAGTGGTTCACCCGCCTCACCTCGAATGGCTTCCTGAGTGCTTTCGGTGCCCCGACCGCCGTCGAGGCGAAGATCGGGAAAATCTACCGCGAACAAGGCCTTGAAGCCGCCTTCGCCTTTATGGATGCCGAGTTCATCCCGCTCTTTCGCAAGCAAATGGCGAACCGTTAAACGGTGGCCCCAAAAAGGTCACCACGCATCGAACCTCCCCTCGGTAGGTTCACTGGTGAGAGCTTCTCATATCCTTCCCTCTTGCGAAGCGGAGGCTGATTGATGCTTCCCTCTACAAGGGATGCCGTCCCTTGTTCAGCCTCCCCGCCATCCACAGCGCCACAAACGCAATCACCGCCGAGACACCTGCCAGCATCCACACCCGCGAGTCGTCCCCCGCGTGGAAGCTCCGGTAGATCGCCAGCGGCAAGGTCTCCGTCACCCCGGGGATCAATCCCGCCACCATCATCGTCGCGCCGAATTCTCCCAGCGCCCTCGCAAACCCGAGCACCAGCCCGCCCGCGATCCCGCGTCTCGCCAGGGGAATGCTCACCCGCACGAAGACCTGCCACGGCGTCTTCCCAAGCGTTGCCGCCGCCTCCTCCAAGTGCCGCGGCACCTCCTCGAAGGCCGTGCGGATGCACCGCAGCAAGAGCGGAAATGCCATCACCGCCAGCGCCAGCACCACGGCCTTCCACGTGAAGATCACCTCGAAGCCAGTGCTCTCCAGCAAGCCTGCCAGCGGCCCCTTCTTCCCGAAGAGCTTCAGCAGAAGCAGACCTGTCACCACCGGCGGCAGCACCAGGGGCAACATCACGAAGGTCTCCACCAGAGCCTTCCCCGGCCACTGCTTGCGCGCCAGCACCCAGCCCAGCGCCAGCCCGAAGGGCAGGGAAACCGCCACCGCCAGGGCGGAAACGCCCAGCGTGAAAATGATCAGCCTGATATCCTCCGGACTCATTCAGCCTTCAACCCGAAGCCGCGCGATTTGAAGATGGTGGATGCCTTCTCCGACTTCAGGAACTTTGTGAACCGCTCGGCCTCCGCGGCATGCTTGCTGCCGCTGCACACCGCCACCGGATAGATGATCGGCGGAGCCTCACCTTCCGGTACCGACCACGCCACCTTCACCTTCTTGGAAATTGCTGCGTCCGTCTTGTAAACGATCGCCGCATCGGCATTGCCTGCCTCCACTGCGGCCAAGGCTGCACGCACGTTCTCGCTGCCGATGAATTTCTCCTGCAGCTTCTCCCACAGTCCTGCCTTCGTCAGCCAAGCCTTCGCATAGACACCGGCAGGCACCGCGGCCGGATCCCCGATCGCGATCTTCTTGAGATTCGCCAGGTCCGCGGCGGAGCCCACCTTGGCCTCGGAATCCTCGGGCACCACCACCACCAGCGTGTTGGTCAGCAGCTTTACGGGCTCCTTCACCAGCTTCGCCTTCTCGACCTTCTCCATCGTCGCCTCGTCGGCGGAAACGAAGACATCGATCGGCGCGCCCTCCTCGATCTGCCGGGCCAGCACGTTTGATCCGGCGAAGACCGGCGTGGCCTTGTTTCCGGTCTCTTGCTGATAGGCGGTCGAAATCTCCGTGATCGCCTCGGCCAGGCTGGCGGCGGCGGCCACGCGGATTTCCTCGGCCTGTGCGGCGAGCCCCAGCCCGAGGGCGAGGAAGGACTGGAATATCGTGCGTTTCATGGCGCGGGGATGATGGGACGAGTGAGGATAATCTGTTTGACCTGACGGATCCAGCGCGAGTGGCGCAGGTCATCGCCTGACACCACCATGCGCGATCCTTCGAATTCATCCAGTGCCTTTCCATCCACCTGATCGGCCAGGATGATATTCTGCTTCCGGAAGCTCTCATCCAGTTCGGCCAGGGAAAAGGACACCTGGTAGCCATCCGCTGCGGTCAGTAGCACCACCCGGTTCATTTCCGGCCCGCGGATCGCATTGCCGGCCGGGGCCCCGGCCAGCTTCAGGATCTCGGCGAAGGGCACGCCGGAGAACTTCTTGTCGGTGCCATCGCGCGCCTTGGCCGTGATTTCGGCACGCGGCAGCTTCTGCCACGCGGCGTCGTCGATTTCCTTCCAGGCGCTGCCATCGTGGATGCGGACCACAGGCTCCGCGGCCAGCGGGACCATCAGGCAGACGAGTGCGATTAGAGGGGCGAGTTTAGAATTCATGGCGTACGTCGAAGAAGAAGCTGCGTCCGGGTTCAGGGAACCCTTCGTCCAATTGTTGATTCCGGTCCAAGAGATTGGTCACGCCCAGGCCCAGTGTCACATCGCCGGGGAGTTCGACCTCCGCTTTCACATCCACGCTCGCATAGATGCCCACCCGCTTGCCGGTGCTGCTGACATCGCGGGAGTCCGCCCACACGAAGGCCGGGATCAGGCGGAAATTGTCGAGGATGGTGAATTTCGAAAAGAGCGCGGCCTCATGCTCCGGTGTGCCGATCACATGGATCGCCGGGTTCGTCCGGTTCTCCGCCATGATCCACGCATAGCGCAGGCCGGTCTCGATGCAGTCGCTCCACTTGTTTCCTAGCGCCAGTTCGAAGCCCTTGTGCTCCACCTCGCCCACATTCTGGAGCTGGAAGAGACCCGCGCCACCCGGGGTGAAGGCGACATTGTCCACCCGCTGGATCGCATCATCGATCCGCGAGTAGAATAGCCCCGCTTCCCATTCGAAATTGCCGTCGTTGGCCTTCCCACCGAGACCGAGGTCGATGTGATCCACCGTTTCCGCATCCAGGTTCGGGTTTGGGATCGCCTGGCCGAGCCGGTAGGAATAGCGGTCCTTGATCGTCGGGAAGCGGCTCTTGCGAGCATAGCCCAGATGGCCTTCCAGATTCTCGCTGAACTCATGCTTCCACACGATCTGCGGATTCCATGACGAGGTTTTGCCGCCGTAAATCGGAGCGCCTGTGTTCGTGTCGATCGCTTCGCGCACCTCGCGCCAATCGTGGCTCACGCCCGCCGTGACCGAACTTCCGAAGGGAAAGCTGTACTCGGCTTCCAGTCCCACGGAGGCCGTCTCATCTTCGAAGCTGAACTTCGGCGCGCCGATGTCCATCTGCTCGTGATGATCCCGTTTGTAGTGCACCGCCGCGGCGATACGCGTGTTCTTCAGCGAGCGGTTCTCCAGCGTCGCGGAGGCACCTGCGGTCCAGTCATCGTAGAATGAAGTGAAAGAAGACGGCCGGTTCTGTGAGCTGTAGGTCGCATCATCATAGGCGACCAAGGTGTTCTCATGCCGGTCATAGTGCACCTTCGTCTCCAGCGTGGTGTCCGGATTGATCGCGGTGCGCGTCAGCAGGTAGTAGGTATCCTTGTCCCACTGTGGCCACTTCCAGAAGCGCGCGCGCACGGTCGGATCATAGCCGGTGTAGGGCGGCGTACCCTTCTCCCCGCGCTGGATCCACACCCCCAGCGCATACTCGTCATCCGGTGCGGGCGTCCATGCGATGCGGCCGGAGGCGCGCCAATCCTCGCTCCATGAATTTTCGCGGCGCCCGCCATTCTCCGTCGGACGCGGCACGAAGTCATCGGAAAGCTCGAAGCCGTCCTGCTCCATCCAGGCGAGGTCGAATTGCCAATACCACTTCTCCTCGCGCCCCCCGGCGGAAAGCCCCGCCTCCCAGCCATCCCCGGTGAAAACACCCGCATGCACGTCACCTTCCAGCTTCTCCGTCGGGCGGCGTGTATAGACGTTCACCAAACCCCCGAAGGTATTCGGCCCCGCCAGTACCGGGCTGATGCCCTTGGCCACCTCGATCTCGGCGGCCTCGGGCACCGAGAAACGGCCGAGATCCGCGTAGCCATCGTAGGGGACGTAAACCGGGATTCCATCGATCAGCACCGGCACCTGCCGGAGGTCGAAGCCGCGCACCGTCACCATCGTTTCAGCACGGGCACCCATCCGTTGCAGGCTGATCCCGGGCAAGATGCTCAGCGCTTCGGCGAGGTTGTGGCGTTGCAGGTCCCGCGCTTCCTCGGTCGTCAGCTTCTGGGTCATCTCGGGCTTCATCGCTTCCACCACCAATTCGCCCAGTTCAGGCGTCTCGGCGAAGGTGGCTAGCGGTGCAAGGCAAAGGAGGGGCAAGGCTTTCATCGCCGCCACACCAGCAGTACCGATATATTTTGGAAAGTATATCGAGCGCCATTTGCGGCTCAGCCCGATGAATTCGTCTCATCGCTGGCTAACAGGCCGCGCATCTTCCTCAACGGTGCTGCACTCGCCTTCTCGGCCGCCGCCACTGCTTCATGGTACAGCGCCAGCACCTTCTCGCCCGTCGGCGTCAGCGTCGCGCCGCCCTGCTCCTTGCCGCCTCGCTGCATCGCCACCAATGGCTCACAGAATCGCGCATTGAGGCCCTTCACCAGCTTCCACGCCTTCATATAGGACATTTCCATCGCCCCCGCCGCCTCTTGCAGGCTGCCAAGCTCACGGATCTTCTCCAACAGCTCCGCCTTCCCGGGCCCAAAGGAAAGGTCCCCGGACAAAAGCAGGCGGATCGGGCTGTCTTCCGGCATCGCGCTCCATGCTCGCCAATCCTCAGGGGATCCTGCAAGTAAATCGGTGGCTCCCATGTCCACCTACCGCGAGCACCCCATCAACCGCGATCTCACCGCCGAGGATAAGATCGACCTGTTCCGGCAGATGGTCCGCATCCGTCGCTTCGAGCTAGAGGGATTGAGGTGCTATACTGGGGGAAAGATGGGAGGCTTCTTCGTACCCGATATCGGTCAAGAGTCGATTCCGGTTGGCGTTCGCTCGATCATGGGTCCCGAGGATCACACGATCTGCGGCTGGCGGGGGATCGGGCACGCCATTGCTGCGGGGATGTCAATGGATGCCTGCATGGCGGAGCATTATGGGAAGGCCACCGGTTGCTGCAAAGGCAAGGGTGGCGCGATGTCCCTCTTCGACCCGGAGCATCGTTTCTGGGGTGCCTATGGCTTGGCGGCGGCCCACACACCCATTGCTGCGGGCGGAGGTAGGAGGGGCGCTTGAAAAGATCCGCAGGGAGCAGCGTCCGATCGTGGTGGAAATTCCCACTTATCGTTACTACGGAGCGCACGTTGCAGATTCGAACTTCAAGAAATACCGGACGCCAGAGGAGATCGAAATGATGAAGGGCTCCCGGGATCCGATTGCCCTTTGGCTGCAACAACTTTCCCGTGAGGGGATTCTCGACGAACAAAGCGCGCAATCGATCAAGGAGGAAGCGAAGCTGGAGGCTAAGAAGTCGGTGACCTTTGCTGAAGCCAGCGAACCGCCAGCTGTTGATGACGTCATGACCCACATCTACTGGGAAAGCGATCACGGCACTCCTGCCAGCAAGATCGGTCGCCACTTCTTTGATTGATCCTTTTCCGAAGGAGGTCCCGCCTCCATGCGCCCTGGGACCGCGGGCTTCGGAATCGTGAAGGTTGGGTCGAGCGCCTCGCTCGTCCGTGAACGGCCCCGCTATGACCGCCACTTCCGGGCGGGGACCACTGAGATCGCTTCCTCTGCGGTCACTGTTTCCCTATACCTCATCCAAAGCGCTCGCGCGCTTCGATCCCGATGAAGTCACCTGTTATTTTCCCTGTTATAACAGGCGGAACAGGCTCCCGTTCGAGGCAGGCATTCATGGGGCTCGCCGCGCGGGGACCACGGTTTTCGGCGCCTGAACCAAAATCAGGTGCGTTTACCAATTCCGTCATCCCGCTACCTCCACGCCAACCACCCGTAAAAGACCGTGAAGCCCAGAAACAACAAGGTCAGCAAATGATACCCGGCCGTCAGCCACCAGCGGGTGAGAAAGGGCTTCGCATCCATGACCGCTTGCAGGCAAAGCCTCACACCCCAGAAGATCGCATTCACCCCGCACACCATCTTCGCGAGCTTCCCGCCCGCCGCCAATTCCTCGGAGGCCGCCACGCTGAAGATCCCCAGCGTCAGGATGGCCATCACGGTGTAAGCCCCGTAGATCCAGAAAAGCTGTCTCATCAGCTTCGGCAAACCCGCGAGCGACTTCTTCCAATCCAACTGCCCCGGCACCAGAGCCGAAGCGATGAGGATACAAAGCTGCAAAGCACCCATCGCTTGGATCGCGAGAGGAAGGGGGATCTTAGAAAAGTTCATGGATGAAATCGATGAAGGGGTTGATGATCCGGAGAGCAAAGGGCGGTGGGAAGAGCAGTGGCACTGTCAGCAGCAGGAGGCCTTGCGTGAAGAGCCAACCGCGGACTCCTTGCCCCAATCCAATCGTTTTCCCGCGCCGCGTCCGTTCCGCAAGCGCCGCCAAGCCCTGGATCACGAAGAACAAGGTCGGGCCTCCATACCAACCACCAGCCGGAATGGTGACCGCCAGTTCATGCAGCACGCCGCTGAACACAAAGCCCGCCATCAACGCCGCAGGTGCACCCCATCGCTTTAACGCAGGCTTGAAGACCATGCGGTGCGTCAGATCTCGGAAGGCGATGTTCCAATGTCGTCCCCAGAAGGCACTTGCCGAGGTCGCCGCCAGCGGATGGTCCATCAGCGGAGCCGCTTTCATCCCGAGCGAGCGCCAGAAGCAGCTCAACAGATGAAAGGTCCCGAAGTGAAAGAACAACACGATCCCGATCATCCCGATCCACGCTCGCAGCATCGCTTGCTCTGCTTGTGGAGCGGCGGCGATCAGCCCCACAGCGAGCAAGGTCTTCAATGCGGCCATCGCCCACTCGCTCCGGTCCGGCAAGCGATCCGGACTTCCATTTATAAAGCCCGCCGCATCCATCCCCGGCCACAGAAAGAGATAGGCGAGCTTTCGTCCGGGCCTGGGAGTCAAATTCCGGGCCCAGATCAAGCTCAGGCCCTTCAGCATCGCAAACATCACCACCGCGATCGACCACATGAAGACCCATCGAGGGATCTCCTGGCCGAGCCACGTCACGGTTTCCACGTCGCGTTCATTTCAGCGTGCGAATTGACGGAAGGGAAGGGGATAGCCGTTCCTTCACGGATTCTTCACCTCGTCTTTGAGGAGCTTAAGGAACTTCGCCAGTGCCGGGTTGGTATCGCCTTTCCGCCATGCCGCTCCGACCGACCACGCGGCATCCTTGTCGCGGACCGAGTGCACTTTGATCCCTGGAAAGCGCGTGTTGCCCACCGATTCCGGAATGAACGCCATCCCCAGCCCGGCCTCCACCAGTGCAAGCGCCGTGGTGAACTCGGGAACCTGCTGCACCACTCGCGGATGAAAGCCATGCTTCGCGCAAAGTCGCCGCATGTGGCTATGGAAGCCGGGAGAGCGCGTCTCAGAAATACTCACGAAAGGACGATCCTTGCAGTCCGCGAGCGACCCGCCCGGGCGAAGCGGATAGGCCGTGGAGGATACCAGCGCGAGCCGGTCCTTGATCACCGGCATCGATCCGAAATCCGCCGGGGCCGGCATTCGCACGAATCCCAGGTCGAGGATGCCGCTGCGGAGCGCGATCACCTGCTCCGCAGTGGACATGTCCCGCAGCGCGACCTCGATGCCCGGGGCAATTTCGCGCAGCTTCACGATCAAGCGCGGCACGAGGTCCAAGGTGTGAAAGCCGAAGCCGATCTCCAGCTTTCCCGTGTCACCGGAAGCAGCGCTCTTCGCTCGCTCCAGCAGTCGGTCAAAGCCCGCCACGCTCTCCTTCGCTTCCCGCAGGAATTCCTTGCCGAAGGAACTCAGCGTCGTCCCGTGCCTCCCGCGCTCGAAGAGTTCCGCGCCCAGTTCTTCCTCCAGCCGCCGGATCTGTTTCGTCAGTGCGGGCTGGCTGAGATTCAACAGCCGCGCCGCCCGCCCGAAGTGCAATTGCTCGGCCAGCAGGACGAAGGACTTCAGTTCGCGCATCTCCATAACCCCACGCTATCACGGTCATGAAATCATGCCATTGGAAGAATCGACCCGTTTTCGGCATGCTGCGCACATGAATCACGAGGCCACCTGCACCACGGTTGCAGAACTTCCTCCGCGCGAGCATTCTCGCGCCCGACTTTCCGCCTCGCTGCTTTTCCTGGTCGATGGTGTCGGTTTCGGCACCTGGGCCGCGCTGATCCCGTCGATCAAGACGAAGTTCGGTCTCGCGGAAAGCGGGCTCAGCATCGTGCTGCTCTCCATCGTGGCGGGCGCACTGATCTCGATGTCGCTTGTCGGACGAGCCCTCTCGCGCAAGGGCAGCCGCTTCATGCTCTCCCTGCTCGCACCCGGCTACTGCATCGCGCTGGCCCTCATCGCCATCGCGCCGAGCTTCGGCTGGCTGCTCGCAGCGGGCGTGATCTTCGGTGCCTTCAAGGGCTCGCTCGATGTTTCGGTGAATTCTCAAGCGATCACGATCGAAAATGCAGGTCGCAAGCCGATCATGGGTAGCTTTCAAGCCCTGTGGAGCTTCGGTGGTTTGATCGCCGCCCTGCTCGTCGGCCTTGCTCTTCGCCAAGGGATTCCGGGAACCACCATTGCTCTTTCCATTTCCGCCGCTCTGATCGCGATCTCCTTCGCTGCGATGGGAAATCTCGCCGGGGGCGATGCTTCGCCCTTGAAGCGCAAGCCTGGCTTCAAGCTTCCGAACGGCCGGATTCTTCGCGTCGGTGCATTGGCCTTCCTCGCGCTTTTCTCCGAAGGGGTGATGATGGACTGGAGCGCCGTCTACAGCCGTACTATCGCAGGTGCGGAAGAATGGCTTGCCCCCATTGCCTACGGCGTCTTCTCGCTTTCCATGGCCATCGGTCGCTTTCTGGGTGACCGTGTGACAGCCCGCCACGGCGGCCTCGCGGTGCTGCGTGCCAGTGGCGTCCTGACCTTCCTCGGCATGCTGCTGATCATCCTGATCCGCGATTGGCCGATCACCTTCCTCGGCCTCGGTTTCGCGGGCCTCGGTCTGGCGAATCTCGTTCCCGTCCTTCTCGGCGCCGGTGGCCGTGCGCACGAGGAGAGCGTAGGCCAAGGCGTCGCCATGGTTTCCCTGATCGGCTACTTCGGCTTCCTCGCCGGACCGCCCGCGATTGGTGCGATCAGTCACTGGGTGGGCCTCCCGGGTGCCTTCGGCGTGGTGGTGGTTTTTGCCCTCATGCTCGCGACAATGGGCCCCGGGATGCTCCGGAGGGCTTCAGAACCAGCGAAATAAAGCGTCATTTACCTCGCCGATCATCTCCATCGAAAGATCCGATTGGCCGGATCGGCGATCACGGTGAATGATGATGGCAGCTCAACCGCCTGCCGCATCGCCATGGAACTTTATCAGCTTCGCTCCTTTCTCGCCGTCGCCGAGGAACAAAATCTCACGCGCGCGGCGGAGAAGCTTTTCACCAGCCAGCCCGCGGTGAGTTCCCAGATCAAGTCGCTGGAGGATGAACTCGGCGTGCGTCTTTTCGATCGCGGCACCAAGGGCATGAAGCTCACCCGTGCCGGTGAAGCCCTCGAGCAACAGGCCCGGCGCATTGTCGATGCCGCGCGCGACTTCAAGCACAGCGCCGACAGCCTGCGCGGGTCCGTCTCGGGAGAGCTGATCTTCGGAATCAACAACCGGCCGGAAATTCTCCGTCTCGTGGAGATCCTCCGCACCCTCACCACCAACCATCCCGATCTCTCATACGAGTTGGTGAATGGCAGCAGCGGAGTTGTGCTCCAGGGGATCGAGGAAGGTTCGATCTCTATCGGCTTCTTCGAAGGCCCCTGCGAATCTTCCAAGATTACCTGTCATCAGCTTGATCACATCGAGCTGTGCATCGCCGCGCCAGCGGCTTGGGCCGATGAATTGTCGAAGCCGGACTGGAAGCTCCTCGAAGGCAAGCCATGGATCTTCACCTCTCCCGGATGCTCATACTGCCGCATCATCCAGCAGATCAGCCAGGAACAAGGACTCCAGCTTTCACGCCGCTTTCAAGTCAACGAGTGCCTTACAGTCCTGAACCTGGTTCATGAAGGCCTCGGCCTGACCATCACCTCGGTCGATCAGATCGCGCTGAACGGCTATGAAGGAAGCGTCATCCCTCTGCCTCATTTCCGGGCCTCCGTGCCGCTGAGCATTGGATACCTTGCCTCAAACGAGAACGATCCTGCAATCGCTGCGGTTCGCGATCATGTCCTCGAAGTTTGGAAACAGCCGGCCCAACTGAAGCTTCCACCGGAGCTTCCCATCTCACGTTCGGTCCGTCCATCGCAGCGGAAGCCCCGCTATCGCTCATGAATGCCAACGCCACTGCCATGAATTACATGTCGCAAACGGCGTCCCAGGCACGCCGTGAAAGCTGGACTCGTACGCAGATCGGGCGCAGGCAGATCTTCTCCCGCCAGATCCTCGAAAACGAGGTGTTTCGGATCCGTGTGACCAGCGGCCACCTTTGGGTGACCTTCGAAGGTTCGCCGGATGATCATCACCTGAGCGATGGCGACAGCCGCCGCTTCTATGGACCGGGCCTGCTCGTCGCGGAAGGGATCGAGCAAGGAGCGCTGATCGAGATCTCCCAATCCCCGCTCAGTAGCGTCGCGACATGAGGATCATCTTGGGGCTGATGTAAAAGCCACCCTTGAGGTAGAACTCCTGTGCCGGTGTATCGCGGGCGGTCAAGGTGCAGACCCGCGCCACGCCGGCCTCTAGCAAGCGGGAGTGAAGCTCTGCGAGCAATTCGCTGCCGATCCCTTCGCCCTGTCTTTCGTTCGCTACGCAGAACTCCAGCAGATTGTAGTGGAGCTCTTCTTGGTAGCGCTGCGAGTAGCCGAAGGCCATCGCTACGATCTCCGCGCCATCCTCGGCAATCAGGCCGAGGAAGTTCGGCGTGTGCATGCAGTCCGATAGCCGCTGCCAGGAGCTCTCCTTCGTCCACTGCTCGTCCCATGGCGGCGCATTGAAGACCTCGGTGAAGAACAAGGCACAGTCGGTGAGGTCGGCGGGCACGGCCGGTCTGATGGTCACGGGCATGGTGCGAGGGATTTGGAAAGAATCACGCTGCGGTAGTTGGTGCTGCCCCACTGTACCAGCTCCACCTCCCGGTAGCCCAGCCGTTCATACCATTCCCGCAGATGATGGGCTGGTTCGGCCGTATCCAAGGCCAACTCCTCGGCCCCGCGCTTTGCCGCTTCTACCTCCATGAGCTGGACGAAGCGCCTGCCAAGTCCCTGCCTCTGCAAGTCCGGCTTCACCGCGAATTGTCCGAAGTAGTGCACCCCCATCCGCCGATACCACTCGCAGGGACCATCCTCGACGCCATCCGGATAGAGTGTCACCGTCGCCACAATCTGCTCGTCCAGTTCACCCACGAATGCCACGCCGCGCGTCAAGCGCCGCAGGGTCACCTCGTCGTCCTGATACGTCGCCGTATACCGCAGGCCCATCGCCGCCAGTGGCGCATAGGCCTCGTGCAATAGCTTGGTGATTGGCGGGATGGCGTCGCTCTCGCGGAGGCCGCGAATGACCAGTCGCTCGATCAAGCTTTGCCCTCCCGCGCCAAAGTCTTCTCAAGGGATGCCAGCATCTTCGTCCAACCCTCCTTGGTCCGGTTCACGAACTCCGCCCATTCGGCAGGGATCTGATGCTGCAGGCTCAGCTCGCAGCCCCCGGTGGTCGGCACGATCTCGACCCTTACGCGGCTCTCGGGATCCTCCGACATTCCTTTGATCCCCCAGGTGAAAGCCAGCAGCTGTGGGGACTCGATCTCCAGATACTCCCCCACGTGATCGAAGTCTTTTCCCTCGCGGTTTACCACGAACGAGAAATGCCCGCCAACCCGGGCTTCCAAGCCCATCCGCACGATCGTCTCCTCCCGGAGTGGCGGCCCGAACATCCATTTCCCGACCTTTCCCGGATCCAGCCATGCATTGAAGACCGTCTCCCGCTGGAAGGGGTAAATGTGGGTCACGACCACCAAGGGAGAATCACCTGAAGCCATAACCATCTCCTAACCTGCGACGCCGGTTTCACAAGCTTCACCCGCCGATCCTAGGTTGTAGTGGAATCCCTGACATGGGGTCGCCGTGGCAAAAAGTCACAGACAAGGCGGACTCGGTGCGTAGGTTTGCGCGGCTTTTTCCCATCCCGGCATGCACGATCTCGACCTAATCCTCACTTTCACCGGCGGCCTTGGTGCGGCGCTATTCCTTGGTTATCTGTCGCATCGGATGGGTTTATCCCCGATCGTGGGCTATCTGCTCGCGGGGATTGTGGTCAGCCCGCACACTCCCGGATTTGTGGCAGATCGCCATCTCGCGGAGCAAATGGCTCATATCGGGGTGATCCTCCTGATGTTCGGCGTCGGCCTGCATTTCCATTTCAAAGAACTGCTCGCCGTGAAACGGATCGCGGTCCCCGGGGCCATCGTTCAGAGCGCCGTCGCCACCTTGTTGAGCATGCTGCTCATGCGGGCCTTTGGATGGAGTTGGACGCAGGGCGCGGTCTTCGGCATGGCCATCGCGGTGGCAAGTACCGTCGTGCTCACCCGAATTCTCGTGGATAATAATCACCTCCACACCCCCACCGGGCACATCGCCATCGGCTGGCTGGTGGTGGAGGATATTTTCACCGTCTTCGTCCTGGTCCTCCTTCCTGCGATTTTCGGGGGAGGGGAGTCGAGTTCCGGCGGAGCCGGGATCGCCATGGCATTGCTGTGGACTACCCTGAAAATCGGCGCGCTGGTCGCTTTCACCTTCCTCTTCGGTGGCTGGGCAATTCCCCGGCTGCTCACGCGTATTGCACGCACCGGCTCCCGCGAACTCTTCACGCTCACCATCCTGGTACTCGCATTGGGCATCGCGGTCGGGTCTGCCAAGCTCTTCGGAGTCTCGATGGAGCTCGGAGCTTTCCTCGCCGGCATGGTCGTGGGTCGCTCTGAGTTCAGCAATCGCGCGGCGATCGACGCGCTGCCGATGAAGGATGCCTTTGCGGTGCTGTTCTTTGTCTCGGTGGGGATGCTCTTTGATTTCCGGAGTCTGCTGGAAACTCCATGGCTGGCAGCGGCGACGCTGGGAATCGTCATCATTGGCAAGCCCTTGGCTGCGATCTTCATTACGATTCTCCTGCGCTACCCGCTCCGGACCGCGCTCTCCGTCGGGGCTGTCCTCTCGCAGATCGGTGAGTTCTCCTTCATCGTCGCTACCATCGGAGCGCAATACGGGGTGGTCAGTGCCGAGGCCTTCAATGCCCTTGTTGCGACCGCGATTCTCTCCATCACGCTCTCCCCGCTCTTCTACCGTGCGGTCGGCCCGATCGAGCGCTGGGTCGCCGCGCGCCCGAAACTATGGAAGCTCCTCAACCGGGTCGAAGTTTCAGAGGAAGGAAGCCCATCGGGCGACCCCCACGGACTTACCCGTCGAGCAGTGGTCATTGGCTATGGACCGGTCGGTCGCACCCTCGCACGTCTCCTGAAGGACAACGGCTTTGTGCCCGTCATCGTCGAAATGAATGTCGATACGGTCCAAACCCTCAAAGCCGAAGGCGAACAAGCGTTCTATGGCGACGCCAGCCATCCGGAGACCCTGAAAACCGCCGGTGTCGGAAATGCAGACATTCTCATCCTGAGCGCCTCCAGTGTCTCGATGGGCTCCGAGGTCATTCAGGAAGCCCGCCGCTTGAATCCCTCGATCCGCGTCCTCGCCCGCACCGCCTACCTGCAGGAAGCCGACCAGCTCTTGGAAGCCGGTGCCGACGAGGTTTTCTCCGGAGAAGGGGAAGTTGCCCTTTCCATGACCGAGAACATCCTCCGTGGCTTCGGGGCCACCGGCGAACAACTCGACCGGGAGAACGAGCGCGTCCGCCGCGAATTCTTCCCTCACCGCGAGCCTGCAGCGGGATGAGCTAGTTCCTTGTCCGCTGAAGTGGCAGCTCAGCGCTCCGGATTTTTAGGAGGAAGGTCTTTCAAGGGCACTTCCTCGAAAGTGACGACGTCTTTTCCAACGACCACTTCCCGGTCACGTAGAACCTCTTTAATCTGCTCCCGAATTGAAAAGAGCCGGCTAATTTTCTCACGACCATCACTGTCCTGTGAAATTGAATATTGGCAGGCTGGATGCCGCAGAAATTTCTCCAGCAGTGGAGTGTGTGCCGGATCACGCCAAGCGGCGACCAAGGTGATAGACATCCTGAGAACGTGGAGGCGTGGATGGAATCCTCGATCAATTATCTGGATCTTGCCTTCCTCATCCCGCTGGAGAGGAGCCTCTTCGATAACCTTTGGGTTCTTGGCTTCGTTTTCGAGGTAGCGCGTGATGGAGGCTTGAAGAGCGGGAGCGAGACTGTTCGAGCGCTCTCCCGGAGCGTAGGAGTTTTCCGAAAGATATGAAACCGCGTGGGCATAGTCGTCCTCCAGCCAATGGAGAATCATCTGAACCTGCCAGCCCTCCAAATCCGAGGGCTCTCGGACGAGCAACGGCAGTAGGGTTCCTGTCTCGGATCGGAACCTTTCAGCATGCATCTCAAGCCACGCCAAAGCCTCTTTTTTCTTGTTGGCCCGCAAGAGTAACGAGAGTCCGGTTTCGCGTGCGACGGGTGAATCGGACTTAAGCAGCTCCCTGCCCCAATCCTCCAACGGAGGCAAATCTCGGATGTAAGTCCTTTGAAGAAAGTAGCCTGCCGCATTCCCTTCATCTGCAGGTCCAGATTTGATTCTCTGAACCGCCAGAGCTGCGAGTCCAACTGCCTCCTCCCGCGCGGCCCCCCAAGGATTGCCCGATGCATTGATAGCATCGAGCCTGGCGAGACGTTCGGGATTGCACAGGTTTCTCATCTCAGAGGGGTTGAGATCCGCGAGTTGTCTCCACGCCGCCTCCTTGCGACGTTCGGGAGACCCATAGGGCCAATCGTCCTTCTCGTCCGCCAATAGCGTCTCCCGGCAGCGCTGAAAGAGCGCCGCTTCATCCCGATCCTTTTTCCAAGGCTTCGAGAGGATTTCCCGGATTGCATTGCGACAAGGTTCGTCCGCATTCTCTTTGCCTAGGATCTCTGCCCACTGGGATGCCCTCTGGCGGATCGCCCAATCCGCATGGTAGTGGCGCTGTAATTCGAGGGATGCCACGATCTCTTCACGCTTTTTCGCGGCTTCAATCTCTTTCCAAGCAGGAGCCTTGGCGGCGAGTGGGATGTCGTGGAGAAAGCGGCCTGCTGAACTTGTGACTCCGTCACCAGCCCTATCGAACTCCTTCGATCTGAAACGTCCCTCAAATGGAGCTGAGGCAATCGCCTTCGAGCCCTGGATATTTACGCAGTAGCGCAGGGATCCAGTCAGATCGCCGATCGCGGGGTCATTCTCGAAGAAGATCGCAGCGTGATGCTGCGGGAGATCCTTGGACTCGAAGACCAATCCTGTACCACAATCCTGCCACCGGGGAGATGAGGAGAGAGTCCATATGGAATCTATTGACACTTCCTGAAAGCAATTCCGGACTGTCGAGAGACCCTCTTTGAGGGGTTCATCAGTGTCGTTAATGAGATAAACAATGATTCTGCCGTCCTCCCGATCTTTTGGGTCGGGAATCACCGACACGATTCCTTTAGGATACTTCAGGTCTCGAGGAAGCTCTTCTAGTTTCAGAGCATCCGGAAGCATTCCTCGATTTATCAAATGCAGAACCCGGTGATCATCAATTTGTTCCTGGATTCGCTGCTGCTCGAAGTCCTCGGCGCAAGCCAGATGGGGGATAATGAGAATGGCGAGGAGTTTTCTCACGGTCGATATCCCCTAACCCGAGGGAAATGAGGAGTCGAGTTCGTTCCAGCCGGGCCAATTGGAAAATCGTAGCAGGTTTTCCAATTGAGAGCATCTTTCCCGGACCGTTTCATCCCATGCTTCATGCTTGCTGCAACGACCGCGTCGATTCCTGTCTCCTGGTGGGTCATCTTTAATGGCTTCGTGCTATTCATGCTGGCCCTCGACCTGGGGGTCTTCAACCGCAAGGCCCACGTCGTAAAGGTGAAGGAGGCGCTCGGTTGGACCGCGGTCTGGATCGCCCTCGCCATGGCGTTCAACGTCTGGGTGGGCTGGAAACTCGGGGGGCAGGCGGGCAAAGAGTTCCTCGCGGGCTACGTGCTGGAGAAATCGCTCTCCGTGGACAATGTCTTCGTCTTCGCGGTGATCTTCTCCTTCTTCAAGGTGCCGCGGGAGTACCAACACAAGGTGCTCTTCTGGGGTATTTTCGGTGCGCTGGCCTTGCGTGCCGGGATGATTGCGGGCGGAGCCGCCCTGATCACGAATTTCTCGTGGATCATTTATATTTTCGCCGCCCTGCTGGTCTTCACCGGTATCAAGATGTTCTTCCACGATGAAGACTCGGTGGATCCCGGGAAGAGCATCGCCGTACGCCTTCTGAAAAGAACCATGCCCATGACCGAGGGCTACCGCGGGGGGCATTTCATGGTGGTGGAAAATGGCCGGCGCATGGCCACCCCGCTGCTGGCAGTTCTGCTCTGCGTGGAAGTCACGGACGTCATCTTCGCCGTGGATTCGATTCCGGCAATTTTCGCCATCACCACTGATACCTTCATCGTCTATACCTCGAATGTTTTCGCGATCCTCGGCCTCCGCTCGCTCTACTTCGCGATCGCAGGCATCCTGCCCTACTTCCATTTCCTCAAGTATGGCCTGGGCGTCATCCTGGTCTTCGTGGGCGTGAAGATGTCTCTGGCTCACAGCGCTTGGAAGATCGATACCAACGTCTCGCTTGGTGTGATCGGGGGCGTGCTCGCCATTTCCACGATTGCGTCGGTGATTCATCGCAAGCTCCATCCTCTCCCGGAGAGCCCGCTGGAAGCGGCCTTGGAAGAACACTCGGAGGAAGTGAAAGAGGAGAAATGAGATTCTTCTCTCCCTGCGAAAGTAAGCTGAAATCGAGACCAAACCGTGCTTAAGCTGGGGGCCACATGACTTCCGCTTTGTTCGAGATCGCCCTGATCTTCGTCCTCCTGCTCTGCAACGGCCTCTTCGCGATGACCGAAATCGCGATCGTTTCGTCGCGTCGCGCCGTCCTCCAAGCCCGGGCCGAAAGCGGCAGCAAGGGGGCGGCTCGCGCGCTTCGCCTAGCCGATTCGCCGAACCGCTTCCTCTCCACGGTCCAGATCGGGATCACGCTCGTCGGAATCTTCGCCGGTGCCTTCGGGGGTGCCAGCCTCTCCGCGCGTTTGAGCCCGGTGCTGGAGCCCTTCCTTGGAAACGCGGCTCAGGAAGTGTCCTTCACCATCGTCATTGGCGCACTCACCTACCTCTCCCTGGTGATTGGTGAGCTGGTGCCGAAGCGGCT
This sequence comes from Luteolibacter luteus, assembly GCF_012913485.1. Classification (GTDB taxonomy): domain Bacteria; phylum Verrucomicrobiota; class Verrucomicrobiia; order Verrucomicrobiales; family Akkermansiaceae; genus Haloferula; species Haloferula lutea. The sequence continues at coordinate 2,075,010 of NZ_CP051774.1, read as the reverse complement.
CGCCATGCAGTATCCGGAAGGGATCGCGAGCATGATGTCGGGCCCCATGTCCGGTCTCTCGCGCATCGCCTCGCCCTTCGTTACTCTCCTCTCTTGGTCCACCAGCAGCCTGTTGAAGCTCTGCGGGGTCCAAGAAAGCGAAGAATCAAAGCTCTCCCGCGAGGAACTCACCGTGCTGATCCGTGAAGGAATGGTCGCTGGCGGGGTGGAGCGCTCGGAGTCGCGAATGATGGAAGGCGTCCTGGGCTTCGACAAACTCGAAGCTTACGACATCATGATCCCTCGCCCGAAAATGGTCTGGATCGAGCGGGATGAAAGGCATGCCGATGTCTGGCCGCGCATCGTAAAGAGCACCCAGGGTTTCTTTCCTGTTTATCACGGCCAGCGGGATAATCTGGTGGGCGTGGTTTCCGTGAAGGATTGCTATGCCCAGCTTGCCGCGGGGATCGAGGTCCGTTTCCAGAATCTCATGCAGCCGCCCCTGCTGATCCCTGAGGTCCAGAAGGCCAGCCTGCTCTTGGAGGATTTCCGGCGCACCGGCCATCACGCGGCCTTCGTCGTTGATGAATTCGGCGGCGTCATTGGCATGGTCACCCTCATCGACCTGATGGAAGCAATCGTTGGCGATGTTCCTTCGAAAGAAGAGCGCCTCTCGATGCCGATCAAGCAGCGCAAGGACGGTTCATGGCTGATTGATGGCCTCTTCGAAATCGAGAAGCTCGAGACCTTCCTGAAGGGCTTTGAGAAACCCGAAGGCGCGGGCGACGAATATCAAACGCTCGCTGGCTGGTTCTCCCAACGGCTTTCCCGCGTGCCGACCGAGGGCGACATCATTGAGGCCAGCGACTGGCGTTTCGAGATCGTGGACATGGACGGCATCCGCGTGGACAAGGTCCTCGCGATGCGCGTGCCAAAAGTCTGAGGCCAGGAGGTATTATCCCCGCCTTAGGCGGAGTCAGATTTTGAAGTTCTTCGACTGGCTCAGGAAACGGAGCGGATTTTCGTAGAGTACCTTTTCGATCTGCTCCGGTGTGTGCTTGCGCCGTTTCATCTCGAAGCCGCACTTCACCACCGCCATCGGATCGGAGACGCCCCAGTCGCAGGCCGAGTTCAGCCAGAGCCGGTCGCTGTCGGTGGTCTCCAGCATGTCGATCGCCCGGTTCGGCGTGCACTTGCTTTCAGGGTAGAGCGTCATGCCTGCCCAGTAGCCCTGCTCAAGTACGAGGTTCACCGTATGTTCCTCCACGTGGTCGATGATCACTTTCCCGCGGTCCAGCTTGGAGAATGAGCCGAGGGCATCCAGGATTAGCCGGGTTCCCTTCAGCTTGTCTTCCAGGTGCGGCGTGTGGATCAGGATCGGCAGGTCGCGGTCGAGCGCCAGTTGTACGTGCTCCTCGAAGATTGCCAGCTCGCTCTTCGTGTTCTTGTTCAGGCCGATTTCCCCGATCCCCAGTACCGTCGGCTTGTCGAGGAATTCCGGGATGATCGACATCACTTCCCGCGCGAAGCCGGCGTCTTCCGCCTCCTTCGGGTTAATGCACAGCCAACAGAAATGGGGGATGCCATACTTCGCGGCGCGCTTCGGCTCGTACTCCGTGAGCTGGCGGTAGTAATCGTAGAAACCCGCCGGCGACGAACGGTCGAATCCCGCCCAGAAGGAGGGTTCACACAGTGCGACACAACCGGCCAAGGCGAGCTTTTCATAGTCGTCCGTGGTGCGGCTGACCATGTGGGCATGGGGCTCGATGTATTTCATGGGAAAGCAGGCAGCGCAGGGCGAGAGACGTGGAGTCCGAAAAGGAACTTCGGCCATAGGCCGCGCTTCGATGGATGATTGGGAGATGGATGGTTGATGATTTCCTCACGCCTGCGGCGCGCCGTAGGCAAACTGGATCGTCGCCTTCTCCGCCGGTTCCGTGGAGTGATCGGACAGTGCTTCCAGCACCGCTTTTGCCCGTCCTGGTTGGTCGGAAAGCAAGATCGGCAGGGCCTTCTTCAGACCCTCCAGCCGGAAATCGGCTTCTCCGGGATGGCGCTCCACCCGGTCGAGAAAGGCGGCGAGATCGATCAGCTTGTACCGCGCGTCCATGAAATGGAGGTCGAGGATGTCCTTCTTGCTGGGCATGGGGAAACTGTAGGCAGGGTTTGCGGGATTCCCAGTGGGAAAGCAGGGAACTGTCCGCCGAATCTAAACCTTTCGCCCGCGAGCAACATCCCCTTAAAAGAGGACAATGGATCCCGCCCGCCACCCAGGGGAAAACGACGTCTCCGAAGACTTCGTCCGCGAGTTGACTGATCACCAGACGGCCATGCTCGCCTTCATCCGTGCTCTCATGCCCGGTTCGTCGGCCGCCCGCGACCTGCTTCAGGAGGTGAATATCATCCTCTGGCAGAAGCGAGCGACCTTCGAAGCAGGCACCAGCTTCAAAGCTTGGTCGTTTCAAGTGATCCGCTACCACCTCATGAACCACCGCCGCCGCCTCGCCTCAAAAGGCTGGCTGGTGTTCGATGACGAATTGGTGGAGCGCATCTCTCCCGTGCTTGAGGCGGATCCCGAGGAGCTCGAAACCCGACATCAGGCCCTCCATCACTGCCTCGCCAAGCTGCGCCCGAAGGACCGTGAGCTCCTCCAGCACCGCTACGCCAGCGGCGCTCCCTTGGAAGAGTATGCCAAGCTCATCCAGCGGAGTCCGGGCACGCTCAAAGCCACCCTCTTCAATCTCCGCGGCGCCTTGCGCAAATGCATCGAGCGCCGCTTCCAGGATCAAGGCACCTCCCCCACATGAGACTTTCCGACCACCAGCTCGTCATGGCTGCCTTCGAGGGTACCCTTGGCGAAAGCGCCTTTCTCGATCTCCAGCGCCGCCTTGGCGAGGAGCCGGAATTGCTGGCCCTCTACCGCGAGCACGCTCTCCTTCACCACTCGCTCTGTGAGGAATACGAAGGGCGCAGCCAGGCAGGCGATGCTCCGCCCGTTCCCAGCCGTGCGCCCCGCTGGATCACCGGGATCATCACCTTTGTCGTCCTCGCGGCTCTCTCCCTTGCGGCATGGAAATGGTTCTCTCCCGGTAAGGCCACTCGGCTCATGGCGGGCTGCGACTTCTCGGCCGATGCCTCCGCAAATCTCGATGGCCGCCCTGCCGTCGATGGATCGGGCTTTGCACCTGGCTCCCGCCTAACCGTGGATCGCGGTTGGGTCCGCCTCAGCCTGCCCCGGCAAACCGTGGCCGTGGTGCAGGCTCCTGCCAGCATTGTCTATGAGTCGGATAAAACCCTTCGCTTGGAAAGCGGCCGGGCTCGTTTCCAAATCCCGCAGGATGTTGAAGCTCTCACGGTGAAAGCGCCCTCTCTTGTTGCGAATGCACAAGCCGCATCTTTCGGAGTACTCGCGAAGCCGGGCGGCCTCGATGAAGTCCATGTCTTTGAAGGCGAGATCAATCTGAAAGCAGCCGCCGGAGCCTCCACGAATATCCTCAAGGCGAAAGAGGCCGCTTCCGTGAATGGGGAGGGATCCATCCAACGCATTGAATCCCGGGAGCAGGATTTCGTTTCCCTGACCCCGGAAGTTCGCCCGATGCTTGAAGACCATTTTGACTCGGGAACCTTCGAAACCGGTCGTCGTCCCGCTGTGGGGGCCAGCCATTGGCGCCTTGAGAAAGGTGCGCCGAAGATTGTGGGGAATCACCTCGAGGGCAGCGAATTCGAAGCTTACTTCTATTTGCCCGCGGATGCCCTCTCCGTGTCCCGGCCGGTCCTGCTCGTGAGAGTGGAAACGGCGGAGACCTCGGCAGCGCCCTTTCACACCCCCGAGTGGTCCGGTTTCAGCCTCTATCAGGAGGGATACGAGGTCTGCTTTTTTGGTGATAGCTTCGGCCCCGAGGAAACTTGGTCGCTCGATGTGAAACGCAGTCTGGTCCCTCTCAAGCCGGCCGCTTACGAGGAGGGGCCGCGCACCATGACCCTGCGCTACGACCGCCGCGACGGCTCCGTGGAGCTCCATGAAGGTGCGGAGCCGGGGCCGCATCCGCTCATTCGCTCGAAGCTTCTTCCAGGCCTCAATTTCGACCAGATCCGGATTGGAGCCGGACCAGGTGCCGCCCTTGGGGTGAAAAGCGTCATCGTGAGAGCGATCGAAGACTCGTCAAAGCGCTGATTTCCAATCATAGGTCGCGATTTGGCGGCCGGATTTCAGCACTGGCGATCTTGCGCAGCGGTGAAAGATTTGTCGGACGAGTCCCGTCCCGTTTTTCCATCTGATGCGATTGCCGATCGTCATGCTGGCCTTGGTTTCCTGCACCTTTGCGGAGCAGAAACATTGGGCCTATGTCTCGCCCGTGAAATCGGAGGTCCCCGTGCAGGCCCATCCGGTGGATTCTCTACTCGCGGCTGCATGGGCGAAGGCCGGATTGAAGCCCGCCCCGCTGGCCGCTCCACACCAGTGGCTGGAACGCGCGGCCTTCACGCTCACCGGGCTGCCGCCATCCGATGAGCAGTTGCGTCGCTTCGAAGAGAATCCCGATGACGCCACTTGGCGCGCGTTGATCGACGAGCTGCTCGCAAGTCCGGCTTATGGCGAGCGTTGGGCGCGCCACTGGATGGACGTGGCCCGCTACGCCGACACCCGCGGCTACAATTTTGATCAAGATAACCGGTATCCCTTCGCCTACACCTATCGGGATTGGCTGATCAAAGCCTTCAACGAGGATCTTCCCTATGATCGCTTCGTGAAGCTTCAGATCGCGGCCGATCTGATGGTGGATCGCCCCGATCATCCCGATCTCGCGGCGCTCGGATTTCTCACCGTGGGAATCCGCAATGGCCCGGTGGAAACGATCGATGACCGCGTGGACGTCGTTACACGTGGGTTCATGTCGAGCACCGTGGCCTGTGCCCGTTGCCACGATCACAAGACGGATCCGATCACGACGAAGGACTACTACTCGCTGTACTCGATCCTTGAAAATACCGACGAGCCGGAAGACAAGCCGGTGATCGGCAAGCCGGTGGACGAAGGAGCCTTCGCCGCTTATCAAACGGAGGTCGCGAGGCTCGAGGACATTGATCGTCAGGCTCGCCAGGCGATCGTCGATCACGTCCGCTCGAAGGAAGCACTTCCAAATTATCTCGAACTCGCCTGGCGTGCCAAGAAGGACGACTGGGATCGCGGCAAGGCGACCGCCGAAGGCTTCAACCGCGGCAAGCTTCGGGCGAATGCCTTGATGCGTTGGAAAGACTTCCTGGCTGAGCGCGCCTGGAAAGAAGACGGCCCGCCGCGCCTCAGGCAGTGGGTGCAGGAAATGGACGCGGCGCCTGATGACGCCGCTCGCAAGGCGCTGTGCGAAGCGCTGGCCAATGAATGGATTTCCCCGGGGGAGGGGACTGAACTCGCCGGACTCGCGAAGGACGGGGGCTGCCCGCTGAGCTACGATGTGAATCGTATTTCCGAATTCATGAACCAGGAGGACGGCAATCAACGCCGCCAGCGTGCCAGCGCCATGAGCAAGGTGATGGCAGAGCATCCGGGTTCCCCGCCGCGTGCGATGAGTCTGAGTGATCGCAAGGAGTGGTCGCAGGCGGTGATCTTCCTGCGCGGCAATCCTGCGAATCGTGGCGAGACCTTCGATCGCCAGTGGCTTAGCTTCCTTGGCGGTGGCAAATATGAGGACGGCAAGAGCCCACGCCTCTCGCTCGCGGAGAAGATTGCCGATCCCGCAAATCCTCTTACTGCCCGCGTGATCGTGAATCGCCTCTGGGCATGGCACTTTGGTGCACCGCTGGTGGAACCAGGCGACTTCGGTCCGCAGACGCCGCGACCGGAGTTGTTGCCTTTACTCGACACCTTGGCCGTAGCATTCCAAGAGAAGGGCGGATCGATCAAGGAGATGCACCGGCTGCTCCTGACCTCGAATGCCTTCAAGCTCGATTCAGTGGGTGCGAAGGAAAACGACGCGAAGGATCAGGCAAATACCTTTTTCTGGAAATGGAATCGCCGCCGTCTCGACTTCGAGACCATGCGGGACCGCGTGCTTGCCAACAGCGGTGCGCTCGACACCCGTGGTACTGGCGGGCGTTCGGTGAATCTGGACAACGCAGGTTCGGATCCACGCCGCAGTCTCTACGCTTTCGTCGACCGTTACGATCTTCCCGGTACCTTCGTTTCCTTCGATCTTCCGCATCCGGATCATCACAGCCCGAAGCGCGTTGAAACCACGGTGCCGCAACAGGCCCTGTATTTCCTCAACGGCCCGCTCGTTCTCCGGCAGGCGGAACGTCTCACGCAGGATGCCGACTTCAAAGGCCTGCCCGATGATCGAGCACGGGTCACCTACGTTTATCACAAGCTTTTCCGCCGTGTTCCCGCAGAGGACGAGATCCGCGGTGCCTTGGATTGGATCGCTTCCGCAAGCCCGAAGGATTACGCCCCGCGTCTGGGTGGCTATTGGGAAGTCCGCCATGGTCCCGATGTCGGGAAGCCTACCGAAGAGCTCTCCAGCTTTCCGATCTTCGCGGACAATGTCTGGAAGACCGGGCCCGATCCGGCTACCGCCCCGGTCCGTTGGCTCAATGCCGGCGCTGGCGGCGGCCATGCTTCTGCGAGGCACGCGATGGTTCTCCGCTGGGTCGCCACCGGTGCAGGTCATGTCCGGATGATTGGTAATATCAAGCGTACCCAGAAAGGTGGCGATACCCTTGCGTGGCGCATTGATGGCGAAGGTCAGATCTTGGCTGAGGCCAAGCTGGGACCCGAATCGGAATCCCGCCTCGAAGGTGCTTGGATCGATGTCAAACCGGGAGATACCATGGATTTCGTACTTCGTGCCCCAGACGGAGATTCCTGCGGCGGGGTTGCTTGGAATATCCATGTCGAAGGTCGCGAGAACGAAGGTTCTCCGGTGGTGGAAGTGGGTGATTTCGCCAGCCAGTTCCCCACATCGGACAAGCCGGCCTCTGGCATTGCTCCGGCAGACCCTTGGTCCGATCTGGTCCAGATGCTTTGGGCCTCCAACGAATTTCACTTCATTGATTGATCCCCATGTCCCACCACGCGCTCACTCCGAATGACGTCGTGCTCGACCGGCGCGATTTCCTGCAGCGTTGCGGCATGGGCTTCGGTGCCATGGCGCTTGGCGGGCTGATGACCGGCACAGCTTCTGCCATGGGCAGCAGCTCCGGGATCGTCCAGCCGCACTTCGCGCCGAAGGCGAAGCGTGTGGTGCATCTCTTCATGAATGGCGGGCCATCGCAGGTGGACACCTTCGATCGCAAGCCGAAGCTCCAGGAGTTCCATGGCAAGACCATGCCGCTCGAAGGACTGAAGACTGAACGCCCGACCGGTGCCGCGCTTCGCACACCCTTCGAGTTCCAGCGCTATGGTGAATGCGGCCTCGAGGTCAGCGAGCTTTTCCATCACACCGCACAGCATGCCGATGATCTTTGCGTGATCCGCTCTATGACCGCGGACGTGCCGAACCATGAGCCATCGCTAATGCTCATGAATTGCGGCGATGGCCGTTTGCCGCGTCCTTCCATGGGTTCTTGGATCAGCTACGGTCTCGGCAGCGAGAACGAGAACCTCCCCGCCTATGTCTCGCTCTGTCCCGGCGGCATGCCGATCAAGCGTGCGGAGAACTGGCGCTCTTCCTTCCTCCCCGGAAACTTCCAAGGCACCTACCTCGACAGCTCGATCGAGCAGGTCGGCAAGATGATCCAAAACCTGCGGAATCCTTCGGCACGCGACTCCCGCCAAGCCCGCCAGCTCGACTTTCTGCGTGGTCTCAACGAGCGCCACTTGGCTTCCCACGATCACGATCCACAGCTCGAGGCCCGCATCCGTAGCTTCGAACTCGCCTACCGCATGCAAAGCGAGGCGACCGACGCCTTCGATGTCACGAAGGAGCCGCAGCATGTCCGCGACATGTACGGCCCGGGTGCCTTCGCGCGTCAATGCCTCATGGCCCGCCGCTTGCTCGAACGCGGTGTCCGCTTCATCCAGCTCTGGCATGGCAATGGCCAGCCATGGGATAGCCACGATGACATCGAGGATCACCGTCGCCTTGCGAAGGAATGTGATCAAGGCATCGGTGCCTTCCTTGCTGATCTCAAGATGCGTGGTCTGCTCGATGAAACGCTGGTCCTCTGGGGCGGGGAGTTCGGTCGCACCCCGGCGGTTGAGCTTCCCCAAGCTGGCTCCAATGCTGGCAAGATGAAGGGTCGCGACCACAACCACTTCGGCTTTACCGTGTGGATGGCTGGTGGCGGCGTGAAAGGCGGCCACGTCCACGGTGCGACAGATGACTTCGGTTTCAAGTCCGTCGAGAAGCCGGTGCACGTGCACGACCTGCACGCCACCATGCTTCACCTCCTCGGCTTCGATCACGAGAAGCTCACCTACCGTTACTCCGGTCGTGACTTCCGGCTTACCGACGTCCATGGACATGTCGTGCAGGATCTCATTGCGTGACGACGTCAGATTGAGGCCATTTTGAATAGCAGGTCCGTGGCCTGTTAGACTCATTGCGGTTCGTGAGAATGGCGACGGATACCGACTCTTCTCCACTCTCCGTGCCCTCGGCGGGATGGGCGCCTTCAGGAGCTATGGGACCTGTTAGCGGACTTTGATGGGGCGCGTACCGAGGAGACACATCCTTTCCTGGTGCGGGAGCTCAATAAAACCCGCCAGAGCGGATCATGCCCTGTGGGTCGACATTGTCCGCATGGCTCATGGTGAGGGTGCTGCGGGAGAGCATCAGCTTGGCTGGCGTGGTTGCGTGGTGGAGTCGGCGAGAAGGGCTCAGGAGATACCAGCGCGAACATCAGCGAGGACCGACTTCAGCTACTCAAACGGCGGCCTCTTTTCGGGAGGTTTCGTTCTGGAGGGTAGCAGCCTGAAATTTCCATCTCACCTCCGTTCCCGAGTCTTCCTCCTGCGTGCTGGGAGGCCTCGGGTTGGCCCGCTTCGTGTTCCGCCGGAGAAGGGCTTCTTCTTCCTGAAGGGTCATCCGCCCGGGCGGCGAATTGAGGCTAGGTAGCGGGATCGCTGAGGGAGGAGCGATGATTTCTCTTCGCTCGATCTTTGTCGTTCTCGTGCTCGCTCAGATCGCTGCCTCCGCGATCGGATCAATCGTTGGCAGCTTCCTGCGAACCATCATCGTTCCTTGCGCTGAGCTGCTCATTGGGTCGGCAGGAGAGATCATGATAGGCAGGACCGAGGTGAGCGATTTCATCTCCACCTTGCTCCTGGCGCTGCTGATGATCGTTCTTTCGATCATGCTTCTCGGCCTGTTTGTGCGCATTGTATGGTGCCCCGCGGTGAAGTTCCTGAAGTTTGGAGCTTCCTACCCCGAAGGATGCAATGCTGACAAAAGGCTAAGCCGAGCCCATGATCTGGATCCATCGATCCAGCGATCGGTTTCCCCAAGGCCCGATGAGACGCCTCGTTGCCTAAAATTGGCGTAATCGAGCAGTAACCTGGAGTCTCAGTTCTTCCAGCTCAGCGCGCCCTTCTTCAGGGCATAGACGTAAGCGAAGGCCAGCACGCCGGCGAAGCCTGCCATCGAGACAAGCGGCACTGCGTTTCCGCCAGCCACGAGATCGCGGAACTGCACTGCCCACGGATACATGAATACCACCTCGATGTCGAAGATCACGAAGAGCATCGCCACCAAATAGAACTTTACCGAGAAGCGCGGCGCACCATCACCGATCGGCAACATACCGCACTCATACGCGCTATCCTTCGTCGCATTCCGACGAGCGGACTTCCCGAGCAGCACGCTCAAGGTGAGGCTCACCGCCGCGAAGCCGATGGCCACGAGGATCTGAACGAAGACGGGAAGGAATTGGGACGACATCCGGCCCGGGTGATAGGCGGAGGCTGGCAGCATGGGGAGGAAAAAAATACGCATCCACTGGATTCGTCATTCCCGGAGTTCACCAGTCTCATCGGGGCTGTCCTTCTCAACTCGTTTGCAGGAAAAGAAAAACCCGCACCGGGTTACCGATGCGGGTTTATTCCAAAAGGGGAGGCAAACGGACTTCTGGCGTCCTTTGGGCCTTCAATCTTCCTGCTGTTGGGCGAGATACTCGCTCGACGCCTCGTGGACGCGCTTGGTGCCTTTGTATTCCTTGCCGATCTTTTCGACCAGACCGCGGGTCACCAGGTTCTGGAGTTTCTCGTAAGCACGCAGGCGAAGCATCTCTTCACCGCCGCTCACAGCATTACGGACCTTGAGGTTGTCGAACACACGTTCGAACAGGTCATTGAAGCCAAACACCTTATCTTCCGCGAGCACGTTGCAGAGTTCATCCGTCACATGATCAGGAAGCCGGCGTGAGAACCGGGTGCGTTTCGTGGTGGTTGCCATAGCGCCCCGATCATAGCAGCAAATTGCCCCGTGCGCGACCCAAAAAGAGTCGCTCATTCAAAAAAATCCTTAAGGTATCTCAAGCAAAAAATTTTAAACAAAATGACGCTTAGGTAGCGTTGTGTGCATGCTGCAACGCGTAGAACGGATCAGTGCGAACAACTGGAGTTCAACGACCGTCGCGAATCACGCGATTTTCTTCGTCGAGGACTACCTTCTTTGCAACTACCGGAATTTCCGAAAGCCCGAAGGCCATGATCGCCACGCGTTCGCCCTTCTTGATCCGATGGGCGGCGCCGCCGTTGATGATGATCTGGCCCGTACCTGGAGGACCGGGCTGGGCGTAGGTTTCAAGACGGTTACCCGTCGTGATGGAGGCCACCAGGACCTTCTCGCCTGCCCACAGGCCGACGGTTTCCATGAGATCGGTCGGGATCTCAATGCTGCCTTCGTACTCGACGTCGGCAGCGGTGATCATCGCACGGTGAAGCTTCGATTTGAGCACCTGATGGAGCATGGCGGGCGGGAAGAAACCGGTGCGGGGAGAGGTCGTCAAGTGGCATCGCGGAAGAAAATGGAATCCTCCGCATGATCTTGGCCATCTGCCGTAAAAAGGCTCGGTTCGGAAAACGAAAAGACCCGGAGTTTCCCCCGGGTCGATTGGTCATGAAATCAGATTCGACCTGAAATCTTGGCTTAGATGAGACCGGCTTCCTTCAAGGTGGCGTGGGCGCCGTTCTTGTTGATGGTCTTGATTGCCTTGGCGCTGAGGGTGAGGCGGACGTAACGGCCCAGCTCTGGAACCCAGATGCGCTTGGATTGGAGATTCGGAGCCACCTTGCGCTTCACGACTTTGGTGACGTGACGGCCGATACCGCCCTTTTTCTTAGCGAGACCGGAACGGTTGATCTTGCCGCCGGAACGGACTCGGCTTCCTCGGATGCTGCAGACGCGGGCCATGGTGGAAAAATAGGAAAGGGTTGCTTGCGCGGGGCGAGGAGGATGGCGGCCACGGACCAAGCGTCAAGGCAAATCTTGGAATCTCCTCCAAATCTCTCCTGCTTCCGCATCCAGTAAGTTTGACTTTTCTAAAATTTTCAGATACTCGAAGCGCTGTGACCGCCCAAGACCAGCAGTGGTTTTATTCGACCCAAGGGGAGCGTTTCGGTCCCGTGGGTTTCGACTATTTGCTAGAGCTTTCCCAGTCCGGCAAGCTGGACCCGCGGAATGATCTGGTGTGGACCACGAGCCTTAGCGACTGGGAGCCCGCTGGCGAGATCGAGGGGCTTTTCGAGCGCCGTGCGGTCCAGAGCCGCCACGAAGATTCCCTGGCAGGCACCGAATCCCTCTCTCAGACCGGGGAGTATGTCTCGCCGGTGATCGTGCCAAAGGGGCATCAGGGGGGCACCGGGCGGATCGGCTACATCATGGGCACCGTGGTTTTGCCCTCCTTGATCCTCACCGGCTGGGGAGTGGCCATAGGCTTCATGAAGCCCTACGTGCCCATGCCCTATCAGAATTACCTGCCGATGGTTGCCCCGCCCTTGGTCGGCATCCTCGCGCTCGTATCTCAGGTAAAGCGCTTCCACAATCTCGGCATGAGCGGCTGGTGGACCCTCGGCCTTTTGATTCCCGTCCTCAATCTCTGGCTTCTCTACCGCTGCGTCGCCTGTCCCGCGGGTTATGCCGGCGTCAAGCGCCTCGATGGGATTGGCAAGCTGCTCGCCTTCCTCTACTGGGCTGGCATTCTCGCTGCCATCGGCTTGGTAGTTGCGGGCTTGGCCGGCTCCTTTGGCGTCATGAAGGATTCCGGCATGCTGGAGGACCTCCTGAAGCAGTTCAAGGAGCTACGCTCCGCAGCTCTTCCTGATCGCTAGCCGGAAGCCTTGGAACAGGCCTCATAACCCTTATGAGGCCCCGCCGATAGCTTTTCTCAGCCTTCCTTCTTGGTCTCGCCAGCGGCCTCGGCGGCCTTTGCCGCTTCCATTGCCTCGCGCGTCCATTCGCCCACTTGTTCGGTCGTTGGTAGCTCACCCTTGGCCACTGCCTCGGCGTAGCGCTCGAAAGGCGTTACCGGGAATCTCGGAGCCGTCTTTTGGAGTTCCTTGGCCGAGTCGGCGGCCTTCGCTGCAGAGATCTTGGCGGCTTCCTTGTCGCCCAGCGACCACTGGACTTGGGTCAGCGTCTGGAATTCGTAAGGCTGGCCCTTTTCCGCCAGCAGCTTCGAAAGCTCTTCGCTGATCATCTTGCGGAAGGATTCCGGGGCTTGCGGCTCCTTCACGGAACGCTGCGCCGCCAATCCTACCATGACTCGTCCCATCGGGTCGCCTGCGAGGGACTTCACATTCGTTTCCACGCCCGTCCAGTCGCCCTTGGCCACCAGCAGTTCGAAGTTCATTGCCGGAACATAGCGGCTCGTTTCGTCCAGAGCCTTCAGGTCGGCGATCGCCTTCTCCATTCCGGCGGTGTCCTTCTTCGCCGCGGCGGCGCGGAAAGCCTGCATCGTCTCGCCGATCTGGCCCTGCTTCTTTTCGGCTTCCTTGATGGAGGTGAGCACTTTCTCCTGGGCTTCCCCGCCTGCCAGCAGGCCCTCGATCACGTCGTTGCTGATCTGCATCGGATGGGTGGCCAGGATCACCTTCCCGTCCTTCACCACGAAAGCGTGCGGGATGCCCTTCACTCCGGCGGGCGTGAGCCACTCCTTCTCGAAAGCGCCGCCCTTTCCGGTGTATGCGACCGGATAGGACATGCCATCGCCTTTCTTGGTGACGAATTCAGCGACCTTGTCCTTGCCGTCTTCCCACACGTTCACGCCGATCACGCGGAGTCCCTTTTCCGAATACTTGTCGTAAAGCTCGTCCACGTGGGGAATCGCAGCCAGGCACGGGCCGCACCAAGTGGCCCAGCACTCGAGGATGTAAACTTTTCCCGGTTCCCATTCCCTCGGTGCCTCACCCTTGACCCACTCGAGCTTGCCGAGGGTTTCGGGGGTGACGCTGTCACCGGGTTTCTGGGCGTAAGTAGCGGTGGCGGAGGCTGCAAGGAGCAGGGAGGCGATGATCGTTTTCACCCTTCTAGAACGTTCCTGTGCCTTTGATTTGTGAAGGGAAATCGGGGAGTGCCGGGAGAATTGACCGATTCCGTCAGTTTCGCAGTAGTACGCGGAGTTCCTCCGGAAAGCTCCCGCCTCCGGCAGCCATGCTTTCCGCCTTCTGCTTGGCTTCCTTCAGCGCTGCCTCGCGCGTGCCTCCCCAAGGAAGTTGGGCCACCCACGCGATCGCTGCCGATGGCTCCCGGTCATACCATGCTTCCACGATCTTCCGGCTTAGCTCGGGTGTGGCGAGCTCCGGGCGGGTTTCCAGGAATGCTGCCGCCTCGCCCGGTGCTTGCCAGGCCCAGGAATGATAGACCGCGTCAAAGAGGGCGTCGCGGCGGGATGCGGGGACGGTCTCGATCCAGTCGAAAGCGGCGACCTTGTCTTGCCGGAAAAGCTCCCGGGCTGCGGTGGTCGCGATGCCTTCGGGCAGATCGGAGGCCTCGGGATTGCGGATGTGATCCAGCAGGCTTTGGGGGGCACTTTGATACCATGCCATTCCGATCCCATCCGAGGAGCGGTCCCACTCGGATTTCGCTACATTCTGCATCCACCAAGATACGGCTTCCTCAGGCGCGGTGCCAGCCCACCGGGTGGCCACTTCAGAGGCGGCGCGGTGCTTCATTCCGCCAGGTGGTAGGCTTTCCACCGCGGCACGGGCGGACGCGGGGTCACGGCGCATCATCAGCGCCGTGATCTTGCCCGTTGCTTCGGCCAGCGGGCCGGAGGACAAGTGGCTGGATGCCCACGACAAGGCTGCTGCCGGGTCCGATTCCGCCAAGCTTGCACAGAAGTCGGCACCCAGGCGTGCCCGGGCGGTTGGGGTCGCCTCCTTCTCCAGCCACTCCATGGTGACGGCCATCGCCTGTGGATCATGATCTGCCGGCTTGGCGAGAAGGTCGCCCGAGAATCGCTCGATCACCCGACCGCGGAGATCCGGTCCGAGTTGGCGCAGCCAGACGATGGCGGCTTGAGGATCCTTTTCTATCCAAGCCGACGCGTAAGCCGAAGCGATCCGGTCCTTTGCCTCACCCTCCGGCAGGCTTTGGATGCGCCCGGCTCCGATTTCCGGGTCCTTCGGGAGGATGGCATAGGAATAGAAGCGGCAGATCATCGGGGAAAGTTTGCCGAAGACCTCGGCCACCTTTTCCGACTGCTCGTCGCTTCCTCCGGTCAGCTTCCATACCGCGCTGCAGAAGAAATTTTCGGCCATCTTCGCAGCCTCGGGATTCGCGAGCAGCCCGTCCAAGTCGCGCTCGCCCCACATTCCCGCCACGAGGGTCAGCAAGTCGCGGCGCAGTTGCATCGGGAATTCCGCGGTCTTCACTATTTCCCAAGTTCCGGCCGGGTCCTTGGCCGCGAGCCGGCGAGCCGCGTCCATGATCTCGTCGCGAGAGAATTTCCCGCTTCGATAGAGCTGCTCGAAAGAGTCCGGACGCACGCTCTCGATCGCTGCCAGATGGGTCGCTCGCTGCCCCACGCCTTCCGGCTGGGGGCGAGAGGACGTCTTCCCGGAAGCTTGCCTTGCACTGGTGGCTTTTTCCAGCGTGCCCGGCAACATCCGCGCCGCGAAGAAGGCGGCCACGGCCATGGAAATGGGAAGGATCGCCTTCATTTCAGGGAAATGCTTTCAGCTAGTTTGCTCCGCTCCGCCTTCGGCAGGGTGGGGGAGATTTTCTTGAAAGCCGCGCGTGCCGCCTCCGGGTCATCGGCCAGCCATGCTTTCATGGCCTCGCTCCGCGCCTCCAGCCGCCATGTGGGATCGCTCATCGAGGCGGTCCATTCCCAAGCGCCCTCGGCATCGCTCGCGGCCATGCGCTTGACCAGATAGAGGGTGCCTGCATCCCGCGCCCGGTCGGCCGGTTTCGTGGCCAGCCACTCCGCCGCCGCATAGGGATCATGCAGTGCCCAGCCGTTCACGGCACCGGCGTAGCCTGCTGCCTTGGCTTCGGAATCTTTCTGTGCATCGGCCCAAGCAAGCGCTGACAAGGGATCGGAGGCCCCCCAGCGCGAGGAATTGGAAAGCACTGCTTTCTTTGCCGCCTCGGAGGGTGGCAACTCGCTCAGGTCCACCGCCAAGGCCTCCGGTTGCATCGCCGGTCCATGGGTAGCATCGGGATTTCTCACCAGATCAACGTAGTTGAGCGCGTCCAATAGAGCCGCGGCCCGGTCTTGGGTCGGGATCTTGTGAAGGGTGGCAGCGAAGTAGTCGGAATCCGCTACCGAGCCTTCCGGCGTGGTGAAGCAGCGAGCGTAGACTTCCGCGCGCAGTGCCGGATTCGGCAGGGTTGATGCAAAGGCGATTGCCGAGCCTTCGTCCCGCTCTTTCCACTCATTGAGCAGCGCGCCCAGAATGACCGACCGGCGGTCGGAGCCAGCTTCGGCAGCGAGCGCCCGGGCGGTCTCCTCCAGCTTTGCGGTCGGAAGTTTGCCCCAGAAGCTGGAGTTCATCATCGCGTAGCCGTGATTTCCGATTCCGGATTCTCCGGCCAAGCGGTAGGCGTCCATCACGTCCATCTTTCCGGCTTGGATCGCGCCGATCAGAAGGCCGTCCAGTGGTTCGGCGACGAACAGGTCGTAGAGATCGCCCGTGGAGTTCTCCTTGATAAGCTTGAAGGCGGCAACCGGATCATCCTTCCCGACCAGCCGCAGGATTGCCGCGGAAATCATCTCGTTTTCCCCGACCGGAAACAGCGACTTGAAGCGCGGATCCTCGCTGTTGAGTGCCTTCCAAGCGGCAGCCGGATGGGCTTCGGCCATCTTTTTCAGAGCTTCCGCGACCGCGGCTTTACTCACCTCGGGCTCAAGGGTCATGGCCCACTCCAAGGTCCCGGCAGCGTCCTTCTGGGCCCGCAGCTTCGCCAGCACCCCGTAGATGGCAGAGGCGCTGGAATGGGAGCTGCGTCCTTCGTCGAGCAGTGCCTTGGCGATCTCCTCGAACTTCGCCGGATTCTTCTCCACTACCGCCAGCCACGCCGAACCGCCGTCGGGGTAGGGCATGTAGTAGCGGGCGTAGTAGGCGGCGAAAATCTCCGGATCTCGCGTGATCAATTCCTTCCCGATCAGATCGAGGGCCCCTTTCTCCCTTCCTTCCCAAGTGTCGAGCGCGGCGAAGGCGGCGGAAGGGTTCCGCAGCGCCCACTCTGCCGTCAGCTGGGCGCGGAGGTCGTGATTTTCCTCTCCTTGCAGTCGAGCCCACGCGCCTTCCGGATCGAGCTCCGCCCAGCGGATGCAGAGCAGCCGGCTGCGGGTGTTCCGCTCCAACTGCTCGTCCGGGTGATCCGGGGTCGCGCCGCGGAGCTTCGCCGCTTCCGCTTCCAAGTCCGCCGTCGTGGCGCGCTCCATGCCCGCGGCGATTTCTCCCGCGCGGGACGTTTTGGTGGCGGCGTCGGCAGGGTCCGTCTTTGCGGTGTGGGGCCGGTAGCCGAGCCACGCCGCCGCCGGGACCAGCAGCCAGAGGAAGTGATGCCTCATGCGCGGAAAATCCTGCCGCCCCCGGCACCCGCTGTCAGATGTTTTTTCTCCAACAGTTCTCCTAGCCCTTTTCCACGCTGTATTTTCCGGCTCCGGCGAAGAGCAGGGTCAGGTAGCCTCCGAGGTAGATGAAGGCGAGCTCGCCGCTTCCCGGACCGGAGAGCTTCATGTTGTGGACCACTCCCCATGCCACTCCCATGGTGATCGCCAGCATCAGGGCAGAGAAGCGCGTGAGAAATCCGGCAATGATAAAGGCCGATCCCAAGAACTCGCAAAGGACTGCCAATACCAGCGTGGGCATCGCACCGATCTTGAGCGGATCGGTGGACCCGAATTCGCCATTCACCAGCTTTTGCAGCTTTCCCCAACCGTGGAGCGCCAGCATCGAGCCACCCAGCCAGAGGCGCAGGAGCAGCAGGGCCAGCGAGGAATTGAGCGGGATGAACTTGAGCTGAAGGAATGATTTCATGCGAACGCGGCGTGCGAGGCTCCCCAGCAAGCGAAGCTTCCCGAAAAAGTAAAGATGAGGGTCCGGGAACCCCGGGTGAACATGGCAGCAGGTGCTGCTCCGGTCGCCTGATAAGCCTGTTAAAACAGGGAAATTAACAGGCTGGGCGGGATTCCAAGGGGCGCTGGCTGAGTTGACTGCGACCAGCAGGTTTGCGAGGGGAATTGCGCGGAGAAGACATCGTGCTGGCGAGCATGCCCCGTTTTGGGGCGGACCTTCTACTGCCAGAGAGGGCCCCGATCTGACTTTGGGGACTCCGGAAGGCTGGCTTGTGCCAGCCAAGTGCCGGTAACCAGTGATTCGGCGTTTTCTCAGGCAATCCCTTCCTGATTGAGGAAGGACTTCCGGCACAGCTCGGCATACTTCCCGCCACGTGCCCACAGCTCCTCATGAGTGCCTTCCTCGATCACCCGGCCCTTTTCGAGCACGTAGATCTTGTTTGCGTTCCGGATCGTCGAAAGCCGGTGAGCGATCACAAAGGCGGTGCGGTTTTCCATCAGGCGGTCCAGCGCGTCCTGAATCTGGCGCTCGGTCTCGCTGTCCACGGAGGCGGTCGCCTCGTCCAGCAGCAAGATCGGAGCATTCTTCAGCAGGGCCCGGGCGATCGAGAGCCGCTGCTTCTCCCCGCCGGACAGCTTGACGCCGCGTTCGCCGACATTCGTGTCCAGTTCTTGGGGCAGGGCCTTCACGAAAGTCGCTGCGTGGGCCGCTTCGAGTGCGGTCCACATTTCCCCGTCTGTCGCATGCCGTTTTGCCAGTGCCAGGTTCTCCCGGACCGTGCCGTTGAAGAGGAAGGGCTCCTGGGTCACGTAGCCGAGTCGGTCCCGCAGCGAATTCTTGGAGAGTCCCGCGATGTCGATCCCGTCGATGGTTACCGCCCCGCTGTCCCGCTCGTAGAAGCGGGTGAGGATGGAGAGCACCGTCGATTTCCCCGCGCCGGTCGAGCCTACCAGCGCGATCGTCTGCCCGGGGCGGGCTTCCAAGTCCACGTTGTGGAGGGTCGGCTGGTCGCCGTAGGAGAAGGAAACATCCTGGAAGCGCACGTGACCGTCGATCTTTGCGGGCAGGGATGCTCCTTCCGAAGCGTTCAATTCGTCCTCGGAATCCAGGATTTCAAAGACCCGGTCTGCCGCTGCACGGCCGGAGAGGATCATCTGGTTCAAACCGTTCAGGCGGTCGATCGGATCGTAGAAAAGGGAAAGTGAGAGGAAGAAAGCCACGAAGTCGCCCTGCTTCAAGGAGCCCTCCATCACCGCCCGGCCTCCGAAGGCCAGCACGAAGACATAGCCGGTCATCCGGACGAAGGACATGGTGGGGGAGTAGATGGCCCACCACTTCATCATCCGCAGGGATGCGCGTCGCAGGGCCTCGGAGTAACGGTTGAAGCGGTTCAGCTCCGGCTCCTCGGCGGCGTAGGCCTTGATCTGGCGGATGCCGGAGATGTTGTCGTGGAGGATTGCATTGAGATCCGAGGCGGCATCCCGCTGGTTCCGGTAGCGGTCCCGGCCCTTGGTGGAATAGAACCAGGCCCCTATGGCCAGGAGCGGCACCGGCAGGGTGGCCCAGAGGGCGACCCCGGCATTCAGATAGAAGAGGAAGATCCCTACGCCGATTACCTGCAGCGCGGCCACCAGTCCCTGCTCGACCCCATCGATCAGCACCCGTTCCATATTGGTCACGTCTTCCACCACGCGGGTCATCACATCCCCGGTGCGGCGGGTATCGAACCACTTCAGCGGCAGGCGCTGGATCTTCGAATAGAGGTCCTCCCGGATGTCATAGATCACCTTCTGCTCGAAGGTATTGTTCACGAAGATCCGGAGAGAATTCAGTCCGTCCTTCAGGAAGAAGCCCAACAGGGCCAGCCCGATCCAGAATCCGAATTCCCCGTGGCGGGCCGGATTTGGAATGATGACATCGATGACGTGACGGGTCGCGTTAGGGAACACGAAAACCGCCAAGGTCATCCCGATGGCACAGACCAATTGGGCCGCGGCATGGCCCGGATAATGCCGTAGATACGAGAAAACGCGGGGTATGGAACTCATCGACCGATGTAGGGTGCTGCGCTGTCCATCCTTTGTAAATCCACGTTGCACAATCGTGAAATTTGGTATTGCCGGGTCCGATAGAGCCTCCCTAGCTTGCGCCTTAGAACAAGACCCAACCGTCACCTGACAAAACCCCATGGCCAACGTTTTTGCCATTCTTAGTGCCATTGCACTCGCAGCCGCCGCATTCCTTGCGTTCAAAAACAAGGAAGCGTACGAAAATGAGATCAGCGCCCGGAAGACCGAGCAGGACCGTCTTGCCACGAGTACGGCCAAGCACGAGAGCCTGGTAGCTGACTTCGATGAGACCGCCTCCACCCGCAAGACCGCCGAAGAAGAAACGGTCGGCCTTCGCGAGAAGGAAACGGCGGAAACCAAGAAGAACAACGACGTCGAGACCCAGGTTTCGGCGAAGAAGACCGAGGCAGATGGCAATGCTGCCAAGATCACCAGCATCCAAGAGCAGCTCAAGGAAATCGGTGATATCGAGGGTCTCGTTGGCAAGCTTCAGCGCACCAAGGCGGACATTGAGGAATTCGACCTCAGCATCGCGACCACCGAGGCGAAGCTCGCGGACATGACTTCCGAAAAGACCCGCACCGAAGGAGTTATCGGTGGCTACACGGTGAAGAACAGCAACTACTCCAACAAGCACTCGTTCTTCTCCTCCACCCGCGTCGGTTCCGTTTACCCGTCCTACGGGTTCGTGACTCTCCCGATCGGCAATACTGCCGGTGTGGTTTCGGGTTCCACCCTTGATGTGATCCGCGGTGGTGCCGTGATCGGCAAGCTCCGGGTTCGTTCCGTGGAAAGCGGCCGCGCTGCGGCCGAGATCATCCCGGATTCCGTTGCTCAGGATGTGACCATCTCCGTCGGTGACCGCGTGGTCCCGGGTGCGGAAGCAGCCGCCAAGTAAGCAGCCCCTGATTCCAAGCCAAACCACTTTTCCAAAAGCCCGCAATGAAAGCCGTTTTTTACGTCTTGGCCCTCCTGATGACCGGCGGTGCCGCGTTCTTCTCCTTCTCGAACAAAGGCAAGTTCGAAGACCAGAAGGAGATCAAGGAATCCACGATCGATCTCAACAAAGCCAAGGGCAAGGAGATCGAAGACCAGCAAGCCAAGCTCGACGAGGAGAAGGTCAATCTTGAGACCGCCAACCGCGAGCGTGAGCAGGTGAAGCAGAACATCGATTCCCTCGTCGCGAAGGGTCGCCAACTGACCCGCGATCTCGCTTCGGAAAATTCCCGTCTTGAAGAGCAGAAGGCAACTTTTGCCAAGCTGAAGGAAGCTCAGGACAAGGTCACGGAGATGGTGAAAGGTGCCGGTGCAGAAGCTGGCGAGCCGATCACCCTTGAAACTCTCCCGGCAGCCGTCCAGAAGCTTGAGGAAGAGCGTCAGGCCAAGGAAAAGCAGGTCGCCGAACTTGAGAGCAACATCGAAGCCGCCCAAAAGGCAGTTGAGAAGAATCAAGCTGAGATCGGCCGTCTTGCCGACCGCGATGCTTCCCGTGACTCCCGCATCCGCCGCAACGCGATGCAGTCCGTGGTCACCGCCGTCAACGACGACTGGGGCTTCGTGGTTATCGGTGCTGGCAGCAACACCGGTTTCACCCCGGCCACCAAGCTGGTCATCAGCCGCGACGGTCGCCGCATCGGTGAAGTGAAGCCTTCTTCGATCGAGCCTTCCCAGACGATTGCCGAAATCGACCCGGACACCATCGCTCCTGGCGTGCGTATCCAGCCGGGCGACACCGTGATCCTGGCCGAGCCGGCCACCAACTGAGGATCCGCACGGATTCGCTGATTTCAAGGCCTCCGCGAGCTTGCAAGCTGCGGAGGCCTTTTTATGTTCCGTCCATGCGCTTCGCTCTCGCCGCCATCGTTTTGTCCGCGATCCTGCCTCTTTCTTCCTGCGCCACCGATGAGGAGAAGGAGCAAAAGCCGGTCGGCCCTCAAAGTTCCTCGAGCCAGATTCCTTGGAACAAGCCGATCTCCGGCCAAGGTGGCGGTGCCTTTGGTGCTCTTCCGCAGCAGCCACGCCGATGATGAAACTGGTCCTTCGGGGGCTGCTCCTCGCGTTGGTCCTGGGATCTGCCGCTTGCCCGCAGCAGGATGCCGCCGGGCAGGGTCCGGTTTCCCCGAACCGCCAGAGAGCGTGGGGGGAGCATCCGCCCGCGCAGGGTGTGCTTGGAGGGGTGCCTCAGCAACCCCGTCGGTGACCTCACCGATGGTAAGGCTCGCCGCGTCTCAGCGTCGCCACCCGGTAGAGTTGCTCGAGCAGGACGACCAGGGCGAGTTCATGCTGCATGGTGAGCTTCGAGAGGCACCACACCGCATCGCAAGTTTTCCTCAACTCCGGGGTGTGGCCGTCCGAGGCTCCGATCAAAAAGCTCACTGCTTTCACGTCCCCGCGCATTTCCAGCGCCGCGAATTTGTCTGCCCAAGCTTGGGTGGCCAGTCCTTCACCCCGCTCGTCCATCGCGATACGGAAGTTTCCTGAGGACCGCTCCAGCAGGGCGGCTGATACCGTCTCCGAGTCTCCTGCCTTCAGGTATTCCAGATCATAGCTGCCGTAGCGGCCGAGGCGCTTGAGGTATTCTTCCACGCCGCTCTTCGCATAGGCGAGGGCGGGCTTTCCGGCGGCAAGGATGCGGACGCGCACGCAGGCAGCATCTGGCTCCCTGCCATGCCGGGTCAATGCGCTTTCCGGCTTGTCGCGGCGGGTGCTTTCGGAAAGATGGCCGCAGAATGAAATATCTGTCGCTGCTGCCGTTCCTGTTAGTCGCTTGTGCCCATCAGGATCCTCATTCCGAGGAAGCCCACGGCCGCAAGATGATGGCGCTCATCGAGAAATTCGACCGCTTCGACTACAACGGCAATGGCCTGCTGACCCGCGCCGAGATCGAGCAAGGCATCAAGGAAACCGGCGTCCAGGGCGTCGAGCCCAAGGAACTCGATGCCATGATGAAGTATTACGACGTGAACAAGGACGGCTCCATCTCGCGATGGGAATCCGAGCACGTGCTAACGAAGCCTGTGCCGGAGATCCACTGAGGCGCGGTGATTCTCCGATACGGAAAAGGGCGCGGTCACCCGCGCCCTTTTCGATACTTGTTTGAAGGCTTCTCCGATCAGCGCACGCGCTCGAGCAGCCAGGGCAGAAGGGCATCGATCGGCAGGCGCTCCTGCTCCATCGAGTCGCGGTGGCGGACGGTCACGGTGCCTTTGTTCTCGTCGCCGTTTTCGCCGAGGGTGTCGAAGTCGACGGTGATGCAGTAAGGCGTGCCGATCTCGTCCTGACGGCGGTAGCGCTTACCGACGGCACCACCTTCGTCGTAGAAGACATTCATCCATGGCTGGAGCTTCTTCTGGATCTCCTTCGAAATGCGGACCTGCTCCTCGTTCTTCTTCAGCAGCGGGAAAATGCCGACCTTGATCGGGGCCATGCGCGGGACGAAGCGGAGCACGGTGCGGCTGTCGTCCTTGCCCTTTTCATCGGTGAGCGCTTCCTCGTCGAAGGCCTCGCAGATGAGGGCGAGCACGGTGCGGTCGCAACCGGCGGATGGCTCCACCACGTGGGGTAGCAGGCGCTCCTTGGTTTCCTCGTCGAAGTACTCCAAGGGCTTTCCGGAGCCCTTCTGGTGGACGCCGAGGTCGTAGTCGGTGCGGTAGGCCACGCCTTCGAGCTCCTGCACACCGAAGGGGAACTCGTATTCGATGTCGTAGGTCTTCTGGGAGTAGAAGGCGCGCTCGCCATCCGGGATGTCCAGGATATGGAGCTTTTCGCGCGGGATCCCGATTTCGCCGTAGAAGTTCAGGCGGGCTTCCAGCCACTCATCGGTCAGGCGCAGGCCGTCTTCCGGGCGGCAGAAGTATTCGATCTCCATTTGCTCGAACTCGCGACTGCGGAAGGTGTAGTTGCGCGGGTTGATCTCGTTGCGGAAGGACTTGCCGATCTGGGCGATTCCGAAAGGCAGCTTCACGCGGTTCGAATCGAGCACGTTCTTGTACTGGACGAAGATCGATTGCGCGGTTTCCGGGCGCAGGTAGGCGTCCGATGACGGATCGTTGTCGTCCGCGGAGGCGCCCATCTTCGTTTTGAACATGAGGTTGAACTCCCGCGGCTCGGTCAGAAGGCTGCCGTTCTCCGGGTTGAAGGAGGTCGTACCGGTGACTTCCTCGCGGCGGTCTTCGATGAGCTCCAGCTCCTTCGGGGAGATCTTCTTGTCCGGCATCAGGTCGCCGTAGAACTTGCGGGCGGTCTTGTGGGATTCGATCGGGTCCTTGCCCGGGGCGACCAGCACCGCGAAGACGCGCTCCACGCTCCAGTTGGTCGCTTCGTGCTTGGCTCCCTTGAAATAGACGGCGGTGCCGTCCTGGGCTGGCACTTGGTCAGCGCGAAGGCGGGCCTTGGAGAGAAGGCAGTCGGACATCGGATCGCTGAAGCTGTCCAAGTGGCCGGAAGACTTCAGGACCTGCGGCATGGTCAGGATCGCGCCGTCCATACCGAGCACGTCATCGCGTTCCTGGACGGTCTTGCGCCACCAGTATTCCTTGAGGTTTCGCTTCAGCTCGGCACCCAGCGGACCGTAGTCCCAGCAACCGTTCAGACCGCCGTAGAGCTCTCCGGCTTGGAAGATGAAGCCGCGGCGTTTGCACAGGGAAACGATTTTCTCCATGCGGGCGGGGTCGGTATGCTCCTTGTTGGCCATAGGTCTAGCGGTTGTAGGGGCGCGGATGGAATCAGGCCCGGCGGCGGGCGGCAAGGCGCGATTGTGCCGCGAAAAGGCGACCCCGGCCTTCCTGATTGGAGGAGGGACGGTCGGCCAGCCGCCCCAGGAAGGCTTGAGTGGCGGATTGCGCAGGCAGGGCAGAGTCTGGCCCGGCTCAGTCATAGCTGCCTCCCGGCCGGAAATGGTGGACGCCGGTGGAGAGGGGGCCTGAGAATCTATCGGCGACGGCGGAGCAGTGCGAGCAGTCCCATGCCGCTCAGAAGCACGCTTCCGGGTTCCGGGATAGCGACCAGGTTGAAGGTCTGTGGCCCGTAGACGATTGAATCCAAGGTTTCTCCAAATGGAATCTCGCCGGGGAGGGCGTCGCGCGGGGTGAGGATGTAGGTAAAGACCGCCGATCCGTCTCCATGGACGAAGGTGGGGGTCGGGGATGCGATGCTGAAGGTGTAGGTTTTGATCCCATCAAATTGCACCGTCACAGGTACCGAGCTTGCCGTGGCGTTTGCGCCGTTGATCACTGACAGCCTGAAATCGGTAGATAGGGGAACGGGCCCGGCGGTCGAGGTCCTTTCCAACTGCCATGAGATGCCTTGTGGGGGCACGCCTTCACTGTCGCTGAAAGAAATGAAGGTCTGGAGTCCTCCACCGACAGGGAGAGGTGCCGGCAAGACGGAGCCTCCGTTGGAATAAGGAGTCCCCCCGGCAAAGGTGGAGGTGCCGGTGAAAACGAGCGCGGCCTGTGCCGGGGCGCTTGCTCCGATGGCGGCGAACGCCGCGAGGGTCAAGAGACGAGGCATAATCGCGGACCTGCAGCAGGTCGTCAAAGATCGCGCACGCGAAGTCAGGAATTGAGGAGAGATGGTCATTTCCGATGGGGGTGGGTTTCAAGGACGCATCCAAAGATGCTATTGTAGAGATGACTTAAATTATAAGGGATGCAACGAAATGTCATCTCTGTTGTCATCGGCGAAAGGGAAAGATCCCGGAGCCAGAAGCTCCGGGATCTCTCTTTGCTGGTTCGTCGCTACTTCGGGATCAGTCCGCATCCGCGAAGCGCCATTGCTGGTCTTGGGCTCCGGTGAATTGCCAGAGTTGGACGATGCTGCCGTTGCCGAATTGGTCGTCGTCGCCTGTGACCTCCAAACAACTGCCGGACGCGCACTCCGGAGTGAAGCGCAGCCAGTTGCCATCGGTCCGGCTGATTCCCCAGTGCTGGGCGTTGTTGTTGAACCAAGCCCATTGCTGGATCTTGGTGCCATTCGCGCTGCCGGCGGCGTTCACATCGAGGGCCTTCGAGACGGCGTGAGTCGGGGTCAGGCGGAGCCAGCTTCCGACCGGGTTGCTGACTTCCCATTTCTGGTTCGCACCGCTCACATACTCCCACAGGTGGGCCTGCGCGCCATCGGCAGCGGAAACCCCGGCGATGTCCAAGCACTCGTAGTGGGCATGCTTTGGCAGGAGACGATAGGTGCCCGGGGTGATGCCCACGAGCTCCGGATACCATTGCTGCCAATTGCCGTCATTGTGGCCCCACTGGTGGAGGTCGTTCACCCCGCTCGGGTCCATATCGAGCACCTTGGAGTCGGTGCCCTTGTGGACGAGGAAGAGATGAGCGTCCGGATTCTGCGCGACCCACCATTTCTGGGCGTCGCTGCCATTGCCGGTGTATTGAATCACGTCCACGCCGTCACCGCCGCCGTTGCTCACCACGTCGAGCCACTTGTTTGTGCCCTGATGGTTGAAGCTATAGGTGCCATCGGCATTGCGCCACGCCACCCAGTTCTGGGAGGCCGTGCCGGATGCTGTTGCCACCTGTACGGACACGTTGTCTGCCGAGCTGTTGCCGGGCACGTCGAGGTATTTTCCGTTCTGGCGGTTCTTGAAGCGATACACGCCGCCGCTGACCAACGGGCGATATCCTCCTTGGTTGCGCGGACCAAAGGTCACTTGGACATCGGCATAGCGGTTCGGATTCGAGCCTCCGACGGCGATCGTCTTCAAGGTCAGGTCGGCCGCGGCGTCGTACCAGGTCTGGTTGACGGCGAGGGGTGCGTTGTCGCGGTTGTCATCGCCCGGGTTGTTCAAGTCGAGGACCTTGCTGTCCGAGGCCCGCCACGAGGAGACGGCCATTACCGCCGCGCCGTTGTTGTAGTTCGGCTGGGCGATGGCATCTCCGCGGACCGAGATCCAGTAATTGAACTCGTAGTCGCGGCCGAACTTGATCGCCAGGGTGCGATTGAGAGCCGTCGCTCCATCGTCCTGATAGATGCGGTAGGTTCCGCTGCGGGTGACCGTCTGGACGGCCGAGTCCGGGAGCCAGCCGCAGAAGTTCTTAAAGTAGGCGTTGAAGCTGTTGTACTGGTTGGCACCCCAGGCATTGCCCATCGGATCGTTCGCGTCCCCATACTCGCGGTGCTGGCGGCTCGGGGAAATCGGATTCCCGTCGGTGCTGTACCAGGAGTTTGCGTGCGGCAGCCAGAAGACATGCCCGTATTCGTGGACGAAGAGACGCACGTCGAAGTTGCCGTTGCACCAGATGTTGCCGCCGCCACCCCAGCCGGCTGCGCCGAACTGGCTATAGCCCTCGTGAGCGATGACGAAGCAGGAGTAGTCCGCAAGGTTGTAGCCTTGGGCTGCCGCCGCGGCCTTCGAGTCATCCGCCCAGCGGCCCCAGTCGTAGCCATTGCCGGTGTAGTAGGCGGAGTTCTGGGGCAAGGTCATCACCGGGGTGATGTCAGCTCGGTTGATCCAAGTCTTCTGATAGGAGATGCGGCGCATGCGCACATCCCAACCGTCGGAGCGGGTCACCGTATCCTGAAAGGACGCCACCGTCGCCCAAGAGGGGAAAGGCTTGTCCGTGGGCTGCACGCGCATGACGAGGATGTTCTTCCCGCCATGGGTGAGGCTGGTCGGTGGCTTTCCGATGTAGCCGCTGGATCCCGTGATGCCGCTGTCCCCGGAAGCGTAGATCTGCGATCCACCGGCGATGCTCTTCTTGTAGATCGCCTGCAAGTCATGGTTGGTCAGCTTCTTCTGGGTGTTCTCGGCGTTTTGTTCTCCCGCCACGATGGCGGACTCCACGTTCGTCACGTGGGCCGGTTCGCAGGTCCCGTAGAGGTCGGTGCCGATCTGGAAGACGGTCTTCTCCTCCGCGGCTACCGTGGCGGCCGTGGGTTTCGCCACGGTCTCTTCCGAAACCGGGCAATATTCATTCACGGTGGACCCTTGGATCTTCTCGCCGGGTTCGAGGGAGCGCAGCGGGCTATCGAGGACCGCCAGCTGCTTGTCGATCGCGACGCCGTGAAGCGAGGCTCCGTTGACGTAGGGCGTGTTCGTTCGCTTGCCATAGCGGAAGGCCTCGTAGCTCTGGCCCTCGACGCGTGCGTAGTCGATGACGGAAGCGCCGCCTTCGCCATCCATCCCGGGTGTGGTGTGCAGCGAATAGAGATCACCGTAGCCGTTCACGCGGTCTTCCAAGAGGCCTTCGACGGCATCTGGCATCTGTTGGCGTACGGCTAGGGGAATGGAATCGGCTAGCACGCGGCGTGGATCTTTCGATATCTCGGCTTTCAGGAAATCGCGGCGAGCAGTTGCAAGTTGCACACCCTGATCTTCCATGTTTGGTCGGTCGGAAGCGGCGGATGATAGATATGCATTTGCCCATTGCGCGAAGTTTGCGATGGCAGGTTCCGGGTCGGACTTCCAGCCGGAGCCGATCAGTTCCCGTTCAGGAATGAGTGCCGCCACGGGAGGTCCCTGGGGATCCTCCATGCCGGTAGGTACCGCGTTTTCGCCGAGCTTCGCCAGCTTCTCCATCCGCCTTTGTTCGGGATCGGGGAGGTTTCTTGCCCGATCCAAGGCTTTCGGATGCTGAGTTTGGCCAACGACTTCCGGCGATACGGTGTTCGCCGCTTGGTGCCAGTACAGCCCGGTGCCGGAGGCTCCGAGCAAGGCTGCAGTGGCGAGGAGGGCCCGCCGGGTTCGCGGCGGACGAGTACTTTGCTTTGGGTTCTTGGGTTTCATGTCGAGGTCCCCCCTTTATGGGGATCTAACATGAAAAAAGTGAAATCTACCCTTTGGCTACCCGAATCGGTGTCTGCAACGCATTTTATATTTGAGACTGAGGATTCGATCAAATCAGATGGGGTTTACATGAAAACTTACAGATATATCATAATGTCCGATTTTGCGCTTTTCCGAGGGAGGTAACGATTCGTGAGAAAAGGGGTCCGGGCAACTGTTTGCGGAATGGGTCGGGGGATCGCGCTTGCCTCAATGGGTGCCAGACGGGCTTCCTTCGGAGCTTCGGGCAGATGACCGGGGATTAAACGGATCAGAGGAATGTACGGATTTCGATGGAAGGATCTCCAAGCAAAGAGATTTGAGCTGCCTTTCTTGCATGGCAGCGCTATCACTCCGCTAATGCGCTTGCTTGTCCTTCTGCTCGCCCTTGCCATCCCTCTTCATGCTTCGGAAAGTGGTTCGAAGATCGTGAGCGCTGCTCGCAAGCAGGTGGGGGTGACCCTTTATTACACGCCGGATTACGAGCAGCTCGCGTATCCGGGAGGTGATTTGCCGATGCACCGCGGCGTATGCACCGATGTCATCATCCGCGCCCTTCGCGAAGGCTTGGGCAAGGATTTGCAGAAGCTGGTCCATGAAGACATGCGAGCGAATTTCTCCGCTTATCCGAAGAACTGGGGACTATCCCGGCCGGACAAGAATATCGACCATCGCCGGGTCCCGAATCTGCAGGCTTTCTTCAAGCGGAGCGGATTCGCGGTGAAGGTCACAAAGGATCCCGCGGACTACGAGGCTGGCGACCTGGTGACCTGCACGGTGCCACCGCATCTCCCGCACGTCATGATCGTGAGTGATAAGAAGAACGCCGAGGGTGTTCCGCTGGTGATCCACAACATCGGTGGCGGAGCCCAAGAGGAGGACAAGCTTTTCACCTATCCCCTGACCGGCCACTACCGCTGGAAGGACGAGGATGCCAAGAAGTAGGCGGGGTATCCGAAGTGCGGTAAGAAGCGGGAAATTCGCGTGAGGATCCCGTCCGGTATTGCCAGCTGTTCCCCGATGGTGAGAAGCTGACGGCTATGCTGATCGGCACCCACACCTTGCTTCCGGTTTGTCTCGGGCTCGCAGCGGAGAATCTCTCGCTGGCGAAAGGAAAAGGGCATGTTTTCCCGGAGTGGGCGCTGCCGGTCATCGGGTTGTTCGGCGCACTTCCGGACCTCTGCTCGCCCCACATCTCGCTGGAGGACCGCATGACCAGTTGGTCGCACACGGTGTGGTTCATGGCCGGGCTGATCCCGGTGTGTGCGATGGTCTGCAGCTTCTTCCCGAATGGCTATCGCTGGAGAGTGGCAGTGGCGCTATGGCTGGCATCCCTGCTCCACTTGTTCGCGGATGCGATCGCGGGCGGGATCGCGTGGCTCCGGCCGTGGCGCCTGGATGTGATCGGGGACTACTATATCCCGGCGGCTCAGTGGCTCTGGTGGGACATCGGCTTCGTCTTCTTGACCTGGCTGCTGGTCCGCTTGCGTCCGCATTCGGAGGCATTGGGGATGGAGGGGAGCTGAGGTGCATCAAGGATGCGAAGGATCCAGCGCTCAAGGGCGCGGCGGGTCGGCGCAGGCATCCGGCGGGACTTCCAGCCTTCGGCCAAGCGAGCGGCGAGCTTCTTTTCTTCCTTTCCGGAAAGGCCGGCGAAGGACATGCCGCACTCGCCGCGAAGCCAGCGCGCAAAAGGTGTCTTTTTGGCGCCTGCGGCCTCGCCGAAGTGCTCTAGAAGGTATTCGCGAGGAATGATCAGGATTTCCGCCTCGTGGTGGCCGGGCAGGCGGGTCCATTTCCAGTCCTCGCCTTTCTCTTGGCCGCCGAAGCAGCCGAAAAGCTCATCGCGGAGGAAGATCCGGTGCTCGCGGCCCCAGATCACGCCTTCGCCTGCGGCATTCACCCAAAGCCAGAGTTCATCGCCGAGGCGATGCTGCCAGCGGCGGGATGCCCCGCGGAGATCCCCGCGCAAACGCCACGCCTCGAAGCCGTTTTCTTGCCACCAGCACTCGAACATGGCGCTACTATTGAGAATGATTCGCAATAGGCAAGGGGAGAATGTGGGATGCGCGGTTTACGGGAAGGGATGCGAAGGCGGGAGGGCGAATAACAAAAAAGGCCGGAGCTCTTCGCTCCGGCCTTTGCAGGAAATCTGAAGAAAGCAGGGCTCAGGCGAGCGCGAGAAGCTTCTGCTTGAGCATGTCCTTGGTGACATTTGCGCCGACGATCTGGTCTTTCACCTCGCCGCCCTTGAAGAAAAGAAGGAGCGGGATGCTGCGGACGCCGTATTTCACGGCGAGTTCGCGAGCTTCGTCCACGTTGACCTTGCCTACCTTGGCTTGGCCTTCCACTTCGCCGGAAAGCTGGTCGATGACCGGGCCGATCATCTTGCAAGGTCCGCACCACTCGGCCCAGAAGTCCACGAGAACGGGCTTGTCGGAATCAATGACCTCGGACTGGAAATTGCTTTCGTTGAATTGCTGAGCCATGCGCGGAAGGTGCAGGGAGACCCGGAAAAGTCAAGGGCCGCCCTGCCGCGGGTGCGGCGGGACGGCCCTTGGAAATCGAGCTCTTCAGCTGATCAGATCGGCAGGTTGCCGGCCGTGAAGGCGATGGCAAGAACTGCAGCGGCGAGCAGGAAGGTGATGATGGGGTAAATCATGATCGTGGATGAAATTGGGATAGGTCCGAAGGATCAGAACAGGTCACCGAGCGACTTTCCGGAGAGGCCGAGGATCTGGAATTGGAACACCAGAACGGCAGCAGCGGCGAGGAAGCCGAGCACCGAGAGGATGGTGGAAACGGTGTCGCTTCCTTCTTCTTCCTCGTCGTCGGTGCGGATCGTGGCGGCGGCGCTCAGCGATGGACCGGCGGTGCCCAGAGGCTGGGTCGGCGGCTGAAGCTGGACGGTGGCCTTCGGCAGGGAAACGGTATTGGCAGGAGCGCCGCCAAGTGGGGCGGTCTTCAGGCCAGGAGCACCCGGGGTGCCGGTCGGGTTGATGCGGATCGTCGGGGCCGGAGCCGGAGCGGTCGGCGCACCAGCGGGGCGCAGCGCGATGGTCGGGGCCGGGGCCGGAGCCTTCGGAGCGCCACCGACGGTCGGGGCGGCTACGCTCGGAGCCGGCGGAGCACCACCGAGACCGGTGGGCATTGGCGGCTTGGTAGCGGCCACCACGGGAGCGTTCGGAGTGGCAGGAGGTGCGTCAGCGGCCTTGAGCGTCACGCGCACGGTTTCCTTCTTGAGAGGGATCGAAGAGGTCTGCTTCGGAGCCGGGATCGAGGACGTACCGCGCGGCTGCGGGATCGACGACGTTTGCTTCGGCGGCGGGATTTCGTTTTCGCTCATGGACTAGGCTTTTTTGATTGCAGGTTGACGAAAGCAATCACGCCCGCCCGCGGCCTGTCAAACATCCATCTCGCGTGAGGGGGCTCCGTGTGAAATTTTCGCCCGGTACGGGGCGAATTCGCCACATGGAGGTGTGGCGCTTGACCCTTCTCCCAAGGGGCATTGATTGATGGGATCCATGATCAACCGCCGTTCATTCCTCGGGGCCACCGGCCTCGCCTTCCTCGGGCTGCAACGTTACACGCTGGCTGAGGAGGCCGCCGGCCGGGTCATCGAGCCCTTCGGTCCGCTGCTGAAGGATCCGAAGGGAATTCTCGATTTGCCGGAGGGCTTCAGCTACAAGGTGCTGGCGACTCGTGGCGAGACGATGGCGGATGGTTTCAAGGTGCCGGGCCAAGCCGACGGCATGGCCGCCTTTGCCGGTCCGGACGGGAAGGTGGTGCTGGTTTGCAACCACGAGCTCGGGCTCGAAATGAGCGCCATGGGGCCTTTCGAGGACAACACCAAGCTGTCGGAGAAGATCGATAAGGGGCTCTGCTTCGATGCCGGGATCGACGGGAAGGAGCCTTTCTTTGGCGGCACCTCGAATCTGGTCTTCGACCCGACGACCGGGGAGAAGACGTCCCACTTCCTCTCGCTGGTCGGTACCGACCGGAATTGTGCGGGGGGCGCGATGCCATGGGGCGCATGGATCACCTGCGAGGAGCCAGGGGACATGATCACCGAGCGAGGCCAGAAGCATGGCTGGTGCTTCGAGGTGAAGGCGACCACGACGCCGGGCATCCAGAAGCCGGTGGCGCTCAAGGCGCTGGGACGTTTCCGCCATGAAGCTGTGGCCCTCGACCCCAAGACCGGCATTCTCTACCTGACCGAGGACCGCGGAGACGGGCTGCTTTACCGCTTCCTGCCGGAGGTCAAAAACGATTTCTCCAAGGGCAAGCTCCAAGCGCTCTCGATTGCCGACAAGCCCTCGGCCGATCTCCGGAATTACGATCCGGAAGCCAAGTGGCCGACTGCCAACACCGCCCTGAAGGCGAAGTGGATCGATCTCAGCGACATCGAATCGCCGAAGGATGACTTGCGGATGCGCGGCTTCGAGTCCGGGGCCGCGCGCTTTGCCCGTGGCGAGGGGATTCATCTGGTGGGCGACTCTTTCTACATCGCTTGCACGGACGGTGGTCCGAAGCATCGCGGCCAAATCTTCCGGCTGGTTCCCTCGGGTGAAGTAGACAAGGAGGACACGCTGGAGCTTTTCCTCCAGCCGGAGGAAAGCGACTTGTTGACCAATGGCGACAACCTGTGTCCGGCTCCGTGGGGCGGCATCGTGGTCTGCGAGGACCTGGTCGATCCGACCTTCTCGCCCGCCGCGCATGTCCGCTGCGTGACGCCGGAGGGGAAGGTCTTCACCTTGGCCCGGAACCCCGAGGAGGGAGAATTCGCGGGGTGCTGCTTCTCTCCCGACGGCAAGTGGTTCTTCGTTAACCTCCAGACGCGGGGCCTGACCGTGGCGGTGACGGGACCTTGGGAGAAGGCCTAGGCTGCTTGACAATGCGTGCCGGGTCCGGTGGCGTGCGGTTCAGGTGATCATGAAGCCATCTCTCCGCATTGTCCTCATTGCCGCGCTGCTTTCGGTTACCGCCGGTTGCAAGGAGCAGCCGGCGAAGAAGGCCGTATCCCGGTTTAGCACTCCCGCGGAGTTCGCGGAGCAAGTGGCAGAGGTCTACCGGAAGAAGGATCCCGGCCTGAAAGTTGAGGTGGTCGGGGAACTGGAATTGAAGGTGGCGGATGCCTCCGGGAAGGGGTTCACCAACTTCTTGAACAATACCTATGACGCCTACCGGCAGGCACCGGAGGCGAAGGATGAGACGATCGGGAAGCTGGTGGATGTGAGCCTCAGGTCCTTTGCTGAGGGCGAGAAGCCCTTGGATCGCAGCCGCATTGTGCCTGTGGTGAAGGACCGGGCTTGGCTGGCGGAAATCAGGAAGGCGGCTAAAGGGGAAGAACGCCTGTACGAGGACCTCAACGAGGAGCTTGTGATCGTCTATGCCGAGGATCGCGACGGTGGCGTGGCATATCCTTTCGCAAAGGCCTTCGAGGAACTGGGGGTAGACCGCAAGGAGGTGCGGGCACTGGCCTGCGAGAATCTGAAAAACCTGCTGCCGGAACTGCAGCGCGTGGGAGAGGATGGGTATTATATCCTGACCGCGGACGGGACTTACGAGGCCAGCTTGCTGCTACTGGAGAACCTCTGGAAGCCGGAGAAGCTGGAAGTGAAGGGGGAAATCGTGGTGGCGATCCCGGCTCGCGACACTCTATTTGTGACTGGCACCGAGGAGAAGGAAGCGCTGGCCAAGGTGAAGCTGGCGGCGAAGAAGATCGCAGGGGAGAGTGCCTACCGGCTCACCCCGACCTTGTTTGTCTTCCGCGGCGGGAAGTTTGTGAGGTTCGAGTGAAGCAGGTCATGCTCGGGGCTGGCGCCTGATCGTGCTCCAGTATTCCTCGCGGACGTCTTCATCGATCGCAATGGGAAGGCGTTCGCCGTAGAGGCGGTCACTACCATCGCGCTTCGGGCCGGAGATCCAGAATCGATCGCCGGTTTCGGTATCGAAGTAGTTGGATTTGTAGCCTCCTTTCAGGCTTTGGAAACTGCGGCCCCGGTAATAGAGCGTGCAGCCTGTTTTCGACAGGGTCACGCGGCCGATCCGGGCGGGGCCGGTCAGGCTGCCGCTCTTGTCTTCGATATACATGATCCGGGAGCGCATGTTGCCAGTGGCGTTTTATTGGCGCTTGGCACTTTTTCAAGCAATCCTAGGATTTCCCCATGTCCGCCCGAGTCACCGACCTCCACGTTGCCCGCAACGTCCCGCTGCCTTCGCCTGCGCGCTTGCAGGCGGAAATCCCGCATGGGGAGGGTCGGGAGAATTTCGTCGCGAATTCGCGGGCGACCTTGCGCTCGATCCTGGCGGGGATTGACCCGCGCTTTCTGGTGATCGTCGGGCCTTGCTCGATCCATGATACGGAAGCGGGGATCGAGTATGCCCACCGTTTGGCGGCGCTGGCGGAGCGGTTGCGGGACAAGCTCTACATCGTGATGCGCGTGTATTTCGAGAAGCCGCGCACGACGGTCGGCTGGAAGGGGCTGATCATGGATCCACACCTTGACGGCACGGATGACATTCCGGAAGGGCTGCGCCGGGCGCGGCATTTCCTGCGCAATGTCATCGATGTCGGGCTGCCGACAGCGACGGAGCTTCTGGATCCGATCACCCCGCAGTATATCGCGGACCTGATCTCGTGGTCGGCGATCGGTGCACGCACGGCGGAAAGCCAGACGCACCGGCAGATGGCCTCGGGGCTCTCGATGCCGGTGGGCTTCAAAAACACGACCTCGGGTGACCTGGTGGCGGCAATCAATGCGGTGAAGGCCGCGGCACGGCCGCAAACTTTCCTGGGTGTTTCGGAGGAAGGGATCGCGTCTTCGGTTTCGACCACGGGCAACCCGGATTGCCACATAATCCTGCGCGGCGGCGACCATGGCCCGAACTACGATGAGACTAGTATTTCATCCGCCAAGGCGGCGCTGGAGAAGGGCGGGGTCGCGCCTTCGCTGATCGTGGATGCATCCCATGCGAATTGCGGGAAGGATTGCGCACAGATGCCGGCGGTCTTTCGCGAGATCGTTCGCCAGCGTGCTGCTGGCGAACTGGCGATCCGCGGGGCGATGCTGGAAAGCAATCTGGTCGCCGGGAACCAAGCGTTCC
Source organism: Luteolibacter luteus (assembly GCF_012913485.1). Lineage (GTDB taxonomy): Bacteria > Verrucomicrobiota > Verrucomicrobiia > Verrucomicrobiales > Akkermansiaceae > Haloferula > Haloferula lutea. The sequence continues at coordinate 2,039,618 of NZ_CP051774.1, read as the reverse complement.
CGCGGCCGCTCGATCAGCTCGTGCGCGGTCAGTCCATCACGGATTCCTGCATCGATTGGGAGACGACGGAGGCGCTTCTCCACGAAGCAGCGGGGAAGCTGTGATCCTCGCGAACCGGCGGTCCGGAGCCCTTAAGTCGTGAAATGTCGAATCGAACTTACATCTGCGCCGGGTGCCGGACTGCGAAGCGCGCCGAGGCAGGTGGATGGATTTCTCTGAATCCACACCGCTGCCCGAAATGTGGCATGCCGATGTGCGAATTGGGTTGGAGGTATCGAATTCCGGCCAAGCGAAAGGACCAGGCGTGGGCGGAATTGAAGGAATTCACCGATCGTGCCATGGCCGGCTACGAGGAACGGCGGAGGGATCACGGTCTAAGACTTCTCGCGAAGCTGGACCGTCAGATCGATATCTTGGAACGGCAGAACCCCGAGGGAAGCCGCCGGGCTTGGCTTGAGGATCTCCGGAAAGAGCGCGAGAAGGTTCTTCGCTATGTTCCCGCTGGCTGAGCCTGATGCCCAGCTTCGCGGGAAATTTGCAGGCCCTACCATTCCTTCCCTTCGTCATTCAATCGCCCGCGTAGTAGATCCCTTCGATCTCCGCGTTGTCGTGCATGACGCTGGGGTTCATCTTCCACCAGCCGACGAGGCCGAACTGGGTCTTGATAAGCAGGTGCTCGTCATCGCGGATGACGACCTGAAGGGAGTCGCCCGCGGGGATTTTCGCGATCTCCTCTCCGCCGTCTTTCTTTGAGGTCAGGGTGAGTGCCACCTTGGCCTTCGAGTCGAGGCCGACGTAGGAGAAGGGTTGCTCGATTTCGACAAGCTTGCCTTCGACCATGCCGTACTTCCGTTGCTCGGTGTGCATCACGTTGCTACGGCAGCGGGCGTAGATGAAGCCGTTCCCCGGAATGGCAATCAGGTCCGCGGGAATCATGCCGACCGGTTCTCCGCTCTTCTCGTCCTTCACGATGTAGGATGGATCGGCGCTCGGGCCGGGATCGAAGTCGATGAAGTAGCTGGTCTTCGCGGTGCGGTCCAATTTCGTCGAGATCAGGCGGGTCACGTCCGGGGCGCCCTCCTCGTGCAGGATCGGCTTGTTAATCACTTTCGCGAGGGATGCGTCGTAGGCGACCTGCTGGGCGAAGGGGCCATCGCCGTCGGAAACCTTCAGGGTGGCGAGCCCGGGGAAGGGAATGGCCGGGCTCTTGTCCGCGGCTTGGGCGGTGGCGAGTGCGAGAGACAGGCCCAGAATGGTCAGAATCGGCGAACGCATGGACGGTAAGGAGTGATTTTGCTCGGTAGAAAGGCCGGGGCGGCAGCCGCGGTTCCTTCGTCTCTAGCTCGAAATTCGCCGCGCGCTAATGAAATCCCGGTGAATGAGCCGAACCCGTTTCCATCCGATATGGGAGGATTTCCGAGAGGTATGCCGGCTGCCGAGGCGGGGCATTCTGCCGCGGAATTGGCGTGCAAATCGGCCCGTCCCCGGTTCCAAATCCGCCCGCCAATATGTCCAACGACAAGACCGCCATTACCCCGACCCGTGCCCAGGACTTTCCCGAGTGGTACCAGCAGGTCGTGAAAGCCGCTGACCTCGCCGAGAATTCGGAAACCCGCGGATGCATGGTGATCAAGCCGTGGGGCTACGGGATTTGGGAACTCATCCAGCAGCAGCTTGACCGGATGTTCAAGGCAACCGGCCACCAGAATGCCTATTTCCCGCTGCTGATTCCGATTTCCTATCTTGAGAAGGAAGCCGAGCACGCCGAGGGCTTCGCCACGGAGTGTGCGGTGGTCACGCACCATCGTCTGGAGCCCCAGAAGGATCCCGTCACCGGCAAGACGAAGATGATTCCCACCGGGGAATTGGCGGAGCCCTATATCATCCGCCCGACGTCCGAGACGATCATCGGTGCGGCCTTCTCGCGCTGGGTGCAGAGCTACCGCGACCTGCCGCTGTTGATCAACCAATGGGCGAACGTGATGCGCTGGGAGATGCGTCCGCGCCTGTTCCTGCGGACCGCGGAATTCCTCTGGCAGGAAGGCCACACCGCCCACGAGACGAAGGAAGAGGCGATCGACGAGACCCGCCAGATGCACCGTGTCTATGAAACCTTCCTGCGCGATCACCTGGCGATCCCCGTGATCCCCGGTGAGAAGACCGAGAACGAGCGTTTCCCCGGTGCCGACATGACCCTCACCGTCGAGGCGATGGTGCAGGACCGGAAGGCGATCCAGGCCGGCACCTCACACTACCTCGGCCAGAATTTCTCGAAGGCCCAGGACATCTCCTTCACCGGCCGCGATGGCACGGTGCAGCATGTCCACACCACCTCCTGGGGTGTCTCCACCCGGATGATCGGCACGCTGATCATGGCGCACTCCGATGACGATGGCCTGGTGCTGCCGCCCCGTGTGGCCACCCAGCAGATCGTGATCATTCCGGTGACTCCGAAGGAAGATACCAAGCAGGGTGTGCTGGATGCTTGCAAGGCGCTGGCCGAGACGCTGCGTCTGGAGAAGCGTTTCCACGGTGATCCGCTCCGCGTCCATGTCGATACCCGCGATATCCAAGGTGGCGTGAAGAAGTGGGAGTGGGTCAAGAAGGGTGTGCCGATCCGCATCGAGATCGGCCCCCGCGATATCGAGACCCGCAAGGTCTGCGTGCAGCGCCGCGACCAAGCGAGCAACGAGAAGGAATTCGTGGACAAGGAGGACTTCATCCGGAATGCCACGGACATCCTTCAGGAGATCCACAATTCACTCCTGCAGCGTGCGACCGCCTTCCGCGATTCGAACATCGTGCCTTGCGAGTCGATCGACACTTTCCACGCGCATTGGGGCCAGGACAATCCCGGCTGGCTCATCACTCCGTGGGCGGGCACGCCCGAGGAGGAAGACGAGCTTTCCAAGAAGCACAAGATCACCATCCGCTGCCTCCCGCTCGACAAGCAGGACGAGCCGGAAGCGAAGTGTATCCTCACCGGCAAGCCGACGAAGTCGCGAGCCGTCTGGGGACGCAGCTATTGAGCCTTTGCAAGCGGAGTGGCGCGATCAATGCGCGCCAGCTCCGCTGAAAGGTAGCAGCGGTCGTGATTCATCGCAGGCGACGCTGATGGACCGCGACCGCCGCCTGTGCGGACTAGGTTCTCGCGAGCGGGACGTGGTTCGTCTTCGCATGGAGTTCCGTCACGGGTTGCCGCAAGGCGTGCACGTAGTAGACGGTATGGGGCTTGGATCCCTCGAAGTGGATCTCCTTCGGTTCGCTATCGGTGATCCGGTAGGATTCCGCGAGGACTTCTTTCCACTTCGGTTCGCCAATCAGATGTACTTCGAATCTTTTCATGGCTCTCTTATCATCAGCAGGTTTTCCGCCGCGAAGCAAGGGATTCCGCCTGCCCGGGCAGGTGGCTCGCTGACAACGCGGAGGGATATGGGAGGTAGACACGCGAAGGGGGCTTTTCTTGGTAAAGGCCGCGTAAAAACCTTAGTGGCTTGCCAATATCGAGGATTCCAGGGGCGCGGAAGGTGCGCGCGGGCCTTCACCGGTTTTTCACGGAAATTCCGTCCCGGGGATGTTATTTCTCCGATCCTTTCCCTCGTATCCGGACCAAACCAAGTCATGCCATGAAAGCCGTCGCCGTTCTCATTGCCTTCGTTTCTTTGCCCCTTGCCAGAACCGGTTTCGCATTGGACGGCGCGCCGCCCATATCGTCCGTGCCGGAGGCGGCGAAGGATGAAGATGCGAAGCCTGCGCCAGAGACGAATCCGAACTGGCAACCCGTGGCGATCAATGGAGGCGAGTATGTTTCCGCAGCCTCGATCGCGCGGTTTTACCAGCTCAGGCCGCCCGTCATCGTGGAGGACGAGGGGAGATTGGAGAACGACAAGGTCGTAGTGAAGCTCACCGTGGGTTCGGACGAGATCTTGATCAACGGTGTGAAGTTCAAGTGCACGACGAAGGTGCTCCGCCACGAAGGAAAGGTGATGGTTTCGCGCATGGATTTGGCGAAGGTGTTCGATCCTGTCCTCCGTCCGGGCTCCATCGAGACGCCGAAGCGGGAAATCCGCACGGTGGTCATTGATCCGGTCTTGGGAGGGGACAGTTTCGGACAACGGAATGGCAAAGGCACCGAGGCAGGATTTGCCTTCGAGATCGCCGATGAACTCAAGACGGAGTTGGAAGGCAAGGGGTTCAAAGTCGAACTCACCAGAGCCGAAGGCGAGAATCCCGACACCGCCGAGCGGGTCGATCGGGTCAGGAAGTTTGGTGAGGATTGTATCGTGATCTCGGTGGGCTTCAGCGCAGATGAAAATCAGCGAGGCATTCGCACCCGGGTCATAGCTCCGGTCGGTGTGCCCGGCATTGAGGCGCCCCTGACAGAGTCGGACGACACCGCCGTTTCAGGAAATGCCCACGAGAACCTAAGTATCGCCCTGGCCACGTCCATTCACTCAAGCGTAGTGCGCCGATTGGGAGGGAACATCGAGGATCTTGGCATCGTCCGGTCCCGGCTTCCCTTGCTGAAGCAACTCGATTCGCCCGCCGTTTTCGTGGAATGCGGATCGATGGCAGATGCCTATGATAGCCGCCTCATCGAGACGGGAGCCTACCGGAGCGCGATCGTCCGCGGCCTTTCCGAGGCTGTAGTCAGGTATCGTGCTGCGACCAAGAAGTAGGCTCCCGATCGCCAAGTGGAGGATCACCCGGGATTGACTTGCCTGCCTGTCTCCCCACGCTGTCGGGACGTCCGTGGAACCCGCACTCAAGCATCGCTGGAGCGTCTCCCACAATTACCTCGCTGGAATCACGGCGGGGGACTGGTGGCGGCTTCTTGATCAGAACGATTTCGGGGTGGATCCCGTCTACTGGCATCGGGCCGCGGTGATCAGCCTGCTGAGCGTGGTCAATTCGTGGCACCGCTGGAATGAGGAAACGGCCTACGGTCCGGAGATCGAGGCCACGCAGATCACCAAGCCCCCGCTCTTCGTGCTGGGGCACTGGCGCAGCGGCACCACGCATCTGCACAATCTTCTGGCGCAGGATGACGTGAACTTCGCCTATGCGAACACCTATCAGGTGGTGAATCCGCATACCTTCCTGACTACGGAGGAGGCGAACACCCGGCGCTTTGCCTGGATGATTCCGAAGAAGCGGCCGATGGATAACATGGCGCTGAGCTTTGAGTCACCGCAGGAAGATGAATTCGCGCCGCTGCTGGTGAGTCTGCTTTCCAGCTATTTGGGCGTGTCGTTTCCCCGAAGGGAGGATCACTATGGCCGCTATCTGAGCTTCAAGGATGTCCCGCGTGCCGAGATCGAGGCGTGGAAGCGCGGGTTCCTTTGGTTCCTGAAAAAGCTGACTTTCAAGTATGGTCGGGCCTTGTTGCTAAAATCACCGCCGCACACCGCGCGCGTGAGGTTGCTGCTGGAGATGTTTCCGGATGCGAAGTTTGTGCACATTCATCGCCGCCCGGAGGAGGTGTTGGTTTCCTTTCGTCACTACTACGATACCGCGATGTGGCATACCTACCTGCAGGTGCCGGATCGCAGCAGGGTGGATGACGAGATTTTCCAGCGTTACCGGGATCTCTTCACGGCCTTCCATGCGGATCGCGGCCTGATTCCGCGTGAGAACTTCCACGAGGTGAGCTTCGCAGATCTGGAATGCGACCCGATGCGTACCGTGTGCGGCATCTATGAAGCGCTTTCGATTGGTGGCGCGGATCAGGCATTGCCGAAGATCAAAGCCTACGCGGACACCTTGAAGGATTACGAGAAGAACCGCTTTCCGCCGCTGGATGATGCGAGCAAGGAGCGCATCCGCGAAGAGTGGCGGGAGTTCTATGAACCGATGGGCTATCGCGTGGAATGAAGCGGCTTGCTCCCAGTCCCCCGGGGTCCTTCTTCACCGGTCACCTCGACCGCTTGCGGAATGACGTGCTGGGTCTGCTGGTGGATGCGACGCGGGAGCACGGTGACGTCGTGCGCTTCCGCGTCGGGCCGCTGGTGATGCATCTGGTGAATCATCCGGATCTCGTATCGCACGTGATGATCCGGAACCGGAAGAACTACGACAAGGCTTCGCGCAGCTCGGACTGCCTGTCCTTGATCTGTGGAGAGAGCCTGCTGACGGCGAACGGTGAGGTATGGAAGCAGCGCCGCCGCACCATCCAGCCGATGTTCCATCGCGCAGCGATCGCGGGGTTCATCGATTCCATCGCGGAGTGTACGCAGCTGATGCTGGATGCCTGGAGGGTGAAAGCCCGGGCGGGTGAACCGGTGGATATCGCCTCGGAGATGATGAAGCTCACCTTTCGTATCGTGGGACGTTGCCTCTTCGGTGCGGATCTGCAGAAGGAGAGCAACGCGGTGGAGGAAGCCATGCATGTGATGGTGCTGCATACCTACCACCGCTGGCGTAGCATCCTGAATGCTCCTTCGTCGTGGCCCACGCCGGGAAACCTGCGCTTCCGAAAAGCTCTTGCGGACGTGGATGAGATCATCGCGGATCTGATAAGCCGGCATCGTGCGCATCCACCTGAGCGTCCCACCTTGCTCACCATGCTGATGGAAAGCCGGGATGCGGAAAGCGGTGTTGCCTTGGGCGATGATGCGATCCGGAATGAAGCGATCACTTTCTTGTTGGCGGGCCATGAGACGACCGCGAACGGGCTGGGCTGGGCCTTGTATCTGCTTGAGCGGCATGCGGGATGGCAGAAGGCGATCCGCGAGGAATTCCAAGGGGCTTGCGGCAATGCAATGCCGACCATGGAAGATCTGCCGAAGCTTTCCCATGCCCTTCATGTTTTCGAAGAGAGCTGCCGCCTTTACCCGCCGATCTGGGCGATGGAGCGTCATGCGATTGCCGATGATGAGATCGCAGGCTTTCACATCCCGAAGGGGTCGGGGGTGATCATCAGTCCCTACACCTTGCATCGTCATCCGGCGTTTTGGGAGAAGCCGGAGGAGTTCTTGCCGGAGCGTTTCGAAAAGCGGGATCACGAGGCTTACTATCCCTTTGGTGCGGGCCCACGCTTTTGCATCGGCAGCGAGTTCGCCTTGGCAGAGGCCCGCGTGATTCTGCCGATGATCCTACGGAGTTTCGAGTTGGAAGCGATGCCGGGTCAAAGCGGCGAGGCGGAGCCGGCGATCACGTTGCGCTTGAAGGATGGCTTCAAGGTGATGCTGCGGGAGCGTATGGAGTAGAAAGCTGCTAGCCGCCTTCACGCGAACAAGGCTTAATGAATGGATCGAATCCTTTCCTCACTCCTGCCACTTGATGTCCGGAGTCTTGCCCTTCCAGAAGGGTTGGCTTGGATCGAAGATGTCCTTGCCGCCGAGTAGAACTCGCCCGGCGGGATCGATGGGAAGCGGCGCTGCGGAATTGTCCAAACGCAGGATAACGGCCCTTCCTCCAAAGGGCTTGGGATCGAAAAGCGTGGTGCCGGGAATCAAGGGGGAGACGATGATAGGAGTTCCGGGATCTGCGGATGAATCGAGGCCGGCAATGTAGGCGAAACCTACCTCACCAGGAACCAAAGCATGGGCATCATCGTGATAGCGATCATCCGGTTTCTTGGATCCAGCAATCTCCGCGTAGAAGGGCTTTTCGCTTTTCAAGCCGTAGGCGATCAGTTGACGGAATACTTCGTTTGAAGTCGCCCCTCCCAAGGTGAGGGCAGTTCCGGTATCGGCTTTGACTTTCGCGGCCGTCGTCGCATCCGGAAAGCGCCCGTACCGAGCATCGAACTCGAAGAGAGAAATGCCCATCTGTCTCACATTGCCGAGAGCCCAAGTCCTTACCGCGGCGGTCCTCTGTTTCGAAATGCTGGTGTAGAGGGGTAACGCGCAGACAAAGAAGATCGACATCCCGCCAAGCCAGAGAATCGCCTTCATCTTTTTGCGCGAACGCATGGCGGCCGGACCAGCAGCGGGGGCAGCGGCGTCAGGTGGTGGCTGAGAAGAAAGGTTGGAATCCAAGCTGTAAAGAGATGGAAGAAGATCCGAGGCCATTCAAGGGTTTATCCGGGAGTGTTTCGGTGATCTTAGATGTTCATTGATGATCAGTGGCTTGAATCGAGGAGGGAACAGGTTAGTGTCAGGGTTCGTCCCCCGCCATGTTTTCTGCTCCCTTGGCAGGTCCTTGCCGCGTCCCTCCCGCGCGTCTCCGGCTGATCATGCGATCCCTGCGTCCCTGGTTCTTGGTTTTCATCGCCGGGGCCGCGGAGGCAGCAGTGGAGCTACGCGTCACGGATTGGGCGGAAATGCCGCTGTCCGGGAACATCGCCACCATCTCGGGAAGTCCGGCTTACATGTCGCGGGTGAATTTCCTGAAGTCCGAACCGGGCGGCAGTGGGCGGATGTGGGTCTGTGATTTGAATGGAAACCTCCACATCTTTGACCCGGCGGGTTCCTACGAGAGTCGCAGCGAACAGCTTCTGAATCAGGCAAAGACCCGGAGCTCCTATCTCGACTTCAACGGCATCTCAGGATCGATCGATGAGCGCGACCAAACATGGGTACCCGATAGCGATGGGACGTCAACCACCGCGGAGGCACCTGATGGTCTCTTCCCGCTTTTCACGAAACGGCAGGGATATGCGAATGGCTTGGTAACCTTCGAGTTTGATCCGGGCTATGCGAGCAACGGGAAGTTCTATACTGTCCATGTTGAGATCAACAGCGCGGATGGCAGTGCGGGTCGGCTTCCGGTGACCACGAAGTTCCCGGGCTTCGATGCTACCGGGTACACGCCGACGAATCGCATCACAGTGCCCGGTACGAATCCGACACGGCAGGCGGTATTGATCGAGTGGACCGATACGAATCCCGCGAACTTCACCTTCGAAGGCACGGCTCGCGAGCTACTCAGGATCGTCTACAACAGCCATATCCATCCGCTTGGAGACCTTACCTTCAATCCGCTCGCGAAGCCGGGCGATCCGGAGTGGGGGGTGATATATCTTGCCAGTGGGGACGGCGGATCGGGGGAGACGAATGCGACAAAAATGAATCCCCAGCGGCTGGATACCATGGTGGGGAAGATCCTGCGCATCATTCCGGATCTTTCATTGCATGCGGGTGACAGCACCTTGTCCGCGAATGGCCGCTACCGCATTCCGAACGACAATCCTTTCGTGAATGCCGGAACCTATCCCGGGGCGCGGAAGGAGATCTGGACGCTGGGTCATCGGAATCCGCATCGCTTCGTCTGGTGGTTGCCGGATGGCGTGGGGGAGCCGGTCCTGCTAGTGACGGAGATCGGGCTGAATGCCTGGGAGGAGGTGAACATCATCAAGCGCGGGAAAAACTATGGCTATAGTGATCGTGAGGGGCCGCAGAAGCTGACGATCTCCTCCGGTAGTCCGGTCAATGCCGCGCCGCCTTCGCCGGATACCCTGCCGATCCGGCTCAGCAATCTTCAGAATGCGCCCGGTGAGTTTGTGCCGGAGTATCCGGTCATCGCCTATCCGCACACGGCTTTGTATGGGGATGCGATTGCCAATGGCTTCATCTACCGGGGTAGCACGATTCCGGCGCTGGTGGGAAAGTTCGTCTTTGGAGACATCACCACCGGGAGGATCTACTGCTCGGATTGGAGCGCGATGACGGCAGCGGACGATGGTGTCGCCAGTACCACGGCGGCCACGGATCCGGTTACTTTCAAATGGAATCCCCCAAATGATAGTCCGGATACGGGCGTGAAGACTTACAGTCGCTTCTTCGAAATCGTCGAGGCAGGCTACGATCATCGCGATGGCCAGGATCCCGATCTTCCTGGCATGGCTCCCGTGTCCGGAGGTCGTGCAGACATTCGTCTGGCCGTGGATGGGAATGGTGAGCTGTATGTCGTCAGCAAGAGCGATGGAATGATCCGGCTTCTCACCGGTGCGGGGGCGCCGGAATTTACGGATCAGCCGGATGACCGGGTGGTGGACTTGGGATCCAATGCGAGCTTCACCGTGGTCGCGACAGGCGAGACACCGCCGACTTTCCAATGGCAGCGGCTCGATATGGATGCCGGGGTTTGGATCAATGTCAGCAATGGTCCGGTCTTCTCAGGCGCCTCGACCCCGACGCTCACGCTCACCAAGCCGAAGTATGAGAACACCGGCGAGCAATTCCGCTGTGTGGCGACTTGTGCGGGAATTTCCTCGATCTCGGAAGCGGCGGAACTCGTCTTGCGCGCGATTCCTTCTTCCTGGCTGAGTGCTTACTTCGATGCGGACGAAGAGGCGGATCTCCTGATCTCTGGAGACATGGCCGATCCGGATCAAGACGGTCTGGTGAACTTGTTGGAATATGCCTTCGATTTTGATCCGGAAGCGGATTCTTCCAGCAGCCTCCCGAAGCTTTTGAAGAATGGAAACAGTGCGACGCTGACCTTTCCGGTGCCGAGGAGTTCCCTGAACTACACGGTGGAACGCAGCACGGATCTCGCTTCTTGGGGCACTGTGGGCGTGACGACTTCCGTCTCCTCCGGAATATTGACGGCGAGTTGTCCGATAGGCGGAAGCGCCGAGGTTTTCCTGCGGATCGCGGTGGTGCCCAAGTGAGTTTTCGAAAGGGGCTTGTCGCTGCTGAAAGTCACGCTTTATTCATGGGCTGAAGCCCATGAGAAAGCCCATATATCTCGCGCTCTTTTACCTGTTGTTTTCATTTGTTCTTCAGGCTGCCCCTACCGAGCTAAAGCCTTGGAAATCGAAGGCGGGAACCACGCTGGAAGCCAAAGCCGTGACGGTGGAGAACGGTGAGGTGAGCTTCGAACGCAAGGACGGGAAGACTCTCAAGGTTCCGCTGGACAAGCTGGCGGATGCGGATCGGAAGGCGCTGGAGGAGCATTTCAAAGTGGACGCCACAGGGAATGCCGCACCGGATCTGGGGCATCCGCAGGGAGAGACGAGCGGGCCGATCGACGCAGGGGGATCGAAGTATTTCGTTTATCTTCCCAAGTCCCTGAAGGGCGGCCGGAAGTATCCCCTGCTCTTCTACACTGCCTCGGGTGGTGGTAGTAAGGACACCCTGAATGCGTTGACCGAAGGCGCGGAAATCTGCGGCTGGGTCGTAGCCTGCTCGGTGGAATCCAAGAATGAAACCGATCCCGAAAAGAACCACGAGCATGCGAAGAAGTGCGTGGAGCACCTGAAGAAGACGCTGCCGCTGGATGAGAAGCGCATCTACTTCGGCGGGAACTCCGGTGGCGCGCGCATGGCCTTTACGAATGCCTCCAAGCTCGATGGTGCCGGCGTGCTGGCGCAGATTGCCGGAGCGAAGCCGGATGAGCTGAAGAAGGGGAACCATTACTTCTTCATCAGCGGGGCCTATGATTACAACCGCTACGGTACTTCCGCGTCCTACAGTGAAGTCGCCCGCTCGGCGGCGCTGCGTTTTCACCCGGGTGGGCACGACAACGGTCCCGATTGGCTGGTGACCGAAGGTCTCGTCTGGCTGGAAGGCCAGTATCAGCGCAAGGCGAAGGAAGAAACTCCGGCCCGTGCGGACTATGAAGCTGCGGTGCTTGACTGGATCGCGAAGCTGAAGACCACCGAGGATTATCGCGCCGCGTGGTGGGCCGGTTTCCTGCGCGAGTCGGGTGTGATGGCGGCCAATGAGTCTGCGCTGGGTGCCTATGCAGACCTCACCGCCGAGCCTGCGAATGCCGCCTATGCGGACGGACTCTCGAAGCTGGAGGAATTTGCAGCGATGACCCTCTCCACGGGGCCTCAGTCGGCTCCGGATTGCTTCGAGCACACCAGCGAGGAAATCCAGCGTGAGGCGAAGGCGCTTCAGGAAACATTCGGGAATACGCCGCGTGTGAAGGATATCATTGAGGGGCTCCTGAAGAAGACGGACAAGGGCTGATGTCGAGGCCCTGAGGCCGCTAGGAGTAGCCGAATGCCGCTATGAGAGGTGCCAGCTTCTCTTGATAGGGAGCGAGGTGCTTCTCGTAGCGATGCCATCGACCAACCGCCCGGGAGTGGAGGGGCTGGATGACATCGGCGTGGGTGGGGGAACGCACCAGTTTCCCGCGGGCATGGTCGGCGGGGTCCTCTTGGGTGGGCTCCCACTCCAAGCCGAGGAAACGGGTGATGCGTGAGCCTTCGCGGGCCGGGTCTTCGACGATGTCTTCGTAGCGTGTTTCGACCCAAGGCTGTGCGAGTTTTTCGCGGACCCCCAGCCAGAGATTCATGGTGAAAACGTACTGGTCGACCGTTTCACCCAGGGATAGCCAGTTCACGCTCCATGGGGTGCGGCGGGTCGCTTGGAAATAAGCGCTCAAGCAGACGTCGCGCGGATCGCGCAGCACGACGATGATCCGCGTGTGGGGTAGGGTTAGAGGCAGGCGGCTGAGGCAGATGGTGAGGGCGGGATTCTTGTCGATCACGGTGTTCTCTTCTGACGGATCACCTGCCTCATTCCATAGACGGGAGAAGTAGGACTGTCTGAGTGATCGGAGCGTGCACGGGTCAAGGGCATGCAGCCAGTCTCCGAAAGATCGTTCGCCGGCTTCGAGTGCATGGCTCCGGATCAGTGTGGCTTCGACTGTCGTGGCGTAGAGATCGCTCTCTTCCACGCTGCGGATTCCGGAATGCGCATCCAACATCTGCTCCAGCAAGGTGGTGCCGCTGCGAGGGTGACCGAGCAGGAGTGCATGTCGCCGATCTTTTCCGGCACCCTCCGTCCAAGCTGCCGCTTGTTCCGCGGTGAAGTCGAAGGCTCCGCCATGCCATTGGCGCCAGGCGTCGCGTTGGGTGCGGAAGCGCTGGACCAGAGGATCCCGCTCTTCCAAGGCCTTGCCCCGGTGAAGAGCAATCATGGCCTCGTCCGTGAGCCCCAGATCATCGCACACCCCGGCAAGCAGATGCGCGCTGCCGATCGTGAAGGAAGGGGGGATGCCGGCAGCGGGAGCGGATAGTTTCTCGAGGATGGCTTTCGCCCGTTCGGGATTTTCCTTCCTGCACCACAGCGCGGTGGAAGAAAGGACCTCCGGGATATCCGGGGCGAGTTGAAGAGCTTGCTCAAGTGCCTGGCGCGCTTTGTCGGGATCGCCGGCTCGCAGGTGGAGAGCGGTTTCGCGGGCCTTTCCCACGGCACGGACTTGCGGATGCGGGAAGTTCTGGAGGAGCGCGAAGGTCTCCAGCGCGAGATCAAATTCGTAGAGTGTCTGTAGCTCCTCGCCGAGTTGGTCAAGAAGCACGGGGTGGGACGCGGCAAGCTTCTGGATCCGGAGTGTGAGTTCCGTTGCTTCGCGAGCCTTTCGCAATTTCAGAAGGCTCTTCAACAGGGCCAGCAAGATCCCGGGATGTGCGGGATGCCGCCTCGATGCTTCATCGAGAATGGCTCTCGCCGCCTCGTGATCGCCTTGCACCTGAAATTCAGCCGATTCGCGTTCAAGGTCGCGATCGCTCAGCCGGGAGAAATCCGGAAGCGAAGACGGAGAATTCATGGTGAGAGGATTCTGCGAGGCAGGGGGCCAAGGGTCAACTTCCCCTGAAGAAAAGGGCCACCCGGATGAGCATCCGGTGGCCAGTGAGGGACTTCGGTCCGCGGTTGCGGACTTCGTCGTTAGGGATTTGCCTTCAGGCGGACGAAGCGCTTCGCCACGGATTTGGGAATGGTGACATCGACCAGGCTCCAAGGCCCCGAGGGACCGCTGCCATCCGCAGTGATGCTGATGGTCGCATGAACCGGATCCACTACGGTCGTCCAAGGATCTCCAAGCGTGTCGCTAAACTCCACCGACCAGATTGCCGGGGAGACAGCGGCGGCAGCATCGCTCAGATGGAAGCGAAGGCGGATGCTGGTTCCTTGATCGGTGATGACCGGGAGGAGATTGCTGGAGTGGCTCGCGAGCGCCGGATCGGAAATTCCGCCGAGCACGAATTCCAGACCATTGGCGAGACCATCGCCATCGGAATCGGCGTTGGCACCTGCACCGGTGATGTTGTTGCTGGCCTCGTAGGCGGAATAACCGCCGGCTCCTCCGGAGACGCTCAAGATGCCTGTCGCCTCGCTGAAGGTCCAGGTCGTCCCACCATTGGTGTAGGTGTGGATACCGGAGCTTTCCGTGAAGCCGGTGATGGTGAAGCTGTTTTCGAAAGACTTCCCGGTAGTATCCACGATCGTCCAGGAGTTCCCGGATACCGCGGCCGCACCGGTCAGGTCGAATTGGAAGCTGCCCTCGATCCTGGCATTACCGGCGCCGGTGATCTTGTTGTTGGTTCCATTCGCCCCGATGGTGAAGCTCATCGAGGAGCCGCTCGGCAGAAGCAGGGTGCCGGCGCTGACAATCGTGTCACTCCCGTAGGTGTAGGTGCCGACCAGGGCCATCACGCCATCGCCGCTCTTTGTGATCGGATTGGCCGCGGTTTCGAAGGTCAGGTTTTCCAGCACGAGGTCACGTGCGGCGGGACCGTCCTCCACGTTGAAGGAGAAGTTCGAATTCACCCGCTGCATGGAGAGCCCGGAGAGGATGGAAGAATCCTCGGACGGGAAGGTGTGCAAGTTGAAGGCATTGTCGGCGCGGAGCTGGGGGTTGCCGCCGTTGGCGGTGATGGTGCCGCCGGTCATGTTGATGTTATCGAGGTACTGCTCCTGGCCGATGAGGAAGCTTCCTCCATTCAGCGTCACGGTGGGCGAAGTCGTGTAAGCGCCGCCGAGCGCGTGGGCGGAGCCGGGTGGGATGACCAAGCGGGCACCCTCTTCCACCGTGATGGCAGCGAGCCCGATGTTCGAATTGAAGGAGGCCCCCGCCATTTCCAAGGTGCCTTCGTTGACCGCGATCGAAGTGTTGCCGAAGGCACCGCCGGTGTAGCTGGTGAAGCGCAGGGTGCCGCCACCATCCTTGGTGAGCGTGCCGCCACCGGTGATCGCCTTGGAGTGCGAGAAGGTGGTGTCCGCCGCCACGTCGAAAGTGGCGCTCCCCCCGGTCACCTGATAGCCGCGGGATGTAGTGATGCTTGTGGTGGTTTCCAGCGTGGCTCCGAAGCCGACCGTGACCGAAGTGGTTCCCGTGCCGAGGCTGGTGGGAGTGCCGATGATCACCCGGCCGCCGGAGATATCCACCAATCCCGTGAAGGAATGTGGACCCGGGAGGCTGAGCGTGGCCGCACCGGATTTGAAGATGGCTGCATCTCCCGCGATGGTGCCGCCGCTGAAAGTGTAGTTCGTGTTCTCCGCGGACACGGTGACCTCTGCGGGCTTGATAGTACCGGCGATGGTGACATTCCCCGCCGATGAGGAGTCATCGAAGGCGACCACATCGAAATCATAGAACTTCGATGCCACCGTTCCGGGCAGCCCACTGGCGAGCTTCCAGTTCGAGGTCGAGTTGACATTCCATGTCGAGCCGCCCGTGCCGGTCCAGATCAAGGAATCCGCTCCGGTGACCTGCAGCTTGATTTGGCTGTTCGCGGCATCGTTCACCAGCGTTGCCGCGTAGTGAGGATTCGGCAGCACGGCGCTGAGGCCGGCGAAGCCGAGTCCGGTGAGCGAGGTGTATTTGAGCACCGTGAACTCGTCATTGATGTTGAGCGCCTGGGTGGGAAGCACGGCGACGGTGGAGGCGCTCTGCACGTTCACGGTGGCGGCAGTCAACTCGTCGAAGTAGGTTCCGACGCGGAAGGCCAGGCGTCCTCCGGCGAGCGTCACATCTCCCACCTGGCTGGCACCTGGTGTGCCCGAGGTGCCGCCGCCCAGGGAGCCGCCCGGATTCACCTGCACCACGGAGTTGGTGAGATTGGGGCCCGGAAGCAGGGTCCCCCCATTGATCACGGTCGTCCCTGTATAGGCGAGCGTGCCTGCAAGCGAGAGCGTGCCTGCTCCCGTTTTCACGATGCCGCTCGGAGCGGTTTCGGTGATGCCAGCTTCCAGCGAGATCACGCGTTCCGTCACTCCGTCAGCGGAATCCAGGCTATCGATCGTCAGGGTGCCACCGGTCAGTGTCAGCGGCTTGCTGGAGTTCCAGTTCGCGAAGGCGCCCAAGGTGGCGGTTCCGAGATTGATCGATTTGTTCGCCTGATTGTTGATGCCACCGCTACCGAGATTCAAGCGACCGCCGGTCAGGTTGTAGGCGGCGGGATTGGAGCGGCTGTTATTCAGGTTGATGCCGAGCAGGTTTGCAGTGCCGCCGCTTTGGTTGAACTGCACATTCTGGCGGTCCCAGCCGAGGCTGAGACGTGCTCCCAAGGAATTCAGCGTTCCGCCGGAGAGACCGTAGACACTGGTGGTGCCGTAGCCCCAGTGGCCCATGAGGAAGGACGCGGAAGTCGTGTTGCTGTCATTGGTGCCGACGATATTGAGCGTTCCGCCGGTATGGCTGACGGTGCTCTCGGCATAATAGAGATCGGCGAGCACCAATTGGCCGGTGGTGATGTTGGCACCGTCCACGATGTTCAGGTTTTGCGAAGTCGCGGACTCATCCGATTGCATCGAGAGCTTCGGGGTCGTGAGTGTGCCCCCCAGCGTGAGCGTGCCTCCGAGCAAGATGAGGTCGTTGTCGAGATTGCTCGTCCCGTTGAGGATCAACTCGCCTGCACCGGTCTTTTCGATTCCGGCGTTGTCACCGTTGATCGCAGCGGAAATCGTGGCAGTGCCCTCGATGTCGAAAGGTGCCGAGTCAACCGTCAGAAGCAGCGAACCGGCTCCCGAGATGGTCGGAGTGCCCTCTTCCACCGTGATGCCGCCGACGAGTTGTTCCGTTCCAAGGGTGACGGTGAAGGTGCCCGTGGCATCGTTTCCTGCAGAGAACACCGCGACATCGGTGCCTTCCACCCAGACGCCGGTTTCGGCATCGCCCTCCGGGCCGGTCGACCATGTGGCGTTTTCCCAAGTTCCGTTCGGAGTGGCGCTTCCGGTTCCTGCCGTGGCACCGTTCAGGTCCCAGTAGATCGAGGCACCTGACGCCTGATGCAAGGCGATGCAATGGAGCGCTGTGATGGAGACGGTGCGGGCGCTGCGGAGAGATAGGAGAAAGGGATTCCGACGGGATGCTTTCATAGGGATTTTGGCGATCTTGGGGATTCTTCTGGGAAACGAGGTCCAGAGAACTTGAAGAGCGCTACGTGCCAAAAGTTGCTTTAAATCTGAAAAAATGAAGAAAAGTTCTCTTTTTTCTGATTCTGAGGCGCATGTCGTCCCTAAATGTCACTCTAAGTTTCGTTTAAAACGATTTGAGGCGCTGAGGGCAGGAGATCGCCCGCAGGTGGCGTGAAATTCGAAAAGCCTCGCGGAGGCTCTCTTGGATGATCCGCGGCGGTGCTTAAGAAGCTGGATGATCCTGAATGGCTGCTCTTCGGCCCGCCTGTTCCGCCTGATAAAACAGGGAAATTAACAGGCGCTGGTCCGATTCCGGGGAGGCTGGCTGACTGGGTAGCCGGTGGGGATTGCGAGACGTTGGATCCTGGAGATGGCGCATGATGGCGCGAAGCTTCGCCCGGGATCCCGGACATCTTCTACTGCCTGCCGCCGCAAAAGTCGCCATGCGGCGCTCGCCCAGGGGCGCGCCGTTGGGCTCGGGGCTGCAAAGGCTTTATTCGGGCCACTTGATGTTCGGTGCCTTGCCTTTCCAGAAGGGCTGGCGGGGATCGAAGATGTCCATGCCGTTGAGGAGGACCCGACCGTCCTTTTGGATTGGCAGCGGCCTTACAGAGATGTTGAGATTCAGGATTAACGCTTTGCCTTGAAATGGCTTCGGGTCGAAAGTGGTTTTTCCTTTTTCGAGGGGACCTACCACGATGGGGGCTTCCGGGTCGTCGCTTGATGTGAGACCCGCGATGTAGGCAAATGCACATTCGCCGGGAGCCAAGGCGTTGGCATCCGTGTTGCAAATGTCATCGGGGCGTAGCGGAGTCATGGGAGTCTTAGCCCAGAAGGGTTTTTCGCTTTTCAGGCCGTTGGCGATGAGTTGGCGGAAAAGTTTGTTCGAGCTGCTGTCGTCCAAGGTGAGTGGAGTGGCGGTGGCGGACTTCACTGCGGGGATGGTGGAAGCATCGGGGAAGCGTCCGTATGCGGCGTCGAATTCAAACAGTGAAAGGGCGATGTCGCGGAGATTGCGCATTGCTTCCGAACGGTCCGGATTCTGGTGTCCCGGTCCGATCAAGAAGCCCAACAAGAGCATGCCTGCGAAGGGGAACACGCAGATCCCGCCGATCCAGAATATGATCCGCATGAGGCGCTGGGACTTTAGTGCCTCGGCACCGGGTGGCGGAGCAGGGACATCCGAGGGTGGCTGAGGGAGGGTCTGCATCTTCGGAATGTTCTCTCGAGTTATTCCTGCCACTTGATGTCCGGAGCCTTGCCTTTCCAGAAGGGTTGGCGGGGATCGAAGATGTCCATGCCGTTGATGAGGACGCGACCGTCTTTTTCGATGGGAAGGGGTTTGGCATCCATATCAAGGAACAGGATGATCGCCCGGCCTCGGTAGGGCTTGCGATCGAAAGTGGTTTTTCCTTTTTCGAGCGGAGCCATCACGACCGGGGTTTCGAGCGGGTCGCTCGACTTGAGGCCGGCGATGTAGGCAAAGCCGCACTCCCCGGGGCGCAGTGCGGTGGCATCGGACATGAAGATGTTGTCCGGCTTGTTCGGTGTGGTTTTGGTCTTGCACCAGAAGGGTCTTTCGCTCTTGAGCTCATAGGCAATCAGCTGCCGGAAGAGCTTGTTGGAACTACTGTCATCCAAGGTAAGGGAAGTGCTGCTGTAAGCCTTCACCGCGGGAATGGTGGTGCTGTCGGGAAAGCATCCGAACTCGGCATCAAAGTCTAAAAGGGAGATGCTGATCTGGCGGATGTTATTCAATGCCTCGGGGAGGTCCGCTCCACGATGCCGTGGCTTGAGAAGAACGTAGCCAAAGAGAAATACCGGCAGTGCGCAGAAGCTTCCAAGCAAGATGATGTTGCGGAGGTAAGCCCGGGATCTCCGTGCTTCTCTGCCCGGTGGTGGCGCTGGTAAATCGGGTGGCGGCTGGTCGAGGGTGGGCATGTGAGGACGAGAGGAAAAGCGCGCTATCCCAGCCTACATGAAAACCAATCATCCTGAAGCGATTCATCCTTCCTTTGCGAATTCTTCATTTAAGGCGAAGATGGGTGCGCCATGCCTTTCCAGATCCATGCGGAGCTGCACTATCAGGTGCTCCAGCGCAGCACGGTGCTGCTGAATATCCACGCACTCTCGAACGATGGCCAGAAGCTGAGCAATGAGCAGCTCGACATCACCCCAGGGGTACAGTGGGAAGAATTTCCGCTAGAGACGGGAGAGAACCGCTACATCCGTCTCGATACCGGCGATGCCACGCAGCTCGACATCACCTACTCCGCGATGGCGGAGACGAAGTACACGATGGTGAGCCATCAAGAGATCCACGATGTGCCGATCTCACAGATGCGGCGTTCGGCGATTCCTTATCTCTTCCCCAGCCGCTACTGCCAATCGGATCGCTTGGGCAGGATGGCCTACAAGGAGTTCGGAGGGATTTCCCATCCTTACGATCAGGTGGTGGCGATCGCGGATTGGATCTTCAACAACATCGACTACCTCTCCGGCAGTTCCGATGCGGAGACTTCCGCCTTTGACACGCTGACCCAACGTGCCGGTGTCTGCCGGGATTTCGCGCATCTGGGGATCGGCTTATGCCGGGCGCTGTCGATTCCGGCGCGGTACTTCACGGGGTATGCCTGCCACATGCAGCCGCCGGATTTCCACGCGTGCTTCGAGGCCTGCATAGGCAACCGCTGGTTCATCTTCGATCCCACGCGCCTGGCTGCCTTGAACGGCTTGATCCGGATCGCTTCCGGGCGGGATGCGGCGGATGCCTCCGTAGCGACGATTTTCGGGAGGATGCAGATGACCGGAATGGCGGTATCCTGTGTTTCGAATGATTTCAGGCCGCTCGGTGCCGCGGATCTCGCGGGGCAGGCGATCCTGATCGAACCCTGAAGGAGAAGGTCATGAGCGATAGTCACCTGCTCCGGATCGTGCATCGCACGCACTATGCCTATGCAGAGCCGGTGACTTTCCAGCCGCACCGCTTGGCCGTCCGGCCGCGGGAGGGGCACGACCTGCGGGTGGAGAGTCTGCTGCTGGGCATCACGCCGGAGGCCGACGTGGTGTGGACGAGGGATATCTTCGGGAACTCGATTGCCCACACGCATTTCCGTGAGCCGGGCAGGGAACTGAAATTCGATGTGGAGGTGGTGGTCCGGCGTTTCTTCGATCCCGATGCACCGCCTCATCCCGCGCAGAGCCCGAGCCCCTATCCGCTCGAGTACGATACCTTGGAGCACGGCATCGTGGTCGGTTATCTGACGCCGGTCTATGGGGAGGAAACGGCGGTGGTGAAGGAGTGGATCAAGGCCCTGCCGGATCCCGGCGATTTTCCGAGTGCCGAGCACTTCGTGGTGAAGCTGGCGGAGATCATCCATCAGAAGATCGGCTACCAGCGGCGGGAGCAGAAAGGGGTGCAGACCCCGGCGACCACGCTTTCGCTCGGCACGGGGTCCTGTCGGGATGTCGCGACGCTGATGATGGAGGTTCTGAGGCATCTGGGGATCGCGGCGCGCTTTGCGAGCGGCTATCTGGATTGTGCCGCGACGCGGGCTGCCCGTGGTTCGACCCATGCATGGACGGAGGCTTATTTCCCGCAACTCGGGTGGCGCGGCTTTGATCCAACCACTGGCAAACGCTGCACTCACCAGCACATCGTGACCGGGACGAGCCATCATCCGCGGGGTGTAATGCCGGTGTCCGGGCGCTACTTCGGCCCGGCGGGTGCTTTCCAGACGCTGCAAGTGACCGTGGAGTTTTCGACACCTGTCGATGAGGGATTGGCAAAGCCCGCAGGAGTTCCCATTATTTCAGGGAGATGAATAATCCCTACGCTCCACCCAGCGTTTCACCCGTTCCGCCTCCGATGCCTCCGGCCGCCGCCACGGATGACATCGCACGTGCCTTGGAAGGCATCCAGTATCCACTGCGCCTTTCCTTCAAGATCCTGGCGCTGGCCAGCCAAGCGACGATGACCGATGCGACCGGTCGGACCGTGCTCTACACCAAGCAAAAGCTTCTCAAATTCAAGGAGCATGTGGAGATCTTCACCGATGCGTCCAAGACCACCCGCCTGGCCGACATCAGGGCGAACAAGGTGATCGATTGGTCCGCGCGCTACTTCTCCACGGACGCCAGCGGCCGGGAAATCGGCAGTGTGGGGCGTCGCGGTTGGCGCTCGCTGTGGCGTGCCCACTACGAAGCTTTCAATCCGGGCGACAACACGCCGGACTTCAGCATCCGGGAAGAAAATGCCGGGGCCAAGGTGGCGGATGCCTTCCTGAGCGAGATCCCGATTCTCGGGATGTTCAGCGGCTACCTTTTCCACCCGCGCTATCTGGCGAGCCGTAGCGATGGCCAGCCGGCGATGCGTTTGACGAAGGAGGCGGCGTTTTTCGAAGGGCGCTTCCGGATCGACAAGGTGGGTGAGCTTGCGCCGCGCGAGGAGATGAACTTGCTGCTTTCCTACCTGATGCTCGTGCTGCTCGAGCGGAGGAGGGGATAAAGGGCGAGGTCGTATTTTCGGAGAGGGCGCGGCGTGCACCCTCTTCTTTTCTACTCCGGCCAGCGGAGGTCCGGCTTCACGCTGCCCCAGAGCTTGGGGTCGAAGAGGGTGAGGCCACCACCAACTACGACCGCGCCGTTCTTTTCGATGGATGCGGGAGAGGCGGAATTGTCCAAGCGTAGGATGATCGCTTCTTTCCGGAACTGCTTGAGCTGATAGAAGGATTGGGTCCCGGGTTCCATCGGGGTCATGACCACGGGAAGCTTTGGATTTCCGCTGGAGTTGAGGCCGGTGATGTAGGAGAAGCCGCACTCGCCTTTGCTTATCGCGGTGGCATCGGAACTGAAAATGTCGTCGGGCCTCCTAGTGCCCGGAATGTCGGCGAAGAAGGGGCGCTCGCTCTTCAGCCCGTAGGCGATCAATTGGCGAAAGAGCTTGTTCGAGCTGCTGTCGTCCAAGGTCAGCGAGGTCGATGTCGCGGCTTTGACATCCGGAATTGTTGCCGCAGAAGGGAAGGAGCCGTATTCTGCATCGAACTCGAAAAGCGAGATGCCGATCTGGCGAGCGTTGTTGAGTGCTACCGCGCGCTGGCTTACTACCTTCGATTTGAGAACGAGAGGAGCGACAAAAAACATCAGGAGGAGCGTGAACATGCAGCCCGCGCCGCCCCACAGAATCAGCCTCAGTCTCCGCTGGGACCTCAGTGCCTCCGGACCGGGAGGAGGGGCAGGGGCATCAGGTGGCGGCTGAAGGGGCAGGGACATGGACGATGTGAAAAGGGATTGGGATCGCTCGGGGAGGCAATCCGCTACCCTAAGGGCCAGAAAGATCGGAAGGAATTTCGGATTTCTAGAATATCTCCGCAAACTCCTGACTTGTTTCGCCGCGGCGGAGGGGGCAAATTCGGACAAATCCGGCCCGGGTATCACCCACCCACCCCATCCCCGGGCCGTACCCTTACATGAACAAGCTGGTTGCTTTGCTAGCCGTGCTCTCCCTTGGCGCGATGGTCCTTGCCATCGTCAAAGGTGGCCTGAAACCCCCGAGGGAACCTCAGATCCAGCAGGTCGTTCCCTAGGATTGACGACGGATTTTGAGGCTTAGGGAGTCCCGGGAAGGGAGTTCTTGGCCTACCTCGAAAAATTTTCAGGGAAATTTCTGAAATTCCGGGAACAAAATGCGACTTGCTTGGTTCTCAGAGCAGGGTATTCAACCACCGATCAACCCAGACCACCGAAATTCCATGAAACTACTGCTCAGCTCCATGTTCGCCGCTCTCCTTTGCTCCCCGCTGGCCTTCGCTGGCGACTGCGAGAAGTGCAAGGATAAGGAAAAGAAGGAAGAGACCACCCTTGCCGGCAAGTGCAAGGACGGCGATTGCGATAAGGAAGACCCGGCTCTCGCTGGCAAGTGCAAGGACGGCGACTGCGACAAGGAAGATCCGGCTCTCGCTGGCAAGTGCAAGGACGGCGACTGCGACAAGGAAGATCCGGCTCTCGCTGGCAAGTGCAAGGACGGCGATTGCGACAAGGAAGATCCGGCTCTCGCTGGCAAGTGCAAGGACGGCGACTGCGACAAGGAAGATCCTGCCCTCGCTGGCAAGTGCAAGGACGGCGATTGCGACAAGGAAGACCCGGCCCTCGCTGGCAACTGCGAGAAGTGCAAGGAAGGCAAGGAGAAGGAAGAAGGCACCCTCGCCTAATCCGTCCTTTCGGACCTCATCTCATTTTCAGAAGCCGTCGGGTTTCCGGCGGCTTTTTCTTTTTCCAGGAAGTTGTCTTTTCCCGGCTCTGTGACGGGCCTCATCCCCTTGGGTGGAACTTCTTGTGGATCGACTTCAGGCGCGCGCCATCCACATGGGTGTAGATCTGGGTGGTGGAGATGTCCGCATGGCCGAGCAGCTCCTGGATCACACGCAGGTCTGCCCCTCCTTCCAGAAGATGCGTGGCGAAGGAGTGGCGAAGCAGGTGCGGGTAGACGTTTTGATCGATCCCCGCCATCGCGGCGCGCTCCTTCACGATCTGGCGAACGCGGTCGGGTGAGAACTTGGTGCCACGGATGGTGATGAAGACTTCGGAGGAGGTCTTTTTCGTGACGAGGGAAGGACGTTCGTTCCGGAGGTAGTCCTGCAAGGCATCGTGGGCTCTTCCGCCAATGGGCACGATGCGGGTCTTGTTGCCCTTGCCCGTGACACGCATGAATTTCTCATCGAGGTCGAGGTTCTCCAGCTTGGCCGAGCAGAGCTCCGAAAGTCGCAGGCCGGACGAATAGAATAGCTCGAGGATGGCGAGGTCACGTCGGCCCAGCGGTTGGGCGGGATCGATCGATTCGAGGATCTTTGACACCTCCTTGCCGTGCAGGGTTTCGGGCAAGGTCTGATCCGGTCGCGGTGAAAGCAGGGGCTCGGCTGGATCCATGGGCAGCTTCCCGCGCGAGGCGAGCCAGCGGAAGAATACCTTCAGGTGCACGGTCGTGATCCGCAGCGAGGATGCGGCCAGTCCGCCGGTCTTCCGCTCGGCAAGGAAGGCAGAAAGTTCCTCGGTGCCTACATCGGAAAGAGGGAGCCCCTTGCTTTCCAGATAGGCGGCCAAGGCATCAAGCGTCTGCTGTACGGAGAGCTGGTAGGCTGATGAGAGCCCGCGCTCCGTGGCCAGATACATGATGAAGTCCTCCGCTTCCCGCTCCACGGGCCTAGCTTTGCAGATTGCCGGAGCGCTGGCGAGTCATCCGCGCTTCTTCGCCGGACGAGAGCCATTTTGATGAAGGATCAGGCCTGTGACCCTGCCGTCCTTGTCCTTCTGGAATTCCAGTGCGGCTTTTACGCCATCGTACTCGAAGTAGCCCGGCTTGGTTTGAAAAACAGGCATTGCCGGTTGGCCCGTCAGCTCTGCGAGGAGGATGCCGTCGGCCTGGGTCACCTTGAAGATCGCGCCCGGTGCCAGCTCGTACTCGCCGAGATAAGGATTCAGATCTTCGGCGGTGGTGAAGATTAAAGCCGGGGGTTTCTCCTCGATACGCTTGGCAGTGAGTTCGCGGCCATTTTGGAAAAGCGTGAGTGATTTCACGGCTTCGGCTTCTCGCGCGAATTGGATCTCGGCTACTACCGCGCTGTAGCGGAAGCGGTCCTTTCCGAGGGGCTTCACCGGCAGAAAGGTCTGGCCGCTGAGGCGAACGAGCAGATCCTTGTCATGACGCAGCACGGTGAAGCGTGCTCCCGGCGCCAACTCGTAGATGCCCGCGAAAGCATCCAGTTCGGAGGCTGCGAGATTCATTTCGGGTGCTTCGCCTGGCTTCGCATCCTCGCGCGTGGCTGCGACGATAGCTTCCGCGGGAACAGCGTCGTTGTTGATCAGGGCCACGCGCACGGTCTTTCGTTCCGGCAGCACTTGGAGCACCGAACGGTAGCCGCCGGTGCCGCCGCTATGGATGTATTCCTTCCGGCCATCGAGCTTGCCGATGATGATTCCCAGGCCGATGTCCGCGCCCATGTCAGGATAGGCGGCCCTTGTTTCCATCATCCCTTTGATCGCGGAGGCCAAGGGCGTGCTGTCCGGTTCGGCCATCGCTTGCCCGAAGATGAGAAGATCCGCTGCCGTGGATCTGAGAGCGCCTGCGCCCGCGAAGGCCTCGAAGGTCCACGAATGGCCCGGCTTTGCTCCCTGATAGGGAGGAGCCAGGCGCTTCTTTTGATCCGCGCCGGGTTCAACCATCGTGTCCTTCATGCCAAGTGGGCCGGTGATCTTTTCCTTCACCAGCGCGTCCCAGCTTTTCCCGTAAGCTCCCGCCAGGAGTTCGCCCAGGAGGCCCACGCCGTAGTTTGAGTAGGATGCGCGATAGGGCCCGTTCTTCTCCAGCTTCACCTTCGAAAGGAAGTCCTCCATCTTCTTCCGGTCGTAGTCCCCATAGGGGTCGTCCGCATGATCCGGATCCGGGCCCATATTGTCGGGAAGACGCGGCAGGCCGCTGGTGTGCGTGGAGAGCTGCAGCAGGGTGATTTCGCCGACCTTGGGATCGGCGAATTTGAAGTTCTTTCCGAGTAGCTCCTTCAAGTTGGTTTCCAGCTTCACCTTCTTCTCAAGCACCGCTTCAGAGAGCAGCAGTCCGGTGAAGACCTTGGAAATGGAGCCGATCTCGAAAACCCGCTTTTCCGCTGCGATGCCATCGGGCTCCGGCTTTCCGGCTTCGGAGTATTTCACGGTCTCCCCGATCCGCTCGCCGGTGACGATGCAGCCTGCCGGCAATTTCTCCGCATAGGGGCGGGCAGCCTCGCTGAGGGGCTTGTCGGCCAAGGCGACCGAGATCGTGACCATTGCTGCCGCAAAACGAAGGGAATCCGCGAACATGCCGTCATGCTGCCGCCCGGGCGCAGCGCTGGCCAGTGGGATCTATGGCTTGTTTTGGAGGCCCCGGTTCGCGGTCAGTTGCCGAAGAGTGGCATTCCGGAGTTCCGCTTGGAGTTCGCGAGATACTCCAGCCGGGTGTTCTCGGGCAGCCCTGCGCGACGCGCGGCTTCGCGGATGATCCCGATACTACGGCTTCCATCGTAGATCAGGAAATCGATGTAGCTCTTGCTCCTGCCGATGGCTCCGCCGAGGGGGCGTCCGCTCAAGGCCTTGGTAAGATCCTCGCTGATGACATCGGCCATCGCCTCGCGCGCGTCGACCGTGGCCTCGGAAGGAAGTGCCCGGGTGTCGAAGGCGAGATAGATCCAATCCGCGTGGAATCCGTCGAAGGGAATTTCCTCATCCCCGTCGAGGAAGTCGCGCAAGGGGTTCCAGCAGGCGGTGCTGCCCGCGATGGTGTCCAGACGCGGGCCGGTATCGCTCATTTTTTCCGGCGGGATTCCGTAGCTCATCCAGGTTTCGCCGGGGGTCCACATCTTCCAGCCCCGCTCGGCGCGTGTCTCTTCGATGAAGGACGTCAGCTCGCTGATCGGCATGGACCTGCCGAGTTGCTTCTGGCTGAACTCCATGCTGCCGATCCAGCGGCCGGTGCCAAATTCACCGAGAATCTCATCCAAAACGAGGAATAGAGCGGTCTGCCGGAGGTTGTCGTCCACCTTGTCCGCCAAGGGGTGCCAGACCGTCAGGTCGAGGTGTTCGTTTTCCTCGTCGATCTCCGGGGTGACCCAGAATTCGATCGGCTTGAAGGTCAGCTCTCCCATTCTGATGGAGAACCCGCCGGGATCATCTGAAGGCTGGCGTGCGGCGTAGAAGGTCCAGCCGTTGAGCCGTGGTGCCCGGCTCAGCCAGTAGGCCGCGAGCAACTGCTTGGTCAGGATTCCTTCTCCCGAGAGGGTGAGCGAATGGCCTTCGCCCTTCTCGCCCGGCCCGAACACCCATGCCATGCCGGGAAACAGTTCATCCACCTTCGTGCTGATTTCATCGATCAGAGGCCGGGTGCCCTCTGACTCGATCGTCTGGTAGAACCGATCCGAAACGCTGCTGAACCACGCCCAAAACGATTCGACCCTTTCCTTGAAGGTGAGCTCCACGGCTTGCTCTTCGGCTTCCGCTTCAGGCTTCTTGAAAAGGCGGGAGAAGATGGACATTGGGGGATGTTTGGAATGTCAGGCCTCGAGATGATGGAAGCTTCCCTTGAAATAGCGGCAGCGGAAGGGATCAGCCTTCTTCAGCGGATCCCATCCATTTTCACGGGCAAAGTCGATTGCCTTCGGGATCATCTCCAGATTCACCACCCGCGGGACGTCCGCGATCATGAATTGCCCTGCGGCGGAAGCGCTCATTTCCACCCACAGCTCGTTCTTGCCGGCACGATTCCGGTAGATCCACCGGTAGTGGGTATCCTTGTGGTTGATGGCCTTCAGGCCCTTGGTGGGAAAGAGCATGATCAAATCGAGCTGAGAACTTCTTCAAAGACAGTGAGCGTGTCATCCAGGTCCGCCTCGGTGTGCGCCAGCGAGAGGAAGCCGGTCTCGTAAGGGCTGGGGGCGATATAGATGCCCTTGTCGAGGCAGCCCCAGAAGAACTTCTTAAAGAGTTCGAGATCCTGCTTCATAACGTCGTCCACATTCACGATCTCGCGATCGGTGAAGAAGAGGCAGAACATCGAGCCCGTGCGGTTGAAGCGATAGGGAATTCCCTTCGCATCCATCAGCTTGCGCAGGCCGCTTTCGAAGTAGGCGCCGAGTTCTTCCAAGCGCGGGAAGCCCGAAATCTTCGAGAGTTCCTTGAGCTGTGCGAGACCGGCGGCCATCGCCAGCGGATTGCCGGACAGCGTGCCTGCTTGGTAAACGGGACCGATCGGCGCCAGAAGGTCCATCACGTCCGCGCGGCCTCCGAAGGCACCCACCGGAAGACCGCCGCCGATCACCTTGCCGAAGCAGCTGAGATCCGGCGTGAGATTTTCGATCCCTTGCACCCCGGCCTTGCCAAGACGGAAGCCGGTCATCACTTCGTCGAAGATCAACAGCGCGCCATTCTCCTTCGTGATTGAGGAAAGGCGGTCGAGATAGCCGGGCTTGGGGAAAATCAGGCCCGCATTCGCAGGGTAAGACTCCACGATGATCGCTGCGATCTGATCGCCCTGTTCCTTGAACACCTTCTCCAGCGCCTCGAAGTCATTGTAGGGGAGGACGATGGTCTTTTCCGCGAAAGCGGCGGGCACCCCGGCAGAGTCGGGCTCGCCATGGGTCAATGCGCCGGAACCGGCGGCGACCAGCAGAGAATCACTATGACCATGGTAGCAGCCATTGAACTTCACGATGTAATCGCGCTTCGTGAAGCCGCGGGCGAGACGGATGGCGGACATGGTGGCCTCCGTGCCGGAGGAGCACATGCGCACCTTTTCGACGGACGGCACCCATTCGGTGATGGTGCGTGCCATCTCCACCTCGAAGGGATTCGGGATGCCGAAGGACACGCCGTCCTTCGCCACTTCATGAATGGTGTTCGTCACCACGGTCGGCGCATGGCCGAGGATGTTCGGTCCCCAGGATCCGATGTAGTCGATGTAGGTCTTGGCATCCAC
Organism: Luteolibacter luteus; assembly: GCF_012913485.1. Classification (GTDB taxonomy): domain Bacteria; phylum Verrucomicrobiota; class Verrucomicrobiia; order Verrucomicrobiales; family Akkermansiaceae; genus Haloferula; species Haloferula lutea. Next base: position 2,011,082 of record NZ_CP051774.1, on the reverse strand, counting down.
GTCCTCGATCCGGCTCCCCTTGGCGCGACGGACGAAGAAGGGCTCGCCACCCACATTGCGGAAGGCGCGCACGGGTGAATTCACGCCGCCGGGGATGAATCCTTTAGCGGTGGCGAAGAGTTTCTGGGAAAGCGGTCCGGTCACGGGGGGATCTTGAACATCGAACCCAGAACGTCCAACATTGAACGTTGGAATGACCGTTTATCAACGACTTAGGATTGAAAATACCATCAGCCCCAGCGGCGTGCCGATGATGTAGCCCCAGAGTCCGGCCAAGAGTCCTGGCAGCACCAAGGACTTCCAGTCGCGGGAAACGGCCATCGCCGCAGCGGTCGGCGGACCACCCAGCGTGGCATTGATTGCCAGCAGCAACTCTTCCAGGTCGAGCTTGAAGAGCTTTCCGAGCACCATGGTGAAAAGGACATTTCCCACCGCCATCACGAGGCAGAAGAGGAAGAGCACCGGGGTGTGGAAGATCACGGTGCGTAGATCCGCAGGGAGGCCAATGCTGAAAAGAAAGAGGAAGAGCAGGAAGATGCCGATGCGGTCATAGCCCCGGAGGCGCTCCAAGGCGCGCGGAGCGAGTGTGGCGGCGAGAAGTGAGAAGCCGGTGATCAGCACAAACTTGTTCGTGGCGATCATGCGGATCAGATGTGGAAAGCTGCCCGCCTTCAGGTCTTCCGGGAAAAATCCGGCGATGAGCTTCCCGCAGCCCATGGCGATGGCCACCACGGCGAAGGCAAATGCGAGTGCGGCGCCGAGCCCGTTGACGGTGAGCAGGGCTGGCGACTCCGTTTCCTCTTCGACCGGAGATCCGTCATTCGAGCTATGCGGATGGGGATAGCGCTTCAGGAAGAACTTGCTGCCCGCCATCCAGAGTAGCAGCACGAAGAAACCTGCCATTACCAGATTGTCCGCGACCACGAGGCCGGTGGTAAGTTCCCCGGTCGCACCGGTGCTATCCTGGATCGCGAGGAAATTCACCATGCCGCCGATGTAGCTGCCGGTCATGATCGCGGCTGCTTGCTCGATCTGGGGGATTCCGCAGTCGCGGAACATCGCGACTGCGGTGAAGGCACCGATGATCGTTCCCGCCGATGCCAGCAGGACCGCGAACATGAGCCTGCCTGCCTCACGCGCGATTTTCAGCAGATTCGCCTGCATCAGCAGCAGGGGCAGGGCGAGCGGCACCAGCCAAGCGCCGATGAAATCATAAGCCGGGATCTCCTTCGCCGGCATGATCCCGGTATTGGAAAGGAGCATCGCCAGCAGAAGCGCGATAACCGGCGCACTGAGCTTTTCCGCCCAGCGATAGCGTCCCTCGATCCAGATGGAGAAGGCCGTGCCGGACACGATCAGCGCCCACAAGGCCCAGGTCTGGTCTTCCGGGATCAGTGCTGCCATGACCTATGCGTCCAGAAGGGTTACCCCATTGCCATTGGTTTCCGGGAAGACCGCGCGACCGTGATCGAGGCGCACTCCATCCGCGATATCCTTCGAAATCAGGACCGCGCCATCCATGTCGACGTGATCGAGAAGTGGCAGCAGTTGAGCGATGGCACTGATGCCTACGCTTGATTCGGTCATGCATCCGACCATCACTTTCAGTCCCAGCTTCCGTGCTTCCGCGATCATCCGTCGTGCGGGGACCAGGCCGCCGGCCTTGGTGAGCTTGATGTTGATCCCATCGAAGATCCCCGCGCACTTCGCGACGTCCTCTTCGGTTTGGCAGCTTTCGTCCGCGAAGACCGGCAGTACACAGCTTCCCTTCACCTTCCGCATACCCTCCCAGTCGTCGCGCGGAAGTGGCTGCTCGAAGAATTCCACGCCGAGCGCCTTCATCTCAGGGGCGAAGGCAAGCGTCTGGTCCGCGCTCCATGCCGTGTTCGCATCGATCCGGAAGATGGCACCGGTGTGTTTGCGGAGTTCCCGGACGATCGCGAGGTCGTCTTCCGTGCCGAGCTTGATCTTGTAGATCGGCCAGCCGTCGAATTCCTTCATCTTCATCACCATCTTTTCGATGGTGTCGATGCCGATGGTGTAATCGCTCAAGGGAAGGTTCTCCAAGCTGAGACCCCAGAGCTTCCACACGGGAGCTCCCTTTTGCTTGCCCCAGAGGTCGTGAGCGGCCTGATCGAGCGCGCAAAGGGCGAAGGGGTTCTCGCCCAAGACAGGGTAGACACGATTCCAGAGCTCCTCGGGTGTTGAAAAGCCCCCGGCTTCGATCACCGGTCGTGCGGCTTCGAGCGATGCCCGCATCGATTCCGCGGTATAGAGATGCCAGGCATGGGAAGAAGCTCCTTCACCGTAGCCGGTGGCGCCTTCGTGCTCCAATTCCACCAGCAGGTTGTGCTGCAGCGTGGTCGTGCCGAGCGCGATGGTGAAGGGATGCCGGAGTGGCAGGTGGATGTCTCGCAGCGTGAGCTTCATGGGCGGTGTGATCAATCGATGCGTGGCAGGGTCATGTTCGCGAGGTCCACGGCACGTGCCTTGCCATCGGGACCGGGGATAAAGACGGCATGCTCCTTCGCGTAGAGCCCGGCAGGGAAGGCGAAGACATAGCGGTTCACCGGAGTCAGCCGGTAGTCAGCCATGTTCTCGGTGGTGCCGTAGAGCCGCCCGAACTTTTCATGGACCACGAAGGGAATCATGTTTGGCCCGTAGCTGCCCTGGAAGGCCCTCCACTCTTTCGGAAGCGGCTTCCTGTTATCGGGCACGCGGGTGAACTCCTGAGGTCCCGCGCTGATGCGAATCACGGTTCCGGTAGTGTCGCGGTTGATGGAAACCGGAAGGTCGGAATGCAGGCGGCTATTGAGGAGGTAGCGATCCTTCGCCGTGGGCGTCAGCTTGAACTCCTGGCACGAAAGCACGCCGGACAGATCGCCGCCGAGCTCCATCCAGAAGCTCTGCGATTCCCACTTGCCTGCGATTTCCTGCTTTTCTTCAGGCGACGCCGGGTAGGTCGGAGCCGCTTGGGGAGCTTCGCCCTTTTTCGCCTGCAGCATGAGGGATAGCGCAAGGTCGGCGAGGTGTTGGGTCCGGCCGTTCACGATGTCTTCATTGCATAGCACCACCACGCCGATCTTTTCTTCCGGGAGGTAAGTCAGTGCCGTGCTGTGTCCATAGACCGCTCCTCCATGGCCTACGGTTTTCCGTCCTCGCCATTCACCGAGTGCGAAGCCGATCCCGAAGCTTCCCTTGGGATCGAATTGCGGCTTCCACATTTCCGTGAGCGTTTCCGCTTTCAAGATTCTCCCGCCCGGCGAGTCGCCTTCGGCTGCGAGCATCATGATGAAGCGGCCGAGGTCGCCGGCAGTGGTATAGAGGTTACCCGCAGGGATGGTCCCCAGGTCGAAGAGCGGCGTCGAGCGGTCCGTGAAGCCTCCCTTCCGATCCGCGACGCGGATATGAGAAGGCAGCACGGCACCCGCGTCCTTGTGCAGCCATGAGGATTTCGTCATGCCGAGCGGCCGGTGGATCCATTCCGCTTGCAGCTTGGGAAAGCTTTTTCCCGCCGCCTCGGCTGCCACGTGGCCGGCGAGGCTTGGTGCGATATTCGAGTAGCGGTTCTCACTCTCCGGTGGTGAGACCAAGGCCATCCCCTTCAAGCTCGCCGCAGTGGCTTCCAGGGTAGGCTCGCTGTCATCGAAGTAGCCGCCGGTCGATGCCTCCCGCTGAAAGCCGGAGCGATGGCTCAAGAGCTGCCGCAGGGTGATGGGCTTGCCGTTGAAGGGATTTACGGGGACCCGGTCATCGGGCAAAGGGGCATCGAGTCCCAGCTTCCCTTGCTCCACGAGCTTCATCACGGCCACGGCATTGAAGAGCTTCGAGACAGAGCCCGCCCTGAAGACGCTGTCTTTCTTGGCCTCGCCAAACCCCTCTTCGTAGACAATCGAGTTCCTGTCGACCCATGCGATGGAGATCCCTCTCAGCTTCCACTCGGCCATTTCCGCTTTTACCGCATCTTGATAGGAAGGAATGACACCGGAGTAATCGGCAGCGCTGGCCAGGGTGCTCATGGCGATGAGGGAGGGGATAATGCGTTTCATCGGGCTTAGAGAAGTCCCCGTAAGGAGCTTAGGAGATCGTCAATGACCTGTGGCGTGTGTGCGGAGCAAACGGCGAAGCGCATGATGCCTTCCGGTCCGGTTCCCGCGTAAGAAGTTACCGGTACGAGGAAACCTTGCGAGCGAAGCTCCTGGTGAAGTCGCGCCATGTTGACGGCATTCCCGATGGCGACACCTACCTGTGCGGAGGGTACGTCGTGGGCACTCAGCCCGAGCTCGCGAAGGCCCCTTCGGAGATGCAGGGTGTTTCGCCGCAGGTCTTCCCGAAACGATGGATTGCCCGCGATCAGCTCCAGCGCCTTGGCAGTGGCGGTGGCGACCGGCGATGGCGGTGCGCTCGCGCCGTCGTAGTAATGAGAGGAACTGCGAACGAGTTGCATGAAGGTTGTCGATCCGGTGACGATCCCTCCGAAGCCCCCCATCGCCTTGCCCAAGGTTCCGCCGCAGAGGATCGAGACGCCATTGTTTGAGATCCCGCCATTGGCAGCATCTTCGAGGCCAAGATGCTCCAAGCTTCCGCGCCCGTGATCACCTAGCACGCCGAGGCCATGAGCATCGTCGACCAGCAGCGTCGCGGGGGCGTAGCGTGCGAGCACGCCGACGTAGTCATCCAAGGGAGGAAGCTGGCCTGTGGCGGGCACCACGCCATCGCTCATCACCAGGGGAGAAGTGCCGGGGGGGAGGTAGGCTTCGATTTTCGCCTGGAGGTCCGCAGCGTCGCGCGAATGAAAGCGGTGGATCGGCGCGGCGGGCAGATGTGCCGCTTCCATCACACAGAAGTGTGCCGCCTCATCGATGAAGATGGCACCCGGCTTCAGGACCAAATGAATCAGGACGTGGTTTGAGGCATAGCCCGAGCTGAAATAGAAGCCTGCCTCGCGCCCCGCATGCTCCGCCGCGCGTCGCTCTACCTCCAAGAGTGGGGCGCTGTTCCCGAAGCCGGCGCGGCTGGTGGCGGTGTGAAAGCCGTAGCGCTGAAAGCCCTCGCAGCCGGCGGCGATCACCTCCGGATGTCCGTGCAGGCCATAGTAGCTGGTGCCGCCGAAGTAGTGGTAGCTCCGTCCGTCGATGATCACCTCCGGGCCGGGTGCCGATTCCATCAAGGGGACTTCGTGCATGGTCGTAGACGTCACGGCGGTGTTGTTCATGCCAGCACCGCTTTTACCACATGCCCGTGAACGTCCGTCAGACGGAAGTGCCTTCCCTGGAATTTATAAGTGAGCTTCTCGTGATCGATTCCTAGCAGGTGCAGCAGCGTTGCCTGGAAGTCATGCACGTGGACGCCATCCTTCGCCACGTTGAATCCCAACTCGTCGCTTTCACCATGGGTCATGCCCGCTTTCACGCCACCCCCTGCCATCCAGATGGTGAAGGCGTAGGGGTGATGGTCGCGGCCCCACTTCGGACGGTCATTGAAGTCGCCCTGGATGAAAGGGGTCCGGCCGAACTCCCCGCCCCAGATGACCAGCGTGTCGTCCAGTAGCCCGCGCATCTTCAGGTCCTTCACCAGTGCCGCGCTGGGTTGGTCCGTGTCCTTGCACTGAGTGTAGAGTTCAGTGGTCAGGCTGTTGTGCTGGTCCCATCCCGCATGCATGAGTTGGACGAAGCGGGTGCCTCTCTCGATCAGGCGGCGTGCGAGCAGGCAATTCCGCGCATAGGTTCCCGGCTGGTGGACCTGTGGTCCGTACATCTCCAGCACCTCCTTCGGCTCGCCGGAGATGTCGGCGAGTTCCGGCACGCTGGTCTGCATGCGATAGGCCATCTCGTATTGGGCAATCCGTGTGGCGATTTCCGGATCTCCGAAGTCGTCCAGCTTCCGCTGGTTCAGCTTCGCAATGCCATCGAGCATGTTCCTCCGCAGCGCAGGACTCACACCTTGCGGGTTGGTCAAATAGAGCACCGGATCCTGGCCCGGATGGAGCTTCACACCTTGATGCCGTGAAGGGAGGAAGCCCGACCCCCAGTAGAAGTCGTAGAAGATCTGGCCGCAGGTCGTGTCCTTGTTGACCGAAGTCATGGCCACGAAAGTCGGCAGATTCTGGTTCAAGCTGCCCAGGCCGTAGGAAAGCCACGAGCCAATCGTCGGCCGGCCGGGAAGCTGGTTGCCGCTCAGGAAAAAGTTGATCGCGGGAGCGTGATTCACCTGCTCGGTATACATGCTCTTCACGAAGCAAAGCTCATCGGCGATGGCCGCGGTATGCGGCATCAGGTCGCTCACCGTCGCACCGCTTTGACCGCGGGCATGGAAGGGCTCCAAGGCACCGAGCAGCTTCTTGCCGCTCGCATTGCCGGTCATCGTGCTGAAACGCTTGCCGGCCAGATAGCTGTCCGGAACGGCTTGGCCATGGCGCTTCGCCAGCTCTGGTTTGTAATCGAAGAGCTCGACGTGGCTCGGCGCTCCGTTTTGGAAAAGATAGATGACCCGCTTCGCCTTGGGGGCGATCTGGGTGAGTGGCGAGGGTCCTTCATTGCCAAAGGCCTCTTCACCGAGCATCGAGGCTAGCGCCGCCGTGCCGATGCCCGTCGCGCTGCGCCCGAAGAAGTAGCGGCGATTGACGAGAAGCTGGCGCTCGGTGATGGGATCCATGGCTACTCTTTGGTCAGGGCTTCATCGATGTTGAGGATCGAAAGGCAGACGGACGCGAGTGCCGCGTGCTCCACGGGCTCGAGTGCCGGATCGCGTGGTGCCTCACCGTTCGCGAGAAAGGCTTCCGTGGATCTCGGGTCGGCCGCGAAGGCATCCCGGGCCTCGCGGTAGGACTCCATCAGGATTGCCTTCTCTTCGGCAGATGGGGCACGGGAAAGCACCAATTCGAAGGCCTTAGCGAGAACCGTTTCAGGTCCGCCTCCATCCTTCGTCGCCCTTGACGCGAGCACCCGTGCGGCTTCCACGAAGGTGACATCATTCAAGGTGGAAAGGGCGTGCAACGGTGTGTTGGTGCGCGATGGATTCACGGTGCAGACCTCCCGCTTCGCATTGTCGAAGAACATCGGCGGCATGCTGATGCGTCGCCAGAAGGTGTAGAGGCTGCGGCGGTGGAGCGCCTCGCCCTTATCCCGGACGTAGAGCACTTTCCCGAAAGTTGCGTCCGGCCACAGGTTTTCCGGTTGATAGGGCTTCACCGGTGGGCCACCGAGCTTCGGCACCTCCAGCCCGCTCACCTCCAGAGCCTGGTCGCGGATCATCCACGCGGGCAGGCGGAAACGGGGGCCACGCGCGAGCAAGCGGTTCGCCGGATCCTTCTCCAGCATCTCCGGCGTCATCCGCGACGCCTGCCGGTAGGTGCGGCTGGTCACGATCGTGCGCATCAGCCTCTTCACATCCCAGCCGCTTTCCATGAACTCCGCCGCCAGCCAATCCAACAGCTCGGGCTGCACCGGCAACTCGCTCTGCACACCGAAGTCCTCCGGCGTCTTGATCAGGCCGATGCCGAAAAGTTCCTGCCAGAAGCGGTTCACCGTGACCCGGGCAGTCAGCGGATGGTCCCGCGAAACAAGCCAACGCGCGAGATCCAACCGGTTCGGCGGCGCCCCGCCCTTCGGCAGCGGCGGCAAGATGGGGGGCGTATCGGCCTCCACCTGCTCCAGCGGCTTGTCGTAGGCTCCCACCGAGAGGATGTGGGTGGACCGGCGATTCTGGCGATCCGCCATCACCATCACCTTCGGCATCCCTTTGCGGAGATTGGCCAATTGCGCATCGAGATTCTGGCGTTTCCCGTTCAGCTTCACAAATTCCGCATCGCTGCGATGGAATGCATCCGTGACCTGCTTGCTTTGTTCCGGGTTCCGTTCGCCGGCGGGGATCCGCAGCACGGGGAGCAAGGGGCTCTGATCCGACAGGCTCGGCGAAGCTTCTCCGGTCACTGACAGCCGGAAGCGTCCGAGGTTGTGCTGTGGATGCGGCGAGTCATGGCGCAGCGTGATTTCCATCGTCGCCCCGGGCGGTACTTCCACGGTGGAGGCAAAACGGAAGATCGCCGCGTGATCCCGGTCGATCGGTCTGCCTTCCCAGATGGCCCAGCCGGATTGCGGGTTGTCGTCGAACGCATTGGCGATGACGAAGGTGCCGCCTTGCTCGTAGCTCGCATCGGCTCCCGCGATCGCGAGCCGATGCGGTTTTCCGTCCGCACCAATGAGCGAGACCTCGAAGCCGGTCAGCACGAAGTTCCCGCTGTCAGACCGCGCGATACCGCCAGAAGTCATCGAGGGATGCCGGAGTGCCTCCAGCTTGATCGCCGAAAGAGGTCCTGCCGGAACTGCCCCTCGCACCACATAGGTCGCATTCGCGGGATTGGGGCCGGAAGTGAGCACCGAATGGTCCTCCAAGGTTTCCGCCTCCGCGCCTTCCACTTTCGTGATCGCGAGATCTTGCCAACTCACATCCCGGGCCCGAGCCAGTTCGGCGGCTTCCCACTGCTGTTGGTGCGGGGAAATTTCCGCTGTTTTCGTCGCCAAGCGCATATCCGCTTCGCGCATCAGATTTGCCAGCCGCTCTGTCTCCATCCGCTGGGCTTCATCCGGCACAGCGAGCACGGGTGGCGTCTGAGGATCTCCACCACTGCCGTCCACCGGCGTCTGGTTGAAGAAGGCCATCAAGCTGTAGTAGTCCCGCTGCTTGATGGGGTCGTATTTGTGATCATGGCAGCGGCAGCAATTCATCGTTAGCGCCATCCACACGGTCCCGGTGGTTTCCGCCATGTCCATGGCGTAGTCGATGCGGTTCTCCTCCGGGATGCGGCCGCCCTCACCATTGATCGGATGGTTTCTCAGGAATCCGGTGGCGAGGACTTGTTCGGGCGTGGCGTCCGGCAGCAGGTCCCCGGCAAGCTGCCAGATGGTGAATTGATCGTAGGGAAGATTCCGGTTGAAGGCGCTCACCACCCAGTCCCGCCATGGCCACATCGTCCGGTCGGAGTCTCCCTGGTAGCCGTTTGAGTCGGCATAGCGCGCCGCATCCAGCCATGGCCAGGCCATCCTTTCTCCATAAGCCGGGTCCGCGAGAAAGCGGTCCACCAGCTTTTCGTAGGCATCCGGCGCGGCGTCCTCGAGAAAGCTGGCACACTCCTCCGCAGTCGGCGGCAGTCCCCGCAAGTCGAAGGACAGGCGGCGGATTAGTGTCGTCTTTTCCGCCTCGGGGGAAAGCTTCATGCTCTCCTTCGCGAGACGGCGGGAAACGAGGGCATCGATCGGATGGACCCCAGCGGGAACCTGGGGCCGCTCCACCCGGATCAAGCTCCAGTGTGGTTGATAGACCGCACCGCCTTCAATCCAGCGCCTCAGCAGGTCCTTTTCCTCATCGGAAAGTTTCAGGTGGGAGTCAGCCGGGGGCATGACCTCTTCCGGGTCCTTGGAAATGATCCGCTGCCACGCCAGCGATTCCGTCGGTTTCCCGGGTACAATCGCGATTCCGCCCTCTCGCCTGGCGAACGCGGCCTCCGGGACGTCGAGCCGCAGCTCCGCCTCGCGGGCCTTCGCGTCGAAGCCATGGCAGGCGAAACAACGGTCGGAAAGCAGTGGCCGGATATCCCGGTTGAAGTCGGGAGACTCGGCGGCATGGCTCTCCAAAGCCGCGAGCAGCAGCAGGGAAAGGGTGCCGGGGTATCTGACAGGGCCGTTCATCCGGGACGCAGGGTTTTACGCCGTAGCCCCCATACGGGAGTATTCGCGCTATTTTTCCCTATGAATAATGCGTGGCGGGCTCTCGTCAGAGAAAAAAGAGGAGCTTTCGCCAAGACTCCGGAAACGCTAACGTCTACCTATCATGAAAGCCGCTCTGGTTTCTGCCCTGCTTCTTTCACTCGTGCTGCCGGTTTCGGCTCAGGTGAAGCGGGCTGAGCGCAAGTCGCTGATCGATCGGGATCCCGATGTGGTCCACCTCGCGGAGCATGTAAAAGAACCGATCGAGCTGAAGGTGATCAAGGATGCCACGGTTTTTTCCGACAAGAACGGGAAGACCCGGCTCGGGACCATCAAGGCCGACCAGGTCGTGGTGCTCGAGGCCATGACGGAAAAAGCCTACAAGGTCCGCGGACAAGGCGTGAAGCAGGGGATTTCCGGCTGGGTCGGTCCGCATGCCTTCGCCTCGAAGGACCCGGATTTCGTTGAAAATCTGAAGAAGCTCCACAAGCGCCAGCTGGAGGTGCAGGCCCTGATCGAGGCCAAGGAGCTGGCGATCGGCATGACTCCCGAGGAGGTGGCGAAGTCCCGCGGAAATCCGGTGAAGACCCAGGTCAAGCAGACCGAAAAGGGCCAGACCGGTCGCTGGGAGTATGTGGAATACGAACAGGTGACCCATTACAACTATGTCCGCGATCCCATCTCCGGCCAAGTTTTCCGGCAGGCCGCCTACACCACCCAAGTGGAGAAGGGAAAGACCGTGGTCGAGTTCGAGGACGGCGTGGTGACCTCTTTGGAAGAGAGCGAGCAACGCACGGCTTCCCCGGTGAAGATTGTCGTTCCGCCGGTCGTTTTCGTCTGGTGAGGCGCTTTTCGAAGGATATTGCGCGATTCGCGTGGATTTCGGGTTGAATCGCCGCCCGTACGTGATGGCTTTGGATACAGGCAATGCGCCCCTTGCGGGTGGCAGCCTCGACCAAAGCGGATTTCACACATGAAAAAACCAGGAATCGGAAAACGGGCCGGGGGTTTCACCCTGGTGGAACTGATGGTGGTGATCGTCATCATTGCGGTGCTCGCCGGACTCGTCTTCGGCATCGCGAAGAGCACCCTGATGAAGTCGCGTCTTGCGGCCAACCTCACCTCGGTGCGGAACATCGGTGCGCTGGTCCAAGGCTACACCCAGGACAATGCCGGCATCTTGCCCACTTGGCGGGATGAGTCGCAGAACCGCTACTGGTGGGGCCTGCTGATCAAGGATCCCGACAACGAGTCGGAAGTGACCCGCTTCAAGAGCCCGGGCGACAAAGGCTTCGATCCCAAGAAGCCGGAATCCACCATGTCCTACGGCTGGAACGCCAGCGTCGTCGGTCGCTATGCGGATGGCGAGGGGGACGATGGTCCGAAGCGGATGTCTTCCTTCCGCCAGCCTTCGGAAGTCCTGGTGATCGCTGATACCAAGACCGGAGCCATGGGCCTTCTCGACCAGAGCGCCCTTCCTGATCCGGACCGCTACGGTGGCAAGTGTGCCGCGCTGATGCTCGACGGCTCCGGCCGCACGCTGGAGATCGAATCCGAATTCAGCCGCGGCAGCTCGAAGTGGTTCATGACCGAGGACGAGCGCGAACAGCGCGGTGCCAACTGAACCGGAGCAACAGATTGATTTTGAAAAGGCGGGGAGTGAGCGGTCACTCTCCGCTTTTTGCTGCTGCCGTCAGGCGGGTCGCGGCGATCTCGCGGATGCGGGACTGGACGGTATCGGGGTCCGTGTCCGAGGGGATGATGTGAACGAAGGGCTCTCCCTCAAGCGAGAGGAAGATCTCCCGGCATCTGGCGAGGGAGTCGCGCTTTTCGAATTCGTTCGCGACATCGCCCCGGCCACCGATGCGGGCCAAGGCGCTATCCACGTCCAAATCCAGGACGAAGAGTAGATCCGGGCTTGGGGCGAAAGCCTCATTCTGCCGCCGGATTTCAGTGGGGTCGAAGCCCCGGCAGCCCTGATAGGCCATGGTGGAGAAGTAGTAGCGGTCCAGTATGACCACTTTGCCGGCTGCAAGGGCGGGGGAGATTAGCTCTTCCACATGCTGTCGACGGTCCTTCAAGAAGAGGTCAAGCTCCTCCTCAGGTGCCAAGCGGCCGGTAGCGGCGGTGGCACGGATCTCGCGTCCCCATGGGCCATCGGTTGGCTCGCGGCTGCAAATGACCTCACGGCCTTGCTGGCGGAACCATTCGCCCAGCGACTGCGTCTGGGTGGATTTGCCGGTGCCGTCGATGCCTTCGAGGACGATAAAGAGGCCTTGCTGGTTCATGAGGAGGGTGCCGGACGCTTCCAGAGCGGGCCACTCAGGGCAAGGTTCATCGTCCTTGCGTCTTGGCTTTCCCGGAAAGGGGACCCGATTTCAGGCGGTGCCGTTTCAATCTGGAAAAGGCTGTCAGGGGGCGAGGGGAGGGTTGCAAACACGTTTGGCCTGTTGTCAGGTGGCGTCCGAATCCATGTCGTGCTTCCGCCATTTTCTGCCTCTTTTGCCCTGCCTGATCTCCTGCCTCGCTGCCGCGGAGGAGTCGAAGCCGAATGTTCTGCTCATCTGCGTGGACGACCTGAAGCCGGTGCTCGGTTGCTATGGCGACAAGCTGGCGAAGACCCCCAACATCGATCGTCTGGCCGCACGCGGCATGCGTTTCGATATGGCCTACTGCAACCAGGCAGTCTGTGCGCCCTCGCGGAACAACCTCCTGCTGGGCTCCCGCTCGACCTCGCTGGGCATCTATGATCTCTCGGTCAATTTCCGGAAGAAGGTGCCGGATGCAGTGACCCTGCCGCAGTATTTCACGAAGAACGGCTACCGCTCTGAAGCAGTCGGCAAGATCCTCCACTCCGGCCACGGGAATAGCGATGATGCCGCTTCCTGGGTGGTCCCGACCATCACCGAGAAGGTGGTGGAGTACCTCGATCCCGCGAACTCGGCGGGGGGCAAGCTGACTCGCGAGGAGGCCTATTTCACCAACCAGCAGCTCGGCAAGATCGGGCAGCTCCCGAAGGGCTCCGCGTGGGAGTCGACGGTTTCAGAGGACGAGGGCTATTCCGACGGCAGGATCGCGCGTGAGGCGATCAAGCGCCTGCAGGCGGCGAAAGAGCGGAAAGACACGCCCTTCTTTCTGGCGGTCGGCTTTGTGAAGCCACACCTGCCATTTACCGCGCCGCAGAAATATTGGGACATGCATGATCCTTCGAAGTTTCAGCTCGCGACCAATACCCGCCCTCCGGAAGGAGCGCCGCGCTATGCCGGCAAAAAGGGCGGCGAGATCACGAACTACACTCCGATTCCGGATAGCGGTGAGGTGAATGACGAGACCGCGCGCAAGCTGATCCACGGCTACTACGCCGCCACCAGTTTCGCGGATGCCCAGCTTGGGAAGGTCCTCGATGAATTGGACCGCCTGGATCTTGCAAAGAACACCATCATCGTTCTCTGGGGCGACCATGGCTGGCATCTGGGTGATCACGGTATCTGGACCAAGCACACCAACTACGAGGAAGCGAACCGCATCCCCTTGCTCCTCGTGGCTCCCGGAGTCGGGAAGCCGGGCGCTACCAGACAGCTCGCCGAAACGGTGGACATTTATCCGACGCTCGTGGAGCTCGCCGGCTTGCCCAAGGCGGAAGGTCCGCAGCCGATGGATGGCACCAGTCTCGTGCCGGTGCTGAAGGATCCCGCCGCACGCGTCCGCGACCATGCTTACCATTGCTTCCCGCGGGGAGAAGGCCGCATGGGTCGCGCCATCCGCACGGAGCGTTATCGCATGGTGGAGTGGAAGAAACCCGGAGAGCCCGCCGACAACGCCGACATCGAGCTCTATGATTACCAAGCGGAGCAGCCGGAGACGAAGAACCTCGCCGACAGCCAGCCGGAAGTGGTGAAGGAACTGCGCGCCATCCTCGACCGGCACCCGGAGGCGAAGCGCTGAAGCCGGTGGTAGCTTGCGTAAGCCCGGGCCTTCCCTAAAGTGAAGTGGATGCGTTTTCGCCTTTCGCGTTCCCTCACCTTCTGGCTGGGCTTGCCCGGGCTGCTTTTCCTGCTCTGGGCTTGGGCGGACTCTTTCGACTGGCGGTCCGGAATTAGCATTGCGGGAAAGTCGGGCCTGGGCGGACTCGCCAGCGATGGTTCGTCGATCAGTTTCCACTGGAGCCATTTGGCACCGGTCCCATCTGGTGTTGTCCCGCCGGTCGGCGAATATGAACCTCCCGAGTTGCCGCCAACGACGAGCATGGACTTCTACCATGAGTCCAGCACCCGGGGGCAGCGCCCCTTCCTGTGGGCACAGTTCGAGAGCTCGAGCGGCACGGCGGGTGCCGTCGCTTCAAGGATGATCTCTGTTCCCTACTGGATCGTCACCCTCGCTTATATCGGCCTTTGGGGTGCGGTGATGGCGTGGCGCTGGCAGCGTTCGCGCAGGAGGCCGCCGGTCGGTCCCCCGCACATCAGCTTCGAAGACAAGGGAGCACCCGTCCATCAGGCTCCCTGATCGACCGGGTGCTTTCCTGATCTGCTAGCGATCTTTGAGAGCGATCTGGAAAAACAGGATCATGGCTCCGGCCGCCGCGATGAGGAAAAACACCATCGCGAGCCCGGGGTAGCCAAAGAGGCGGAAGCTCGTCTCGACGCGGGCAAGCATGGAGGAGCCGACGATCAAGGCTGCCAGGATCAGCCCGAGCGTGATGCGGTTGGCGACTTTCTGGAGGCCTACAATCAAGGCCTTCTCATCGATCGAATCCACCCGCACCTTGATCTTGTTGTCTGCCAGCAAGTCCATGATGCGGTTGGCGCGGAGCGGCAGTTGACCCAGGAATTGTTTTAGCTCGGTAAGGATGCCCATGATGTTGGCGGAGGTCAGAGTCTCCTTGATCCGGGCACGACTGATTTCGCCAAGGTGCTCGCGGATCGCTTCATGGGGATCGAAGCCGGGGCTCAGGCAGCGGCCGACGCGGTCGAGGTTCATCAGCGCCTTCCCGATCATGCTGATCTCCGCAGGGATACGCAGGCCAGCATCCGCGCAGGCCCGCGTGACCTGAAGTACCAGCGAGCCGATGTCGATCTGGGAGAGGGCTTGGGATTTGGAGGAGCCCACAATCTCCTCCACCGCGGTGATGAAACCTTCGCGATTGAGCTCTTCGTCCTTGGCCTCGCCGATACCAAGGGCCGCCTCGGCGGTTTGGATTCCATTGCCTTCGCTGATTCCGGCCAGCAGGTGGACGAGTTGGTCACGCATTCGTTGCTGCACGCGTCCGGTCATGCCCAGATCCAGGATGCCGATCCGGCGATCGTGGGTAAGAAGGAGGTTCCCTGGATGAGGATCGGCGTGGAAGAAGCCATCGACGAGGATCTGCTTCAGGTAAGCTTGAAAAAGCTGCCCCGCCAAGGCGTCGCCATCCAGGTCGTTAAGCACGGCTCCGGATAGCGAAGTGATCTTGGTTCCCGGCACATAGTCCATCGTGAGGACACGGCCGCTGGAGTAGTCGTCCACCACGCGGGGCACTGTCAGCCGGTGAAATCCCTTCAGGTTCTCCCGCAGTTCCACGAGGCTGGCGGCTTCGCGCTGGTAGTCGAGTTCCCGGAGAACGCTGCTACGGAATTGTTCGACGATACGAAGGGTCTCGTACTTCCTGCCGAAGTCCGTGTGCTCGTCGAGGAAGCTAGCGATTGCTTCGAGGCTCTCGATGTCGTCGGCGATCTGCTTCCGGATGCCCGGGCGCTGGACCTTGATCGCCACTTGGCGTCCGCCGCGCAGGGTGGCCAGATGCACTTGGCCGAGCGAGGCTGCCGCCAAGGGCTTGCGCTCGAAGTTTTCGAAAGCTTTCGAAATTCGAACGCCCAAGTCCTCCTCGATCGTTCTTTCGATTTCCTCATAAGCCACCGTCGAGACATCGTCCTGCAAGCGGCCGAGTGCCGAGAGATAGGCAGGAGGCAGCAGGTCTCCTCGCGTGGAGAGCAGCTGGCCGATCTTGACGAAAGCCGGCCCCAGCTTCTCGAGGTCGTCCGCAAGTTGCTCCGCGGGCACCGGAGTTGTCCCGGCTGCGGGGGGGATTTCCTCACCGGGAACTCCGGCGTTCGCCAGCAAGTCGCCCCTGCCGTGCTTGAGAAAAAGTGCGGCGATGTCCTTGTAACGCCGCAGGTTCGCAGGAGCCAGTTTCATTCCTAACAGATCGCAAGTGGCATGCCATGGCCCGATGCACGGAGTGCCGGGCATCGCAGAACGAACTTCAGCGCCTTTTGCAATGTCCGGATGCAATTTGAAGCGGCTATGGCGGCATCCGTATCGTAGCGCCGGGATATGGACGACGCCTGCTCATGGCGCGGCACCTGCGATGATGGATGCTTCCTCCATGATGAAACTCGCGAGCAAATCCGAAAACCAGCAGCTTGAAGCGAGCGGGCCCCGGCCCAGCGATGACCTTACGATTGCAGATCATCTCCGCCTTTGGCTCCAGTCCTGCATGGAAGGGGAGAGCGTCTACTCCGACGGGGAGCATGAAGCTTTCCGCGTCCCGGAGCACAAGGCAGCCGCCTTTATCGAAGAGTTCGGCCCGCTTCACCCGGGCGATTACCAGGCGGAACACAAGCGCGATTGGCGCGACGACTTCCGGGCCCTTGCCGCATGAAAGCGAACATCGACTCAGACGAATCCGCCACACCGCTCCTCGTGCTCTCTCCGGCGGCATACTTGTGGCAGCACGCGGCAGCCATTGCCGCTTCTGCGCATCAGGGGCAGAAAAGCCCGGGAACGAAGATGCCGTATTTCGCGCATCCCGCCCGGGTTGCCATGCTGATCTCTTCCGTCTTTGGTTGTCATGAGCCGGAAGTGCTCGCCGCGGCTTATTTGCACGACGTGTTGGAGAAGACTTCGATTGATCGTGCGGGATTGGCCCTGCTCATGGGGGAGGAAGTCACCGGCTGGGTCGAGTGGCTGTCCAAGAATGGCAAGGGCGAGAAAAGCAAATACTGGGAACTCCTCGCTGAGTCTCCTTGGCAAGCCCGCCTGATCAAGATGGCGGACGCGCTCGATCATCTGAACGGACCGCCGCAATATCAGGCGGACCGGATTAAGACTGCCCGCAAGGCGCTTGCCCTTGCGAGTTCGCCCGAGCCCGCACTGCAGGCCGCCGCAGAGATCTTGCGTGCGGCCATCGACAATCTCGACCCGGCGGCTGCTTAGCCGAGAGCGGACCTACTGGCCTTGTCCTTCGGACTCGTGGTTCCTTGATTCGGGGACGAGCTTTTCTTGGCGGCCGTCGGTCTTCGGGCCGGGAGCTGCATTCTTGCTCGATTGCATGCCCGGTGTGTCGTCATCGCCGGCTTCATTGCACGAAGAGACGATGAATAGGAATGCGAGAGGCGCGAGCAGAGGAAAGAATAACTTCATGGAGCTTCCCTTCGCAGCTTGCATGCCGGACGAACTCGCCGCCGCAAAGCTCATCTCAAGTGCTGCCGGGTCGTTTGACAGAAGCGGAAGCGGGAGGCCTTTCCATCGGCTTCGGAGGATCGCCATAGTTGGGAGCGGTGCTGTCGCAGGAAGAGATCAGGAAACCTAACAGGCCGAAGGGAAGGAGCAGGATCTTCATCATCACGCCTGCTTTCGCAGGTCTCGTGCCGCAGATTCCGGGAAAGGTGAGCCCTTGAGCTTCGGGGAGTCCGCGTCGCCGACGTGGATCTAGTAAACTCAAGTTGAGCGGTGGAAAGATTCCCTTTTTGATCCGAAAAGAGAATATTTCGTCAGAAATCGGCATCCTCACTTCGTATCAGGGGCGGACCGACCGGAACCCAAGAACCGGTCTCGTGCTCTTTCATCCTTCGACCCGATGCCTGCCAAACCCTTGCCCGTCGGCCCTGCCGTACTCTGTACTCTAACCATCGCGACCCTTGCGGATGTTTCCGCTTTGGAGGACTTCAACAGCGATGGCTTCAATGAATGGCGGGTGGAGGGAGACGCCTTTGGTAAAGGTCCCGTCTCGGGAAAGACTCCGGAGATGGCGGCTCCTTTCAAGGGATATGCCGGAGGATACTTCGTGTGCTCCGCTCATGGCGGGAATGCCTCAAAGGGCAGCCTGACATCTCCGGATCTCACGATCGAGCAGCCTTACCTCGCCTTCCTCATCGGCGGCGGTTCCCAGCCAGGAAGGACGTCGGTTCAACTCGTGATCGATGGCAAGGTGGTTCGCGAAGCCTCCGGCCGGAACGATCTGGAGATGAGGCCTGCCGTCTGGGACGTGAGTGAATTCAAGGGCCGCAAGGGGAAGATCCGCCTGCTGGATGATGCGGACGGTGTTTGGGGCTTCATCGCGGCGGATCACTTCCTGTTCACCGCGGAGGCGCAGCCCGTTTTCCCTCCGCAGGGAAATGAGGATGACGGCGAGAGAGACAAGCTGGTGAGCCATCCCGATCTCCCCGGCACGCTTTTGCCAAAAGGGATGACTCTCGAGGTCGTCGCGGATTGGAAGAACCAGCAAACCGTCTCGCCCACCGCGTTGGCCGTGGATGAGAAGAACAACATCTTCCTCGCGGAGACCCATCGCTTCCGCTTTGGCGTGGAGGATGACCAAGATCACCTCTACTGGATCGTGGACGATACGAAGAACGCCTCCATCGAAGATCGGAGGAAGATGTACGAGAAATGGTCCGACAAGATGCCGCCTGAGAAGTTCACGGCAAAGTCGGAACTCATCCGCAAGCTGGTGGATGCCGATGGCGATGGCTGCTACGAGACCTCCTCGGTCTTTGCGGAGGGTTTCAATGACACGCTGGATGGCACGGCTGCGGGTGTCTTCGCCTTCGAAGGAACCACCTACTTCGCCTGCATCCCGCGGATCTGGGCGCTGCGGGATGACAATGGCGATGGCATCGCGGAAACCCGGGACACCGTGGAGCAGGGATTCGGCGTGCGGGTCTCTATCTCCGGGCATGATCTGAATGGATTCGCCTTGGGCCCGGACGGACGGATCTACGGCACCTCCGGAGACCGCGGTCTGAGCGTGACAACCAAGGAGGGCAGGAAGTTCCACTATCCGGGCGAAGGCACGGCCTTCCGCTTCGAGACGGACGGCAGCGGCTTCGAGATCTTCCACACCGGGCTGCGGAATCCGAAGGAGATCGCCTTCGATCGCTTTGGAAATCCCTTCACCGTGGATAACAACTGCGGGCTAGGTGATGAATCACGCGTGGCCTATCTGATGGAGGGCGGCGACTCCGGATGGCGGATGGAGCACCAGATGCTGATGAGCTTTCACCAGCAATTGGGGCTGGAGAACCGCCCCCCGATTCAATGGACGGAGGAGGGTTTGTGGAAGATGCCGCATGCCAGTCAACCTGCCTTCGTGATGCCCGCCGCGGGTTATCTCACTTCCGGGCCATCCGGACTCACCTATCACCCGGGCACCGGCCTGACGGAGCGCGAGGACAATCACTTCCAAGTCTGCGACTATCGTGGTGGCGGCACAAACTCGGGCATCTACACCTTCGAGATGAAGCCGAAGGGCGCTGGCATGGAGATGGCGGAAAATCGCCAGCTCGTATGGGGGATCGGAGCGACGGATGTGGAGTATTCCTACGACGGGCGGCTGCTGATCTCGGACTTCATGAATGGCTGGACCGCCCACGACAAGGGGCAGGTGCTGGCCCTTTCGGCAGGGGACATGACATGGCGTGCCAAGGAAGGCGCTGAGGCCGCGAAATTGATCCGCGAGGGATTCGGAAAGCTCCCCACGGACGAGGTCGCCGCCTGCCTGAAGCATCCGGACATGCGTGTGCGGCTGCGTGCACAGATCGACTTGGCCAGAAGACCGGAGGGCTTGGCTGTTCTCGTCGGTGCCGCCAAGTCGCAGCATCAATTGGAGCGCATCCATGGCCTTTGGGGCATGGGGATGATCGCCCGCCGGGGAACTCCCGAGGCTCGGAAGCTAGCGGCGGAAAGCATCATCTCGTGTCTTCGCCATCAGGATGAGGAGACTCGCGTGCAAGCACTCCGCTCGCTCGCCAATGCGGGCGCGCCCGGGGATAAGATACCCTTCAGCGATATGATGGCGGATCCCTCCTTGCGGGTTCGTGCGGAGGCCTCCCTCACGCTCGCGCGCTGCGGGCAGCCAAATCAGATCGGCCTCGTCCGGCAATTGCTCGTTCAGAATGCCGATCAGGATCCATGGCTCCGCCACGCGGGTATCCTGGCGCTGGAAAAACTTGCGAATCGCGGGGCGGATCTGGGCGCGCTTGCCGGTGACGATTCCGCTGCCGTGAGAACCGCCGTGGTCGTTGCCATGCGTCGCGGCGGAGATCCGCGGATCGCAGGCTTGGTGGAAGACAAGTCACCCGCGGTGGCGGATGAAGCGATCCGCGCCATCTGTGATGAAGACCTGCACGCGCTGCGGCCCGTGGTTGCGAAGCTGCTGGAGCAACCGCTCGCCCGCCCGCTGGCACCCTACATGCTCCGGCGCCTCCTTCACAATTCCTTCCGCCTCGGCGATATCCCGAATCTTCAAAGGGTGCTGGAGGCCGCGGGCAATACCGGGCTGCCGGAGGAGATCCGGAAGGAAGCCCTGCGCCTGGTTTCCGTCTGGGAAATCTCCCAGACCAACGACCAGCTTACGGGCCACTATAGACCTCGTACTTCACTACCGGTGGATGAGATCCGCGCGGCACTCCATGCCGCCCTTCCCGGCATGTTGAAGCAGGACGGGATGATGCTGACCGCAGCGCTCGGCTACATGGAGAAATACCAGCTTGATGCGAGCTCTCTGGGAGATGCCGATTTCCGCCGCATCGCCGCCGATCCCTCGCTACCCGCTGCGGGCAGGGCGAAGGCGATCGAACTGCTCGCCGGCAGGAGTTCCCCGAACCTGAAGGAGTTTCTGGAAGAACTCGCAGGAGACGGGAATGACGACGTCTTCATCGCCGCGATGTCGCAACTGGCAGTGATCGAGCCGCGCGGGGCAGTCGCTCATCTCGGGAAAGCCGTCGCAGGTCCGGGCACGCCACGCGCGCAAAGATCCTGGGCCTTGCTCGCCGGACTTTCCGGTGAAGTGGTGGATGCGCTTTTCTTGGAACATCTTTCCGCGCTCGCTGTGGCGTCCGGAAAATCCTTCACCGCCCTGGAGTTGCTAGAGGCCGCGGAAAAGCGGGACTCGGCGTCCGTCCGTGAAGCCTTGGCCGCCTGCCTTGGCAAGATCTCCACTTCGGCGGAGCCGCTGGCAAAATGGAACACTTCGCTTGAAGGGGGGGATGCCGCGAAGGGCTTCTCCATCTTCTCCGGCCATCCTATCGGGCAATGCGTCCGCTGCCATCGCGCGGCCGACGATGCACATGCCAATGGCGGCAACGCGGGCCCCAATCTCGCGGGAATTGCCAGGCGTCACGACCGCGGCTTCCTGATGGAATCCATCCTTGATCCCAGCGCGAGCATCGCCCCGGGCTTCGGTGCGATCGCCGTCACCTTCAAGGATCAAAGCACACTGGGCGGCTTGCTGGAAGGCGATGGCCCGGAGCACTTGGACATCGCCGCGGACGGCAAGGTGTGGCGTGTGAAGAAATCCGATCTCGCCGCCGTCCCGGCAGCGATCTCTCCGATGCCTCCCATGGCTCACGGTCTCACCCCCCGTGAAGTCCGGGACCTCGTGGCATGGCTCGCAACCCTAACCGAGGAAGCGCAGAATCCCCCGCCCAAGGTGGCCCCTGAACCTTACGTTCCCGGCTCATCGGCGACACGCGGAGGCGGCTGATATTCTGGATCTATAATTTAAGGGTATTTGGCTATGAACACAATTGAGTCGATGTTGGAGTTGATTGCTGGAGGTGATATTTTGATATCAACTGTGTTCGATCGTTATGGAGAAAGGATTGGAGAGCGATACGAAGAGCGCTTCGAAGCTCGTTGGCTGGAAAGCTTTAAACAATTGTCCGCGGTGTCGTTCAGCAAGCCTGAGCTTGAATCGATAGATTTCCTGAGGGGGTGGTATATAAAAAGGTATTTGAGATTACCCTTGATCCGGACTGCGCGGGTCTTGTTTCGGATGATTTTGAAATGTTCGGAAGAGTGCTCGTGGCCCAATTGGAAATTCCTTGGGTGAATGGCCTCTGGATGATGTACAAAAAAGGTGATTTTCCTTCTGGTGATGTGGTTTCCTGTGCTGGGTCTTTAAGTTCTTTGTTGTGATTGCTGGAGAGATAGGCTTTGAGTCGTTGATTCTGGTGATCCTCCGATGGTCGAATTATTGTAAGATGAATTCTCTATTTTTGTATCCTGCAAATGGGGCTGTTTTCAACCAAGAGGAGATTCTCAAGTGTCTCCAAGGTCTTGATGGGTTGTCAGACTTTTGTCTAAATTCGGACGGGTTTTCCTTGTGTGCAGGTCGCTTTGAATTTGATGGTGAGTCCAATTTATTTGAGCTAAGAAAATCTCTCGATGCTATAGTTCTTGGGCGAGAAGGGCGGGCTGCTCTTAAGCTCGGATTTGATATACAAGAGGTTTACTCGGAATGTTTGAATGTAACCAATAAGTCATTCAGTGTTGAGCTTTCACCGAGAGATTTTGAGTCGTTTCAGGATTTTGAGGAGGAGTTTCTAGCAGCCTTGCAATGACATGTTGCGGACGATAGTGAAGGAGGGCGGACATGAGAAGAAGTATGGGAGGCGTGTTTGATTGGAAGAAACTGAGTGAGCCTAACATGAGGATTTTATCCGAGGGTATGTTTGATGCGGCAGGTGTTCCCGGTGGGATGCGTCAGGACTATTGGGATTGGTTTGAGCGCATGAAGGGTGCCCTTACAAGATGAGCGTATGGAAAAAGACATAAAAACAGAATACGGCTCTTTCATTTCCGAAAGCCCAGCAGTTGATTTTGACGTCAATGATGTGCCCGTCAATCTTCGTCACTTGATTCCTTACGCGAGATTCTGGGGAATTTCAGATGACTTGGAACGCGAACGCTTGGCTGAAAAAGCGCCCGAACATATTAAGTCATCCCTTAAGGAATTAATTAGGGATAATGACGACTCTCTTGATGATTGGCTTGCTGGAGAGGAGGCGTCGTATCCCGATCCATCGGATGCTTACGTGGCTTTTTCTGCGATGCGAATGGCCGCTGATTTCATGTGAATCGTGACACTCAAAAGTCAGCGCGACCAAAACTCCGTGGCCATGTATTTTGTCTGTCTCCATTAAGGAAAAGTCCCTCCGGCCCGCGCCCGCCGCTGGGAGTTCCGCCTCCCGAAAGTCAGGCTCCGCGCCGCTGCAAAGCCCCCGCGCCAGCCCGCACTTCAGTTCGCTTGCGCCCAATCTCCCCCGCGCCCGCCGCCCGGCCCGTGCGTACGTGGCGGCTGTCGCCGCCCGCCTCCCCCGGGTTGCGCTCCGCTTCACCGCGTGCGAGATTGGATATGGAATTTCGGAGGGCCTTTGATCATGACGAATAATACATCGGAGTCATTTATCGATTCCGCACAGCGAAATACCCGAATCGTTATCGGCGGTGCGATTGTCAATCCTGCGGAAATCGGTTTGGATCTCGAACAGGCAGGGGAACTTTCAATCGAAATACATATCGGTAGAGCGGCTCTTTGTCATGAGCTGAATGAAGCTGGTGTTCCCGTAAGTCAGGATGAACTGGAGGAGTTTGTCGGAGGTGATCTTGCCGAAAATCCCCAAGCTGCAGTTGCTGGATACTTAGGTATTGCACGCGGGATACTTTTGCCTTCGCGAGCTAAAGGGCTATTCGCAATGTTCGCCAAGAAGGAGAAAACGCCGATGGTCAAATGGCACGTCACGCGTGTCAAAGATGTTGTGACGGTGGGAGATAGCATCGTCTTGAGGGGGAATGCTCGAGCGTTGGCCGATAAAAGTGAATAATTTCACAAATATTGCCGAAGCATTGAGTTCTGCGCCTTTTAAGTGGGATGCTGGAGGCCATCTAGCTTCCTGCATCTTCGGAAATGGTAATTGGGAAGCGATGTGCAAGCTTTTGAAATGAACCCAGAAGCCAACAGCGGCAACGGGTTCTTTTCTTAAAACTGAATCTGTTGATTCTGAAAGCCTCTTGCGGTTCCTCGATTGTGGCACCAAATGTAGCCACCCTGCTGAGGGGGAAGGATCGGCTAAGCACACCCGACTGGATTCGAACCAGTGACCATCCGCTTAGAAGGCGGATGCTCTATCCAACTGAGCTACGGGTGCCTTTTTGTCTGCTGCGGCGCAGGGTTTAGCGGTTCCGGGTGAGGAAGTCAAAAACCGATGGCTGCAAAGAAAGGGACCCTTTGGAGTCGCGGAAAACCGGGAAATCCGGCTCACTCAGGCGATGCATGAACCCGGCCCTCCTCCCCATCCCCAGGCATTCCAGGACGCGGAGCACCTGAAGCTATTGGCGGTTTTCCACTACGTGTTGGGCGGGATCACCGCGCTCATGGGCTGCTTGCCGATCGTGCACATCGCCTTAGGGGCTTGGATGGTTTCCGGGCATTTTCCCCCAGGCTCGGCTTCCAGTCCGCCACCGCCGGCAGAGTTCGGATGGTTGTTTATCATCTTCGGGTCGGTCGTCGTCCTGCTTGCATGGGCCTTCGCGGTCTGCCTTATCGTGGCGGGCCGCTCGATCAGCGCCCGGAGGAATTGGACCTTCTGTTTCGTGATCGCCTGCATCTCGTGCATCAATGTGCCGCTTGGCACCGCGCTCGGCGTCTTCACCATCCTCGTGCTCCAGCGGCCAAGTGTGAAAGCCCTTTTCGGGCGGACCGCTCCAGACGGTTATTTGAGCCGGTAGAGCCCGTTTTCCACGGCGACTTCGGGCGGGGTCTTCTCCCGCTCGAAGAAATCGTAGCCCTCCTTCAGGTTCTTCCAGAAATCGAGCCACGGGCTGCCGTCGGTCTCCGCCTTTGCCATCCGCTCCGCCGTCATGCGGAAGGGGTAAAGGTGCACGCGGAAGAACTCCTGCCCGCCTTGGTGCGCCGCGTCGCAGAGCGTGTAGATCTCCTCGATCTTCTCGTCCGACATGGCCAGGCAGCCGATCGAGATCTGGTCGCCGTGGATCATGATGAAGCTCCCGGTCCAGCCCTTGGCCTGATCGTAGGAATTCGGGTAACCGATATTGAAGGCCAGATGATAGTCGCTGTCCGGCTTCATCGCCCGTGGCGGCACGAAGTAGAAGCCCTCCGGCACCTGGCCATCTCCTTCGGCCTGCTTCGGTCCCAGCTTCCCAGGCATCGCGAAGACATCCCAAGTACGGAAATGCTCGTACTTCCCGCTATCCCGGCGGCGGACCCACAGCTCCAGCTCCTTTTCTTCCTTGAAGGCCCGGATGAAAACCGGATCGCCGAAATGGAGGCCCTTGGCCGTCAGAGCACTCTCCAATTCAGGCCGCACCTGCGCCGCGGCTGCCTTGGCGCGAGCGGGGCCCGGCAGGTTGCGGTATTCTGATCGCGGGGTTCCGGGCACGGCCTTATCCTGCTTCTTGTCGTCCTCTCCCCGGCAAGCGCAAAGCGCGAGAACTAACAGGATCAACGGAGGAGTAGGGCGAAAAGACATCGGAATTCACGTTACCATGGCACGACCCGGCCCATCCGTCTCCCACGGAATCATGAATTGGCAATGAAGCCGGGGCCGGAAATCTTGCTGGAAAGCTCCGGCGTGCTAGACCCCTGACCATGGCAGCGGCAATCGGCATCATCGGCGGGAGCGGTCTTTATGAGATCGAGGGATTCGAGAAAGCGGAGGAGCGCGTGATCGAGACACCCTTTGGTGCGCCTTCGGATGCCTTGGTCGGTGGCACCTTGGCCGGCCGCCAGGTCTGGTTCCTCCCTCGTCACGGACGCGGCCACCGTTTGCTCCCGACCGAAATCAATCATCGCGCCAATCTCTGGGCTCTCCGCTCGCTCGACGTCCGCTTCCTCATCTGCGTCACCGCGGTGGGCAGCCTGAAAGAGGAGTATCACCCGCGTGATATCGTCCTGCCGGACCAGTATTTCGACCGCACCAGCCGACGCGAGCAGCACACCTTCTTCGGAAATGGTATCGTCGCCCACGTCGCCTTCGCGGATCCTGTCAGCCAGGGCATGCGGAAGATCCTTCACTCCGCGGCCGAGGGAGAAGGAGCGCGGGTTCACTTCGGCGGCACCTATGTGAATATGGATGGCCCCGCTTTCTCTACCCGGGCGGAAAGCGAGACGAATCGCAAGCTCGGCTTCGACGTGATCGGCATGACCAATCTGCCCGAGGCCAAGCTCGCCCGGGAATCGGAGATTGCCCTAGCCACCCTTGCGATGATTACCGACTACGATTGCTGGAAGGTCGAGGAGGAGCCCGTCACCGCGGAGGCCGTCATCGCCCATCTTCATGCAAACGTATCCGCGGCCAAGCGGATCATCTCCCGTGCGATCCCCTTGATTCCGCAGAATCCCGAGTGGCCGGAGCATCGTTCCCTGGATGGTGCCATCATGACGCCGCAGCCGCTCTGGCCGGTTGAAACGGTGGGCAAATTGGCCCCGATCCTTAGGCGTTTCTTGTGATCAAGCTGTTGGAAATGCAGGCGTGACATCGCCTCCTCCTCCGGTAAGCTGCCCGAAATTTCCCAGCCCCAAAAGTCGCCAATTCCTCCATGAAGAATCCGATCGAGACCCTCGGCTACAAGATTTTCAATAACGCTCAAGACGGCGAATCCGGCATGCCGAAGCTCTCGCGCCGCACCTTCATGGTGATCAGTGCTGCCCTTGGTAGCAGCTGCTCCATGGCCTCCTCCGAAAAGCCGCAGCCGGGTCCCCAAGCCGCCGCGCAGGACCCCACGGCCGCTCCGGCCCGCACCGCTCCGAACCGTGAGTACCGCACCCCGAAGGTGCAGGGTCCGGTTCCGCGGAATCCGGACATGAACCTGCCCGCCTCCGGCGGCAGCGGTGGCATCACTTTCTCCCGCGTCGCCGTCAGCCAGCCCTATGTGGCGATGACCTTCGACGACGGCCCGCACCCGAAGAATACGCCGCGCCTGCTGGACATGCTCCGCGAGCGCAACATCAAGGCGACCTTTTACGTGATCGGCCGGAATGTGGATCTCTACCCGAACGTGCTGCGCCGCACCGTTTCGGAAGGCCACGAAATCGGCAACCACAGCTACACGCACCCCATCCTGAGCAAGCTCAGCGACTCCGCGCTGCGTGAGGAACTTACCAAGTGCCGCGATGCCGTGGCCCGTGCCGCCGGCGTCCAGCCCCGCACCATGCGCCCGCCATACGGCGCGCTGCTCCAGCGCCAGCGCGAGCTGGTCCACTCCGAGCTGCGCTACCCGACCATCCTCTGGTCCGTCGATCCGCTCGATTGGAAGCGCCCGGGTGCCTCGGTCATCACTTCCCGCATCAATAGCCAGACCACGCCGGGAGCCATCATCCTGGCACACGACCTCCACGGCGGCACCGTGGATGCCATGCCGGCGACCCTCGATGGGCTGCTGCGCAAGGGCTACAAGTTCGTGACCGTGTCCCAGTTGCTGGCCATGGCCGCTCCACCGGCTCCGGCCGGTCCGATCGCGGCGGGTCAATGAGAAGTCGGGCGGCTGAGGAGTCACGATGCCCGGCGAGCGCTATTTTGCGGTCAGGGACCGCCTGTCGGAATTGCTGACTTGGATTGGCGATCTCGCGGGCGAGGTCGCCTTGGAAGAAGAACCGGAACATCCCGTTCCGGTTCTTTCCCGTCCTATTCTCATCGCCGCCGTCGGCGAGGTGAATTCCGGGAAATCCTCATTGTTGAATGGTCTCGTGGGAGAGGCACTCTGCCCCTCCGGCCCCGTCCCGCTTACCACGGAAGTCCGGCTTTACCGCTATGGTGAAAATGCCGACCGACCGGCCAGCGATCTCCTGATCGAGTGCCGCCGCGACATCGACTACCTGCGAAATTTCGAGCTGCTGGATACTCCCGGCACGAATTCGAAGGTCGGTGGCCATGCCGAGGTCGCAGATCCCTTCTTGGAGCATGCCGATCTGGTGCTGGTGGTCTTCACTGCGGAAAATCCATGGACCGCCGCCACTTGGGATGCGGTTTCCCGGCTCTCCCCGGAGGCTTTGTCCCGCACCGCCCTCGTGGTCCAGCGCATCGATCTGAAGCAGGCGCAGGATATCCCGATCATCCTCGGGCACATGCGGGATCTTTCGATGAAACGGCTCGGCCAAGTGCTGCCGATCTTCCCGCTCTCCGCGAAATACGCCTTGGAAGCGAAACGATCCGAGCCGGTGAACGGCGAAGCGTGGACCCTCAGCCGTTTCTCTGATTTCGAGCACTTCATCTCGGAGCGCATTTGCGATTCCATGGACCGCCGCCAGGTCCTGCACGATGCCTACCACCATGCCGCGCGGAAGATCCGCCGCCTGGACTCGCTCTTTGATGTTCAGCGCCGCGGCATGGAGGACGACGGCTGGTTCCTTTCCAATATTGAGCGCGAGATGGAAGCCCTCCGGGATTCCTCCCTCGAAGCCGCCCCGGAGGCGCTTGGTGCCGCCTTGGAGCGTTATCGCGGAGAGGTGGATCGCATTGTCCGTTCGCTGAAGAAGCGGCTCGGCTGGTGGCGTTCACTGGCCCGCCTTTTCACGGGGGATGGTACCGCGGCGGAGATTGAGACCACCTTTGCCTCCCGGATGCAGGAGGTGGCCACCGGCTTTGCGAAGGACGATGCCGCCCGCCTGATCGATGCATGCTCGAAGCACTGGGACACCGTCCGGCCGCGGGTGGTCGAGCGCATGGGTCTCGAGCCAGGTCCCTGCACCGTCGCGGGACCGGAGCGGGAAAAGGTCACCGCGCGTTTCGTCGCCCGTCTGGAGAAGGCGGTGCCACAAGCGCTTGCGGGTCTGCGGGTTCGCGGGGTCTTGGATCCCTTCATGCGCCGGAGGAATGCCTCGCTGAAAGGATTTACCGGCATCGGCCTCATGCTTGTCATCGGGGCCGGCGCTTGCGGGACGCTCGGGAATCAGCAGATGGCACTGACCCTGCTGGCCGTGTCCGTGGCGGTTTTCGGCCTCGCCGCAGTCATTGCCTGGGTCACAGCTGCCCGCATTGCTGCTGCCTACCGGGAGCGATTGCTGGCTGGCGGTGCCACCTTTGCGGACGGCCTGAAGGCCGACCATGGGGAAGGCATCCGTTTCCTCTTCCGCGACTACTCCAGCAGCCTCATCGAGGTCCGCCGCCAGCTCGCTGCGGCCAAGGCTGCCCTCCAGCCCCGCTTGGAGCGCTCGAATTCGCTCTACATCGCGCTCAAGTCCGTAGAACTCGACCTCTGAGCTCCGACCTCCGGTTCTTGGCTCCAGAAACGCGAAAACCCGGAGGCGTTGCCGCACTCCGGGGTTCCGGTATGGGTTCCTTGGGAAAGGCTAGGACTTATTGACCCGGCTTGTCGGTCTTGTCGGCGTTGCCACCGTTTCCGCCACGCTCGCCGCGGGGTCCACGTCCGCCGGGGCCTCCAGGGCCGCCCCATGCGGGAAGCTCTTCGCCCGCGTCGACAGCGGCCTTGCGCTCTTCGTTGTTCAGGCGGCCGTCCTTGTCCTTGTCGTACTTTTCAAGGAGAGCCTTGCGCTTGGCCTCGAAGTCTTCGCGCATGGCCTTGCGTTCTTCGTCGCTCAGCTTGCCGTCCTTGTCCTTGTCGTACTTCTCCAGGATTTTCTTCTGGGCGGCTTCGCGGGCCGCGGTGCGCTCTTCCTCGTTGAGCTTGCCGTCGCCGTCCTTGTCGAACTCCTTGAGCACGGCCGGGGACACTTGGCCGCGTCCGCCACGGCGCTCACGCTGGCCTTCGTCCGGCTTCTTTTCGTCTTGGGCGAATCCGGCGACGCTGCTGGCTGCCAGAAGGGCGATGGTGGTCCAAATGGTCTTGGTTTTCATCTGATCGGTTACAGTTGAGTTGTTGATTGAGTGTTCCGACGGATGGCCAGTCCGTAGTTGCAGGGGAAAACCCGGTCTTTTTGCCAAGGTTGCGCGCGCCGAATGAAATTGCCTCCCGGTGCTTCGCCGTCTTGGATTCGCGCGGATGCCGAACCCCGTGCCCGACAATTCTAAACGAGCGACTTTCCTGCGCCGCAGCGCCAGCACGCTCGGGCTGTGGGCGGTGGTGGCGGCTGGACTCTACAGCCGCCAGGCATGGGCCTACGTCGGGCTGATCGGCGTGCTGACCCTGATCTCCACCCGCGAGTATTTCCAGATGCTGAAGGCAGGCGGGGTGAAGTGCTTCCCGCGCTACGGCATGCTGCTGGCGGTGGTGTATTCGGGTGTTCTCTACTGGCTCTTGCTGGGGGCACCGGGAGGCAGTGAAATCGGCGAACTGCAGCCGGAGGGCGGGGCCGTCACACTGAGCGCGAAGCGCCTTGCAGATCTTCCCGATTGGTTCGATGGGCCTGCCATTTTTGCGGCTATTGCGGGCGCTTTCTTCCTGCAGCTGCGCTTCCCGATCCGGGGGCTCGAGGCGCTTCAGGCCGTGGCCAGCAATCTCCTTGGCTTCGTCTATCTCGCCTTCCTCTTCAATTTCTCCGCACGCCTCGTTTTCCTCGTTCCTGGCCCCGGTCAAGTCCCCGGCGCCATGGTCCTGCTGTGGATGATTGCGGTGACGAAATTCACCGACATGGGTGCCTATATCGTCGGCTCCATGATCGGGAAGCATAAGATGATCCCGCACGTGAGCCCGGGGAAAACCTGGCAGGGCTTCGGTGGCGCGATCTTCTTCGCGCTACTCGCCGGATGCGGCCTTTACGCTTGCTTCCGGGAGGACATGCCTTCCTTCGCTACCGGCCTCCATGTGCTGGGTGGCTGGCCCCATGTCATCGGCCTCAGCATCGTGCTCTGCCTGCTGGCGGTCGTCGGCGATCTGGCGGAAAGCGTGGTGAAGCGCAGCCTGAACGTGAAGGACTCCGGTCAGATGCTGCCGGGTATCGGCGGTGCGCTCGATCTGATCGATAGTCTCTGCTTCACCGCTCCCGTTCTCTACTTCTATCTCAAATGGATGATGTCGGCGTGAAGTGCGCCCCGCAGCGCAAGAGGGTGGTCCTGCTGGGATCCACGGGTTCGATTGGCAAGTCCACGCTCGAAGTGGCGCGCCTGCTCCCGGAGCGGATCGAACTGGTCGGCTTGGCCGCGAATGGCAGCGTGGAGGCGCTGGCCGCGCAGGCCCGCGAAACCGGTGTGACGAAAGTGGCACTTCACGATGCCTCTCGCGTGGAGGAACTGCGCGCCCTGCTGCCCCCCGGTGTGACCATCTTCGCCGGACCCGAGGGGCTCGTGGAGCTCGCCACCCTTGAGGAAGCGGACATGGTGCTCATCGCCATCGTCGGCACCGCCGGCCTTCACCCCGCGCTGGCTGCGATCGAAGCGGGAAAGGATCTCGCCGTCGCCTCGAAGGAAATCTTCGTGATGGCGGGCGAAGTCGTCACCGCCGCCGCTGAAAAACGCGGAGTGAAGCTCCTGCCCGTGGACAGTGAGCACAATGCGATTTTCCAGTGCCTCGATGGCCATCGCGGTGGCGAAAAGGAGGTTTCCCGGCTGATCCTCACTGCATCGGGTGGGCCCTTCCGGACCCTGCCTGCAGAGATGCTCGCGGACGTCACGCTGGAGCAGGCGCTCAAGCATCCGACCTGGGACATGGGCCGGAAGATCACCATCGATTCCGCGACGCTCTTTAACAAGGGCTTGGAGATGATCGAGGCCCGCTGGCTCTTTGGCATCGGCATGGAGCGCATTGACGTGGTCGTCCATCCCCAGAGCATCGTCCACTCCATGGTCGAGTTCATCGATGGCTCGGTGCTCGCCCAGATGAGCAAGACCGACATGTGTTTCCCGATCCAATACGCGCTGACTTGGCCGGATCGGGTTGCGGGTGGCCTGCAGCCGCTCGATTTCGGGAAGCTGGCACGCCTTGATTTCGAGGAGCCCCGCCAGGCGGATTTCCCGGCGCTGAAATTGGCCCGGGACGCAGGCCTGATGGGGGGAACGCTGCCCGCGGTTTTCAACGCGGCGAATGAAGTTGCCGTGGACGCTTTCATCGCCGGCAGCATCCGGTTCCCTGACATCTGGCGGATTGTTGGCGAGGCGATGCATCGTCATCAGGTCGCCCCCGCAAATTCCCTGGAAGCGGTGATAGAAGCGGATCGGTGGGCGCGGGAGACCGCTCTTGCAGGCTGCCGCGGACTGCCGGTTTGACGGGCGGCGCGGCATCGTCTCCCATCCCCGCCATGCGGAATGCCGAGGCGGAAAAGAAGCGCGATGTGAGAGGGGGAGTCGCGTGGGTGCTGTCCTATGTCCGGCCCTACCGGAAGATCTTCATTCCCTCGGTCCTCGCCTTGTTTTTCACCGCGGGCCTCTCGCTCGCTTTTCCCTGGTTCTTGAAGGATCTCATCGGCGATCCCGCGGATGCGTGGAAAAAGGGCGTCGATACCGTGGCCACGCGTCAGCGGGCGGATGAAAAGATCCTCTGGCTGGTTGGCATTCTGGCGGTTCAGGCCTTCATCGCCTACTGGCGGGTCCGTGGCTTCACCCGTTCCGGCGAGGCCGCCCTCAATGACCTGCGGCGGGATCTCTTCACGCACCTGCTGAAACTGCCGGTGCCTTTTTTCCAAGATCAGCGCTCCGGCTCGGTAAGCAATCGCGTCTCCTCGGACCTCGTGACCGTCCGCGAGACCTTTCTCAATACGCTCCCGCAGGCGGCACGTCACAGCGTGGTGCTGATCGGAAGCTTGATCATCGTCTTCATCCTCTCATGGAAGCTCTCGCTGGTGATGCTGGCCTGCGTGCCGGTGGTCGTGCTGGCCGTGGCTCTTTCCGGAAGGAAGGTCCGGAAATACTCCCGTGAAGCGCAGGATGCCCTCGCCGAGTCCGGGATGGTGATGGAGGAAAGCGTCCAGAGCATTGCCGACGTGAAGGCCTTCTCGAACGAGGCCTTCGAGATGACCCGCTACAACCGTGCCCTGGATCGCGTCTACAATGTCGCGCTGCGCGGTGCGAGTGCCCGGGCCGCCTTCCTGTCCTTCATCATCTTCGTGATGTTCGGCACCATTGGCGGAGTGGTCTGGTATGGCTCCCACCTGTTAGCCAGCGGCGCGATCGATCAGCGGGCCTTCACCGGCTTCATGATCTTCAGTGTTTTTGTCGGTGCCTCGCTGGGTTCGATGCCGGAAATCGTTTCGCAGTTCCAAGCCATGACGGGCGCGACCGAGCGCCTGCGTGAACTGATGGCGGAGTCTCCCGAGCGCAGCGGATCGCTCGCAGTGGGGAGGCTGGATGGCGGCCTCGCTTTCCAAAACGTGACCTTCCGCTATCCCTCGCGTCCCGAAGCCCCGGTGCTGGACGAGCTTTCCTTCATCGCCGAACCAGGCCAGCGCGTGGCCTTGGTTGGTCCGTCGGGCGCGGGGAAATCGACGGTCTTCTCATTGATCCTTGGCTTCAATCAACCGGAAAGCGGCAAGGTAACCTTCGATGGCAATGACGCCTCGGAACTCCAGCTTGCTTCCCTGCGTCACCAGATCGCCGTGGTCCCGCAGGAAGTGCTGCTATTCGGTGGCTCCATCCGCGAGAATATCGAATACGGACGACCCGGTGCCACCGCTGCCGAGATCGAGGAAGCTGCAAAACAAGCGAACGCGCATGATTTCATCGCGGCGCTCCCCGACGGATATGACACGACCGTGGGGCCCCGTGGCGTGAAGCTCTCCGGTGGCCAGCGCCAGCGCATCGCGATCGCCCGCGCGATTCTTGCGGATCCGCGTATCCTTCTTCTCGATGAAGCTACCAGTGCGCTGGATACCGAGAGCGAGCGCCTCGTCAACGAAGCGCTGGAGCGCCTCATGAAAGGCCGGACCAGCCTCGTCATCGCGCACCGCCTCTCCACCGTCCGCCACGCCGACCGGATCCTCGTCCTGAACCACGGCAGACTGATCGAAAGTGGCACCCACCAGGAGCTTATCGCCAAGCAAGGCACCTACCACCTCCTCGCCGAGACGCAGCTCCTCTAACGCTGTTGCACGTAGTTCCGCCCTTAGGAGTGCCAGAGACCCGCGCCGGGGACCACTGGCACGGCTTCCAAAGAACCCGCAGCCCTTCTACTTCTGGGGCAAAGCGGTCGCGCGCCTGACTCCGGAGAGGACGCCTGTTATTTTCCCTGTTTTATCAGGCGGAACAGGCGCCCGGCGGCGGAGAAGATCCGGACCGGGGACCATGGAAAGTCGCCCGCATGGAATTCTACAACGATCGTGTAATTGCCGGATTCGTTGCTTCCCCCATTCTTGCCGCCGCATCCATCGCACCTACCTTTGCCTCCGATGAAAACCTGGCACTATCATAGCGCATCCGGATCCACTGCCTCTACTTCCGAAGAAAATCTTCCCGAGCTGGTCGAAGCCGGAACCATCACCCCCCAGACCGTGGTCTGGACGCAAGGCATGACCGGCTGGGAACCTGCCGCCAAGGTCCTGCCGGACCTTTTCCAGGGTGCAGGTGCACCTCCTCCGCTCCCGCCGGGCGGAGCTCCACCGGCATTCGGCAAGCGTTCCCATGAGATCGACTACGAGATCATTGGCGAGTCCATCCAGATGGTGGAGATCGAGCTGGATTCCGGCGAGACCGTGATCGCAGAAGCCGGAGCCATGAACTACATGGAAGATGGCATCGCCTTCGAAACCAAGATGGGCGATGGCTCGACGCCGGACCAAGGCTTCATGGGCAAGCTCATGGCGGTCGGAAAGCGGGCGCTTACCGGCGAGTCGATCTTCATGACCCACTTCACCAACCGTTCGGGAGTCAAGAAGCGCGTGACCTTTGCGGCTCCTTATCCTGGTACGGTGGTTCCCGTAGATCTTTCCCAGCAAGGCGGCGAACTACTTTGCCAGAAGGATGCCTTCCTCTGCGCCGCGATGGGTACCCAGCTCGGGATCGCCTTTAACCGCAAGCTCGGCGCCGGCCTTTTCGGGGGCGAGGGCTTCATCCTTCAGCGCCTTCAGGGCGATGGCATGGCTTTCGTTCACGCCGGCGGCACCGTGGTGCGCAAGGAGCTCAAGGGCGAGAAGCTCTTCGTCGATACCGGGTGTCTGGTCGCCTTCACCAAGGGCATCGACTACGACATCCAGCGCTCTGGCAATTTGAAGTCGATGGTCTTCGGCGGCGAAGGCCTCTTCCTCGCCACGCTGCAAGGCCACGGTACTGTGTGGTTGCAGAGCATGCCCTTCGCGCGCCTGGCGCAGCGGATCACCAGCATGTATGCGAGCGGCCGCGAGCAAGGCTCCGCCCTCGGCGGCCTCGGAAATCTCTTCGGCGACTGATCGTCGCCGTTAGGACTCTGCCTTTGGGGCGGGAGCACAGGCTCCCGCTTCAAGGGCGCTTTGGTTTTGACAGGGATCGCTTCAGAAGCCGAAGCGCGCCTTCACCGCCTCGCGCTTGAGACGGAGCTCGCGCCATTCATTCACCAGCCGGCTGGCTTCGATCACGCCACATCCGGCGGGCAGGATCAGCTCCGTGCCGGACCACCAGAGCCCGCGGATCGCCACGATTGCATGGAACTCCCCATCAAGGATCGCTCCGAACGGAGCTCCGAAACCTTCCGGTGTTCCGAGCCTCCGGCGCCACGAAATCAACTGGTCCATCGTCTCGCGCGTGCGGGGCAGGGGACCTAGCGCCGGGGTCGGGTGAAGACGCTTCACCAGTGAATCCGGCGACTCATATCCGCTGAGTTCCACTTCGATCGGCGTGTGGAAGTGAACGATCGAACGAAGCTCCATGATCCCGCGGGGACTCCGCCTGACGTTGCCGATGTCGCTGAGCTTCGCCACGATCGATTGGGCGACGTATTCGTGTTCGCGAATTTCCTTTTCATCCACGGCCAGCACGTCCCGCTCTTCGGCCCGCGCGGTACCGGCGAGTGCCATGGTTTTGAGCACGCTACCGGAGACCGAGAACAAGCGTTCCGGAGAAGAACCCGCAAAGCCCGACTCCCCGTCGGTGAAGCCATAGGCGAACAGCGGTGCTTCACAGGTGCTTGCCCAGGAGAGCAGCGTCTGGGCTGGCAATTCTTCCAATTGCCCCCGCTCCACCACCACGGGCACGGTCTTCTCGAAGGCTCCGGCCCGGATGGCGGCGCTGATCTCCTGGAAAACCGTGGCGAACTCGGAAGCGTCCGGTGCTTCCCAAGCGCATGCAAGCGGGGATGGCACTTCGCCCAAGATCCCCGTGACGGACCCTCGCGGCAGAACTTCCCAACGCTCGGGAATCCACCATGGCTCCGTGGAAGTCAGGCCGAAGTCATTCCGATAGAAGGCGGCTCCCGACTTTGGTACGAGATTCGTCGTATGAAAGGGCCCGTAACCCACCAAGGTCCTCTCGTCGGGCAGATCGAGGAATGCAATGCTTTCGCTACTCAAGACATTCTCCCTTCTCGCAGTCGGTTGATCTCCTCGCTCATGGCTTCCGTCAATTGCTCCAACTCCCGGATCCGCTGGTTCACGCGAGCCGTTTTCAAGCCGTGGATGGCGAATCCGATGATGAAGAGCAGCACGCTGAAGGGAACGAGCATCGAGAAGATCCCGAAGATCGCCATGCCAGCTCCTCCGGATCCGCCAGCGAGCGAAGTGGATAGCGCGAATGTAAGACCGGCGAAGCCAAGCGTGCCCAACGTGATCCCGCAAACAGCCAGCATCATCGTCCACCATGCGCCATTCCTGCCGGCTTGGCGGAGCCCAAGGACGCCGACCCAGAGACCCGCGATCATCGCGATCATCAGGACTAGCCCGAGCAGGGAAACGGCGGTGGAAGCCATGCCTTATCCAACCGCGGGAGCCTCCCCGCGTCAATCGCCAGCCTGTCCCACCCAAGTCTGGAGCCGGCCCTGCAAGGACTTCAGTGAGGGAGCGAGCTCTGCCATGGCTGGATCCGCCATCCAGTGGGTGACGGCTTGGAGTGCAGCTTGGTCATCCGCAACGACTTGGTTGCGCTCAAAGGGCTTGGGTGGCTGCCCGTAGAGCCGGTAGCCTGTGGTGGCACTGCGGAGCGGATAGAGGGCCAGGAAACTTTCCTTCTCCTGTTTTGAGATCGCGGGATCGCGGAGATAGGCATTCACTTCCGTCGCTTGGCCTCCGTCCGAGACCGTCGCCCGGGCCATCAGGCTGGCCCTGAGCTCCGGTTGGTCCTCGAAGAGGGTGCGGTCTTCTGCGATCAATCCCACCAACACCGACGGCGTCTGCGCCGCTGTTTCGTGGAGCGCGATTTCACCCGCTTCCACCGCGGGTGGCGAAGCATCCACCCACCGGGCTAGCACATCCGCCGTGCCGGAAGATGACGCTACCCGGGGAAGGTCGAGCGCTTCCGCGAGTCCCTCGCGGGTTTGCCATTCCGGGGTGGCGAGCAGTTTGGCGAAATGCTCCTGCAATTCCTCATCGGAAGCCCGCCATGGACCCTTCATGAGCAGCGGCTTCAGGGCCACCGCATATTCCTCTGCAGATGAGGTGCTGGCCAGGATCTCGCGTGCGACTTCCACCGCGAGGTCCGGATCCGCGGTCGACAGGAAATCGAGCAGGAAGACCCGCATCGTAGGCCATCCCCTAAGCCCTTGTGGTCCCGTCTCCAAGCGCAGTCCCGTCTTTGCATCCTCACCGGTCTTGAGGAGCTGGCTGATCGATTGGGCGACGAGATAGAGATCGTCTTCCTCGGACCACCTCTCCCGCAAGGCGACCAATTGCTTGCGGATCGCCTCGGGATCCCGCCCATCCTTGCAGTTGGCAAGAACCTCGTGCCACGCCGCGGAAATTTCCCTTTGGCGTGGTGAGGCGGATGAAGGCTCCGATTGCAGCGGGGCTTTGACGATCGGCGGGGCGGCGGAACTGCCGCCCGACCAAGCATCAAAGCTCCACCACAGCGCGCCGCCGGTAGCGAGCGCGCCTGCGAGGACAAGGAATCGTCGCGTCCGGATCACGGGTCCGTGCTGCCGCCGCCCGTTTTTGGCTGCGCGGTAATCTCAAGTTCAAGCTTCGTGACCACGGCGGGGTCGGCAGTCAGCCGGTCTTGCACCAGAAGAGCCCAGTTGCCCACGGCGGAAGCATCTTGGAAGAGAGCACTGAGGGGAAGATCGTCGAACTCGAGGTTGTCTTCGCCTGCGCCCTGGCCATCGTGAACGATCGCCATGGTTCCATCGGGCCCCAGTACCGCGACGATAAGATCTCCGCGGTGGTTGGTGGTGATGTTGAGATCAAGATAGGCGGTGGCCACCACGCTTCCTTCCGGGAAACGGATGCACTTCAGCGGGATC
This sequence comes from Luteolibacter luteus, assembly GCF_012913485.1. Classification (GTDB taxonomy): domain Bacteria; phylum Verrucomicrobiota; class Verrucomicrobiia; order Verrucomicrobiales; family Akkermansiaceae; genus Haloferula; species Haloferula lutea. Next base: position 1,973,139 of record NZ_CP051774.1, on the reverse strand, counting down.
TTGGTCCAGCGGTGCAGGCCGTCGGGGATGCGCTTTGGCTTGTTCATCACCATGCGGCAGGTGTCGGTGGAAACGAGCTGCACCGACTTGTTGGATTTCCGGGGATCCGCAATCACCGGTGAAGCCGCACGAAGCAGCGACTTCACGGAAGAGGACATCGCGTAGACGCCTGCTTCCGAAGGGCGTCCCGAGACCAGCAATCCTGAGACCTTCCATTGTCCTCCGTCGTCCTGGCTCCACACCGGTCCCCCGCTATTGCCGGGACCCGTGGAGATGTGGGTCGCATACAAATAGTTGCCGTTCGCCGTTACTGCGGACTTGAACGGGGTAAGGTCGGGTTCGGTGGCGTGCAGGAAATAGCCGCCGCTTTCACCAGTATAGTCCAGCAGGGCAGGGTAGCCGGTGATCATCGAGGTCTTGGCTTTCCTCAGGCTATTGACCCCTTTGAAGTCGATCTGCGCCGGTTCGCCCTCCACGAAATCCTCAAGTCCCCAAGCCAGCGAGATATCGCGGCTGAAGGCGCCCCGGGTTTCCGTGCCGCTTTCGGTGACCACGCTGGAATAGCCTGCCCAGCGGAAATAACCGCGGGAAAATTTGCCCAGTCCGGGCGTGGCATCCGCACTGTAGCCACCTACCCATTCCGGAGGCAGGAACCACTTTTGCTTCTCATCGTCCCACAGGACATGAGAGGCGGTGAAAAAGAGCTTCGGATCGCTTGCCACCACGCCGCTGCCGCGGAAGGCGTTGGCGTCGTCCCCGGCGAAGACGATACCGGTGTGACGGTAGGGCTCCGTACTCAGAAGCCCGCTATCGACCTTCTGTGAGGAATTGGTTTTAGGCGGTTCTTGGGCAAGCGCGCAGAGCGGCAGGCCCAACAGCAGGCAGGCGGGAGTGGCGAACTTCACGGAATGGGTGTGTAAGGGGTGTGAACAGCACGCATTCCTTAAATTTTTAGAAAACTAATGTCAAGGCAGTGGATTTGCCTCTTATCTTATCCTTTTCTTATGCCGAAGAGGTTTGCGTAGCTGCGTGTTAGGGTGCCGCAGAATTTTGGATTTTTTGGAATGAGGCTGCTCCTCGACTCACCTTTGCGTGCGAATTCAATCATTTTCCATATGACAAACTTTTAGGCCGAATGCCCTGCATTCGGCTCGACCCCGGAGGGACTTCGGGTTTGTGATAGCAAACAGGTTTTTCTCGAACCTGCCCCTAAACCCAACCTCCCAATAAAAACCCTGATGACGACTCGACTGCAGATCGTGTCTGCGGGCGCGTACTGTGCCCTCCTCGCTGGCCTCACCACCACCTCCCTTGCCACCGTTTGGGACGGAACCAATTCCACCGCATGGAATGACGACGTCAACTGGGTTGGCGACGCTGGTACTGGTGGAAGCCACGCTATCATCGATACTTCCACCGGAAATATCGCCACCATTTCCGAGAATATCATCGCGACGCCGGTCGATATTATCGTCGGAAGCGCCTCGGGAACCAACGGAGTCCTGAACCACACCGCGGGCGCGGCTCAGACCGGCGCGGGGAACTGGATGTATGTCGGCACCAATGGCGGTACCGGAAAGTACAACCTCGCCGATACAAACACCGTAGTAGCTGGCCTCACCGGCTTCGCGCAGGGAACCGGCAGCGTGAACGTGGCGGGCCGGCTCTACGTGGGCGGCTTCAATGCCGGTGGTGCCAACGGCACCATGAACGTGAATACCACGGGCACGGTCGCCGTGGGTAGCCAACTCCAGGTCGGGGCGGGTGGCAGCACCGGTGTGCTCAATCTCCAGAGCGGTGCGATCACCACGGCCGGCGGCTGGGTGGAGTTTGGCAATGGCGCGAATGCCAATGGCACTCTGAACATGACCGGGGGTTCGATCACCAAGAACGGTGCCGACAACTGGATCTTCGCCTCGAATAGCGGCACCGCGCTGGGCAATCACAGCGGTGGCATCATCACGGTCAACAACCAGCTCTGGGTGGCCAACAATACCGGGTCTAACGGCACCTACAACATGAGCGGAACCGCCGAGACCAATGTCGGGAACGTCTTTGCGATCGGTCGTGACGGGGGCAATGGCATCATGAGCATGACCGGTGGCACGATCAACAAGACCGGCAGCGGGAACTTCGTGGTGGCCTACAAGACCACCGGCACTTTCACTACTACCGGTCAGTTTACCCATTCCGGCGGCACGGTGAATTCGAACAACGAGTTCTGGGTCGGCCAAGGAGCCGGCTCCACGGGTACCTACACGCTGAGCGGATCCGCAGTCCTGAATGTCGGCAGCTGGGTCGCGATTGGTCGTGAAGGTGGGAATGGCACCGTCAATATAAGCGGTGGCACCTTCAACAAGACCGGTGGCGGGAACTTCATCGTGGGTGACAACTCAGCGGGCCTGATGACCCAGACCGGTGGCGCGGTTTCCATCAATGGAGAGTTCTGGGTGGGCCAGGCCGCAGGAGCAGCCAACGCGATCTACAACCTCAGCGCAGGAAGCTTGTCCGCGAACAACTGGATCGCAGTGGGGCGCAATGGCGGCACCGGGACCGTGAACATGACCGGTGGCACCATTACCAAGACCGGAAATGGCGCCATGACCATCGGCGGCGGCGGCAAGGGCATCGTGAATGCCAGCGCTGGCCTGATCGACATCCAAGCCGGAAACATCTATGTGGGAGAAGTGGGGAATCTTTCCTCCGAACTCAATATCTCCGGTACCGCGGAAGTGCGGGTCGCGAAGATCATGGTCGGGGTAGTGGGCACGACCACCGGCACCATGAATCTTGACGGCGGCACGCTGAAGGTCGGAGAGATTGGCAGCGGTATCTTTGCAGATGGCCGGGCTAACGACCCGGATGCCAGTGCCACCACCACCGCCAACGTGCACTTCAACGGCACCCAGATCGTGGCGACCGGCACCAGCACCGCCTTCATTACCAAGCTCGACCAAGCGAACATCAAGGGGGGCGGCCTGAAGGTCGATAGCAATGGCAATACCCTTGCGACGAATCAGGTCTTCTCCGGGACTGGTGGTCTTACCAAGTCGGGAGCGGGTACCCTCACCCTTGAGGCGAGCAGCACCTATACCGGCAAGACGACGGTCGCAGGCGGCACTTTGGCCCTCTCATCCACCGGCGGTATCGGAGCCTCCAGCACCATCGAGGTTCAGGGAGGTGCCGTCCTCGATGTCTCGGGGGTGAATGGCTGGACCTTGAGCGCAGGGCAGACCTTGACCGGGGCGGGATCGATCACGGCGGGTCAGGCTGGCATCACGCTTGCCGGCCAGATCAATCCGGGCAGCTCTCCAGGGACCCTGACCTTGAACAGTTCGGCCACCCTGACCGGGCTTCTCAATGCGGAGGTCACCGGAGGGGCCACCACGGCCGACTTGGTCGATGTGAATGGCACGCTGACGCTTTCCGGAGCTACGCTGAGTCTTACCAACCTGGGAACCTTCACCTTGGGCGACAAGTTCACGTTGGCGGCCTACGACAGCTTGGTGGGAACCTTCGCAAACTTCTCCGCAGACGATACGGTCTACTCCATGGGAGGCCAGTTCTGGAGAATCGATTACAACGACACCTTGCCCGGCCTCAATGGCGGCGGCGATTTGCAGACCCCCGGCCCAGGCTCCGGTTTCATCACCGTGACCGCCGTGCCGGAACCGGCTGCGATGCTTCTGGGAAGTCTTGGGTTGCTGGCGCTCCTACGCCGGCGGAAGTCTTCCTAGTCTTGGGAAACAAAGAGCCGCGCTCCCGTGAGGGGGCGCGGCTTCTTTATGAGAGAGAAATGGCGATCACTCTTCCGAGTCCTTCGCGGTGGGCAGCTTTGCCACCTCATCCAACAGGTTCACGATTTCCACTCCGCGCTCGGCAGAAGCATCGTGGCGGAAGCTGAGGACAGGGGTGGACTTCAGCACTACCCGCTTGGCGATCTTCTTTTGGATGGAGCCGTGGTCATGGTTCAGCTTGTCGAGCACGGGCTCGACCTTGCCTCCCAGTACGCCGATCCACACCTTGGCTTCCTTGATGTCCTGCGTGGTTTCCACCGCATTCACGGTGACCAGCGCGCCATGCCATTCGTAGTCCTTCTGGACGACGGAACCGATCTCGCGCTTCAGCAGTTCGTTAACCCGGTCGATGCGGTGGCTCATGGTAGGGAATCAAGAGAGGAAAGGGCCCTGTGCAAGGGCGGAGAGTGCGTAGGGAAGGGGTATCCCCGAGGACAAGAAAACCCGTGGTAGCAAAATTGCCCACGGGTTTTCTGAGATTTGGAAACGGATTACAGCGTCTGCGGGATCTTCTCGAGCGTGTAGCACTCGATGATGTCGCCTTCCTGGTATTCGTTGAATTCGCCAAGTCGGATACCGCACTCCATGCCCGACTTGACCTCTTCCACTTCGTCCTGGAAGCGGCGGAGCGTGGACATCTTGCCGTCGAAGACCGGCACGCCACCGCGGATGACGCGGGCGTGGGCCTTGCGGTGGATCTTGCCATCCTTGACGTAGGAACCGGCGGCGCGGCCCTTCGACTTGGAGAGCTTGAAGACCATTTTGACCTCTGCGTGACCGATGATGTTCTCGCGGGTGAGCGGCTCGAGCATGCCGAGCATCGCCTCGCGGACCTGATCGATCAGTTCGTAAACGATCGAGTAGAGCTTCACTTGGACGCCCTCGGCCTTGACCGCCTTCACCGCGTTGGCTTCCACCTTCACGTTGAAGCCGAGCACCACGGCATCCGCGGAGCTGGCCATCTGGACGTCGCCTTCCGTGATCGGACCGGCACCCGCGATGATGATCTGGGTGGTGATCTTGTCGGACTTGATGTCGCCGATCGCGTTCTTGATCGCTTCGACCGAGCCTTGCACGTCGCACTTCAGCACCAGCTTCAGCACGGCCTTGCCGGTCCCTTCGATGACGTTCGAGAAGAGATCCTCCATGCGGCTCTTCTGGGTCATCTTCAGGCGCGAGTTGCGCAGCTCGAGCTGGCGTTCGTCGGCGAGCTTCTGGGCGGCACGGATCGAATCCATCTCCACCATCTGGTCGCCCACGTTCGGCATCTCTTCGAAGCCGACGACTTCCACCGGCGTTCCGGGCTTGGCTTCCTTGACCTGTTCGCCGCGGTCGTTGATGAGGGACTTCACCTTGCCGGCGAAGGGTCCGCAGATGAACGGCGTGCCCACCTTCAAGGTGCCAGTCTCGACGATGACGGAAGCCGTCGCGCCGCGACCGGGTTGCACGCGTGCCTCGATGATGGCGGCGCGGGCATTACCCTTCGGGTTCGCCTTCAGTTCGAGCACTTCGGCCTGGAGGGCCAGAAGCTCGAGCAGGTCCGGAATACCGGCACCCGTGAGGGCGGAAATTTCAACCGCTTCCACGTCGCCGCCGAAATCGACGGTTTGCAGGCCTTTCTCGGCGAGCTGGGTCTTCACCCGCTGGATGTTGGCGGTCGGCAAGTCGATCTTGTTGATCGCCACGATGATGGTCTTCTTCGCCTTCTTGGCGTGCTCGATGGCCTCCATCGTCTGCGGCATGATCCCGTCATTCGCGGCGACCACCAGCACCACGATGTCCGTGATGTCGGCGCCGCGGGCGCGCATGTCGGAGAAGATGGCGTGACCTGGCGTGTCGATGAAAGTGATCGGCTTCCCTTCGTGCTCCACCTTGTAGGCGGCCACGTGCTGGGTGATGCCGCCCGCTTCGCCGGTGACGATGCGGGACTTGCGGATGTAGTCGAGCAGGGAGGTCTTCCCGTGGTCGACGTGGCCCATGATGGTGATGATCGGCGGGCGAAGCTGAAGCACGTCTTCCGGCTCGTCCTGCGGAGCTTCCGGTTCGACGACGACTTCCTCGACCTTGTGAACGCCGCCACCCTTCTCGCGCTTTTCACGCTCGAAGATGAAACCGTGGAGATCGCAGACCTTGGCTGCGATCTCAGGCTCGATGGCCTGGTTCGGGGCTACGAAGACCTGAAGCTTGATCAGGTCGGCGAGCAGCACGAAGGGCTTCAAGCCCATGCGTGCGGCGAGTTCGCTGACGATGATCGGCGGCTTGATGCTGATCAGATTGCCGGTGTCTTCCATCACGGGGGCGGCAGGTTCCGGCTCCGGAGGGGCCACCGGGGAAACGGTGCTCGCCGGAGGAGGAGTGGGAACAGGTGCCGGTGCGGCGGGTTCCTCCTCTTCCAAAAGCTTCGAGATTACGGGCAGCACGGCCTTGCCGGACTGCTCGGTCTTGCGCACCCCGGACTTCTTCTTCTTTCCCTCGTCGCTGAAGAGGTCCAGAGCGCCCTCCTTCTTCTTTTGCAACTCGCTGGGCGGCGGGGGTGCTGACTCCGCAGCTTGGGCTGCCCGCTGCCGGTCACGGCGTGAGGGAGCCTTCGGTTGCTCGATCAGGTCGAGAACCTTGCGTTTCGGCGGCGGAGTACTGTCGCTGCTATCTTTGGCCATCAGGCAAATCGTGTCGTCGTTTCGGGACCGGCTTCAGGTCCCGGGAAAATCAAAAAATCAGGCGGAAGCGTGGGCCTTTGCGCGGGCGAGAATGTCGTTCGCGCGCTCTTCGGAAACCTCAAGGTTTGCCGCGATATAATCAACCGGCATTTCTGCGACGATCTCCGAGCTCATGCCGCCTGCGCGGAAGAGCTTGTCGGCGAGATCGTCGTCGAGTCCGAGCTGTTCGGCGATCGAGTGCGCGGCACCGGCGATCTTCTTCTCGAACTGCTCCAGCTTGCTCTCGTCCTTGCGGACCTGCACGTCCCAGCCCATCAGGCGGGAGGAAAGACGGGCGTTCTGTCCGCGGCGGCCAATCGCCTTGCTCAGGTCTTCTTCGTCCACGGTCACGTGAACGACCCGGTTTTCCTGATCCACGGTGATCGAGCGGAGCGTGGCCGGCTTGAGCGCCTCGCGGACGAATTCTTCCGGATCATCGCTCCAGCGGATGATGTCGACCTTCTCGTTGTTGAGCTCGCGGACGATGTTCTTCACGCGGGCACCGCGCAGGCCCACGCAGGCACCCACGGGGTCCACCTTGTCGTCGGTGCTCCACACGGCTACCTTGGTGCGGTAGCCGGCTTCACGGGCGATCCCCCGGATTTCCACGGTACGGTCGGAAATTTCGTTCACTTCGGCTTCGAAGAGTCGGCGCACGAAGTTCGGGTGGCTGCGGGAGAGGATGATCTCCGGGCCGCGGCCTTCGTTTTCGACGGCCACCACGTAGGCGCGGATGCGGTCACCGATATTGTATTCCTCGGTCTGCACGCGCTCGCGGCTCGGCATGACGCCTTCGAACTTGCCGAGGTCGATCAGCACATCGCTGCGGTCGAAGCGGCGGACGGTGCCGGAGACGATGTCGCCTGCACGATCCTTGAACTCTTCGTAAATCATCTCCTTCTCCGCCTGGCGGAGACGCTGCATCATCGTCTGCTTCGCCGTCTGCACCGCGATGCGGCCGAAGTCCTTCGGCGTGACGTTGAATTCCATCGTGTCGCCCGGCTGTGCATCGGCGTTCTTCTTCGAAGCCGTCGAGAGCACCACCTGGTTAAACTTGTCGGTCTGCTCGCCATCCGCGACCACGGTCAAAACCGCGAAAATGCGGGTTTCTCCCTTCTTGGTATTCACATCAGCGCGGAGCACCTCGATGGCGTCAGCACCAGGAACCATCTTGCGATAGGCGGAAATGAAGGCGTACTCGAGCGCGGCGACGACCTTGTCCCGGTCGATGCCTTTTTCTTTCTCGTAGTAATCGATGAGTGCGACGATGTCGTTGGTCATGGCGGGCAGTGCGGCGCGGTAGCGCTCCGTATGTCCAGAGACGCAAAAGAGCGGGTATTTCGACCCACTCCTTCGTGTCGGAAGATTGATCGGCGGGGGGATACGGCGGAAACCCTTGACTTGCAAGCCGAATCTCCTTCCTAGCTCAGGCTTAGAGCGTCCGCCACCTCAAATTCCGGAATTCCCCTGTGGTCTGCCAAGTGGCCAGCCCGAAAGGGGCGCAGGAGTCGATCGGGCCCGGTCTCAGCGACAGTTTGCGGCCCGCGGTATCGATTCCGATGACCGTCTCTCCGTCGATCCATGCGTCGATCCGCTCACCTTCCCGCCTTAGCCTGAGTCGGTACCAGCGCTCTTTTTTAAACGGTCGATGGAGAGTGGTCTCGTTTTCCGAAGCATCCTTGTCGTCGATGGAAGAGATGCCGACCAAGCTACCTCCCCAGCCGCCGACGATCCAAGTGACACTTTCCCCGGTGCTCCGGGCGGGAAAAGTGATCCCGCAGAAAAAGTCTGTCCCGTCGATCCGGCGCGCCTCGAGCTCGAGCTCGAAGGGGGGCAGGACAGCTGCTCCCGTCCACTTTGCCGCGCTCAGGCCCTCTCCCCATTGAAGCCGGAGTGTTCCGGGTTCGGGGATCGTGAGCTGGCCCCCCATTGCCGATTTCCAGGAAGAATCCTCCAGCGTATTCCAGGTCGGGGAAGGCTCGGCAGGAGTCTCCGCGGCTTTCTCCCCGATCTTCTCCCTCCGGCAAGACCCGCATGCTGCTGTTGCTGCCATTCCTATCCATGCCCGGCGCTTCATCCTGCTTTACTACGCCGGAAGGACCGCCGCCTTCCAGATTCCCCCGGTGAAGATCGGAGTCGCCCGGAGAGCGCCTTCTCGCGACGGTTCTTGTCGGCATCGGTTTCTTTTCTACCCTTCGCCCGGTGATCCGCGCTCTTTGCTTCGACGCCGCAGGAACCCTCATTGAGCCTGCCGAGCCGGTTGCGGAAGTCTACGCCCGGACTTCCGCTGCTGCCGGATACCCGGTGGAAGTGGATGCAGTGAGGCGCGCCTTCGGGGTCACGTTCTCCGGAATTGTTGATCCGGACTGGGATTCGCATCCGCATGGCGATGCTGCCGAGCGCGAGTGGTGGAAATCTGTCGTGTGCGGGACTTTCGGCGAGATCCTCGGAGAGCCCCTGCCGGATGCCTTCGGGCGGGAGATCTTCCATGCGCTCTTTGATCACTACGCGGATCCTCAGGCGTGGCGGGTGTTTCCGGAGGTTCAAGAGGTGCTGGCCGCCTCACGGGAGGCAGGATTCCGCATCGCCGTGGTTTCGAATTTCGATCGGCGTCTCCACGCGATTCTGGAAGGCCACGCGCTTCACTTCGAAGCTGTGATTACCTCCGCGGATGCCCGGTCCCGCAAGCCGGAGCCTGCGATCTTCCGCCATGCACTGGCTCTACTCGGCCTTTCTCCTCAGGAGCTTTTTCACGTCGGGGATTCCCGCATCGCTGACTTGGAGGGTGCCCATGCTCTTGGAATCCCCGCCTTCCTCCTCGATCGTCCCGAAACAGGCCTCCGCGAATTTCTCGATGTGGCCTTGGAAAAGGGGGGAAAATGAACTTGCCAAACCCGGACCCCGCCACTACCCATCCCGGCCCCGGCCGCTGGCAAGATCAGCACCGGATCACCGGAAAGAAAAGCGAGGATAGCTCAGTCGGTAGAGCAGTTGGCTTTTAACCAATTGGTCCTGGGTTCGAATCCCAGTCCTCGTACTTTCTATAATGAGCACGGATAGAAGGCGGCGATCGCGGCCGCCTACGCGCTGCTCGAAGTCGAGATGGTTGCTCCGGACGCCTCGAGAGCTCGCAAGATAGCCATTGAGGGGCTAGGGTTTTCGGCTCATTCGACCAGTTCATCCCGAGAATCGGAATGAGTGGCGCTGCTATTCGCGGCCCTGTCTGCCGCCAGCGAATCAAATCTCGATGATCCGAATATTTGGCAGCGCCGCTCGCTAGCCAAGGTGGCCTTCAAGATCGGATTTCATCGGGAGAGGAATTCGCGGAGGACTACGGCATTGTTGTGCTCTTCGTCATAGGCACCGTAACCGATGGGATGATTCTTCCTTTCACGGGGGGGGCTCCGGGCAGCGATCCCGATTCATTGAGGTAGCGGCGGCGCAAAGTTGTGCTCGGGACAACCTCCTTCAACCGCGCTGCTAGCTGAAGTTCCTCCTTGGAAACTCCTCGTGGCCATATCCGGGCTACAAGGGAGAACTTGCCTTCGTCGACCGCGGCGGGCTCACGGGCATGTTTGAGATGGATTCTCGCCACCATTCGTTCGGGTGTTCCTCTAGATCCGCTGTATAAGTTGATAGCTTGATGGAAGTTGGGGAAGGTGAGCAAAATAAGATCGCTTTGCTTTGTGTGGGTTGGGGTTATCGGATGACCTATAGTTCGATAGGCTAGCGTTGGAGAGATGGCCGCTTAAGACAACTTTTTACTTGTCTTGTGTCGAGTTTGGTGTTCGTATGAACGCTTATATTGCGGTTCTTCCTCCCAACTATGCCTTCCTATGCTCACAGTGTGCCCGGTGCCCTTTGGGAACCACTCTTCACTCCGTTAGGGAGTGGGCCCGGCCAATGTGGCGGTGCAAATTGTCAGGAATGCGAACGACTGTCTGCTGATCACGGCCATCTCAATAAGGTCGCATACTGGGCCGCCACCTTCGCCGCCGCCATGTTCCCTCCCGGCCCGGACCGCGACGCCGCCTGGCAATGGGGCTATCTGGCAGGCCTGTGGCATGATCTGGGGAAATTTCCTCCCGAATGGCAGGCTTACCTTAGATCGAAGGCTGATCCTCATCTCGGAGACGTTTCCGGGAAAATGGATCACTCCACTGCAGGGGCTCGTCACGCGGTGAGAACAGATGAGGTGTTCGGGCATTTGATTGCGTATGTGATCGCGGGGCATCACTCGGGATTGCTTGATGGCCGCTCGAATGATGCATGTCAGGCAAGCCGGCTCGCGAAGCCATGCAGCCATGATGCCGAGGATATCCCGCTGGATATCATCTCTCCTTCCCTCTCGAAGCCGCCTCCCTTCCTCCTGTCCACCGGGGATGGTCACGCATTCTCCTTCTTCACCCGCATGCTCTTCTCCTGTCTGGTGGACGCGGATTTCCTCGCCACCGAAGCATTCATGAATCCTGCCCATGCACGCGTGCGGAATGAGGTGCCTGAAGACATCTTCCCGACCATGGCCGCACTCGTGGAGGCCCGGATCGAAAGCTTCGGGCAGCCAGCACCCGGAGATTCTGTCAACTTCCAGCGGCGTGTGGTGGTCGAGGATTGCAAGAGAGCGGCAGGGAGGTCTCCCGGTCTGTTCTCGCTCACGGTCCCCACCGGAGGAGGCAAGACCCTCTCCTCCCTGCTCTTCGCTTTGCGCCACGCCATCGCCCATGGACAATGCCGGATCATCTACGTGGTGCCTTTCACCTCGATCATCGAGCAAAATGCCAGCGTCATTCGTGAGATCGTGGCTCCGCTCCAGACCGCGACATTCACTCCTCTCATCGAGCATCACTCGTCGCTCTCTCCCGACGATGAGACGCTTCAATCGAGGCTTGCTGCGGAGAATTGGGACGCGCCGATCGTGATTACGACTGCGGTGCAATTCTACGAGTCGCTCCATGCCTCGAAGACCTCTCGCTGCCGCAAACTTCACCACATAGCGAATTCGGTCGTCATTCTGGACGAAGCACAGACTCTTCCCGTCGATTTCCTGGAGCCGTGTTTGAGGGGTATCCGGGAGCTCGCCTCAAATTACCGGGCCACGGTGGTTCTCTGCACGGCTACCCAACCTGCCATCCACTTCCACCCGGAAGACTTCAAGATCGGTCTGCAGGATTGTCGCGAGATCATCTCCGATACCGCAACGCTCTTTGCATCGTTGAAGCGGGTGAAATGCGAGTTCTGCGGTGATCTGCCGGATTCGGGTTTGGTTGGACGCCTCGCATCCCATTCTCAGGTCCTTTGCATCGTGAACCGCCGGAGGCACGCACAGCAGATCTTCGAGCGATTGGGAGGCGGGGAGGGGAACTACCATCTCTCCGCCCTGATGTGTCCGGAGCATCGCAGCATGGTCCTCGCGGAAATCCGGGATCGTTTGGACAAAGGGATGGCAGCCAGAGTGGTCTCGACGCAGTTGATCGAGGCAGGCGTGGACGTGGACTTCCCGGTCGTCTTCAGGGCTTTGGCGGGTCTGGACTCCATTGCTCAGGCTGCGGGTCGCTGCAATCGCAACGGCACGCTTCCCGAAGCTGGCAAGGTTTACATCTTCCGGCCGGAGGACACCCGTGCCGAAGCCTACTTCAGGGAGACCGCCCAGGTAACCGGTGAGTTGCTTGGCCTCCATGAGGACCTTCTTGGACAGGAAGCTATCCACGACTATTTCGATCTCTACTACTACCGGCAGAGCCGCCGCTGGGATGCGAAAGAGATCCTTTCCCGCTTCCGCCTTGAAGGCCGGGACAGGGCCTTTCCCTTCCACTTTCAATTCGCCTCGGTGGCGAGAGACTTCCGGCTCATCGAAGACTGGCAGGTTCCCGTGATCATCCCTTTCGATGAGAGGGCGGAGAGATTGATCAGGGAATTGAGGAATCCGTCCATTCCTCTTCATCGCGGGCTTTTGCGCGGCTTGCAGCGCTATACCGTCCAGATTTCTCCGCGCGTGAGGGATGATAATATCCGCTCCTTCGAAGTCCTGCGCGAAGGGCAATTCCATGTCCTCATCTCAAACGATCTCAACTATTCACCGGATTTCGGCCTTACCTTCGACGAAGCCCATGCGGGCGCACAAAACCTGATCTGCTCTTCCTCATGAAATACGGAATAACCCTCAAGATCTCCGGCGATTACGCGCTCTTCAGCCGACCGGAGATGAAAGTCGAGCGAGTCTCCTACGATGTGATGACGCCCTCTGCCGCACGCGGCATTTTGGAGGCCATCTATTGGAAGCCTCAGATCCGCTGGATCGTGGATGAGATCCATGTCCTGAACCCGATCCGCTTCACCAATATCCGGCGTAACGAGGTCTCCTCGAAGATCCCAGTAAAAGGATCTTCCGGCGTGAACGCCGCGATGCAGGATCCGGAGATTCGTCCCTACATGGATGTCGCGGAAAACCGCCAGCAGCGGGCCTCGTTACTTCTAAAGGATGTGGCTTACGTCATCAGGGCTCACGTGAGGGTTCTCGATGCACGGCTGGAGAAAGGCGGCGATCAGATTCCACTCCCGGAGCCGGAAGCCGTGGGCAAGCATTTGGAAATGTTCAAGCGCCGCGCGAGGAGAGGGCAGGCCTTCCAGCAGCCGTACTTCGGTTGTCGCGAGTTTCCGGTGCGCTTCGAGTTGATCGAAGAGGAGGCGGACCTTCCTAAGCCGCACGACTCCTTTGCGGGGGAGAAGGATCTTGGCTTCATGCTGCATGATATCGAGTTCGATGCGGATCGCGCCACCCGCCGGGTGAGATCCACCACCCCGCACTTCTTCCGGGCTAGCCTTGTCGATGGTGTCATCAAGGTGCCGAAACTTCCCTTCGCGATAAGAGCATGATCCTCCAATCTCTCCATGAACTCTACGGCCGGCTTGCGGATGATTCTTCCTATGAGATCGCCCCACCCGGATCCTCGCCTCAGAAGATCAGCTTTGAAGTGATCCTGAATTGCGATGGTAGCTTCGATGTCCACGACTACCGGAAGCCGGATGCGAAGGGGAAACTTCAGAACGATATTGTGCTGGTTCCCGGTGAAGCGAAACCATCCGGCTCGGGAATCAATCCCTGTTTCCTGTGGGATAACCAGACCTATCTCTTGGGCCGTCAGCCGGTGGACAAGGCCGATGGCTTCGGGGCAAGCCGCTTCGAGGCGTTTCGGGACAAGCATCTGGTGCTGGAGAAAGAGATCGGGGATGAGTCTTTCTCGGCGGTCTGCCGCTTCCTGAGGGAGTGGAAGCCGGAGCGCATCGCGGAATTCCCGATTCTCGACGAATTGCTCACCGGCTTTGGCATCTTCCGGCTGCAAGGGGAGAAGAGGCCCGTTCATGAAGCACCCGCCGTGCAGGCTTGGTGGCGGAAGACGCTATCTCAGGAAGAACCGGGTACTTCCGCCCAATGCCTCATTTCCGGAGCAGTGGGGCCTGTCGCCCGTCTGCATCCGAAAATCAAAGGAGTAACCGGTGCGCAGTCTTCCGGTGCTTCCCTTGTATCCTTCAATGCCTCTGCCTACGAATCCTATGGCAAGGAGCAAAGCTACAATTCTCCGGTGGGTGAAGACGCGGCCTTCCGCTATGGGACCGCATTGAATTCCCTGCTCACCGGACCGAAGTCTTCCAAACACCGCATCCGCATTGGAGATACCACGACCGTCTTTTGGACGGAGAAGCCGACTGCGATGGAAGACTGCTTTGCCGGGTTGATTTCCTCCGGTTCACAGGCGGTGGAAGAGGCGCAGGACGAAATTCAACGCGAGCGGATCACCCGGCTGCTGGAAGCGGTCCGCAGCGGGGGACACTTCCAAGAGTTCGGCGACCCCGATACTCCGTTTTTCATTCTGGGACTGGCCCCGAATGCCGCGCGCCTCTCCGTCCGTTTCTTCCATCGCTCCACCGTGGGAGAACTCCTGACGAAACTCCACGACCATCACCGCTGCATGGAGATGGTGAGGCAGTTCACCACCGCATCCGGGAAAGGGTTTCCCGATCCCGAGTTCCCTGCCGTCTGGCAGATCCTGCGGGAGACCGCTCGGGTGGTGGACGAGATACCGCCCCTGCTCGGGGGAGGACTCCTTCGCTCCATCGTGGAAGGCACTCCTTATGCGGAGGGGCTCTTCTCCTCTGTTATCCGTCGTATCCATGCCGATCGCACGATCGGGTATCTCAGAGCTTCCATCCTCAAGGCCATACTGGTCCGCAATCACCGCCAATCCTTCCCTGTCATGCTTGATCCAGCTAACAATGAACCCGCCTACCTCCTCGGACGCCTCTTTGCAGCCTTGGAGAAAACGCAGGAAGACGCCCTCGGGAATCTCAACGCCGGGCTCCGCGACCGGTTTTATAGCGCCGCTTCCGCGACTCCCGCCAGTGTCTTTCCGCGCATCCTGCGAACCTATGGTCATCATCTGGGGAAGCTTCAGACCGGGGCTCGGATCACTCGCGAGAAGTTGATCCAAGACATTGTAGGTCCGATTTCCAGCTTTCCGAACCAGCTCAATCTCCGGAGCCAAGGCGTCTTCGCCATCGGCTACTACCATCAGCGGAAGGCCTTCTTCACGAAGAAGGACAACGGCAACGGCGCTTCGGAATGAACCTTTTCTCTTTCTCCAACCAGAATTCCAAACCGACATCATGAATCATCGCTACGACTTCCTCTTCCTCTTCGATTGCCAAGACGCGAATCCCAACGGGGACCCGGACGCGGGCAATCTCCCCCGCATCGACGTGGAGACCGGCCAAGGTCTGGTCACCGACGTATGCATCAAGCGCAAGATCCGCAACTTCGTGGCTCTGACCTCGGGTAATGCCGATGGAAAAAGGATCTATTTCACCGAGGGCGGCGTTCACAACAACCAACACAAGGAAGCTCACAAGGCCGTGGGTATCCCCGAGAAGGAGGGGAAATCCCCGAAAGACGGGCTGCGCGACAAGGCGACGGAATGGATGTGCGGGACCTACTACGATGTTCGTACTTTTGGCGCGGTCATGTCCACCGAGGTCAACTGCGGCCAGGTTCGCGGTCCTGTGCAGCTTTCGTTCGCCCGCTCGATTGATCCCGTGGTTTCGAGCGAGCATGCGATCACTCGTTCTTCGGTCACGAATGAGAAGGATGCCGAAAAGGAGCGCACGATGGGTCGGAAGTTTACCATTCCTTATGGTCTCTACAAGGCGCAGGGCTTCGTGAATCCGTACCTCGCGCTGCAAACCGGCTTTGATGACGGGGACCTTGAGTTGCTTTTCCAATCGCTGGAAAACGCATTCCAGTTCGACCAAACCGCCGCCCGTCCGGCCGGTAGCATGTCCCCCCGCGGGCTGATCGTATTCAAGCATGAGAATCAATTGGGAAAGGCTCCCAGCCACAAGCTTTTCGATGCGGTGCAGATCAAGAAGAAGGATGGCGTGGAGGTTCCCCGGTCCTTCTCTGACTACGAGGTGACGATCGACCGCTCCGCGATTCCTGATGGAGTGGAGATCATCGAGAGGATCTAGACGGGAGCTGCCCCCTCTTCATGTATCCCGAGGACCAGCTCATCCCGATCTCGGCCTTGCAGCACTGGCTGTATTGCCCGCGGCAGTGTGCGCTGATCCATCTGGAGCAGGCGTGGAGCGAGAACCGCTTCACGGCGGAGGGGCGAGCGATGCATGCGCGCGCCCATGAGGGGCCGGATGAATCGAGGGCCGGGGTCCGCATCACGCGCGGGCTGCCGGTTCGTTCCCTGCGCTTGGGAATCTCCGGCCAGTGCGATGTGGTGGAGTTCCACACCGGCGGGCGGATCCTGCCCGTCGAATACAAGCGCGGCAAACCGAAGTCCCATCGGGCGGATGAGGTGCAGCTCTGCGCCCAGGCGCTGTGTCTGGAAGAAATGCAAGGCACCGCGATTCCCGGCGGCTGCCTCTACTACGGGGAACGCCGCCGCCGCACCGAGGTGAACTTCGATGCGGAACTGCGGGACCTGGTCGCCTCCACGGTGCAGGCGGTCCATGCCTGCTTCGCGGGCGGGATCACGCCCCTCGCCGAATACGAGGCACGGCGCTGCGATGCCTGCTCGCTGATCGGCATTTGCCAACCCCAGTCGCTGCGCTTCCGGAGAGGCGCGGCGGCGTGGTTCGACCAACGTCTCCGGGCCTCCCTCCTTTCCTCCGGCGATCTCCCGTGAAACGGCATCTCAATACACTCTTCGTCACTCTGGAAGGTGCCTACCTGAGAAAGGATGGCGCTGCCGTGGAGATCCGCCATGAGGGCGAAACGAAGCTCCGCGTGCCGCTCCACAATCTGGAAGGCATCGCCTGCTTCGGCTGGGACATCGGCGCCTCCGCCGCGCTCATGGCCGCATGCTCGGAGGCAGGAGTGGCTTTCTCCTTCCACAATCCCCACGGCAAGTTCCTGGCGGCCACGCGCGGCTTCACCTCCGGGAATATCCTCCTGCGGCGGGAGCAGTACCGGCGTGCAGATGACGAGGCCTGTGCGGTCGCGATCGCGGCAAACATGCTGGCGGCGAAGCTGGCGAACAGCCGGCAGGTGCTCATGCGCACCGCCCGCGACCATGGCGGAAGCTCCCCGGCGCGGGCGACGGCCCTGGGACAAGCGGCGGATTCCCTCGCGGTGCGCGCCGGCCTGCTCGGCCGCGCGACGACGCTCGATTCGCTTCGGGGAATCGAGGGCGATGCCGCCGCCACTTACTTCGGCGTCTTCCCGCATCTGCTGGTGAATCACGATCCCGGCGTCTTCATCACCGGCAGGTCTCGGCGCCCGCCGCTCGATCCGGTGAATGCGCTGCTGTCCTTCCTCTACTCGCTGCTCATGCACGATTGCCGGAGCGCCTTGGAAGGCTGCGGGCTGGATCCTCAGTGCGGCTTTCTCCACCGGGATCGGCCCGGGCGGCCATCCTTAGCTCTGGATCTTATGGAGGAGTTCCGCGCCTTTCTCTCCGACCGAGTCGCGCTCACGCTCATCAACCGCCGCCAGATTACCGCGGGGGACTTCCGCAGGGAGGAATCCGGAGCTGTCCTGCTGAAGGAAGATTCGCGCAAGGAAGTCTTGGTAGCATGGCAGGAGAGAAAGCAGGTTGAGATCACGCACCCCTTCCTGGATGAGAAGGTCACGATTGGTTTGCTACCTCACTTGCAAGCGCGGCTGCTCGCCCGTCACCTGCGCGGGGATTTGGATGCTTATCCTGCCTTTCTCGCGAAATGAAGGCCCACCTTTTGAACGATATCCGTCATGTACGTACTCGTGACCTATGATGTGAATACCTCGACGCCAGCCGGGAAAGCACGGCTCCGCCGCACGGCAAAGGCCTGCTTGGATTATGGGCAGCGGGTTCAGAACTCGGTCTTTGAGTGCAAGGTGGACCCTGCGCAATTTGTCGCGATGCGAGGCCGGCTGTTGGAAATCATCGACCCGGCGACTGACAGCCTGCGTTTCTATCACCTGGGGTCGAACTGGCAGCACCGGGTGGAACATCACGGGGCGGATCCGGGGTACGACGTGGAAGGCCCTCTTGTGATCTAGCAATCGATTGGATATTTTTTTGGCTAGTTACGTAGAAAAATCGGACCCGTGGCACCGCGAACCCGAAGCTCCCGGTGGAAGTCCGGGAGTTTCGCGTTGGTTGTAACTGCCTCCTGTCCTGCTCTTTGACATTCGCGAACTTGAAAGAAGGAATTTTCGTGGACCGGAATCCAGCCGGTTCGCGGAAACATCCGTGCTTTCCTTACCAGCGGAAGGGAATAAGGATCCCGCTGTCGCTCCTTCACGGGAGCGTGGGTTGAAACGCCAACCCTTGCGCAAGGGTCGCCTCTCTTGATCGTCGCTCCTTCACGGGAGCGTGGGTTGAAACAATTCATAACTGCAATTTAAAATGGTCCCCGCCTGTCGCTCCTTCACGGGAGCGTGGGTTGAAACAAACGACACCCACGGCAACGGGTCATGCGGGAAGTCGCTCCTTCACGGGAGCGTGGGTTGAAACATTGGAGAGGGACCGGCGCACCCCTGCGGCGAAGGGTCGCTCCTTCACGGGAGCGTGGGTTGAAACACCCCCGAAGGCGTGGTGATCACTCCTCCGGCAGTCGCTCCTTCACGGGAGCGTGGGTTGAAACAAGGAGGCGAATGGGGTGAATGCGAAGCTCGAAAGAGTCGCTCCTTCACGGGAGCGTGGGTTGAAACGGACTCGCAGCCGAAGACCACGACGCTTGGAGGGTCGCTCCTTCACGGGAGCGTGGGTTGAAACTGCGCACAGCGGAGAAGGCTGCCTATGCTGCCCGTCGCTCCTTCACGGGAGCGTGGGTTGAAACTTCCTCTCCATGGTGGCGGTGGCTTTAGCCATCGTCGCTCCTTCACGGGAGCGTGGGTTGAAACAGCTCCGGATCCGGCAGACCCGGCAAGGTATCCTGTCGCTCCTTCACGGGAGCGTGGGTTGAAACAACCGCAAGAGGCGGTGAAGACATTCGAGCCTAACGTCGCTCCTTCACGGGAGCGTGGGTTGAAACTCCGTGTCGGAGATCCCGCCGCGCACACAATAGTCGCTCCTTCACGGGAGCGTGGGTTGAAACATACTCCACACATTCCTTCGCATTCGGCCTGAAAGGTCGCTCCTTCACGGGAGCGTGGGTTGAAACGGCGAGGACGTCGAGTCGCTGGCGCGGATCAAGAGTCGCTCCTTCACGGGAGCGTGGGTTGAAACTGATATGCTGTCGTTTCTTAGTCAGAGTCGTAAGGTCGCTCCTTCACGGGAGCGTGGGTTGAAACTCGTCGTTTCCGGCGAGGAGCCCGAAGATGATCGTCGCTCCTTCACGGGAGCGTGGGTTGAAACGCTTCGCTCTTACTCTTCGTTGCGGGATGCAGGCGTCGCTCCTTCACGGGAGCGTGGGTTGAAACACCTGGAAGCGGGCGCCGTCGTTCTCTGCCGTGAGTCGCTCCTTCACGGGAGCGTGGGTTGAAACGAAAACTCACCGTATTCGATGAGCACCTTGCGGGTCGCTCCTTCACGGGAGCGTGGGTTGAAACAGATGATCGCGAGTGCAACCGCTGCGGGACTCTCGTCGCTCCTTCACGGGAGCGTGGGTTGAAACAGCTGCACCACGGTCGCGCCGCCCCCGCCATGAAGGTCGCTCCTTCACGGGAGCGTGGGTTGAAACAACCGCACCCAGGAAAACCTGGTCAAGGGCGGCGGTCGCTCCTTCACGGGAGCGTGGGTTGAAACGTGACGTATGTGACTGGGTGCTCAGCCGGGCGGGTCGCTCCTTCACGGGAGCGTGGGTTGAAACTGCTGGGAATAGATGGCCGTGCCGGTCGAGGCGGGTCGCTCCTTCACGGGAGCGTGGGTTGAAACCACCCGAAACAGTAGTCTTGCTCGCCGGTGATCGAGTCGCTCCTTCACGGGAGCGTGGGTTGAAACATCGACGACATCGGCCAAGCACCGCACGCCGTGCGTCGCTCCTTCACGGGAGCGTGGGTTGAAACCGTTAGACGGGCGACTTCCCGGATGCTGCGGGGCGTCGCTCCTTCACGGGAGCGTGGGTTGAAACGGTGTCCAATGTGGTATTGCCAACATTGGTGGTCCGTCGCTCCTTCACGGGAGCGTGGGTTGAAACCAATTCGATACCCCAATGACTACAACTGCATTAGTCGCTCCTTCACGGGAGCGTGGGTTGAAACGCCACGGGCGGGATCTTGGTGAACTCCGCGCAGAGTCGCTCCTTCACGGGAGCGTGGGTTGAAACAAGACTTCCGTCGGGACGCCGGCGAACATCACGGGTCGCTCCTTCACGGGAGCGTGGGTTGAAACTTCATGTCCCGCGTCACCGACGCCGAGATCTTGCGTCGCTCCTTCACGGGAGCGTGGGTTGAAACGTTTCGAAGCTGCCAGGCACCGAAGGCCACAGCAGTCGCTCCTTCACGGGAGCGTGGGTTGAAACACGAAGGCTTCCGGATCGGTGATCAGGCGCATCGTGTCGCTCCTTCACGGGAGCGTGGGTTGAAACTTCGACTCTACGAAATCCTCTCGGGTTGTGACGCGTCGCTCCTTCACGGGAGCGTGGGTTGAAACGTCACTCTCACGCTCAATCATCATTTGTTTGAGGTCGCTCCTTCACGGGAGCGTGGGTTGAAACAGTACCAGCATGGCGGAATACCTGGGTGACCAGGGTCGCTCCTTCACGGGAGCGTGGGTTGAAACAATGGCAAGCGCGCGACGGTGAACGCCGCCTATCGTCGCTCCTTCACGGGAGCGTGGGTTGAAACGCCTTCCGCTTCCGCTGGTCGATCTTGGCCGCAAGGTCGCTCCTTCACGGGAGCGTGGGTTGAAACTCGAAACGGCGGCCGATCGGCATGGGCTTCTTTTGTCGCTCCTTCACGGGAGCGTGGGTTGAAACATGAGGCCGGTCAGGATCTCGCTGGTGGGAATGTGTCGCTCCTTCACGGGAGCGTGGGTTGAAACGGGTGCAGGATCGCGGCAAAGCCACCCTTGCCGTGTCGCTCCTTCACGGGAGCGTGGGTTGAAACATCGTAGGACGCAGCATTGCGGCCAGTGATCACAGTCGCTCCTTCACGGGAGCGTGGGTTGAAACCACAAAAACGGGGATCTGCTAGCGAAGGCCAAGAGTCGCTCCTTCACGGGAGCGTGGGTTGAAACGACACGATGAGCTTCTTCGAGGATATCTCGATCTGGTCGCTCCTTCACGGGAGCGTGGGTTGAAACTGCGAAAATGGCGGATATTCTCGCGGGAGACGCGGTCGCTCCTTCACGGGAGCGTGGGTTGAAACACCTTGACGGTGCCACCCTTGCCGAAAAGCAGCACGTCGCTCCTTCACGGGAGCGTGGGTTGAAACCGATAACTGGCGTAAGAGTGGCGCAGGACATCCGTCGCTCCTTCACGGGAGCGTGGGTTGAAACGTGACGTCGAGCACGCAGGGATCGCCCGGATTGATGTCGCTCCTTCACGGGAGCGTGGGCTGAAACAGTTCGGGCCCGACAACACCGGGCGTCAACGTCGCGTCGCTCCTTCACGGGAGCGTGGGTTGAAACAATGGCTCCGACGAGTATTTCGAGATCGAGGAAGTCGCTCTTTCACGGGAGCGTGGGTTGAAACAACGAAGAGGAAGGCAAGATCGGCGAGATCACCAGTCGCTCCTTCACGGGAGCGTGGGTTGAAACAGCGCGAGAGGCGAGCCGGTCATGCCGGCCGCGGGTGCGGAGGGAATGTATTCACCGGCATGTTTTGACTGCTTCTGGACCATAGGTCTGAGGCGCTCGTCATCAAGTTGCAGCGGGCTGAGAAGGACTAATTGTCCGCAGTTTTGAACATCTTGCTCCATGAAGGCTCAAAGGTTCTAGATGGTTCTCTGTTTCAAGATGGAGTTGAGGCGTCGAACGGTATCCAGATGTCAAGAAGGGTCCCTCCGGAAGTAATGCTGATTCGAGGTAAGCGGCTGATAGTCTGATGCCCAGTCGCCAAAGGGCTGATGCATTTTCTTTGTGGTTGTATGAGGCCCGTGTGAATTCACTCACTTCAACCAGTTGGGAGTTGACCCAGGATGGATTTCTTGGGTGGACTGATGCCATGAAATGTCTCTCGTGTATCTCCATGGAACCGATGATTCGACTATTCAAGTCGAGTGGTATTGCAGTCGGTTTCCTCGGGTCAGCCATGGGAAGCACGACTTCGATCGGCATCTACCACCAAGTAGGGACCTCTTGGCTGATTAACCCTTCCAATTCAGAAGATGAACTCCCTCAAGATACGGACGGCGATGGCCTGACTGATTCTTGGGAGATCCAGTTCTTTGGAAATCTCCGCGACCAGTGTGGCAGTGATGACCCGGATGGTGACGGCGTTAACAATGCCGAGGAGATGGCGGCGGGGACCAGTCCTACAAACCGCTGGGATTGACTCGCTAAGCCATTCGGCCTCGCCGCCCCAATCGCTTTCATTTCAACCAAGGTGTGAAACCAAGCTGCTCAAAAGGTGGGCACTGAAGATCGTTTTCCATGAAGCGCAGAATTTTGCCATTAAGCCGCATCGGTGCGGTCGTCGCCGTTTTTCTTACTAGCTCCGGCGCTTCCTCTGCGGTCGTCCAAGAGACGATCGCGGGCGGTTCTTATCACAGCGTGTTGCTGCGTTCGAATGGCACCGTTTGGTCATGGGGAAACAATTCCGCCGGGCAACTCGGTAACAACTCGACGACCCACAGCAGCGTGCCTGTCCAGGCATCCGGTCTCGACTCGGTCACAGCGGTTGAAACGGGAAACAACCATGTCTTGGCGCTGAGAAATGGTGAGGTCTGGGCTTGGGGATCGAACAATTACGGTCAGCTGGGCGTTGGTTCGACCACCAACAGTTCAATCCCGATCAAGGTCAAGAACCCTGCGGGCACCGCGTTTCTATCGAATATCGTCGCGATCCAAGCCGGAGGTGAGTTCTGCATTGCTCTCTCGTCCACCGGGATCATGTATACGTGGGGTGCCAACAACTCCGGACAGATTGGAGATGGAACTACTACCAATCGGAACCTTCCGAAGGAAATATCCTTGGGCCAAGCGGCCGTAGGAATCGCTGCGGGTTCTGCCCACGCTTTTGCCATTCTCCAGGACGGCTCCGTAAGAGCGTGGGGTACCGGCAATATCGGTCAACTCGGCATCGGAACAACGGGGGTCCGTACTTCTCCAGTAACCGTGCCGGGCTTGACAGGCGTCTCGAAGATCGCAGCGGGCCCCCATCACACCTTGGCGCTGATGAACGATGGCACGTTGAAGGCTTGGGGCTGGAATGCCAACGGCCGTCTGGGGAATGGAGGCGTAGCGGATTCCAATAGTCCGGTGGCAGTGTCCATTCTAACGGGAGTGACCGCAATCAGTGCCGGTGCCGAGCATTCACTCGCCATCAGAGGTAGCGATAACACCGCATGGGGTTGGGGGAACAATAGTGACGGGCGTCTGGGGATCTCAACAACATACTCCAATGTCCCCGTGCAAATTCCCATGCCGGGAACCGTCGAGGGCATCTCTGGCGGCGGATATCACACTTTGGCTACGACGACTGACGGAGCAATCTGGGCATTTGGCCTGAACGATTTCGGCCAGGTGGGCGATGGTATTCAGCCTACCCGGCTGGTTCCGGAGCAAGTGGCGGCCTTGGGCCCGGTGAAGGCCCTGTCATCGGTCTCGACTCACGTTTTGGCATTGGGCACGGACGGTCGCTTATGGGCTTGGGGTGAAAATGCCGGCAGGCTCGGCGATGGCGGGACGGCAGCAAGTCCGTTTCCCGTGGCTGTGGCGACCTCGGATGAGATCACCCAAGTCAGCGCCGGTTACACGTTTTCCTTGGCACTCAAGGCCAACAAGACGGTGCTAGCTTGGGGGGACAATGCCTCAGGGCAACTGGGAGACTCGAGCTATACCCCCCGCACCGCGCCGGTGGCGGTAAGCGGGTTGACGAACGTGAAGAAAATCAGCGCGGGTTACCAGCATGCTTTGGCGCTGCTCGAAGATGGAACGGTGAAGGCTTGGGGGGACGGCTATTTTGGACAACTTGGAAACGGCACCGGAGCTACAAGCAACAGCCCGATTTCGGTGACCACCGTGGGAACCGGTGTGAGTGACATCAGCGCAGGCGACTTCTGTTCCCTGATGCTCAAGAATGGCGAGGTGTGGGCATGCGGAAGCAACTTTGGCGGTGAAGTGGGTGACGGAACCTACGACCAGCGCAACACCCCCTTGAAGATAGCGAATTTCAACAATGTCACCGCCATCAGTGCCGGTGGCTTGTACTGCCTTGCATTGAAATCGGACAAGACGGTCTGGGCTTGGGGAAGTAATTACACCGGGCAACTGGGGAACGGACTTGCGACTGACCAATTGGCCCCGGTTCAAGTAAGCGGGCTGACAAACGTGGTGGCAATCAAGGCTGGAGTGAACCACTCGATGGCGATCAAGAGCGACGGGACCGTATGGACTTGGGGCTACAACGGCGCGGGGCAACTTGGGAACGGAACCACGACTGTCTCCTACTCGCCCGTGCAGGTAACCCGCATGGGAGGAGCCAAAGCGATAAGCAGCGGCGACGGTTTCAGCTTTGCGATCAAAGGAGATGGCCACCTGATGGCATGGGGACGGGCGGTGAAGGGAGCCATGGGGGACGGAATCGTTTCCGGAGCACCGGCACTGGTGCTGGGAATCAATCGTCTCCATGGGACGCCGAGCCTAACCATGACCCCGGCGGATGCAACGGTCGTTCCGATGGGTAGCAGCGTCAATGTCGCCGGGACCTATACGCCGGCTGATGCGGCAATTTCGGCAGCATCCTTTTACTCGCGGGGTGTTGAGCTCAATGTCGACCTTGTTGCGCCCTTTGCATGGCGGTTTTCACCCCATACCTACGGAGACATCGAAATCAACCAGGCGGGGATGGATGCTTTAGGAGTAGCCTCGAAGCCCCGGTCGATCCAGCTGCGAGTGCCATATGATCATGATGCCGATGGCCTTCCCGACTGGTGGGAGGTCAGCCATTTCGGAAATCTTGCCCAAGGTCCCTCGGGTGATGCCAACGGCGACGGAGTCAACAATTTGGCCCATTTCGACCAAGGAACTGACCCGATCGATCCCGACCCCGACAATGACGGTATTCCGAATGGAGTCGACCCGTCTCCGCTCGCGCCTGCGACCATCGCGATAGAGTCAGCTTCGGGGAAGCTGCACGTCTGGGCTCCTCTCGAACAGTAGTGGGACACTTCAGTGCGGGAGCAACTGACATCCTTCAAAGGATCTGAATTCATGATTTCGAAAGGCTTTAAGCTCGCGGTCGATCACGGGTCTCCGCCCATGAAGGGGAGATGGAATGCCATGTCTTTTTCTTGGCCTGGAGGTCGGCTGTGCCTGCTTCTCGCAGCAATCGGGCTGGCGTCCAATGTGGTCAGTGCGGGCGAGTTTGAAGTCTCCGGCGACAAGTTCGTGCTGGACGGCAAGCCCTTCCAGATTCGTTCGGGAGAGATTCATTACTCCCGCGTACCTGCCTCCGAGTGGCGTAGCCGGATCCAGATGGCGAGAGCGATGGGGCTGAACACCATCTGCACTTACGTCTTCTGGAATTACCACGAGACCAAGAAGGGCGAGTTCGATTTCTCCGGGGAGAAGGATGTCGCGCAATTTATCCGGATCTGCGGAGAGGAGGGGATGAAGGCCATCGTCCGTCCGGGTCCTTACGTCTGCGCTGAGTGGGACTTGGGAGGCATCCCGGCATGGATCCTGGCGGAGAGGGGAGTGAAACTTCGAACGACGGATCCCCGCTATCTGGAACCTGCGAAGGCTTGGATGAAGAAGATGGGTGCGATGATCGAGCCCTTCACGGCGGCCAAGGGCGGACCGGTGATCATGGTCCAACTCGAGAACGAGTATGGGAACACGATCAAGAACGACCGCCAGTATCTTCTCGATCTTCAGACCGCGATTCGAGGAGGTGGCTACACGGGGATGCTTTTCACCTGTGACAGCGCTTTTCCGGAGGCTTTGACCAAGGGAAGTATCCCCGGGCTGGTGAAGGCCGTTAATTTCGGCGACAGGGCGGAGAATGCTTTCCGCCAGTTGGAGACGGCCAATCCGGGCCAGCCATCATTCACCGCGGAGTTCTGGGTCGGCTGGTTCGACCAATGGCAACGCGGACATATGCGCGGCGATACCCGTCAGAAATCAGCCGAGCTTGCATGGATGATGGAGAAGGGAGCCTCCTTCAATCTCTACATGTTTCATGGCGGCAGCACCAGGGGGATGTGGGCGGGTGCGAATTTCGAGAGTCGCTATTACCCCACCACTTGCGGATACGATTACGATGCACCCTTGGATGAATCCGGACGTCCGACCGCCAAGTACAACGCGTTCCGGCAGATCATCGGCAATCGTCTCAAGGACGAGAAGCTTCCGGAGTTACCCGTGATGAAACCCGCGGGGTCGGTCGGCAGCATTCAGCTGGATGAGGTGGCGGATCTTTCCAGCGCTATCACGACCACCAAGTGCGAAGATGCATTGCCAAGCATGGAAGAAGCTGGCTTGGGCAACGGCTTCATCCTTTATCGTGGAAATGTCGAGGGACCTGTCGAGACCACGCTGGATCTAGGCAAGGTGAAGGACCGCGTTTACGTCATGGTTGATGGCGGCCTGATAGGAATTGGGGGGCGCTCTACCCAGACCGGAGGGGTCCCGATGAAGATCGATGCAGGCAATCATCAGATCGATTTCCTCGTCGAGAACATGGGTCGTGTGAATTACGGCTCAATGGATGAGGAGCGGAAGGGATTGGAAGCAATGCCCGACCTTGGGGGCGCAACCTTTTCCAATGTCTCCTATGGACTTGTCCCGGCGACGAGTCCCCCAGCCGCGAATTTCACGAAATCCGGCGAGGAGACCCCACCCAAGGGAATCACCCTCCGGAAAGGAAAATTCAAGCTCGATACCCCGGTCGATACCTGGCTGGACATGAGCGGATTCGGCCGGGGCGTGGTGTGGCTGAATGGTCGCAATCTCGGCCGCTACTGGAGCGCCGGTCCAAGCCAAACCATCTTCATTCCCGCAGCCTGGCAACGGACGGGCGAGGAGAACGAACTCATCGTTTTGGAACTCGAAACGTCCGCAAGTCCCGACCTCGTTCGCACTTCAAGTCACCAGATTTGGGAAACTCCAGTACGTTAGGAGCCGCCCTCCTGCTTTCGAATTTCACTGCCCGCATTTTTAAAGTTTCACGTCATGAAGTTGTCTTTTGCTTCCAGCCGCCTTGCCCGATTGGCTGCCTGCCTTGCTCTTCCCTTCGTCCTTTTGCCATCCAGCCTCAGAGCGGATTGCGGGACGACTTGCGGAACGGGGGAATCATTTCAAGTGACCTACTTTGCCCAAGCGGTGGTAAAGAACGGCTCTGTCTCCATGTCGCTCTCGGGAGGGACCTCGGTCACGAAAGATTCGCAGAATACCGATGTCGAGGAACTTGTCATCACTCCGACGGGCTCCGGAACGATCGTCAAGAACCAGGAAACCGGAGGAAGTGCCACGGTAAATTCGGATCTCTTTGCGAGTGGGTGCTTCGGCCAGATGTCCCTTTCATTTGGCACGACAAATACCTGCGGCTTGAAGCTGGAAGTCTGTAGCAAGCGGAGCGATGAGTCCTCCTACAGCGAGTGGAAGGCGGCATCTACAATCAAACACGACCTGAACTTCGCCGTGAATGGTGCCAGGACAGTGGACTTCAAGTTGCGATTGGTCCCCGAGGACGATAACGGGGATGATGAGGAGGAAAGCCCGGATGATAGCGATGATGGCGGTGGTGACTCAGGTGGTGGTAGTCCGGATATTCCTTCCGGTCAGGAAGATACCCCTCCTTCCTCTCCCGGCGGGCAGCCAACCCAGGTGGTTCCTGCGTCCTTCCATTCCAGCTTCACCCTTGGGAAAGGTCTGAAGGGCAGCACCACGGGAGCGACCCGGATTTCCGGTCCCTTGACCAGCAGTTTGGCAAGCGTTTCCAACCTTCAAGTCTTCGACTACAAGAGGGAGCCAAGCTTTGAAATCGTGAAGTCCGGCGCCAATGTTCGGCAGGTCTTCACTTCGGTGTGGCTGGTGGATGTGCAGCCTTCCGGCAGCGGCTTCGAGTTGCGTTACTACAAATCGGGCGACTTTTCGACGACCAAGAATGGCAGCGGCCTGTTTCCGATCAATGGCGGTGCTTCACCGTTCCAGGTGATCCGCTACCTGCCTGTCGCAGCCGCGGCCGGACACAACGGCGGAGTGCGGGTGGTCCATGTCAGCTTGCGCGGGACGACCTACACCCGTGATGTCGTCTCGACCGGCACGGACGGCTTGGGTTACAAGATCATCGATGAGAACGGCCTGCGGACGGTCGACGTGAGTTCGGTGTTCGAGTATGTGAACAATGGCTGGGAGCGTTCGGATTCGATCGTCGAAACCCGCGATGGAGTTTCCTACTCGAAGCAGATCAATACCTACCGCTACCTTGTCAATCGTCCGATTCCCATGGGTCCGGCCACGGAGATCTACCGTTTCCTCATTTCGAGCTCACGTTTCGTGAATGGGACCGAGAGCCTTACGACGACATACGTGCCGATCGGGTCCGGGGTTCATTTCGGGAAGCTATATTCAGTGACTAACCCCGATGGCTCTTGGACGCGCTATAGCTACTACGCCGGCACAGGCTCCGAGCAACCGGGATGGAGGGGGTTGACCAAGCAAATCTTCCGTCCTTGGAAGGATGGACCCGCGGCTCCCGGAGACGCTACCGTCAATAATTCCGAGGTAACGACGATTACTTATGATCCCATCCTGGGAGACCATGGACATGAGGAGATCGGTAGAACCACGACGCTTCCGTCGGGAGGAGCTGCCATTACCGTAGCGAAAGCGGTTAAGTCGACCGTCGGAATCCAGGCATCCGAGGTGTCAGGCCTCATGGTAACGGCCGGCATTGATCCTACATGGGTCCCGGAAGCTTTCGAGGTCGAGGATCGTTCGATTGACAGAACAGGGAGAGACCCGGCTGAAGCTGTCGATCTTCTCCTGAGCAAAAAGCTTTATTATCGTTATCAGTGGCCGACCCGTTACCGCTGGGATAGCAGACAGTGCCTGGAGACGAACGAAATTGGCTGGGGAACCGTCACCGGATACCAGCGGGGAACACTCTCCGGAGGAAGCTTCAGCGTCGATACCACGGCAACCGAACTCTCCAGCGCACCCAACATCCAGAGGATCGATGCAAAGATCATCAACGGAAGTTTCGTCGCCGGGGAATCCACCAGGACGATCACATACACTGATCTTGCGTGGCGCGTTCTCAGGCGTGAGCTGTGGATTTACGACGGCACCACGCCTTGGTCCCTGGCTAGCGCGACGACGTACGAGTATCCTACTCTTTGGCTGGATGGCTCGATCCGGGAAGTGATTGTCAAGAAGGACGGCCGGGTAATCGACCATGCCTACCAGACCTCTGGAACCGAACTGCACGTTTGGGATGAGCAGGGCATCGAGACCGTGACCACCGTGGACCTGATCGGACGCCATGCTGCCCAGACCCTGATTGGAATCAGCGGGCAGCCGAACCGGGCGACATCGTATGGGTATTCGGGACGGACAACCACGGAAATCGTTTCGGGAGGTACTCTGTCCCTCACGACTGTCAGGAGAGACGACCTTGCCGGCAGACGCGATGCCGAGACTAATCCGCAGGGCGCGGTGACTCGCTATGCTTATCCCAACAACGGCCGGGATACTTCGGTCACTCTTCCCGGTGGACTCTCCAGGCTAATTGTAAGAGGGCGTGACGGACGTGTGACGTCGGAGACCGGATCAGCAGTCGTTGATGTAGTCTATGAGCGGACCGTCTTGTCATCGGGAAATGTCGCCACAAAGGTAAAGACCGGCGATATCGCCGATTCTCCGCGATATCGTACCACCGAGAACGATTGGATTGGTCGCACTGTCAAGGTCACGACGCCAAGTCCAACTGGCGTGGGCGAGGTTTCGACGGTAACAGCGTTTGAGCCCGTAATTGGTCTTCTAAGTTCGGTCACCTCTCCCGCTGGCACGACTTTGTATCGAAGGCCCCTAGATATCGACAGCTCTTTGGCATGGTATGGAAAGGATGTGAACAGCGATGGAGCGCTTTCCGAAACCAGCAATGATCGGGTCACCGAAACCCGATCCTATTACTCCTTGGAAGGGGGCTACTGGTGGGGCGTTCGCAGCGAGAAGCGCTACGACACTTCCAATTCGAGCGCCACGGCCGTCGCATCGGTGTCGAAGGTTTGCCTGCACGGCCAGCCTAACGGGGATGCTGGAAAGTCGATCTCCATCTCTCCTACCGGCGAGACGGTGACAACCGTTGTAACCGTTAACCGAACAACCAAAACCCGGACGACGACCCAGAGCACGACCGGACTCACTTCCACCGCGGTCGCCGTCGACGTCAATGGACTGACAATATCCCGGAAGAACCGCGATACGACTGCTGCCGCCACGTATAGTTTCGATGATCTGGGCAGGGTGATCCGCGAAGTTTCGCCGCGTGGCAAGGTAACGGCTCGCGACTATTTCCCGGATGGCAGCTTGAAAAGCGTCACCGACCATACAAACAAGACTACGACGTACTCATACCATGGCCCGTCGAGCCCGTCTGCCGGCAAGTTGGCAGGAATTACCAATCCCGATTGGACGACCAAGAACTTCAAATACTCCGCCTTGGGACAAATCGAGGAAGAAGCGGGCACCGCGGCTTACAAGGTCACCTACGAGTATGACGGGTATGGCGCGAAGAAGAAGATGTTCACCTGGCGGGATGCGACGACTTCCGACGCCACCGAGTGGATCTACCAGCCGGGGACGGGCCTTCTCCAATCGAAAAAGGATGCAGCGAACCAATCCGTTTCCTACACCTACCATGCCAGCGGCAAAGTCGCTACGCGGACATGGGCCCGCGGTGTCGTGACGACCTACACTTACACGAGCTTGGGTGACCTCGACCTGATCGACTATCCGGCGGGAACTCCGGATGTGAAGTTCAACAGCTACGACCGCTTGGGCCGCCCCACCCAGGTGACCACAGGCTCGGATGTCGAGAAGCTGACCTATTTTCCGGGGCGTCCCGAGCTGAAAGCCCGCTATTACACCGAGACTCACTCGTTGCTGCCGGGGAGGGGAATCCGCTATAGCCTGCCGGACACCACGGGAGCCTCCACCGGTTATGACGAGACCTACAACTCTCACAATTCCACGCCGAACGTGGTGAGGACGGTTTCGTATGGCTATGACAACCAAGGTCGCCTCGATGAGCTCACCGATGGCGGGCAAAGTGTCGTTTATACCTATCATGCGGACTCATCGCTGATCGCTACGGTGGTGAACAAGACGGGCACCCCGAGCACCGGGACCTCGTGGTTCCAGGAATCGCGCTACCATGACATTCCGGGGCGACTCACCGGAATCCGGAGCAAGCGGCTCGGTACCAGCACCAATGAATTGACGACGTACGCTTACGACTACGACAGTCTCGGTCGCCGCGTGAAGGCGACCTTCCAGGACGGCTCATCGTGGAACTACGGCTACAACAACCGTTCGGAGGTCACGTCCGCGACGCGCAAGAATGCCGCCGGGACCGAGATCACGCCCCTGAATTCGAGCTACACATACGATGGTATCGGAAACCGGCTCACCGCGAACTCCGGGGTGATGGGATACCATGGCTACGAGCCCAATTCGCTCAACCAATATGGTACGGTGACTACGGGCGACAGCCGTACCGCGGTGGGCCGTGCGGATTCTTCCTGGCCTCTGAGCGTGGACGGAATCGCCGTGGCGGCAGGTGAGAGAATCGGTGACATTTACTACAAGACTCTGGGTGGGATCGCAAATAGCAGCAATCCGGTCTGGAAGAGCGTGATTACAAAGAGGAGCTCCGGCACACCTGCGGCCTCGTTCACCAATTATTTCTGGTATGCCAAGGCGACCACAACGCCAGCCTACGACGCGGACGGTAACCTGCTCAGCGATGGAAGGAACGGTTCGACGGATGAAGGAAGATGGGTATATACTTGGGACGCGGAGAACCGCCTGATCAAGATGGAGAGCACCGCCAAGGCCGTGACTGCCGGGATGTCTTACACCAGGCTGACCTTCCAGTACAACTGGGAGGGCAAGCGGATCGCTAGGCACGTCTGGCGTGGAGGCTCAGCTGTTAGCCCGGTCTTCCTCAACAGCCGACGCTGGGTTTACGATGGCTGGAATCCGGTGGTGGAATTCACCGGGACATCTGCTACGGCACAGACTGGTTTGACGGCTGCGGCACTCAATCGCTACACATGGGGTCTTGATCTCGGGGACGCCGGTGAAGGTGTTGCCCGCCCTGGCCAGATGCTCCAGCGCGCCGGAGGTGTTGGCGGCTTGCTTCTTCAGACCACGGTCTCGGGTGGAGTGCTTGAGCGTCCATCCTACGATGGCAATGGGAACATCGTGGCTTGGACCAAGAGCAACGGTACGGCCCCAACGTCACGCCGCGAATACGACGCGTTCGGCAACGTGGTGATGAGCGAGGGAGCAAGCCCTAGTGCATTTGGTTTCTCTACGAGAATAGAGGACGCGCAGACCGGATTGCTCTACTACGGCTACCGCTACTACCAGCCGGAGCAGGGGAGGTGGTTATCCAGGGATCCGATTGGGGAGAATGGGGGCGAAAATCTATATGGATTCGTCGAGAACTACCCGATTAACACTTTTGACGTAAGTGGCCTCCGTCCTTATCATGATACGCCCGGGGGAATTGTTGATACAATAAACCCGATTCCCGAGGAATCGGAGGAGGCTCGAGGTCAAAGAGAGGAAAGGGAGGCAGACGCAAGAACAAGAGAGCGCCGAAGAAATAATGCGAGTTGTTGTACCGCGGATAAAATAAAAGAAGGGGAAGATGAGCTAAACAAGAAATATGATAAGCAGAAAAAAATAACCCCTGCCCCGAGAGGGACTTATTTTTTTGAAAACGAGGGCGCGTCTTGCCACGAGCTTGCTACCGCCGTACTAAATTCTCTCACTCCTCTTCCAGATTGTTGGGAGTGTAAGCTCGTTCAAGCAAGAAGGGATATAATTAATGGAGGTGGTAATCATTGGTGGGTCGAGTGTACGGCATTTGATCAAAATGGAGGAAACGGCAAAACCCTGATTTTTGATGCTTATCGAGATTTAATGCCTGGAAGTCCAGGAGGTGCGGATAATAGAACCACATATCCTAATGAGCTTCCGGTATCTGACGCGGATTGGGGGGCTCATAAGCCTACGTATCAAAATCCCACTGGTTGTTGCCCATGATTAAATATTGCGCACTTTTGATGTTGATGGTGACTTTTGTTTGTTGTCGAGGCGAACGAAAGCCAGATGCGATCACGCAAGCCAAATACGACGCAAATATAATCGCTAATTATTATAGCGCATATCAAAAAAAGCATCATTCAGCCCCGGCTGCTAGGGATTTGGTGTCCTATATTAAATATTTGGGAGGTCCTGATTTTATAGCGAAAGGTTGGGAATTTCACGACCAAGAAAGCCCCTATATTGCATCTCGGCGATCAATTAAAAATAGCAAGGGTCGTGGGTTTGATGTGTTTATAACTCGTTTGGAAAATATCGAAGTGATTGAAAGTCGCTAAGCAAGAACCCCGCGGCATTAGTCGCCACCCATTACAAAGAAGTGAACGCCACCTCCCCCGATGACATTGGTGGTGCGAACCGCCATTTTCGGTCCGGCCGGAATCACCCCTTCTTTTCCCGTTCCTCGACCCGGCGAACTGGCTCAAGGCGCGGCAAGCTGTCGGGGCCGCATAAGAAGCAACCGGCCAGAATGAAGGCCGCGGGATTGCCGGACAACGTCATTCAAACGGTGCTTCGCGCCACGCTTACCTTCATGCGGCTTCCCTGTGGTAGTAGCGGAGCAGACCTCCCACGCGCTCCCGACACCTCAGCTGAGCAGTGCACCTGTCTACCGATTCACTGACCCCGAAATCCGCCTCGATCAGCTTGTTTTCCAAGCCTTGGTGATTCCGCTCTTGGTGGTAGTGAATGCAGAACTCCTCAACCGCCCGACGGAGCGAGCCTTCCCCGACGAGGATAAGATGATCGAGGCACTCGGCTTTGATCGACCGGACGAACCTTTCAGCAAATGCATTCAGATTTGGAGACCGCGCGGGAAGGCGGATGGACTCCATGCCTGCACACCCAAGGATCGACACGAATTCCTTGGTGAACACAGTCGCCCGGTCGTGAATGAGGAACCTGCATTCCCGCAAGAACCCCTCCTGGCAAGTAAGCGCTCCATGGGGCACCACTTCCCTCCGAATTCGTCGAGGTCATAGATGGCAAATCTACGACCCCGACGAATTCGGAGGGAAGTGGTGCCCCATGGAGCGCTTACCATGATGCTGGCGAGCAGCTAACTGTAAGCGTGGTCTATAGCACCATCCGTAGATTCTTGGAGGTGGCCAATCGTCGGTGTCGGATATCCGACACCGATGGATCGGGAGACGGGATTGATCAGAACGGACCAGATCGGGAGGCTGGGATTTTCCACAAATACCTCTTGGTGGTTTTCCAAGTATTCCGTAAGTTTACGTCATGAAAATATTAATCGGGTTGATTCTTTTTGGGGGGAGTGTGGTGAGTCGGGCATCCTTGGATGTTGATAAGATTCCACATCCTGTAATTCTTCCTGGGAGGGTCGAACCCGTTTGGTTGTCTTATAATGCTTTTCTGAAGCAGGTTGTCTCTTCTTCAGATGGGAATTTGATTGTGGGTATTCTTAATAAATATAGGGATAAGGTTGGCGGTTCTTCAGATTATATCTCGCTTTTGGTCTGCTCTAGAAGATCTGAGAATGATGCTTGGGAAGTGACGTTCCCACTGAATGATATGGAAATGTCCGAAAGGCTAGGGGGGCGATTCATTGTGTCGGAACTAGGTCCATGCGAGAGTCTTAGCAAATTGATTGTAAAGGCATTGGCTCCGATTGAGCCCAAAGGCAAGCCGCAGATGAATTGGGAGGAGTGGGATGGGAATCGAGAGGCAAGATTGAAAGTGATAATGCCAACTGAGCCGTTCGCTCCATTCCCAGAGGAAAAGTGAAGGGCGAAGGCTTCGAATCGGCGTTGATGTGCTGCTTGGTCCTGTCCGTCCTGGCCTCTGAGCGTGGACGGAATCGCCGTGGCGGCAGGTGAGAGAATCGGTGACATTTACTACAAGACTCTGGGTGGGATCGCAAATAGCAGCAATCCGGTCTGGAAGAGCGTGATTACAAAGAGGAGCTCCGGCACACCTGCGGCCTCGTTCACCAATTATTTCTGGTATGCCAAGGCGACCACAACGCCAGCCTACGACGCGGACGGTAACCTGCTCAGCGATGGAAGGAACGGTTCGACGGATGAAGGAAGATGGGTATATACTTGGGACGCGGAGAACCGCCTGATCAAGATGGAGAGCACCCCCAGAGCCGTGACAGCCGGGATGTCCTATACCAAGTTGACCTTCCAATACAATTGGGAGGGCAAGCGCATTGCACGGCACGTCTGGCGTGGAGGCTCAGCGGTTAGCCCGGTCTTCCTCAATAGCCGGCGTTGGATCTACGATGGCTGGAATCCGATGAATAAGATGTGGCTGTTGTTGGTTTTTCTTTCATTTTTTGCCTTTGGTTGTAAGGGTTCGTCGAAAGAACTGTCCGAAAATAGCCTTTCGTTAATCTTCTCAACCTCATGGAAGAGTTCCGGCGTCTTGTCGGACGCAAAGAAGATGTATGTGTTTGAGAGTGATTTGCGCGGATTCGTCCCAGTCCGAAAGCTTAGGACGAGTTCTCGGCTTGTCGGCGAATTTGAAGGCACCAGAGTGTTGGATGGGATTTCCCACTTGCGGGAAGTTGTTAGCACGAATGGGGCGTCAATAAACGGCTTGAAGCCAAGATATCAGATTGTTCTGGTAGGAAAGGACGACGCACACTTGGCCTATTGGGAAATACTGGGCTCATCGATGGATGGGTCTGCAACTGGCGATTTCGTTGCCGTGTTCCCAACGGGAGGTGTTTTTCGCGTTTCGAATATTGATGAACTTGTTAAGGCTGCACGGGGAAAACAATAGGAGCTAAGTTTCTCCTGACCCCGGCTCGGAATGCTAAGGGTTATAAGTAGGTCGGATGAATATTGGCCATCTCCAAGAATCTACGGATGGTGCTATAGACCGCTTTTACAAAGGGGTGGCATCTACCGAGCCTTTGGCTGCTACCGCTTCACCGCCGCGAGTGATTCGGACGTATCAACAGAACAAGCAAAATGACACAGCTTGCCATGCTTGGCAAACTAGCGATTCCAATCGCAGCCAAGGAGAATTCTACCTTGGAATGAACGCTTTTGTAGAATCTGGCAACCTCCATAAATTCTTTGCTAACCCGCGCGCTGCGGTTCGTCACCTGTAGGTGAATTGGAACTCGCTACAGAAGCGCGAAACATTTCGGAGGCCCTCACCAAAAACCAAGGCAGCGGCTGCAATGGCAAACACCAACAACGCGAAGCGTATGTATATCCTCGAATTCTTCATCGGACTATGCGCTGATCGTAGCAGGAAGCTGTCGGCTTCACCCGGAGGTATTGCCCGCGCCGCTGATTCCTTTCACTTCGCGGCGATACGCTTGAGGAGACTGGCCAATGTGGCGGCTGAAAAGCCGGCTGAAGTAGTAGGCGTCATCATATCCGAGACGGGCTGCCACTTCGGCAACCGTGAGATTCGCCTCCTGCATCAGTGCGCACGCGATCTGCATGCGCTGACGAATGGCGAACTGCTTTGGCGCACAGCCCACTTGCTTCCGGAAGACCTCGCAGAAATAGGGTGACGACATCCCGGCTTCTCCGGCCAGCTCATCCAGCGACCAGTCCCGGGTGGGCTCCGCTTGCATCCGGCGGATCGCCGCGAGCACCCGATCCTCCGTGCGGTGCATCCTCAAGCCGCGTGGCCGCGAATAAATCCGCAGCAGCCCGACCAGCCGTGCCAGGCCGGTGGATAGACCCAGCAGGCTGCTGTCGTTGAAGCCGTGGAGCGCATGGCGATAGCTTTCCTCGAAGGCCTGCCGCAAGGCATTCGGCCGCGGCGAGTGAAGAATGGGATTGTCCGCTTCCAGACCGAGCGCCGCTACATAGTCCGCGGCCCGCGTGCCTTTGAAGTGAAACCAGAAGATCGTCCAAGGATCTGCAGGGTCGGCGAGGTAACTGTGGGTCTTCCCGGGAGGCAGGATCACCGCGTCTCCGGCCGCCACCGGCCACTGGCGATTTCCCAACCTGCACTCGCCTTTCCCGGCAAGGCAATAGATGAGGATATGCTCCGCGGTGCCGTGAAGCCGTTTCACGAAATGGTTTCTTGCCGGGCCGAAGTGTCCGATGTGGGTGACTTGGAGATCACGGATCACTGGCAGGGCTTTGGTGGCACTTAGCCGGTCTCGGGGCACGATGACCAGACGTTGCCCGGTAAAGCCTTCCGCGATCCTGGATTCCGGGCCGCTAGAGGGGGATTTTGCCATGAGAAAGCTTCTGCCGGGATCTTAAAAACGTCCATCCTTTTCCACAGATGATCCATTGTTGGGAGGCCTCTCTTTCTGATGGGATAGGAACACTGGCGGTCACCGACCCGGGCCGCCCGAACCCAAGAAATTTACTCGTCCCATGGCCCTGCCGACCGCATCCGCCGCCGCCGATGACATCGTCGTTTCCGATGAGAAGCCGAGCGGCTATCTCTGGATGATCGCCCTCATCGCCGCCTTGGGCGGGCTTCTCTTTGGCTACGACTGGGTGGTCATTGGCGGAGCTGCACCATTCTATGAGGAGCACTTTCACCTGACGAATGCCGCTGACCGGGGCTGGGCACAGAGCTGCGCGTTGATCGGCTGCTTGGCAGGAGCGGTAATCTCCGGCTGGCTCAGCGACCGCTTCGGCCGGAAGGGGCTGCTGGTGGTTTCCGCGATTTTGTTCGCCATTTCGTCCATCGGCACCGGCATGGCCGGTAGCTTTGATGGGTTCGTCCTTTGGAGAATCCTCGGAGGCGTAGCCATTGGTTTGGCCTCGAACCTCTCGCCGATGTACATCGCGGAGATCGCTCCGTCCAATACTCGGGGACGCCTGGTCTCGCTAAACCAATTCACCATCGTCACCGGACTGTTGCTCGCCCAGTTGGTGAATCTTTGGATCGCGCAGAAAATGCCGCAGGCCTTCGGTTGGCTTGGTGCTGATGCGGACAAGTCAGCCTTGCTTGGTTGGAATCAGACGAGCGGCTGGCGCTGGATGTTCGGCATCACCGCCGTTCCGTCCTTGCTCTTCCTCCTGGGCATGCTCGTCGTGCCGGAAAGCCCTCGCTGGTTGGTAAGGAAGGGTCGCACGGAGGAAGCGGGACGCATCCTTGCCAGAATCGGTGGCGATACCTACGCGTCCCGGGTCCTCGCCAGCATCGAGGACAATGTCGATACTGGTGGCAAGGTGCGTGTGCGGGAGATGTTCGACCGCAAGCTTCTGCCCATCCTCTTGCTCGGCATCGGCTTGGCCGTATTCCAGCAATGGTGCGGCATCAACGTGATCTTCAACTACGCCGGGGAGATCTTCAAATCCGCCGGCTATAGCATTGATGACACCCTGCAGAACATCGCCTGGACCGGGTCGGTAAATCTCGTCTTCACCTTGGTGGCCATGGCTGTGGTGGACAAGCTGGGGCGCCGCCCCCTGATGCTTGCCGGGGCTGCCGGGTTGGCGGTCGTCTATCTTCTCATCGGTTTTTGTTACTCCCGGGGAATTCTGGGCGGCAGTGTCCTGAGCCTCGTGCTCGTAGCCATCGCTTGCTATGCGGCCACGCTGGCTCCGGTGACTTGGGTGGTGATCGCGGAGATCTTCCCCAATCGGATCCGCGGCGTCGCGATGTCCGTCGCGGTCTTCTGCCTCTGGCTCGCCTGCTTCATCCTTACCTACACCTTCCCGATCATGAACGAGAAGCTGGGGGCCGCGAATACCTTCTGGATCTACGCTGCCATCTGCGTCCTCGGCTTCATGCTGGTCTTGCTGCGCCTCCCTGAAACGAAGGGCAAGAGCTTGGAGCAGATCGAGCGTGAATTCACCGACTGATCGAGGGTCCTTCCGTCAACGTCACTCCATTTTCCATGTCCGTCACCGCTATCATCGAGCCGCTGGTCATCCCCACTTATCCCGTGGGAGTGCCGGAGAAGAATCCGGTTTTCTTCGAAAAACGCGTCTATCAGGGATCCAACGGGAAAGTCTATCCCGTGCCCTTCATCGACAAGGTCCACGATCATCCCGTCCCGGTGAGCTACCGCTCCGCCCGGCTGGAGAATGATCTCGTGAAGCTGGTCATGCTGCCGGAAATCGGAGGCCGGATATTCGTCGGGCAGGACAAGCAGAACGACGGCTACGACTTCTTCTACCGGCAGGACGTGATCAAGCCCGCATTGGTCGGTCTGGCCGGTCCGTGGATTTCCGGCGGGGTGGAGTTCAATTGGCCGCAGCATCACCGCCCCGGGACCTTCCTTCCGGCGGATGTCGCGATCGAGGAGGAGCCGGATGGCGTCTACACGATTTGGTTCAGCGAACATGATCCGATTCACCGCCTGAAGGGGATGCACGGGATCCGCCTGCGTCCGGACTCCTCGCTCATCGAATTGCGGGGCCGTCTCTACAATCGCACGGCATTGACCCGCACCTTCCTCTGGTGGGCGAATGTTGCGGCCTTGGTGCATGATCGCTACCAGTCTTTCTTCCCGCCGGATGTCCATTATGTCGCCGACCACGCCGTGCGTGCGCAATCGACCTTTCCCCAGGCGGAGCAGCCTTACTACGGGGTGCCTTACCAGGATCGGCCGGGCGCGAATGATCTCGGCTGGTATAAGAACATCCCCGTGCCAACCAGCTACATGGTCTGCCAGACGCGCTTTGATTTCTTTGGCGGCTATGACTTCGCCGCGGATGGTGGATTCGTCCATGTGGCAGACCGGCACATCGCTCCCGGCAAGAAGCAGTGGACCTGGGGTGATCATGGCTTCGGCCACGCATGGGATCGCGAGCTTACGGATGCGAAC
Organism: Luteolibacter luteus; assembly: GCF_012913485.1. GTDB lineage: Bacteria > Verrucomicrobiota > Verrucomicrobiia > Verrucomicrobiales > Akkermansiaceae > Haloferula > Haloferula lutea. The sequence continues at coordinate 1,932,986 of NZ_CP051774.1, read as the reverse complement.
GGCCCTTATGTAGAGCTGATGGCCGGCGTCTATACGGACAACCAGCCGGACTTCACCTACCTGCTGCCCTACGAAACCAAAACCTTCTCCCAGTACTGGTGGCCGATCCAAGGCTTGGGGCCGGTCCAGAATGCCAGCACTCGCGCCGCATTGCGGCTGGTGGTAGGAGATGATCGATCGATTGATTTTGGAGCCGCCGTTCCTTCCCGGATCGAGGGCGCCCGCCTCGTGCTAAAGGAAGGCGAGCGGACTCTGGTTGATGAGCAAATCGACCTCGCTCCCGGTGCGGCATGGCGGAAGGAGGGCCTGCGGTTGCATGGGGATCAAGAAGGATCGCTTCAGGCCGTCCTCTGCGACCGTGAGGGCAGGGAACTGCTGTCTTACCGGCCAGTGGATCGGAGTGTGCTGGTTCGTGATCGCAAGGTGGCCACGCAGCCCGCAGCGCCGGAGCAAATCCCCTCCACGGACGAGCTCTATTTCGTTGGCGAGCATCTGGAACAATACCGCCACCCAACGCGCTCTCCGGAATTGTACTGGGAGGAAGCCCTGCGCCGCGATCCTTCGGATGCCCGGTGTCGCATTGCCATGGGCCGCCGCGCCTTGGAGCGGGGAGAGTTCTCCCGGGCAAAGGATCACTTCCTCATCGCGATCACGCGGCTTACCTCCCGCCACCCGAATCCGGTCACGGGCGAGGCGCACTATCACCTCGGTGTCGCACTGCGTTGGCTGGGCGAGGACGCTGCGGCCCGCGATGCGCTGGCGAAGGCGGCTTGGAATTCAGAATGGCGTGCCGCCGCTGGATATCAGCTCGCTACCTTGGATTGCCGCGAGGACAGCTTCGAGCGCGCCCTTGAGCGCTTGGAGGAGGCTCTTGATACCAATCGTCGCAATTCGAAGGCCCACGTGCTGAAGGCGAAGGTGCTTCGCAAGCTTGGCCGCGAGACCGAGGCAAGCGCCCTGCTGAAGAGCATCCTTGAGCATGATCCGCTCGATCATTGGGCCCGCTGGGAGTATGAGCCGGAAAGCGCGAACTTCGCGAGCCCGACGCGCAACGACGGCCAGACGATTCTGGATCTCGCTTTCGATCTCATCGAAGCCGGATTTGGCGATGACGCAGCCCGCTTGCTTTGCTGGCACCATGAAACGGAGGTGGAGGCATCGGCGGTGCCCAATCCGCTTTCCCTGACTCCGATGACTCGCTACCTCTTGGCCTCGTTGCGGGACACCGCGGAGGCGTGGCATGGGGCACGCGGCCAGTGCCCGGATCGCTTCTTTCCTTCGCGCCTGGAGGAGTACGCCGTGCTTTGCCAAGCGACGGCCCGGAAGGAACAGGATCCCGTGGCATCCTATGCGCTGGGAAATTTCCTCTACGACCGCCGGCGCCACGCGGATGCCATCGCGGCTTGGGAAGCATCGGTCGCAGCAGGAGCGGATTTCGCGACCGTCCACCGCAACCTCGCAATCGCCTATTGGAACTTGCGCGGCGATGGAGACGCGGCACGCGCCAGCTACCTGAAAGCCTTGGCCTTGGACCCGCAGGATGCCCGTGTGCTTTCCGAATACGATCAGCTCCGAAAGAAGCTCAACGATCCCATCGCGGAGCGGCTCGCCTTCCTCGAAGCTCGGCGAGCGCTGGTGCTGGAACGGGACGACTGCACGGTGGAACTTGCGGCGCTCTACAATCTCAGCGGCCAATCCGCACGAGCCTTGGAACTCCTCACCACCCGGCGCTTTCACCCGTGGGAGGGAGGGGAAGGCGCTGTCCTCCGGCAATTCACCACGGCCCAGCTCAATCTGGGCCGCCAGGCACTCGCTGCGGGTGACGCGGCCAAGGCCTACGAACTCTTCGCCCGGGCGATGGATACACCGGAGAATCTGGGGGAGGCCTACCATCTGTTGCAGGCGAAAGCGGACGTGAACTACTGGATTGGTCGTAGCTTGGCCACGCTCGGTCGCTCGCAGGAAGCGCAGCGATTCTTCGAGGAAAGCGCCGCCGAAGCCGGAGACTTCGCCGACATGGCGGTGACCGAACACAGCCCGCTGAGCTGGTTCCGGGGTCTCTCGCTGCGCGAGCTGGGTCGCGAGGCGCAAGCCCGGGAACTCTTCGAAAGCCTCCGTTTTTTCGGAGAGGCGAAGCTGAAGGAAAAGGCCGAGATCGACTATTTCGCGACCTCTCTGCCGAATCTCCTCGTTTTCGACGAGAACTTGCAGGCACGCCGCGATGCCGAGAACCATCTGTTGATCGCCATCGCGTGGCACGGGCTCGGAGATGGGGAAAAGGCGAGGCAACATCTTGAGAAGTCGCTCGCCTTCACCAATTCGGACCTCCGGTCGGTCGAGCTGCTTGCTGCTCTGGAGCACGCGTCCGCTTCCACGGTCGTACATGGAGCCCTGGCGACAACCTTGCCATGAAGCGACCGATCCTATTCGTGCTGCTTTCGGTATCCGCGCTCTCCGCGGAGGAATCCGGTGTTGTCCGTATCTCCACGAAGAATGTCGAGCTGGTCTTCCAGAAGGGCACCCGAGGAGACCTCGCGCAGGTATACTTGGGCCCGCGGGAGCAATCTCCCCGGAGTCTGCCCGAGCCCAAGGCTCCGGATGCCGCAGGCTATGGCGACCCCGATCCCGGTTCTGCCTATCCGGGTGGTGGATCGACCTTCATCGGCAAGGCGGCCGTGAGGGCCCGCCATGCTGATGGTAATACCTCCACGGTCCTGAGCTACGTCGGGCATCGTACCACGGAGGAGGCCGATGGCCTGCTGACCAAGGTCGAACTGAAGGATGCGCACTATGATTTCCACGTGGATCTCATGTTCCGGGCGAGAACGGCGGAGGATGTGATTGAACAGTGGGCGGTGATCCGGAACGAAGAGGAGGGGGAAGTGCTCCTTCAGGATTTCGCGTCTGCCAGCCTTGTCTTCACCGGAGATCTCTGGCTCACCCATTTCCATGGCGGCTGGGCGAACGAGATGAACCCGGTCGAGACCAAGCTGGATCCCGGGACCAAGCTTGTTGAAAATCGTTATGGCACCATGGGGAACCTCTATGTGGCCCCCCATTTCTTGCTCGGCATCGGCGGACCGGCTCGGGAGCGTGAAGGCACGGTCCTGATGGGATCCCTGGCGTGGTCCGGAAACTTCGCGCTGAATTTCGAGACCGGTCCGACGGGAAAGGTCCGGCTGAATGCCGGCGTCCACTCTGAATCCGCCGAACGGCATCTGGCGCCAGGCGAGAGCTTCGTCACGCCACCGCTACTCTACACGCTCAGCACGAAGGGCACCGGCGAAGGAAGCCGGAATCTGCATCGTTGGGCGAGGAAGTATGGCATGCACCACGCGGGCAAGCCGCAGCAGGTGCTGAACAACAACTGGGAGGCCACGGGCTTTGACTTCGACGAGGGAAAGATCGTGGAGATCATGCGCGCGACCAAAGACTTGGGAGCGGAGCTCTTTCTTCTGGATGACGGGTGGTTCGCAAATGACGCGAATGCCCGGGTGAATGATCAGGCGGGCCTCGGCGATTGGCTGCCGAATCGCAAGCGGCTTCCGCACGGCCTGAAGCCTCTCGTGGAGGAATCGGAGAAGCTGGGTTTGGCTTTCGGCATCTGGGTCGAGCCGGAGATGGTAAACGTGAAATCGGATCTCTACGCGAAGCATCCGGAGTGGGTAGTTACCCAGCAGCATCGCCCGCTGAGCTTCCGGCGGAACCAGCTGGTGCTTGATATGTCCCGCCCCGAGGTTCAGGAGCATGCCTTCCGCTGCATCGATGAGACATTGAAGAGCGCTCCCGGCACGGCTTACCTGAAGTGGGACTGCAATAGCTACATTACCAATCCGGGATCCAGTTACCTGTCCGCAGACAGGCAGTCCCATCTCCCCGTCGATTTCATCCGCGGCGTCTATGCGGTGATGGATCGTGTGGCGGACGCCTATCCGGAACTCACGGTAATGGTGTGTTCCGGCGGTGGAGGCCGCGTGGACTATGGCTCCCTCTCCCGTTTCCAGCAGTTCTGGCCGAGCGACAATACCGACCCATTGCGCCGCATCCCGATGCAGCATGCCTATTCCTATTTCTTTCCGGCTGAGGCCATCAGTGCCCACGTGACCCATGCCGGGAAAAGGCCCATGAAGTTCGCATTCGATGTGGCGATGAGCGCACGGCTGGGGATGGACCTGGATCCGCGAAAGATGTCCGCGGAGGAACTCGCAGTCAGCAAGCAAGCGATCGATCTCTATAAGAACCGCCTGCGCGAGGTGGTGCAAGGAGGAGATCTCTATCGCCTGGAAGATCCTTCCGGCGGTCCTCGCAGCTCGCTTTCTTACGTCAGCGAAGACAAGCGCAAGGCCGCTCTCTTTGCTTGGTTGATCGCCGATGAGAGCACGGATGCCTTGAAGCTGGAAGGCTTGGATCCCGCTGGAAACTACAGGATCGAAGAAGTGAATCTCACTCCCGGGAAAACTTCCGCACTCGAAATGCAGGGCACATTCGCGAGCGGTGCCTCGCTAATGTCCGGTGGCCTCAAGCTTCCGATCCGCCGCGCGTTTGAGAGCACCGTGATTCTCCTCGAAGCCGAATAAGCGATGGAATCTTCCGCACGATTTGCGATCCGTGAGCGCGATGGATTCATGGAGGTCACCTTGGAGAATGGCCAGGTTTCCATCTCGGTGATGCCAGCCTTGGGAGGAAAGGTGAATTCGCTCCTCCATCTCGGCAGCGGCCGTGAGTGGATGTGGAAACCTGAGGGCTTCGGCGGCTACTTTGCGAGCAAGCCGGCAACCGCGTTTCAGGAGGGAACCTTGGCAGGGTGGGATGAGTGCCTGCCAACCATTGCGCCCTGCCTCTGGAACGGACGCGCGCTTCCTGACCACGGGGAGGTTTGGGCCTCGGCATGCACGCTGGATGAGGAAGCTCTACAGCACGGGGTCATCCATATATCCTTGGAACTTCCTTGCTCTCCACTGCGGTTCAGCCGCCGCCTTTGGCTGGAGGGAAACCAGGTCATCCTCCGCTATCGGTTGGAGAACACGGGAGACCACGAAGAGGCGTATATTTGGGCGATGCACCCTCTGTTCTCGATCGAAGCCGGGGACCGGCTTGAGCTGCCTGCGGATGTCCGAGCGCAGCTCCCTCCGGGAGATTGGACAGAAACACTTTCCTTCGGCCCGGAAGGCGGGGCCCTCAAGGCCTTCGCCCGTGTCGAGGGAGAAGTCGGAGTCGGTGTCTGCAATCCAGTCGCCGGGCGGAGCCTTTCAATCATTTGGAACGGCGCCGATTATCCGTTCTTCGGGCTTTGGCTCACCCGGGGTGGATGGCATGGCCACCATCACCTTGCCTTGGAACCAACGAACTCCCGTCACGATGCTTTGGACGATGCATCACAGGATGGGAATGCCGGTTTTCTCGCGGCTGGAGGCGGAAGTCGGGAATGGGAAATTAGGCTCAACCTCCACTAGGGTGTTAACCTCCCGATGTTCCAGGGAAAGACCGGGTCCGTAGGAGAACAAGGGCTTTGCGGGGAGCTTGCCGCGTGGTGGCAGTAGAACCTCGGAGCTGCCCCGCTTAGTTTTTCCCGTGGACCAGCTTTCTCATGCACGGGAAAAACTCGGAGGAATCGAAAAAGGCCTGTGGCGGCCCGCTCAGCAAATCTGCCCGCAGGGGGAGTCACGTTGCCTGCCGCCCCCGCGGGGGCGTTCAGTGGTCCCCAGCGCCTGATATTTTCCTTGTTTTAACAGGCGTATCAGGCGGGTTCCGACCCCTTCGAGTCCTCGGTGACCAGCGAAAATCCTTGCCAAAAAACGCCGGTCCTTCCGCACGCCCACTTGGCAGTAGGAGAAATCTTCGTCACGAACGAAGGGAGTTTTCCTATCCAAGAATCCGGCTAGCATCGCGAAAATGAATCAGGAAGATCCCGACGAGCAATTTTACCGCGACACGGAAAGGACCGCGCATCCGAAGCTGAGCGATCATCAACTCGCCCTTCTGGAACCGCTGGGAACGCGCCGGATCGTGCGGGAGCGGGAGAAGCTTTTCTGCGCCGGCGAACGGAACTTTCCGTTGGTGGTCGTCCTGCGTGGGGAACTTGAAGCCTACGAGTCCCGCGAGGGCTGCGAGCAAATCCTGGCAAATCCCGGACCACGTGATTTCGTGGGGGAAGTGTCGATGCTGAACGGGACCTCTGCTCTGGCGAGCGTCAGGGGAAAGGCTCCGGAGTCGGAAATTCTGGAGATTCCCGCCGAGCAACTGAGAAAGGCTTTGGCAGAGCTTCCCGGCGTCGGGGAGCCGATCGTTCAGGCTTTCATGATGCGCCGCTTGCGCTTGGAGCGGGACCGTGAGTTCACCGGCCTGCGGATCCTCGCGCACCCGGGCTGCCAAGGTGCGCGGCACATCGACGACTTCCTCGATAAAAATCACATCCCTCACCGGGTGATCGACTCGACGACCGAGGAGTGCCGGGGATTGTGTGGCAGGCTTGGGATCACGGACGACGACTTGCCTGCTTTGATCGCGAGCAATGGTTCCGTCGCACGGAAGCCGGCAATCTTCGAAGTCGCCCGTATTGCTGGCCTGCTACGCCCTCTTTTGGAGAAGGAAGCCGAAGAACTTTTCTGCGACCTGACCATTGTCGGGGCCGGACCGGCAGGCCTGGCCGCGGCGGTGAATGCGGCCTCCGAGGGGCTTTCAACCGTGGTGCTCGAGAGCTTCGCCCCGGGTGGGCAGGCAGGCTCGTCCTCGCTTATCGAGAATTTCTTCGGATTTCCTACCGGCATTAGCGGCGGGGACCTCACCTATCGTGCGCAGCTCCAGGCATTCCGCTTTGGGGCCAAGTTCTCGACTCCTTCGCGGGCCCTCTCGCTCTCTTTCATGGATGGCGAGCATGGAGCAGCAATTCGAATCGAGGGTTGCCCGGCGACGCTGCGGTCGAGGTGTGTGATCATCGCGAGCGGTGCCCAGTACAACAAGATCGGTGCGGAAGGTCTGGAGCGCTTCGAAGGGCTGGGAGTCTTCTATGCGGCGACTTCCATGGAGGCCAAGTTCTGCCAGGACGCAACCGTCTTCGTGGCGGGAGCGGGAAACTCCGCGGGCCAAGCGGCGATGTTCCTCTCCGAGGTCGCAAAGAAAGTTTACCTCGTGATGCGTGGTGAAGATCTCACCAAGAGCATGTCGAGCTACCTGTCCACACGCGTGGAGGCAAAGCCGAACATCGAAATCCTCCGCCGGACGGAGATCCGGAAGATGTCGGGCGAAGGTCGGCTGGAAAACATCGAGATCGAAGACACCCGCAGCGGCGATCGACGAATCTTGGAAGCTGCCGCGGTCTTCTCAATGATTGGTGCGAAGCCTTGCACGAGTTGGCTGCCGTCGGAGATTTTCAAGGACGAGAAAGAGTTCATCAAAACCGGTGCCGCCGTAGCTGATGCCCCTGCCTGGAAGAATGCCGGGCGATCTCCTTATCCCTTCGAGACAAGTCGTCCCGGGATTTTCGCTGCGGGCGACGTGCGCTCGGGGTCGGTGAAGCGTTGTGGTGCCGCCGTCGGTGAAGGCAGCATGGCGATCGAGAACGTCCACCAGGTGCTGGGAACCTATGCTTGAGGGATGGGTTTGGATGGGCCGCTCCCAAGATGGGCTTGATCTCGAAATTGTCGGGGCGTTACTCCTTCGGCTGCGCGAAATGCGCGCGCGAAATCACTGCTGCTTCCGAAGCCGCTTTGCTCCGCAACAAGAGTGACAGAGAGCTTGGTTTCCGCCAGGAGCCTCCGTGCTTCCGCGAACTGGCGCTGACGGATCGCTTCGCCCGGAGTCTGGCCGGTGGCGGAAACGAAGCGCTTGTGAAAGGTCATCTTCGAGACCCGCTGGGTTTCCTTGAGCAGTCGCTCCACGGTAAGGCCGTTGCAAGCTTGCTGGTTGATGTGGTTGATCGCTCCAGCCATGTCACAGACCTCGGCGATCTTCTTGCCGGTGGACTGGCGCACATGAATGTCCACCGCCTCCACACGGATGAAGGGATTGTCCGGATGATCGCCCTGCATCATCCTGTCGAGGGTCTTCATTGCTTCGCGTCCGATGATCTCGCTTGCTGCTTCCACGCTTGAGAGAGTAGGGGAACTGGAGAGGCAAAGGTCGACATCATCCGCGCACATTACCGCTACCTCATCAGGAACCTTGAGGCCAAGTGCATGGCAGACGCGAACCAGATAGTTCCCCCCGCCATAGTCCACGGTCAGAACTCCAACTGGCTTCGGTAGCCTGCGGAGCCAGCCGGCGAGGCCCGGTGGCACTGGTTCCACCGGACGCTCCAGATCCGCAGGGAGGTCGGTGGGCACTTCCTCGACATGGACGGCCTGCGAGGGATCGGCGGGCTTCGAGATCTCGCAAAAGACCCTTTTGCCGCGCTCTTGAATCACCGGATCGTGATCGAGTTTTAACATCCCCAGGGAGCGAATCCCCTGCTGGCGGAAATGCTGGACCGCCATCTCGATCATCTTCGGCATCGATCCTCCCACCAGCGCGACACCGGGGCGGGGTGTAACTGCCGCCATGCTGACAATGGGAGGAGCGTCCGGGCCGAGTTGCTTGAGCAAGATCTCGAACTCCTGATTGTCCATGAAGGTGAGGAGGCCATCGGGCTTCCAAGCCTTGAGCGCGTTGATTTCTGCGACCACGGATCCTCGGCTCTTTAGGTCCAAGGGCATCCTGAAATCGCGGATGACGATATGCGGATTCGCATCGGCATAAGAAAGGGCGCCCCGCATGCGCCGATGGATGCAGGCACTGGAGAAGACAGCGGCGAAAGCGACTTTGCGCGGGGGCGTCATGTCGCGGGAGCCCTTAGACAAAATGTATAACGATTTCAACCAAGCCCCGTAGAATGACGCGACTCGATCCGGCATGGTGCGTGATATGGCACCGCCGGATTCCAGTCGCTTGAATTCCGGATCCCGGCCGGTCGTTGGCCGGGCGGACATCGGGACGGCGCTCAGCTACATCAGCCGCCATGCCTGCGAGGGGCTGACACCGGCGCGGGTGGTCAAGGAGACTCAGCAGGTTTCCCTGCCGCGATTCAGCCGGAGCTTTCTGGCCGCCACCGGACTGACCCTGCGGGCTGCCATCCGCCAATGCCAACTGGAGGAAGTGCGCCGTCTCCTGCTGCGGACGGAGCTGACGCCGGACTTTATCGCCGGGCAGTGCGGATTCCGAGGCCTCCGTGAGGCGACCCGCGCCTTTCTCGATGCGGGCTGCGAGGTGCCGCATGCGCTGCGCCCTCGCCCTGATCACGCCGCGGTGGATACCCGCAGGCTCACCCGCCCGATGCAATGATTCCCTACCCCATGAACATGTCTGGAAAAACGATCCATCTCATCGATG